>NZ_JBHTDF010000005.1:50012-486467 GCF_042666375.1 Nocardioides sp. GCM10030259 | reverse complement strand
GGTCGCCGGCGGCGGTGCCGTCGGTGTCGATGCCGGTCGGGCCGCCCCAGAACGGGATCGACGGGTTCACCTTCGCGGCGTCACCACGCTTCAGCCGCACCAGTGCGAAGTCGTTGTAGGCGCACGCCTGGCGGTCGTCCTCGCCGAGCCGCTGCATCGTGCGCCAGGAGGAGTACACCAGGCGGCCGGTGGCGATCCGGCTGCCCTCCCCGGAGATGGTCCCGCCCCGGTTGAACGTCACCCTGGTGCCGAGCGGGACCGAGCCGGTCGAGCACCCGTCGGTCTCGGTGGCCTGCCCCTTCCCGGCGCAGTGCGCGGCGTACCCGACGTACACGCGCCGGGCGCGGTCGCGGAAGACGAAGTTGGCGGAGCACTGGGAGCCGGCGGTGTACATCTGGGTGCCCGGGTGGATCTCGGCGGAGCCGGCAGCGGCCCAACGCAGCGGAGGTCGTGGTTCCCCGGCCGACGGGGCGGCTGCCGGTCCGGTGAGCACGGCGGCGCCGGCGAGAAGTGCGGCGATGGACAGGGCCAGGCTGCGCTTCGTCATGCCCGGGCCAACGAGGCCCGGCACGGACGAGTTACGTCCGGCGACGCCGCAGCCCGCAGGTCGCCGGGCCCTCGAGCACGTCGCCGTCGGGCTCGAACCGCGATCCGTGCAGGGGGCAGTCCCAACTGTGCTCGGCGTCGTTCCAGCGCACCACCCCGCCCAGGTGGGTGCAGACCGGAGAGACACCGTGGTCGGGGCCGACCCGGTGGGTGAGCGCCCGCAGCCAGCCACCCGCGAGCTCGAGGCCGACCTCGGTGTTCGCGAGCGTGGCGCCCGGTAGGCCCGTGAGCCGCTGCGCGGCCCACGGGTCGTAGGCGCCGGCCCAGGACTGCTCCCCGCCGAGGACGCGGCCCGCGATCGCCAGTGCGGCGGCGACGCCGTTGGTGAAGCCCCACTTGGAGTAGCCGCCGGCGACGAGCAGGTGCTCGGCGCCGGGCAGGATCGGCCCGGCGTACGGCAGGGCCGACGTCGGGGTGTAGTCCTGCGCCGACCAGGCGTGCGACTCGTCCGCCCCCGGGAAGTGCTCGTGGGTCCAGGCACGCAGCGACTCCAGGTGCCGTTGCTCCGAGGTCGCGGCACCCGTGCGGTGGCCGTCACCGCCGACCAGGAGCAGCCCACCGCCGGCGGCGTCACGGAGCGACCTGGTCGGCCCGTCGGCGGAGAGGAACATTCCGTCGACGGCCGGGCCGTCGGTGCGGAACGCGATCGAGTACGACCGCTGCGGGGTCGCCCGGGCGAAGAACCCGCCCCGGTCCAGGATCGGCATGTTGGTCGCCACCACGACGACGCGCGCACTCGCCCCGGCCCGCTGGGTGCGGACACGGACGGGCCTGTGGCCATGGACGCGGCGTACCCGGTCACCCTCGACGATGACGGCACCTTGCCGGCGTGCGTCGGCCGCGAGCGTGTGCACCAGGGCGACCGGGTCGACCTGGCGCTGGTCGGGGACGACCACGGCCCCGCGCGTCGGGAAGGGCAGCGGCGGGTCGTCGACCCACTCCGCCTCCTCGATGCCCGACGTGCGGAGGGCGCCGAGCTCGGAGCGGACCGCGTGCTCGCCCCGGTCGGAGGTCGCGTACGTGTACGCCGCGCGCGTCTCGCACCGGACGTCGTGCTCTCGGCAGAACCGGTCGAGCCAGCCCAGCCCCTCGCGATTGGCCTCGGCGTACGACCGCAGCACCGACGGCCGGTGCCGTCGGGCGATCCGCGAGAACTGGGTGCCCTGCTGGACGCTGATCTTGGCGGTGCTCCCGCCGGTGGTGCCGGCGCCGACGTACCGCGCCTCGACCACCGCGACCGAGCGCCCGGCGCGCGCGAGCAGGGCCGCCGTCGTCAGTCCGGTGATCCCGGCGCCGATAACGATGACGTCCCACTCGCCGCTCAGCTGCGCGGGCCCCGCCGGCGGCGGCTCGTTGCGGTCCCACCAGACGGATCTCAGCACCATGCCTGAGATGTGCCCGAGCGGCCCCGGGACATGCGGCGGCGGACGCGGATCAGGCGCCCGACCAGGTACGCCGGACGACGGCGTACGTCGCCCAGCCGATCGCCAGCGTTGCGAGAGCGATGGCCGGTGCGGCGACGGGCGGCAGCTCGCCGCGGGCCTGGTAGGCGCCACTGCCGAGCCGGCTCTGGGCGGACAGGATCGACCGCTGTGCCTGGTGGGAGAGCACCGAGCCGTCGCTCTGCGACGAGAGGAGGGAGAAGCGGCTCATCGAGGAGCCGAACGAGCCGAGCGACGCGAACGAGCCGATGCTCCCGAGCGACGCCACGGACCCGACCGAGGCGATGCTCAGCACCGACCCGTCCGACCACAGCGACAGCACGCTGTTGTGCGAGCCGATCGACCACCGGTTCTCCATCACGAGCCGATCGTAGGAGCAGCGGCGCCTCCGCGTCAGGATCCGGCGCGCCGCGCCCGCTTGAACGCCTCGGCGAGCGCCCAGCCGTCCACCACGGGGCCGAGGTGACCGAGCTTGTCCGGGTTGGACGTCGAGCGGACCGTCTGGATGCGGCCGTCGAGGATCTCGAGCGTGAGCGTGCTGGCGACCCGATCGGCGCGGTCGCGGATGATCGCGCCGGGCTGTCCGTTCAGGTCGTGGCGTTCCACATGGAGCTCGGTCACGGTCAGTCGCGGGGCGACCGCCGCCAGCAGCCGCGCGACGTTGTCGGCTCCCACGACGGTCCGGGCGAGCGCCGGCGCCTTGCCGCCGCCGTCGCCGACCACCTGGGCGTCCGCAGCGAGCAGCTCGCGCAACCCGTCGACGTCCCCGTCGCGAAGCGCGTCGAAGAACCGGTCCGCCAGCTCCTCCCGCTCCCGTCGGTCGGCGTCGAAGCGGGGTCGGCCGGCGTCCATGTGGTTGCGGGCGCGTACGGCGAGCTGCCGGCACGCCGGCTCCGACCGGCCGACGGCGGCTGCGACCTCGGCGAACCTGAAGCCGAAGACCTCCCGCAGCACGAACACCGCGCGCTCCAGCGGGCTGAGCCGCTCGAGCAGGAGCAGCGCCGCCATCGACACCGAGTCGGCGAGCTCCGCCGAGCGCTCCGGGTCCTCGTACGGGTCGGCCAGCAGGGGCTCGGGGAGCCACTCGCCGACGTACGTCTCGCGCCGCGACCGGGCAGAGCGAAGCACGTCGATCGAGATCCGGGTGACGACCGCGGAGAGGAACGCCTTGGGGGACGACGGCTGGGTGGGTGTGCCCTCGTAGCGCAGCCACGTCTCCTGGACCGCGTCCTCGGCCTCGCTGACGCTGCCGAGGATCCGGTACGCGATCGAGAAGAGCAGCGGTCGCAGCTCCTCGAACTCCTCGATCCGGGTCATGTCGGTCTGCCTCTCCTCCGGGTACACGCTCTCACCCGAGACGAGACGGCGGGTCCGGCTGTGACATGGGTGGTGTTGTCAGTTTGCGCGGCTCGCACCCGGGTAGGTGGACGGAGTGCGGGTTGACGGCCCCGTGACCGCTGCCCTCATCCGAGAGTCCTGGCAGACCGCCGAGGACGCACGGGGACGAGCCCTCGACTCCCGGGCGACGGCTGAGGAGACGCGGGTGCGCGCTCGGGCAGTGCGTGCCCGGGCGGAGTCGTTGCGCGCTCCTCTCGAGGAGCTGCGCCGCCAGCAGCGCGAGGAGTCGGAGGTCCGGACGCTCCGGCTGTGGGCTGTGGGCTGAGTCGACCTGGCTCCGCAGGGCCCGGAACGACGAAGGCCAGGACGTGGGATGCGTCCCTGCCTTCGGGTTGTAGGCCAGCAGGGACTCGAACCCCGAACCAGAGGAAACCTCGGAAGCCGACTTCTCAGGACTCTCACGTGGGGTAGGGGCCGCCGCGCCCGAAGGGGCGCAGCACCCAGGGGTAGCGGAAGGTGGAGCCGGTCAGAGCGACCACACCTGCGGCAGCGGCAAACAGCCACGCGACCGCATAGAGGATGGCGCCGAGGCCGAAGGTCACCAGCGTGACGAGCAACAGCGTGAGCTGGAAGTTGAGCGCGCCGGCGGCGTGATGGCGCACGTAGGGCGACCGGGTCTTCGTCATGATGAGAGCCGGCAGCACGGCGATCGGCACGATGCCGGTCGCGTGGGCGAGTGCACCGATCACCCGCTCCTCACCGGTCGGCGGCGCGAGCCCCACCGCCCTCGCCGTCCACCCGGGCTCCAGGTCGCGAGTGACGGCGGCGAGCTCGGCAGACGTCCGAGCGGCCATGGCCCGATCCAGCCGCTGATCGAAGTCGGCGCGCTCCAGCCGCCCTTCGACGTACGCCGTCTTGAGCCGCTCGAGGACGCGATCGCGGTCAGCGTCCGATACGCGGTAGTCCCAGCTCGTCGCGGTGCTCGTCATGTGCCCAGACTCCTCGCGCTGGGAGGCGGGCACCATCAGGGATCACCCTGGCGTCGAGTCGGGGTGCTCGCCGCCTGGATGGGAACGGCGCCACTCAGATTCGCTGCCGGCCTACCCGCGGCCTCGTGCCAGCGGAGCCGGCCGCGCCTTCACATCCGTCAAGGTTGCGGTGGCCCAGGTGATGCCTCGCCACACGGCCACGGACACCATTGCTGCACTCGTTGCGAGAGCCACGGCCACGACCTCATCCTGCGAGCGTCCTGTGGCGTCGCTGACCGTACGGATGACCCGGCCGAGACCGGTGGAGTGGATACCGACCGTACGACTCATCCTCGCGCCTCTCGTGCGAGCGCGGTGCCCGAGCCACGCCCCAGGTGGACGGTCCTTGATCAAGCACGATGCTCTCCGTGCCCCTGCCGGGCATCACCCGCCGCGGGTGATGCCGGCCACCAGTCCCGGCTGTTCCCGTCGTCGGCGGTATGCGCGACCCGGCGTCCAGGGACGCGTGGCCCGAGACCGCGAACCGTCGCAGAACCGCGGCAGAACCGTGGGCAAGGAAGAAGGCCAGGACGTGTGATGCGTCCTGGCCTTCGGGTTTGTACGCCATCAGGGACTCGAACCCCGAACCCGCTGATTAAGAGTCAGCTGCTCTGCCAATTGAGCTAATGGCGCTCCGCTCCAGGTCCCCCTGAAGCGACGTGAACTCTACCAGCGGGTGACCCCCGGGAAAAATCGGCGAGCACCCCGCGGGTGCCGGGCGGATCGAGGGGTCAGATCGAGGCCAGGACGGCCTGCGCGGCGGAGTGTCCGCCGAGCCCGGAGACGGCCCCGCCGCGGCGCGATCCCGAGCCGCAGACCAGCACGGAGTCGACGTCGGTCTGGACGCCCCACTGCTGCGCCGGGGTGTCCAGGCGCGCCCGGTTGGGTGCCCACGGCCAGTCGAGGTCTCCGTGGAAGATGTGACCTCCGGGCATGGCGAGGTCGCGCTCGATGTCCTGCGGGATCTTCGCCTCCAGGCACGGCCTGCCGTCGCCGTCCGTCGCCAGGCAGGACTCGATCGGGTCGACGAGGTGCTCGTTGAGCGACTCGAGTGCACGGCGTACGGCGAGGTCCTTCGCGGCCGCCGGGTCGGCGTCGAAGAGGCTTGCCGGCGTGTGGACGCCGAAGTAGGTCAGCGTGTGCGTTCCGGCGGCGGCCGAGCCCAGGATCGACGGGTCGGTCAGGGAGTGGCAGTAGATCTCGCCCGGCAGCACCGCGGGCATCCGGCCGGCGGCCGCGTCGGCGTACGCCGCCTCGAGCTGGGTGTAGTCCTCCGCGATGTGGAGCGTGCCGGCGAAGGCGACCTCGGGGTCGACGCCCGAACGCAGGCGGGGCAGCCGGTCGAGCAGCATGTTGATCTTCAGCTGCGAGCCGATCGGCTTGGTCGTGGCGTCCTCGCCCTGGCCGAGCAGGATGCGCAGCACCCACGGGGCGACGTTGGCGAGCACGTGGCGCGCGGCGACGGTGTGCGAGCCGTCGGCGTCGTCCCAGACCACCTCGGCCCCGCCCTCGCCGGCGTGGATCGCGCTGACCCCGGCGCCGGTGAGGATCTCGGCACCCGCGTCGGTCGCGGCCCGGGCCAGCGCGTCGGTGACGGCGCCCATGCCGCCGACGGGGACCCGCCACTCGCCGGTCCCGTTGCCGACCAGGTGGTAGAGGAAGCAGCGATTCTGCACGAGCGAGGCGTCGCGCATCGAGGCGAAGGTGCCGATCAGCGCGTCGGTCGCGACGACGCCGCGCACGGTGTCGTCGGCGAAGCGGGCCTCGATCGTCTCGCCGAGCGGGGTCGTCACGAAGTCCCGCCAGGTCTCGGGGGAGACCTTGTCGCGGACCTGCTTCTCCAGCGGCAGAGGCTCGAGCAGGGTCGGGGCGACGGCGGCGGCGAGGTCGCCGACCTCTGCGTAGAAGCGGTCCCACGCCTCCTGCTCGGCGGACCCACCGGTCAGCGCCCGGAACGACTCCGCGGTCCGGTCGCCGGCCTGGCGCTCCACGAGCAGCCCGCCCGGCTGTCCGCCGCGCATCGTCGGGGTGTACGACGCGACCGACCGCGAGGCGAGCCGCAGGTCGAGGCCGAGATCGGCGATCAGCCGCTCGGGCATCAGCGAGACGAGGTAGGAGTACCGCGACAGCCGCGCCGGGTGACCGGGGAACGCCTGCGCCGAGACGGCCGCCCCACCGGTGTGGTCCAGCCGCTCCAGGACGAGGGTCGACACGCCCGCGCGGGCCAGGTAGGCCGCCGCCACCAGGCCGTTGTGGCCGGCGCCGACGACGACGACGTCGTACGTCTTCTGCTGCGAAGTCACCCGCCCAACCTAGGACATCAACTCCCGCCGGCCGCGACACCGCCGAATTCCCCACCGGACATCCCTACTCGCGAGAGGATCGCGGTCGATGTTGATTCCAGGCGAGATCTCGGAGGTGGGCGTGACACCCAGGTCGTCGCTGCTGCCTGCCGTCGGGATGCTCGCGCTGGTCGCGTTCTTCGGCGTGGGCGCGGTCAACGGTGCGCCCGACGGTGGCCACGCGATCGGCATCTGGCCGGCGGCGCTCGCCACGTCGACGCCGATGGTCTCCCGGCGACCAGCGACGGCGGTGGTGCTGGCGCTCATCGCCGTCATCGCGTTCCTCACGATCTGGTTCGACCGGCCGCCCGAGGTCGCGCTCGGACTCGCGGTCGGCCTCACCGCGGAGACCTGGCTGGTGTGGCGCATCCTGGCCGACGGCGTACGCCACCGGGCCGCGCTCCAGACCGGCGCCGACCTCGTCCGCTACATCGTGGCGTCGGCGACCGGGGGAGTGGTCGCGGCCGCGGCGGCCTCCCTCACGAGCCTCGCGACCGGGTGGGGCGAGCCGGGGATGCTCGCCTTGGCCGTCGGTACGGCGAGCCTCGCGTCGCAGCTCGCAGTGCTCCCGGTCTTCTGCCGCCTGCTGCCGCACCACGGCGTCTCCGGGGTCCTCGAGCGGATCGCCCTCTGGGTCCTGATCCTGGTGACGTCGCCGGTCATCTTCATGGCCGACGACTTCCCGGCGCTCGTCTTCCTGCTGATGCCGCTGCTCGCGTGGAGCGCCATGCGCAGCGGGGCGTACGAGGCGATCGCCCAGCTCCTCGTCCCGCTCGGGGTCGCGATCGTGCTGACGACCGCGGGGCACGGGCCGTTCGCGCACGTCGACGAGCGCTTCGGCCTGCCGGTCGACATGCAGGGCGTCCTGCTCTGCGCGTTCATCATCGGCTGCTCGCTGGTGGTCGTGCCGTTCGTGCTCACGGTGGGCTCGCAGCTCGAGAGCGCGCGCCAGGTTGCTGCCGAGCGCGACCGGGTGCAGAACATCGTCGACGGCATCACGGGCGTGGCCATCATCGGCACCGACGAGCTCGGCCGGGTCACGCTCTTCAACCCGGGCGCCGAGCGGCTGCTCGGCTACACGTCCGGCGAGGTCGAGGGAGTGTCGACCCGGATCTTCCACGATGCCTACGGCGTGGCCGAGAAGGCCGCCGAGCTCGGGCTCCCCGACGACTTCTCGGCCGTGGCCTCGGCGCTGATCGGCTACGGTCCGACCGACCTCAAGTTCGTCCGCAAGGACGGCGAGGTGCGCAACCACTCGATGTCCCTCAACCGGATCGTCGACGACCGGGGCGCGACCACCGGCTACGTCAGCACCTCGGAGGACATCACCGACCGCGTCGAGGCCGAGAACCGGCTCGTCGAGGCCCTCGAGACCGAACGCCAGGCCGTCGACCGGCTGCGCGAGGTCGACCAGGTCAAGGACGCCTTCGTGTCCAGCGTGAGCCACGAGCTGCGGACGCCGATCACCAGCATCCTCGGGTACGTCGAGATGCTCCAGGACGGGGAGTACGGCGACCTCGAGCCCGCCCAGCTCGCCGCCGTCCAGCGCGTCGCCACCAACAGCTCGCGGCTGCTGTCGCTCATCGACGACCTGCTCACGCTCTCGCGGATCCAGGAGGGCGGGCTCGGGATGGTCGACCGGGTCGTCGACCTGCGTGAGGTCGTCGAGGCCGCCTGCGCCGTCGTCGCGCCGTCCCTGGCGAAGCGCGAGACGATCCTCGAGGTCGACGCCCCCGGCGAGCCGGTGCCGTTCCTCGGCGACCGCGACATGCTCGAGCGGGTCGTGATCAACCTCGTCAGCAACGCCGTGAAGTTCACCCCGGAGCGCGGACGGGTCGACGTGCGCCTGCGGATCGGCGACGAGTCCGTCGAGATCGAGGTCGCCGACACCGGCATCGGCATCCCGGTCCAGGAGCAGGAGCGGCTGTTCAGCCGGTTCTTCCGCTCCTCGCTCGCGCAGGAGCAGGCCATCCCGGGCAGCGGCCTCGGGCTGTCGATCGCGCACGCGATCGTCGAGCAGCACGGCGGCTCGATCGCGGTCGAGTCAGAGCCGGGCGTCGGGACGACGTTCCGGGTGCTGCTGCCGGTGCTCGCGCCGGCGACCACCTCCTAGCCGCTACCGGGCGAGGTCCTTCTCGAACCACGCCTCGGCGTACGGGTTGTCGTTGTAGCGCGCGATCGCGCGGTAGCCGGCGCGCTCGTACATCGCGACCGCCTCCGTCAGGGTGCCGTTGGTGTCGAGGACGACGCGGTCGTGGCCGAGCCGGCGGGCCAGCGCCTCGAGCTCGCGCAGCATCCGCGAGCCCAGGCCGGCGCCCCGCCAGGCCTCGTCGACCCACATCCGCTTGATCTCCGCGACGCCCTGCAGCTCGCCGTCGAGCACGCGTACGCCGCCGTACGCGACCGGCCGGCCGTCGCTGGTCGCGAGCAGGAAGGTGCCGGCGTGGTCTGGCTCGCCGGGGTCGAAGCCGCCGGGGAACCGCCGGTCGAGCTCGGCGAAGTAGCGCCCCGCTGCCTCGGCGGCGGCCGGGTCGGTCGGGGCGACCTCGCGCAGCTCGATGGTCGCCGCCCGCACCAGCAGGTCCGCGGTCGCCAGCGCATCGGTGAGCCGGGACCGCTGGCGGGCCGTCAACGGAGCGACCAGGCGCAGCGCGAGCTCCTCGGACCGGTCGTCGAGCTCCGCCCAGGCTCGCCGACCGGCCGCGGTGAGCGTCGCCACCCGCCGGCGCCGGTCGGCGGGGTCCTCGACGACCCGGACCAGCCCGTCCTCGTCGAGGCGCCGGAGCAGGCGGGTGAGATAGCCGGAGTCGAGACCGAGCCGGTCGCGCAGCTCGCGCACGGCCGCGCCGTCCGGCCCGATCTCGAAGAGCAGCCGCGAGACACCCAACGGCCGCCCGGTCCCGAGGAACGACTCCTCCAGCACGCCGATGCGCTGGGTGTAGGTGCGGTTGAAGCGGCGCAGGGTCGCGGTGTCGTCCATTCTCTGACCATAGTCAGAGAATGGCGAGGTGTCGATCAGGTGTCGATCACCCGAGCAGCTGCTCCATCTGCTCGATCTCCTCCTGCTGGGAGGACTCGATGGACCCGGCGAGCTCGACCGCGTCGGCAAACGCCCCCTCCTCCTGCTCCGCCTGCGCCATCTCCACCGCGCCCTCGTGGTGGTCGATCATCATCTCGAGCCACGTGTCCTGGAACTCGCCGTCCGAGGCGTGCTGGAGCATGTCCATCTCCTCGCCCGACATCATCCCAGGCATGTCCTCGTCCATGCCCTCCATCTGCTCCGACACGTCGCCGCCCATGTCGTGACCGGCATTGGAGTGGTCGCGCATCGTCTCCGGGACCTCGTGGTCCCACGCGGTCAACCAGTCCGACATCGCCTCGATCTCGGGGCCCTGCGTCGTCCGGATGGCGTCGGCGAGACGCCGTACCTCCGGGTCGAGCGGCCGCCCCTCGGTCAGGTCGACCATCGACAACGCCTGGGCGTGGTGCTGGATCATGTCGGAGGCGAACGAGACGTCCGCGTCGTTGAACACGTCGCCGTTGGACGCGGTCCGGCTGGCGGACGGCGAGCCGCCGCCGGAGTCGTCGCCACAGGCAGTGAGTGTGGCGCCGAGCGTCGTGGCCAGCGCGGCGGCGACGGCAGCGCGCCGAAGGGTGCAGGTGTGGCTGGGCATGGGGGTTCTCTCCTGACGTGCAGTGGTGGAAGGGGTCGCGGAAGCCCACCGCTCCGGGCGCACCTGAGCGGCGGGGCCGACCCTCAGCACCGCTGGATGGAGAGCAACCTCAGGTCAGGCGGGGCCGGGCCGCGAGCGCGCGCCCGGACCGCGGTGGCGGCCTCCACCACCACGGGGTCGGCCAGCGCCCGCCGGAGCCGGACCGTCAGGCCGGCCCGCCGCCACGTCGCGCCGAGCAACAAGCCGGCCGCGAGGACCGCCAGGCACATCCCGACGACCAGGCCACCGTGGTGGTCGCCGTGACCACCACTGGAGCCCCCCGCTCCGTCGCCGCCGACGTCGTGCGCGCCCGAGTGGGTGTGCGCGTCCGCCGGGACCTCCGCCTCGGACGAGGCCACCGCCCCCGGCCCGCCCACTCCGTGGTCCGAGAAGCCGTGCATCGCCAGCAGGCCTCCGAGCGCGACGAGCAGCAGCAACCACCGGCCGACGAGCTCAGCCCGCCGCCGGTGTCCCACTGCCGTCCGCAGGGTCATCTCAGGCGCCCGCGCCGGGATCGAGTCCGCACATCGCCTTCATCGTAAAACCGCGACCCAGCACACCGGTCCGGGGTGTGGGTGGTCGTCCGGAGACGGATCCGGCCCCTGACCGCATCGCTGCAGTCAGGGGCCGGAACGCTGCCACCAGGGCACTGGGGTGAGTGACGGGACTTGAACCCGCGGCCACCTGGACCACAACCAGGTGCTCTACCAGCTGAGCTACACCCACCATGGGCCCGGGGCTGCCGGGCCGTCGGAAAGTGTAGAGGAATCAGTCGGCGTTCGTGGAATCGGTATCGGTCTCGTCGCCGGTCAGGCCGGTGAGGGCGCCACGGTGCCGCTGCGCGATCACCCGGGCGGCGTCGCTCTCGGGGCCGGGCGGCGGGACGAAGACCGCGTCGCGGTAGTAGCGCAGCTCCTCGATGCTCTCCTGGATGTCGGCCAGCGCACGGTGGTTGCCGCCCTTGGCCGGGGCCTGGAAGTAGGCCCGGGGGAACCAGCGTCGCGAAAGCTCCTTCACCGAGGAGACGTCGACGATCCGGTAGTGGAGGAAGGTCTCCAGCGTCGGCATGTCCCGGGCCAGGAAGGCGCGGTCGGTCGCCACCGTGTTGCCGGCCAGCGGGGGCCGGCTGCCCTCGGGGCAGTACTCCTTGATGTAGGCCAGGGCACGCTCCTCGGCCTCGTCGAGCGAGACACCGAGGTCGAGCTCGCGGAGCAGCCCGGACTTCTCGTGCATGTCCCGCACGAAGTCGCCCATCTGGTCGACGGCCTCGGCCGGCGGCTTGACGACGATGTCGACGCCCTGGCCGAGCACGTTGAGGTCGAAGTCGGTGACGAGGACCGCGACCTCGATGAGGGCGTCGACGCGGAGGTCGAGCCCGGTCATCTCGCAGTCGATCCAGACGAGTCGGTCATTCACGAGAGGCCACCCTACGCCGCGCGGATGGGGACCTGTGATCCGGCAGAAGGGACCTTCGACTCTCAGTTCCGACTCAGGACCAGCGCCTAGGGTCAGGTACGTGAAGGAATGGGTCGGGCTGCTGCTGCGCCTGGTGGTCGGCGGTGTCTGGATCGTGGCCGGTGCGTTGAAGCTGCCGGACCCTGCCCAGAGCGTCGCCGCGGTCCGTGCCTACCAGCTGCTGCCGGGCGACCTGGCGACGCCGGTGGGCCAGCTGCTCCCGGTCATCGAGGTGGTGATCGGCGTGATGCTGGTCCTCGGTCTGCTGACCCGGGGGGCCGCCGTACTCTCGGCGATCCTCTTCATCGCCTTCATCGTCGGCATCGTGTCGGTCTGGGCCCGCGGCATCAACATCGACTGCGGCTGCTTCGGCGGCGGTGGCGCGAACCCCGACGCCGCGTCGCAGTACCCGTGGGAGATCGCGCGCGACGTACTCCTGCTCGCCGCGTCGGCCTACCTGGTCTGGCTGCCGTCGACCAAGCTGTCCCTGGACGCGCTGCTCTTCCGCCGTACCCCACTGTCCGAAGGAACCTGATGTCGAAGAAGAACCGGGCCAACGATCGCGCCGCCCGAGCGGCCGCCGCCCTCGAGGAGCAGCAGCGGCAGGAGCGCCGGCGCCGCAACACGATGGTCGGCGCTGTGGTGGTCGGCATCCTCGTGATCGTGCTGGCGGGCTGGCTGCTGTCGCGCAGCCTCGACACGACCGAGGACGTCGACGCCCCGGCGGCGGGCAGTGAGTTCGGCCTGACCATCGGGCCGGACGACGCGCCCAACAGCATCGTGATCTACGAGGACTTCCTGTGCCCCTACTGCGGTGAGCTCGAGCGCGCGACGAGCGACGACCTCACCAGGCTGGCCGGCGAGGGCAAGGTCCAGGTCGAGTACCGCCCGTTCAACCTCCTCAGCTCCCTCGGCGACTACTCCGCCCGCTCCGCGGGCGCGTTCTCGATCGTGCTCGAGAAGTCCGGACCGGAGGTCGCCAAGGAGTTCCACGACCTGCTGTTCGAGAACCAGCCGAGCGAGAGCGGCCCGTTCCCGGACAGCTCCGAGCTCGCGGACCTCGCCGTCGAGGCGGGGGCCGACGAGGCCGACGTCCGATCGGCGATCGAGAACGACGAGGGGAGCGCGTGGGTCGAGCGGGCCACCAGCGCCGCGCTCGACGACTCCGGCGTGCAGAGCACGCCGACGGTGCTGCTCAACGGCGAGGTCTTCACGGAGGGCCGGACGATCGACGACCTGGCCGAGGCCCTGGTCGACCAGGTCTCCTGACGGGCCTGCGATGATCCGGCGATGACCAGTATCGCCGACTTCATCGCCCGGCTCCCGAAGGCCGAGCTGCACGTCCACCACGTCGGCTCGGCGTCGCCGCGGATCGTGTCGGAGCTGGCCCAGCGGCACCCGGGCACGGTGCCGAGCGACCCCGGCGAGCTCCGACGCTTCTTCGAGTTCCGCGACTTCGGGCACTTCATCGAGGTCTACCTCGCCGTGGTCGGGCTGATCCGTACGCCGGAGGACATCCGCTACCTGACCCACGAGGTCGGGCGCGAGATGGCGGTCGGGCAGGGGCTCCGGTACGCCGAGCTCACGTGCACGCCGTACACCTCGGTGCGGCCGGACGCCGACGACCTCGGCATGCCCATCGAGGCCTACACCGAGGCGATCGAGGACGCCCGCGTCGCCGTGGAGCGCGACTTCGGACTGGTCCTGCGCTGGATCTACGACATCCCCGGCGAGTCCGGGGTGCCGTCCGCCGACGCCACCCTCGCCTACGCCCTCGACCACCGCACCGACGCCCTCGTCGGCTTCGGGCTCGGTGGGCCGGAGGTCGGGGTGCCGCGGCCGCAGTTCCAGCCGCACTTCGACGCGGCGCGAGCCGCCGGGCTGCACAGCGTGCCGCACGCCGGGGAGACGACCGGGCCGGAGACGGTCTGGGACGCGGTGCGGCTGCTCGGAGCTGAGCGCATCGGCCACGGCACCTCGTCGGCACAGGACCCCGAGCTGCTCGCCCACCTCGCCGAGTCGGGCATCGCGCTCGAGGTCTGCCCGTCGTCGAACATCGCCACCCGAGCCGTGACCCGCCTCGAGGAGCACCCGATCCGTGCCTTCCGCGACGCCGGCGTCACGATCACCGTCAACTCCGACGACCCTCCGATGTTCAACACGACGCTGTGCCGGGAGTACGAGCTCGCCGCCGAGCTGCTCGGGCTCGACGAGGCGGGCGTCGCCGATCTGGCGCGCGACGCCGTACGCGCGTCCTTCGCGGAGGACGCCGTGAAGACCCGGATCCTCGGCGAGATCGACGAGTACGTCGCGTCGGCGGCTGCGCCGGAGAAGTAATAGGCCCCGCGAGCTCATACCAAGCGGGGCCAGGTCCTTTCTATCCCGTCGGCGTCCGGATTCCCGGTATTGACGAGCGTGTCGAACCCGTCACAGCGGCGCGCGCGGAGGCATAAGGTGTCGAGCATGTCGACCCCTCCGATCCGCGTAGCCGTGGTCAACGACTACGAGATCGTGGTCGCCGGCATCGCGGCGATGCTGGCGCCGTACCAGGACCAGGTGACCGTGGTGGAGCTCGACTCGTCGCTGCCGGTGCTCAACCACGTCGACGTGATCCTGTACGACACGTTCGCGGCCGTGCAGGGCGACGGCGTCGACCTGGAGGACCTGGTGCAGGGGAGCAACGCCCGCGTGCTCATCTTCAGCTGGAACCTGCAGGACGATCTCGTCATGAGGGCTCTGGAGCGCGGTGCGGCCGGCTACCTCTCCAAGGGGCTCGCCGCCGACCAGATCGTCGCGGGCATCGAGGCAGCGCACCGCGGCGAGACCGTCGTGCCCCCGGCGTCCGCCGAGGTCGTGGACGAACCCGTCAACGGGGAGTGGCCCGGGCGCGAGATCGCCCTGAGCGCGCGCGAGTCGGAGGTGCTGGCCCTCATCACGCAGGGGCTGAGCAACCAGGAGATCGCCGACCGCACCTACCTGTCGATCAACTCGGTCAAGACCTACATCCGCACGGCCTACCGCAAGATCGACGTCAGCCGCCGCTCGCAGGCGGTCGCGTGGGGGATGACCCACGGCTTCGAGCCGGACCGGGTCCGGATCATCGCGCCGCACCGGCGCGACTGACCGTCCGGCCCGACCTGACACATGGCTGGGCGCCCCCGGCAGGACTCGAACCTGCGACCAGCGGATTAGAAGGCCGCTGCTCTATCCAGCTGAGCTACGGAGGCCGGAGGCGAGAGGGCACCGACATCCGGCGCTCCCACCGGGCGCAAGTATGCCCGACCGGGGCCGTGAGACTGCACCAAAGCCCTGTCGAAGGCACCGTCTCGACCGGCGTCGTCGGCGCGTCATCAGGTGGAGGTACGACGTCCGCGGGCGGGGGCGCTCGAATCGCCGGTCCGATGGCGAGACCGGTCGGGTCCCGCAGTCCTGACCACCATCACCGAACTCGCCCCCTTCCCTGGCCCTTCCGCGACCTCGGCCTCTGGGGAAGACGGCATTGAAACGCCTCAGTCCGGCGGCGCATCCAAAGATGGCGTTGGTCAGTTCCTTGACGTGACCGGCGCCACAACCTAGTGTCCTCGGCTATTGAAGCGTTTCATTTTTCGGTCGTCTCGGGAGCACCAATGAACATGAAGCGGAACGTTGCAGCGCGCGCTGCCGCGACTCTGACAGCAGTCGTCGTCGCGGTCTCGGGCACCGCCTCAGGCGCGGTTGCGGCGCCGGGTGGCGTCAGCGCCGTCGGCCACGAGGCCGGCCACGGCGACGTTGGCCACGGTGGCAGGTTGGGCGCACCGGTGCGGCTCCGGGCCGACGACCTGGTCGACCCGATCGGCATCGAGAACAGCGCACCGGAGCTGAGCTGGGAGTTCGCGGCCGGTGGCACGAACGCGCAGCAGACGGCCTACCAGGTGCGCGTCGCCTCCAGCCTGGCCGCGGTCCGCACGGGCCGCGCCGACCTGTGGGACTCGGGCAAGGTGACGTCCGCGGTCAACCACGGCGTGACCTACGCCGGGCGTGGCCTGGGCTCGCGCGCGGTCGCGTACTGGCAGGTGCGGGTCTGGGACCAGGCCGGCGGGGCCGGCGACTGGAGCGACCCGGCCAGCTGGGAGGTCGGCCTCGAGGGCGCCGACGACTGGCAGGGCCAGTGGATCGGCAACCCCGCTTGGGAAGCACGCGTCGCTCGCCCGATGGTCCTCGACGTCCGGAAGCAGACGGCGCGCTACGTCCGCATCGACACCACCTTCCTCGCCGGCTCCACCCAGGACCCGTTCGACTCCGACCTGAAGCTCCGGCTCCAGCTCGCCGAGGTCGAGGTGGTCGACAGCACCGCGCCCGCCACCAACCTGGCGCGCGGCGCGCAGGTGACCGCGTCCGAGTCCGACCCGGTCGACGGCAGCTTCGCGCCGTCGTACCTCACCGACGGGCAGCCACTCTCCGACGAGGCGCCCCGGGGCTACAGCAGCCCCGAGCACAGCTCGGGTGACGTCCAGGGGAACCCGATCAGGTTGACCCTCGACCTCGGCGAGGAGCGGACCTTCGACCGCGTGCTCGTGTACCCGCGCTCGGACCTGGAGGACCAGTTCCACCGCACGGCCAACTACCCGCGAGACATGACGGTCAGCATCGCCACCACCGGCTCCGACTACCAGAGCGTGCGCACGTTCACCCGACAGGAGCCGCCCACGGCACGGCGGACCAACCCGGCGGCGCTGCCCGTCTTCGCGAGGTCCTTCACACCGGATGCACCCGTGCGCCGGGCGCGGCTCTCCGTCACCGGCACCGGGATCTACGCCGCCCGGCTCAACGGGAGGCCCGTCTCCGACGCGGTGCTCGAGCCGCCGAACACCGACTTCGACCAGCAGCTCGTCGCGTCGACGTACGACGTCACCGACCTGCTCGGCAGAGGTGAGAACCGGCTGACCGCCGAGCTCGGGTCGGGCATGGGCAGCGTCTCTCGCCCGGCCTCCAACCGGTTCCAGTACCTCGGCAACGACTACGGTCCGCCCCGACTCCTCGCGCAGCTGGAGCTGACCCTGGCCGACGGCAGCCGACAGGTGATCGGCACCGACGGCTCGTGGAGGACGACGCTCGGGCCGACGACCTCCGCCAACTGGTACGGCGGCGAGGACTACGACCAGCGCCGCGACCCGACCGGATGGCGCAGCCCGGGTGGCGACCTGTCCTCGTGGAGCGACGCGGTCACCACCGGCGCGCCGGCCGGAGACCCGGAGATCGTGGGTCCCACCGCGCCGCCGATCACGCAGGTCGACGCCATCCGCGCGGTCAGCGTCACCAACCCGGAGGCCGGCACCTACATCGTCGACTTCGGGGTCAACGTCGCCGGCTGGCCGCAGCTGACCGTCGACGGAGCGGCCGGCACCGAGGTGCGGATGTACCCCGCCGAGCAGCTCGACAAGGACGGCACCGTCCTGCAGACCGGCTGGAGCGGCCGCAACCGGGTCTGGGACCAGGTGACCCTCGCGGGCAGTGGCCCGCTGACCTGGCACCCCCAGTTCAACTACCACGGCTTCCGCTACCTGGAGCTGACCGGGCTGACCGAGGCACCCGAGCCGTCCGACTTCACCGCGCTGGTGCTGCGCACGGCCGATGAGAACGCCGGCTCGTTCTCCTCGTCCGACGCGTTGCTCAACGACATCCACGCGATCCAGAACCGGGCCATGCAGAGCAACATGTACTCGGTCTTCACCGACTGCCCCCACCGGGAGAAGCTGGGCTGGCTCGACCAGATCAACCTGGTCTACGACTCGCTCAGCAAGAACTACGACGTCGAGGCGCACTACCGCAAGGTCCTGCGCGACATGGCCGATGCGCAGACGGACTCCGGGCTGATCCCCGACATCACGCCCGAGTACACCGAGTTCGTGGAGTGGAACCGCGGCTACCGCGACGACCCCAACTGGGGCGGCAGCATCATCCTGGCGCCGTGGCAGCTGTACCGGACCTACGGCAACACCGACATGATGCGCACGTACTACCCCAACATGCAGCGCTACCTCGACTACCTCACGTCGCGAGCCGACGGCCACATCGTCGGCGAAGGGCTGGGGGACTGGATCGCGCTCGACACCACCACGCCGCTGACGCTGGTGGGCACGCAGGCCTACTACCGTCTCGCCACCACCCTCGCCGAGGTCGCCGAGGCGCTCGGCAGGAGTGACGACGCGGCGCGGTACTCGGGCCTGGCCGGGCAGATCCGCGATGCGTTCAACGCGACGTTCTTCGACTCCGCCACGGGCGACTACGGCCCGGGCAACCAGGCGAGCAACGGGCTCGCGCTCGATGCGGGCCTGGTCCCCGCCGGGGACGAGGAGCGCGTGCTGGCGAACCTGGTCGACAGCATCCGCGCGGACGACAACCACCTCCAGGTGGGCGAGGTCGCGCTGCCGGCGATCCTGAAGACGCTTGCGGCACACGGTCGCGACGACGTCATCTACGACCTGGCGACCCAGACGACCTTCCCCAGCTACGGCTACCTGGTGAAGACGGGCTCGACCTCGATGCCCGAAGCGTGGACCGGCATGACCAAGTCGGGCGCCCAGAACCACTACATGCTCGCGGCGCTCGACGACTGGTTCTGGTCGGGCCTTGGCGGCATCGAGCAGGCCGAGGACTCCGTTGCCTGGCACGACCTGGTGATCTCGCCGGCCGTCGTGGGTGACCTGCGCAGCGCCGACGCGTCGTACCGCACGCCGCAGGGGCTCGTCAGCACCTCCTGGACCCGTGGCTCGACCGACCTCCGGCTCGATGTCGAGGTCCCGGGCAACACCACCGCGACGATCAGGGTGCCGCTCGACCGGCTCGGCGGTGCGAGCGCCAGGGTCACCGCAACCGGCGGCCTGAAGCCGATCAGCGTCGATGACGAGTACGCCACCTTCACCGCCGGCTCGGGGTCCTGGACCTTCCGCGCGACCGCGCAGCGCTGACCCCGGCCAACTCAACCGACAC
Organism: Nocardioides sp. GCM10030259; assembly: GCF_042666375.1. Lineage (NCBI taxonomy): Bacteria > Bacillati > Actinomycetota > Actinomycetes > Propionibacteriales > Nocardioidaceae > Nocardioides > Nocardioides sp. GCM10030259. Next base: position 467,574 of record NZ_JBHTDF010000005.1, on the reverse strand, counting down.
GACGAGCGACTCGAGGAGCTCCATGTCCGACCGCCATCTCGGGCGGCGCCGCCGGCGCCGTGCGGGCACAACTGCCCTGTCCGCGCTGATCGCAAGCTCCGCGGTTGCGCTCAGCACCCTCGCCGTCACGCCGTCCGCGGCGCCGGCCGCGTCCGCCCCGGCGGTCACGGCCGGCCCGGTCGCGCGGCTGCTCGCCGACTTCCAGGATCCGCCCGCGGCGTTCCGGCCGGTCTACCGCTACTGGCATCCCGGTGGCCGCATGGACCCCGCCACCCTGCGCACCGAGTTCCGCACCATCCGCGAGGGAGGTGGCGGCGGCGTCGAGCTCGCGAACTTCGTGCGCAACAACTCGGTCGCGCCGATCGCCGACTACGACGCCGACACCCAGGGCTTCGGCACGCCGGCGTGGCGGGACCGGTTCACCGACGCGGTCCGGATCGGACGCGAGGAGGGGCTGCAGGTCGACTCGACGTACACCTCCAAGTACTCCGCCAATCTCTCCACCGTCACCCCGGATGGTGCCGGGTCCGAGAAGGAGCTGTCGCTGACGAGCGTGCGGCTGGCGCCGGGCGAGGCGTACGCCGACGCGCTCCCTCGGCCGACCCTGCCGGCACCCGACGTCACCCGAGCCGACCTGGTCGCCGTCCGCGCCTACCCGTGTCCGTCCGGGTGCGACGCGACCACCCCGGTGATCGATCCGACCCGCTCCGTCGCCCTCACCGGGGCGGTCCACGACGACCGGCTCGCCTGGCAGGCACCCGCGGGCGAGTCCCCGTGGGTCGTCGTCGCCTCCTGGATGCACGGCACCGGACAGCAGGTCGAGGGGGAGGAGACGCCGGGGAGCTCGTACCTGGTCGACCACTTCGGTCGCGCGGGCATCAAGGCAGTCGAGGACTTCTGGAACGACCGCGTCCTCGACGCGGAGCTCCGTCGTGAGCTCAGGGCGGACGGCGGGTCCCTCTTCTTCGACTCCCTCGAGCTCAACCGCAACGGGGAGCAGCTGCGGCACTGGACGCCCGACTTCATGCGCGAGTTCCGCGCGCGCCGGGGGTACGACGTCGAGCCCTACCTCCCGGTGCTCGCGCTCGCGAAGCCGCAGTACGACCTGCCCGGGTCGCTCGGCGCGCGCGTGCGCGAGGACTACCGGCGGACGCTCAACGACCTGTTCCGCGACGAGCACGTCCTGCCGCTCAAGCGGTTCGCCCACAGCCTCGGCCTCACGCTGCGCGGCCAGCCCTACAGCTCATGGGGTCCGGCGTTCGTCGACCCGATCGAGATCTGGTCGCTGCTCGACGTACCCGAGGGCGAGGACCGCTCCTTCGGCGGCGGAGCGCGGCAGGCGTTCATCGACACCCGCGGCGCCGACGCCTGGCGCAGCCTGGCCACCGCCGCCCACCTCAGCGGGGCCGACGAGGTGTCGACCGAGTGCTGTGCGTCCTTCGGGCGAGCACACCGGATCACCCGGCAGTTCCTGGTCTCGCACGTCAACCAGAACTTCTCCGTCGGCGTCAACCACGTCGTCTGGCACGGCTGGTCGCACAACGCTCCCGGCACCGCGGCCGGCTGGCCGGGATGGGCCGGCTTCGGCAACAACGGAGTCGACGACTCCTACGGCCCGCGCAACCCCACCTGGCCGGACGACATCCGCATCAACGACTACGTCGCCCGCAACCAGGTCGTGCTCCGCGCCGGCCAGCCGCGCACGGACGTCGCCTTCTACCACCAGCAGCCCGGCCACAGCTCCGGAGGCGTCACCGGGGAGCGCTACGTCGCCAGCACCGCGCTCGAACGGCGCGGCTACACCTACGGCTTCGTCAACGGCACCCTGCTCTCGGACCTCGAGGCCGACCACGGCGTGCTCGCGCCCGACGCTGACCGGTTCCGTGCCCTGGTCGTCGACCAGGAGACGACCATGTCGCCGCAATCCGCCGACCGCGTGCTGCGCATCGCCCGCGCCGGCGTACCGGTCGTGGTGGTGGGTACGCCGCCGACGCGTGCGATCGGCAACGCCCCGACGGCCGCCGACTCCGCCGTCGCTGCGTCGTTCGCGGCCCTGCGGGGCCGTCCCGGCGTGCGGTTCGTCGACGACGAGGACGCGGTGGTCGGTGCTCTGAGCGACCTCGGCGTGAGCCCGCGCGCGTCGTTCACGGACGCCGCCGGCCTGGTCGGCGTGCAGCGCGACCTCGGCACGGCCAGCGCCTACTACTGGTACAACCAGTCCGCCCAGCGGGCGCAGCCGACCGTGACGATCCCCGGCAACCAGATCCCCTACGTGCTCGATGCGTGGACGGGGACCGTGACTCCCGCGACGGACTACCGCAGCAGCGGCGGCGGCACCGAGGTCACCCTCGACGTGGCCTCCGGTGACGCGGTCATCCTGCTGACCAGTCCTCGGCCGGTCGCGGGGGCACAACAGCCCGTTGCGGTGACCAGCACCGCCGACGCGCCGCCGGCGCAGAGCCTGGACAGCTGGACCCTCGACGTCGAGTCGTGGCACCAGGGCTCCGGCCCGCAGGACACCGCTGTCACCGAGCTGCCGACCCGGTCGGTGACCGCCGGCGCGAACGGGACCCTGCCGGCCTGGAACCAGATCTCCGGCCTGGAGCCGGTCTCCGGGGTCGGGCGGTACCAGACGACGTTCGAGGTCTCCGGAGCTCCCGGTACCGGTGCCTACCTCGACCTCGGGACCGTCACGACGACCTACCGAGTCGAGGTCAACGGCCACGCGCTGCCGCCGCTCGACCAGATCGACACGAGTCGCATCGACCTCGGCCCGTGGCTCCGCCCGGGGAGCAACGAGCTGACCGTGACCGTCGCGACCATGCTCGGCAACGCGATCGCCGGGAGGGGCTCGGATCCGTACGGCCTGCGCGGCCCGGTCCGACTGCAGCCGTACATCAACCAAGGAGGAGCAGAACAGTGATGCATCAGCACCAGCTCGCCCGCCGCGGTGTCCTCAAGGGCCTGGCCGTTGCCGGGTCGGCGACCCTCATGACCAGGGTGCTTGCCGCCGAGTCCGCTGCGGCGGCGGCGCCGTCCCGCGCCCGAGGGATCGACCGCAAGGCGCTCGTGTCCCGGCACCGTGTGGTCCGCCACGAGAGCGACCTCCAGCTGCCGATCCAGGTCGGCAACGGCCGGTTCGCCTTCGGCGCCGATGTCACGGGTCTGCAGACCTTCCTCGCCTTCAACACCCTGTCCGACTGGGGCTGGCACGAGGACGCGCTGCCTCCCGGCAAGCAGGTCTCCGACTTCAAGGGTCGGATCTGGGAGACCTACGGTCGCGACGTCTGGTACTGGACCCACGCCGACGGGGAGCCCGAGCTCTACAACTGGCTGCGGGAGAACCCGCAGCGGGCCAACCTCGGGCGACTCGGCCTGCGGCTGGTCAAGGCTGACGGCACGGAGGCGGTCGAGTCGGACCTCACCGACGTCGAGCAGGTGCTGGACCCGTGGACCGGGGTGCTGCGCAGCAGGTTCCGGCTCGAGGGCCACCAGGTCACCGTCGAGACCGCCTGCCATCCCGGCGAGGACGCGGTCGGCGTACGCATCGACTCGGACCTGGTCAGGACCGGCCGGCTCTCGGCGTTCATCGACTTCCCGTACGCCATGACCACGGGGAGCCAGAAGTTCTCGGCGCCGTTCGTCGGCTTCTGGGACCGACCCGAGCGGCACACGACCGCCATGACGCGGCGCGGCCGGTCGGCCCGGATCACGCACACCATGGACGACACGGAGTACCAGGTCGGCCTCGACCTGCCCGGCGGGGCTGAGATCACCCGCCTGGACCCGGACCGGCACCGCTACCAGATCGTCGGCCGCGGCAACCGCCTCGACCTGACGGCGCTCTTCGCCCCCGAGGTGACGAGCGCGGCTCCGTCGGCCGAGGACGTCGTCGCCGCCAGTGAGGAGTGGTGGCCCCGGTTCTGGCGGACCGGCGGAGCCGTCGACCTGTCGCAGAGCGCAGATCCTCGCTGGCACGAGCTCGAGCGGCGCATCGTCCTCAGCCAGTACCACCTCGCGGTCAACGACGCCGGCAACGACCCGGCGCAGGAGTCCGGGCTGGTCAACAACGGCTGGTACGGCAAGTTCCACATGGAGATGTACTGGTGGCACTCCTTCCACTACGGCCTGTGGAACCGCTGGCCGCTGCTCGACCGGAGCACCGACGTCTACGAGCGGTTCCTCCCGCACGCCCGAGACCTCGCCGCGTCGCAGGGCTTCCGTGGCGCGCGGTGGCCGAAGATGACGACGACGTACGGCGACGCGATCGGCCGTGAGTCGCCGGGCACCCCGACCTGCCTGTTGATCTGGCAGCAGCCGCACCCGTTGTTCCTCGCCGAGATGGACTACCAGGCCCACCCGAGCCGCGCCACGCTGCGCAAGTGGGAGACGGTGGTCCACGAGACCGCGGAGTTCATGGCCTCCTTCGCCAACCGCGAGGAGGGGACCGGCCGATTCGTGATCGGGCCGCCGATCATGTGCTGCAACGAGCGCAACCCGTCCGAGTCGACCATGAACCCGACCTTCGAGCTGTCCTACTGGAAGTTCGGGCTTCGCGTCGCCCAGCAGTGGCGCGAGCGCCTCGGCCGGGCGCGGGATGCCACCTGGGACGAGATCCTCGACCACCTGGCACCGCTGCCGGTCGAGGATGGTGTCTACGTGCTCTACGAGGACGTTCCGAACATGTGGACCGAGCGCAACACCAACCACCCCGACCCGATCGCGCCGTTCGGCATGCTGCCCGGCGACGGCGTCGATCTCGAGACGATGCGGGCGACCAGCCAAAGAGTCAACGAGACCTGGCCGGTCACGGACCTCTACAGCTGGGACTTCCCACTGCTCTCCATGAACGCCGCCCGCCTCGGCGACCCGGGGAGCGCGGTCGACAACCTGCTCCACGAGCGGCTCGGCTTCACCGACACCGGGCTCCCGGCGAGCGGCAAGAGCGGCGTGCCGTCGCCGTACTTCCCCTCGGCCGGTGGGCTGCTCTACGCCGTCGCGATGATGTGCGCCGGCTGGGCGGACTCGCCCGAAGGCGTCCCGGGCGCCACCGGTACGCCGGGGCCCGGCGGCTCCGCCCCGGGATTCCCGACCGACGGCTGGACGGTCGTCTGGGAGGGCCTCACGCCCGCCCTCTGAGCGACCCGTCGGCAGCCGCACGCAGGGGGCGCCATCGGGCGCGAGATCCGGAGGCGAACGACCTCACCCGAACGGGGTGACGCGCGGTCGCGGAGGCGTTCGTAGTCTCCGAGCTGAAGGTCGCCTGGCGATGCCGGGCACTACCGCGGAGGTGGCCATGCCCGACCAGCCGAACATCCTGATCATCTGGGGTGACGACATCGGGATCAGCAACCTGAGCTGCTACACCGATGGTCTGATGGGGTATCGCACCCCGAACATCGACCGGATCGCCCAGGAAGGGGCCCGGTTCACCGACTACTACGGCGAGCAGAGCTGCACGGCGGGCCGGGCGGCGTTCATCACCGGCCAGAACCCGTACCGGACCGGGCTGACGAAGGTGGGCATGCCCGGTGCCGACATCGGGTTGCAGGCCGAGGATCCCACCATCGCGACGGCGCTGAAGGCGCTCGGGTACGCCACCGGCCAGTTCGGCAAGAACCACTTCGGTGATCGCGATGAGTTCCTTCCCACGGTGCATGGCTTCGACGAGTTCTTCGGCAACCTCTACCACCTCAACGCGGAGGAGGAGCCGGAGCACGTCGACTATCCGGACGCGGACGAGTTCCCGGACTTCCGCCGGCGCTTCGGCCCGCGCGGGGTCATCCACTCCTGGGCGAACGGGGATGGCACGCAGCGCATCGAGGACACCGGGCCGTTGACCAAGGAGAGAATGAAGACCATCGACGACGAGGTGGTCCCCGAGGCGCTGCGCTTCATGTCGGAGGCGAAGGCGTCGGGCACCCCGTTCTTCGTCTGGCTCAACACCACCCACATGCACTTCCGAACGCACACCAAGGACGGCAGCCGCGGCAAGGCCGGTCGATGGCAGTCGGCGTACCACGACACGATGTGCGACCACGACGAGCTGGTCGGCGAGGTGCTGGGCTTCCTCGACGACCAGGGGCTCGCCGACGACACGATCGTCATGTACTCCACCGACAACGGGCCGCACATGAACTCCTGGCCGGACGCCGGCATGACGCCGTTCCGGAACGAGAAGAACTCGAACTGGGAGGGCGCCTATCGGGTCCCGGCGGTGATCCGCTGGCCGGGCCGGATCCCCGCCGGCACGGTCCTGAACGGGATCGTCAGCCACAACGACTGGTTCGTCACCCTGGTGGCCGCGGCCGGCGACACCGACGTCGCCGAGCGGCTCCGGGCAGGCACGGACCTGAACGGCCGGACGTTCCAGGTGCACCTGGACGGTCACAACCAGCTCGACTACGTGACCGGGGCGTCGGACACCAGTCCGCGCCAGCACTTCTTCTACGTCTCCGACGACGGGGACCTCACCGCAATGCGCTTCGACAACTGGAAGTTCGTGTTCCTGGAGCAGCGTGCGCCGGGCACGCTGCGGGTGTGGGCCGAGCCCTACACCGAGCTGCGGGTGCCGAAGATCTTCAATCTGCGCACCGATCCCTACGAGCGGGCTGACATCACGTCCAACACCTACTACGACTGGGTGCTGGACCATGCGTACCTGGTGATTCCGGCCCAGGCGTACGTCGCGAAGATGCTCGAGACCCTCGCCGGGTTCCCGGCGCGCCAGGAGCCCGCGAGCTTCAGCATCGACCGAGCGCTGGAGAAGCTCCGGGCCGGCGTCCCGAGCTCGTGACCACGGGTGTGAGATGACCAGGCCGGCACGGACGCGCCGCAGGCCGAGTACGTCGGTCGCGCTGCCGGGAGGCGTGTTCACGATGGGCTCCGACAGGCACTATCCCGAGGAGCGGCCATGCCATCGCGTGCATGTGGGCGCCTTCTCGATCGATCCGGTCCCGGTGACGAACGACCGGTTCACCGAGTTCGTCGACGCGACCGGTCATGTGACGGTGGCCGAGCGGGAGCTGGATCCCGCCGACTTTCCGGGCGCGCCGCCGGAGAACCTCGAGCCGGGATCGATGGTGTTCACCCCGACCGAGGGGCCCGTCGACCTGCGGCACCTCAGCCAGTGGTGGACCTGGACGCCGGGCGCCTGTTGGTTGCGGCCGGAAGGACCCGGTAGCTCGGTGAAGCGACGTGGTGACCACCCGGTCGTCCACGTCGCCTACGAGGACGCCCGCGCGTACGCCACCTGGGTCGGCGCCGACCTGCCCACCGAGGCGGAGTGGGAGTACGCCGCCCGGGGCGGCCGGGAGGGCGCGACGTACACGTGGGGAGACGAGCCGCGACCCGGCGGCCGGATCATGGCGAACACCTGGGACGGCCCGGACTTCCCCTGGCGCAGCACGCGCGAGAGCGGTTGGGTCCGAACGTCCCCGGTCGGGAGCTTCCCGGCCAACGGATTCGGGCTCTTCGACATGGCCGGGAACGTCTGGGAGTGGACCGACGACTGGTGGAGCAGCCGCCATCCCGAGGACGCAGCGTCGGCATGCTGCGTCCCCACCGACCCCCGCGGCGGCGACATCGACGCCAGCTACGACCCGGCCCAGCCGCAGTTCCGGATCGGACGGAAGGTCGTCAAGGGTGGCTCGCACCTGTGTGCCGACACCTACTGCCTGCGCTACCGGCCCGCAGCGCGGCGTCCCCAGATGATCGACACGGGGATGAGCCATGTCGGGTTCCGGTGCGTCCGCCGAGCAACCGCACCGGGGAGTGATCAGCCATGACCATGCCGGACCTGGTCCTGCCCTCCTGGCGTCCGGGCGGGACCCGCGACGCCGTCCTGGGGTTCCTCGAGCAGGCGTCGACCGTTCCGGAGCGCGACCGGGTGGCGTGCTTCGACAACGACGGCACGCTCTGGTGCGAGCGCCCGAACTACGTCCAGCTGGAGTTCTTCCTGGATGCCCTCGGCACGCGGGTCCACGCGGACCCCGCGCTCGGGGAGAAGCCCGAGTTCGCCGCCCTCTTGGGTGGCGACGAGGCCGCCATCGGCGAGCTGGGGCTCCCGCGCATCGCGCTCGCCCTGACCGGACTGTTCGCGGGCATGCCTCCCCACGAGTTCGGCGACCGGGTGCGCGCGTTCATGGCCACCGCCACCCACTCGACGCTGAACCGCCCGCTACGGGCCACCGTGTATCAACCCATGCTCGAGCTCATGGCCGAGCTCAGGCGGCACGGCTTCACCGTCACGATCGTCTCCGGCGGAGGAACCGAGTTCGTCCGCGCTCTCAGCCACGACCTCTATGCAGTCCCGCCGGAGGCCGTGGTCGGCACCCTCATCGACTACGACTACGAATCAGGGGCGGAGGGCCCGGCCCTGCGTCGGTCCACCCGTCTGATCGGCGACGCGAACGAGGGAGCGGCCAAGGTCAGGAACATCCAGACCTTGCTCGGCCGACGGCCGATCGTTGCGGCAGGCAACTCCGGCGGGGACCGGGAGATGCTCGAGTGGGCCCGCGCCGGCGCCGAGCCGTCGCTGGCCCTCCTCGTCGACCACGACGACGACGAGCGTGAGTTCCGCTACGAGAGCCGGGCCGGGTCGTTCGCCGAGACCGAGTCGATCGTCGATGTCGGTCGCCGGTCGGGCTGGACCGTGGTCAGCATGGCCAACGACTGGAACGCCGTCTTCCCTGCCAGCCAGGGGTAGTCGGGGCGTCCATCACCTTGGGGGGACTGTCGCGTGGACCTCGAGACCGGACTGCGGGCGCTCCTGGTCGTGTCCGTCGTGTCGGCGGCTGCGCCGTTCGTGTGTGCGCTGCTCGCCAGGCTGCGGATCCCCCAGGTGGTCGTCCTCATCGTCGGAGGGGTGCTGATCGGCCCCGAGGTCCTGGGGTTGGCGGAGCAGGACTCGATCACGCTGGTCGCCAACGTCGGGCTGGGATTCCTGTTCCTGCTGGCCGGGTACGAGCTCGAGCTCGGACACTTCCGGGAGCGGAGCGGCCGACTCGCGACCGCCGGGTGGCTGACCAGCGCCGCCGTGTCGGTCGCGGTCACCGGGGTGCTGGCAGCCAGCGGCTTCGTGCACGCCTTCGTCCCGGTCGCATTGGCCCTCACCACCACGGCGCTGGGGACGTTGCTCCCGATCCTGCGCGACAACCACATGCTGGAGGGGTCGCTCGGACGCTTCATCATGCCCGCCGGCGCCGTCGGCGAGTTCTTCCCGATCGTCGGCATCGCCGTCTTCCTGGGTTCCAAGGGTCGCCTGTACGGCCTGCTGTCGCTCGTCGTGATGTGTGCAGTGGCGCTCGGCCTCGCGTGGCTGCCGCGGCTCGCCCGGCTCGACCGGATCGGAGCGATCTCCCGGCAGCGCGAGAACACGACGTCGCAGACCACGCTACGGCTGACCGTGATGCTGCTGTTCGGACTTCTGGTGTTCGCCAGCGACTTCGGGCTCGACGTGGTGCTCGGCGCCTTCCTCGCCGGGGTGGTCCTGCGCCGCTGGGCCCCGGGTGACGTGGAGGCGCTGGAGGGCAAGCTCGACGCAGTCGGCTACGGGTTCTTCATCCCGGTGTTCTTCGTCTCCTCCGGGATGGGCCTGGACCTCGACTCGATCGCGGAGGCGCCGGCTCGGCTGGTGGTGTTCTTCCTCCTGCTGCTGGCGGTGCGTGGGCTCCCGTCGCTCGTCCTCTACCGCCGCGACCTCGCCGCGCGCGAGCGGGTGCAGATGACACTGCTGACCGCCACGTCGCTGCCGCTGCTGGTGGCGCTCTCGGAGGTGGGGCTGGCGAGCGGCGAGATGCTGCCCGAGAACGCCGCCGCCCTGGTCGGCGCGGGCGTCCTCTCCGTGATGGTCTTCCCCGGCCTCGCGGTCGCCCTCGACCGTCCTCGATCTGAGCACGACACGCGGGTCCCGTTCCCGCGCCGCGACGACGGCGAGACGACCCCGTCTGGACCGGCCTGATCGGCGCGTCATCCATTTGCGGTACGACGTCCGCGGGCGAGCCGGGACCGTCCCGGTCTTTCGGGATGCTGAACGGCAGGTGGATACTTCACGTTGTGGCCTCTCCCGGGCGACCGGAGGAGGCAACATGGGTACCCCCTTCTCGGGGACGAGGTCCCGACAACACTGGACAGACGAGAGCATGCGAACGATCCGAACCTTGAGGCTCCTGGCGACAGGGACGCTGGTCGCCGTGTGCCTCTCCGTCCCGGCGCACACTGCGGGCACGCTCGTTGCCGCTCCGGCCGAGGACGACACCACCGTCGACGCGCTGCCGGATCCGATCGTCTCTCCGATGCCCATCGTGCCGTCGCTCGACGGGCCGGTGGCCGCGGGCCGGATGGTCCGGCGGCCGGTGCTCGCTCGCTCCGCGGCGACCGACCCGGGAGTCGTGCCGAGCCTCGCGCTCTCGGCGTACCAGCGTGCCGCGGCCGTGATCGCCGAGGTCGACCCCGACTGCGGGCTCACCTGGACGCTGCTCGCCGCGATCGGGTCCATCGAGTCCGACCACGGACGCCACGGCGGCTCCGTGATGGGTGACGACGGCGTCTCCGACCCGCTCATCCTCGGACCCCTGCTGAACGGCGAGGGGGCGGTCGCCGCCGTCGCCGACACCGACGGGGGGCTGGTCGACGGCAACCAGCGCTGGGACCGCGCGGTCGGACCCATGCAGATCCTGCCGTCGACGTGGGCGACCATCGGCGTGGACGCCGACGGCGACGGCCTTCGCTCCGCCGACGACATCGACGACGCGGCCCTGGGCGCGGCGGTCTACCTCTGCGGCGCCCCCGGCGACCTCACCTCACCGCGAGGGATGCGCGTGGCGCTGCTGCGCTACAACCCGTCGACGTCGTACGCCAACGCGGTGGTCGATCTCGCGCGCGAGCTCGAGAACGGGTCCGGCCTGCTGCCGGGCCTCGACACCGTGGCGCTCGCGTCGCCGGTGCTCCCGGTGGCCGACCTCCTCCCCACCGGTCCCGAGCACGAGGGCCGCGACGGACCGAAGACCCAGCACGAGGCCGACGACCCGACCGAGGGCCAGACGGACGGCACGAAGGACGGCCCGAAGGGCACGGGAGGCCGGGGCGACCAGGCCGACGAGCCCGACGAGGCGGACAGGCCGGCCAAGCCCGACATGGACAGCAAGGGCGGGAACGACGGCGGCAAGGACGATCCGCGTCCGCCGTCGACGCCGGCGAAGTCGCCGGCGAAGTCGCCGGCCCCGGCGCCGCAGCCCGCACCGGACCCGGCTCCCGCCCCGACGCCGTCCCCGACTCCGACGCCCACCCCCGAGCCCGAGCCGGAGCCCGAGCCGGAGCCGGAGCCCGAGCCGGAGCCGACGACCCAGGTGCTCACCGGGGCGCTCACCAACCGCGGCACGGAGACAGAGCCGTCCTGGTACGTCGGTGAGGTCCGGGTGGATGTCGGCGATGCCGAGATGCTGGCGACCCAGGCGCTCGCGGACTTCGACGGCGACGGGACGACCGAGACCAACGCGATCGAGCTCGCCGGGCTCGTGGACACCGCGGTGACGTTCACCGCGTCGGTGCCCCCCGAGGGTCAGCTGCCGGTGGTGCTCCGGATCGGGGAGCTCGCCTACCGGAGCGAGTGACGGCGCTCAGAGCACCGTCTGCGTTCCGACCAGGGCGGTGATCGCCGAGGTCAGCGCTGTGCTGCCGGCGATGAACGCGCCCGTCCCCAGGACGCCGACCGCACGACGCGTGCGCGTGGCCCCGGGAGGGAACACCGCCGTGCGCAGGCGGGCCAGGCCGCTGCCGAGAGCGTGGAGGACCCGTCGTGCCCACGCGTACTCGAGTGCCAGCAGCGCGAAGCCGAGTGCGATCACCACGAGCCCGGGGCCGGGGAGCACCAGCATCGTGGTGCCCGCGAGGACGATGAGCGGACCGCCGACGGTGACCAGCACCTTGACGGCCACGGCGCGCACCGGACCGGCCTCGGACCACTGCTCAACGCGGGTCAACAGGGCGTGGGCTCGCGGTGAGAGTGAGTGCGCCATGATCCGAGGGTCCCAGCCCGGCCTGAGAGCGACCTGAGTCGCCGCCGGTTTGGATCCCTGCTCGCCCCGACCTACCGTCGTGGGGGTCCCGGCACTCCGGGACCGTCCGTCGTCACGCCGAGCCCTGTCCGGCGGCGGTCTGAACCGACAGCACCAGGACAGGGACGGGGGACCCACGTCTCCGGGTCGTCCGACGACCCTTGGGGTGCAGCCGCCACGGCGGCCGGGCACGACTCCGCCCGAACCCGACAGCTAACTCCGCAGGCGTCGAGGAGATCACCATGCGCATGCGCACTCTTGCGTCCGCGGCTGCCCTCACGGCGGCCACGCTGGCTCCGGTCGTCGCCGTCCAGGCGCCGGGCGAGGCCGCCACGAAGCGCACCTGGGAGCGGTTGGCCCAGTGCGAGTCCGGTGGCCGTTGGCACATCGCCACCGGCAACGGCTACTTCGGTGGCCTGCAGATCAGCCCGAGCACCTGGCGGGGGTACGGCGGACGCCACTTCGCCCGACTGCCGCACGGCGCCACCAAGGGCGAGCAGATCGCGATCGCCGAGCGGATCAAGCGCGGCCAGGGCTGGGGTGCCTGGCCGGCCTGCTCCTCGCGGATCGGCCTTCGCTGAGCCCGTCGTAGCTGTAACGGGGTGTTAGGGCGACTGCCGACCCGGTATGACGGGTCCGCAGCTGCCACAACACCCCGTTACAGCTGGTGGGCGACCCCGGACAGGCGTGGACGGGTCAGCCGCGCAGGCGGCCCATCCACTCCTCGACGTCGGCCGACGTGCGGGGGAGTGCGGCCGACAGGTTCGTCGAGCCGTCGGCCGTGACGAGGATGTCGTCCTCGATGCGGATGCCGATGCCGCGCAGCTCCTCGGGGACGAGCAGGTCGTCCTCCTGGAAGTACAGGCCCGGCTCGACGGTGAGCACCATGCCCTCGGCGAGCGTGCCCTCGGCGTACGCCTCCGGCGCCGCCTGACCGCAGTCGTGCACGTCCATGCCGAGCATGTGGCTGGTGCCGTGGAGGGTCCAGCGGGCGTAGACGCGGCTCTCCGGGTCGAGCGCCTCCTCGACGGAGACCGGCAGCAGCTTCAGGTCGGCCAGGCCGTGCGCGAGCACCTCCATCGCGGCGTTGTGGGCGGCCCGGAAGGGAACGTCCGGCCGCACCGCTTCGATGCCGGCCTGCTGCGCGGCGTACACGAGGTCGTAGAGGTCGCGCTGCAGGTCGGTGAAGCGGCCGTCGACCGGCAGCGTGCGGGTGACGTCGGCGGTGTAGAGCGAGCGGTTCTCGACACCCATGTCGAGGAGGACGAGCTCACCGGGCGTGATCGGGCCGGTGTTGTCGATCCAGTGCAGCGTGGTCGCGTGCTTGCCGCCGCCGACGATCGAGTCGTAGCCGATGTCGTTGCCCATCGCCCGGGCGCGACGGAAGAACGTGCCCTCGATCCAGCGCTCCCCGAACTCGAGGACCCGGTCCCACTCGCGGACGGAGTCCTCGAAGCCGAGCGTGGTGACGTCGCAGGCCTCCTGGAGCTGCGCGACCTCCCAGTCGTCCTTGACCAGGCGCAGCTCGGAGGCGACGCGCGCGAAGTCGGCGTCGCGGGTCTCGTCGGCCGCGACCATCCGGTCGACGTGGTGGGAGATCCCCCGCAGCACCCGGGTCTTGCCGGTGCCCTGCAGCGCATGGTCGAGCTCGTCGATGTGCCGGACCTCGACGCCGAGCGAGTCGGACATCTCCTTCAGCGACGGCCGGCGGCCGACCCACAGCTCGCCGTACTGCCGGTCGCGGAAGAACTCGTCGGTCTCGCGTGAGGAGCGCGGCCGCGCGTAGAGGACGGCCTCGGCGTCGGCGATGACCAGCACGGCGTCGCTGGTCTGGTTGCCGGAGAAGTAGGTGTGGGCGGTGTCGGGCCGGAACCGGTAGTCGGTGTCGTTGGCGCGCACCTTGAACGTGCCGGCCGGCAGGACAAGCCGCTCGCCCGGGAACGCCTCGGCCAGCCGCTGCCGGCGCTGGGCCGCGGGGCCGGCGACGTCCGCGCGGGGGAGGTCGAGCTCGCGGTCGCCCCAGCCCTCGCGCATGAATGCGGCGTACGCCGCCGGGACGGACGGGTCGTGGGACTCCGTGCTGGGCTCGGTGGTGTGGTCGCTCACGCCGCCACTGTACGCCGAGGGGACCGTCGCTCCACGTCCGCGCGATCGGCTCCGAGGGAGCGCCACCGATAGGCTGCCGCCATGTCCGGACCCCGCCGTGCCAACGCCGCCTCGTCGGTCGCGTTCACGGTGGTCGTCACGCTGCTGGTGGTCGTCGGCGCGCTGGTGATCCTGGCGATCCTGGCGCTGTCGGGGGCGCCGCGGAGCGTCGTCCTGGCCACCCTGCTCGCGGCCGTGCCGGTCGGCCCGATCGTCGCCTGCTACCTGTGGCTCGACCGCTACGAGCCCGAGCCGCGCTCACTGCTCGCGGCGGGCCTGCTGTGGGGCGGGTTCGTCGCCACGGCCGCCGCGATCGTGTTGCAGGGCATCGGTGGCGTGATGGCCGGCTTCACCGAGGGGCAGACCCTGGAGGTCGTCGCGCCGGTGACCGAGGAGGCGTCGAAGGGTCTCTTCCTCATCCTCCTGCTGTGGTGGCGCCGGGCCGAGCTCGACGGCGTCCTCGACGGCATCGTCTACGCCGGCATGGTCGGCGTCGGCTTCGCGTTCACCGAGAACATCCTCTACCTGGCCGCGGCGTACAACGGCACCGACGGACTGGGCCCCGGCGGCATCGAGGCGGTCACGACGACGTTCGTGCTGCGCTGCGTGATCAGCCCTTTCGCGCACCCGCTCTTCACGACGTTCATCGGCATCGGCGTCGGGCTCGCGGTCAGCTCTCGCGGCGCCGGGCGCGTGGCATGGCCGCTCGCCGGGTACGCCTGCGCCGTGGTCGCCCATGCAGTCTGGAACACCTCGACCGCCTACGGCCTCGGGAACTTCGCGCTCGCGTACGTCGTGCTGATGGCCCCGGCCCTGATCTCCGTGATCTGCCTGGCGGTGTGGTCGCGGCGCTCGGAGCAGCGGATGCTCGCGTCGGCGCTCTCCGACGCAGCCGCCCGCGGGCTGGTGCCCGCGACGGACATCGGCTGGGTCGTGAACCTCGAGGCGCGCCGTCGCAGCCGGGCCTTCGCCCGTGAGCGGGGCGGTCGCGCGGGCGAGCGTGCGATGCGCGACTACCAGCAAGCAGCCATCGAGCTCGGGTTCCTCCACTACCGTTACCTGCGAGGCACTCCGCCGCCCGACTATGCGGCGCGCGGTCAGCAGTTCCTCGAGAGGATCGACGCGCTCCGGCCGTCGATCGCCTTCCCCGGACAGGTGGTACCCACGAAATGAAGGCGTCCGCCGATGGTGACTCCCGCATGCTCACCGCGCTCGTGCGTCTGCACGACGCGCTCCAGGCTGCGCCGCTGCCTCTCGACGTACCCGGCGTGGCGCAGCTCAGGGACACCCGCCAGCAGCTGATCGACCAGCTCGAGGACTACGTGCTGCCCCGGCAGATGACCGTCGAGGCGCCGCTGCTGGCGGTGGTCGGCGGCTCCACCGGCGCCGGCAAGTCGACGCTCGTCAACTCGCTCGTCGGTCGGCGCGTCACCAACCCGGGCCTGCTGCGCCCGACGACGCGGTCCGCGGTGCTGGTGCACCACCCCGACGACGCGCAGTGGTTCGGCCAGGACCGGCTGCTGCCCGACCTGGTCCGCGTCCACGAGCACTCCGACGACCGGCACGCCCTGCAGCTGGTCCCCGCCGACACCATGCCTCCGGGTCTCGCGATCCTGGACGCGCCCGACGTCGACTCGGTCGAGGAGGCCAACCGCGTCCTCGCGCGACAGCTGCTCGCCGCGGCCGACCTGTGGCTGTTCGTCACGTCCGCGGCGCGCTACTCCGACCAGGTCCCGTGGGAGCACCTCAAGCAGGCCGCCGAGCGGTCGACCGCCGTGGCGATCGTCCTCGACCGGACGCCGGCCGACGCCGTACGCACCGTCGCCGCCCACCTGGCCCGGATGCTCGCCAGCCGCGGGCTCAAGGACTCCCCGCTCTTCACCGTCCCGGAGTCGACGGTCTCGCCCGAGGGGCTCCTCGACGCGTCGGCCGTCGCCGACGTGCGGGCCTGGCTGGACTCGCTCGCCGAGAACACCGACGCCCGGTCCGCGGTCGTCCGGCAGACCCTCGACGGCACCGTCCGCTCCCACGCCCGGCAGGCCCACGTGATCGCCGACGCGGTCACCCAGCAGGTCGCCGCCGAGGCCGCGTTGCGCGAGGCCGCGACCGCGGCGTACGACGAGGCCACGAAGCGCGCCGTCGCCGCCGCGACCGACGGCTCGCTGCTGCGCGGCGAGGCGGCCGCTCGGTGGCGCGAGTTCGCCGGCACCGGTGAGCTGCTGCGGTCGCTCGAGGGCCGCGTCGGCCTGATCCGCGACCGGCTCGTCAGCGCGGTCAGGGGCACGGGCCAGCAGGCCGACCGGGTCGCGGTGGCGATGGAGTCGGCCGTGGAGCTGATGGCGCTCGACCACGCCGAGCAGGCAGCCGCGGCCGCCACGGCCGCGTGGGAGGAGCAGGGCACCGCCGGCTCGCTGCTCGCCACCGACGACCTCGGGCGGGCCTCGCGCGGCCTGCGCCGCAACGTCGAGGGCGAGGTCCGGGACTGGCAGCAGCACCTGACCGACCTGGTGAAGGCCGACGACGCCGACCGGCGTACCGCTCGCTACCTGGCGTACGGCGCCCGCGGGCTGGCCGTCACACTCGCGGTCACCGTGCTCGCCGACAGCGCGCCCGAGGGTTCCCGCGGCGACGCCGAGCTCGGCCGCACCCTGCTGGACGCCGTCTTCGGCGCCGAGGCGTCGGCCCAGCTGGTGCAACGCGGACGCGCCGACCTGGAGCGTCGCGTCACGTCGCTCTTCGACTCCGAGCGCCGCCGTCACCTGGGCCTGCTCGACGGCCTCGGCATCGACGGCGACGCCGCCCGGCAGGTGCGGGACGCGGCCCGACGCGTCGACGACCGCCGGTTCGAGCAGAGCCGCCGCGACGAGGCGCCGCTCACCCAGGAGAAGTAGGAAAGGCCCGATTCCGGGTACAGAGCCCCCCAGGCCCTAGGCTTGGGCCTGCACGACAACACCGGCGACGCCCTGCTGCGGGCAGGTCGAGGGAGAAGATGACGTCCTTGCTCGAGGGGACCGGCCGACTGGTCACCCGCGGTACCGACATCGGTTCCCGCATCGACGGCCTCGACGACGCGGCGCGTGCCGCCCGGGGCCGCATCGACGACGCGATCGTCGACGACTGCGTCGACGTGGTCGAGCGTGCCGCCGGCCGGCTCCGGCTGTCGGCGGCACACACGGTCGTCGGCATCGCCGGCGCGACGGGGTCGGGCAAGTCCTCGACGTTCAACGCGCTGACCGGCCTCGAGCTGTCCGCGGTCGGCGTACGCCGCCCGACGACGTCGTGGGCCAGCGCCTGCGTCTGGGGGCGTGAGGGCGCCGACGAGCTGCTCGACTGGCTCGGCATCCCGCCGCGCCACCAGACCACCCGCGACTCCATGCTCGACAACGGACGGCGCGACCAGCAGGCCGAGCTCGACGGCGTCGTGCTGCTCGACCTGCCCGACCACGACTCCACCGAGGTCTCCCACCACCTCGAGGTCGACCGGCTGATCTCCCTCGCCGACCTGCTCGTGTGGGTCGTCGACCCGCAGAAGTACGCCGACGCCGCGCTCCACGACCGCTACCTCAAGCCGGCGGTCGAGCAGCAGGACATCATGCTCGTGGTCCTCAACCACATCGACACGGTGCCCCAGGAGCGCCGGCAGTCGATGCTCGACGACATCCGACGGCTGCTCGACGACGACGGGCTGGAGCGGGTGCCGGTGCTGCCGGTCAGCGCCCGGCTCGGCACCGGCATCCCCGAGCTGCGTGCGGAGATCGCCCGCCGGTCCGCGGAGAAGAAGGCGACCCGCGGCCGCCTCGACGCCGACCTCCGCTCGGTCGCCGGCCGGCTCGCCGAGGCCAACGGCGACGCCCCGACCCGGGTCGTCGAGCCCGCGCGCGTGGCGGCGCTCGACGATGCCTTCGCGGAGGCGGCCGGCGTGCCCGTCGTGGTCGACGCCGTCGACCGCTCGATGCGCCAGCGCGGCAACCGCGCCACCGGATGGCCGATCCTCGGCTGGATCTCCGGCATGAAGGCCGACCCTCTCAAGCGCCTCGACCTCGACCTCGGCGCGGAGGGGAGCCAGCTCAGCGGCCGCTCCCGCACCGCGCTGCCCGAGGCGACCCAGGTCCAGCGGGCGCGCGTCGACGACGAGGTCCGCACGTTCGCGGACGACCTGACCTCCGGGATGACCCGGCCGTGGGTCGATGCCGTACGCCGGGCCGCCGGCTCGCGCCTCGGCGACCTCGGCGACCGGCTCGACCAGGCCCTGGCCGGCACCGACCTCGGGGTCGCCAGGCTGCCCGGCTGGATGCACCTGGTGCGCGTCCTGCAGTGGCTGCTGCTCCTCGCCGCGCTGGCCGGCCTCGGCTGGACCGGCGCGCTGGCCGGCATGGGCCAGCTCGACGACGCCGACACCCCTCAGGTGGCCGGGGTGCCCGTCGCGCTCCTGCTGCTGGGCGGCGGCATCGTCCTCGGCATCCTGCTGGGCATCTTCGCGCGGATCTCGGTCGCCCGGGCCGCCGGCAACCGGGCGCGCCTGGCCGACGAGCGAATGCGCGACGCCGTCAACGGGGTCACCCACGAGCTGGTCGTCGAGCCGGTCGAGGCGGAGCTCGCGGCGTACGCCGCCGTGCGGGGCGGCGTCGACCGCGCGCTCGCCTGACCGAGGCTGATCCGCCGCCCGCACCTGTAACGGGGTGTTGTGGCATCTCCTCACCCGTCATACCGGGGCGGTAGACGCCCTGACACCCCGTTACAGCCGGCTCGAGCTCCGGCAGTCCGCCCGCAGGAGGGCCCGCTCTCCGTCCACAGGACGCCTCCCGACGTCGTTGTCCCCAGGCTCGTCCGGCTGGTGCCGCCGATGTCGGCGCCGGCCCGTTGTCTCGAACCGTCCACCCGGATCGAGACAAGGAGACCCACATGTCCGACAGCACCATCACCATCCGCGGCTGGCTCGGCGGCGACGTCACGACGCGCGAGGCCGCCGGCGTACCCGTCGCGAGCTTCCGGCTGGCGTGCACGCCGCGGAAGTTCAACCGACGCACCGAGACGTGGTCCGACGGCCAGACGCAGTGGTACACCGTGAACGTCTGGCGCGGCCTCGCCGAGAACTGCGCCTCGTCCCTGCGTCGCGGCGACCCGGTCATCGTGCACGGCCGCCTCGAGACCCGCACCTACGTCAACAGCGACCGCGTCGAGGTGCTCGCGTTCGAGATCGACGCCGTCCACGTCGGCCACGACCTCAGCCGGGGCACCAGCCAGTTCACGCGCGCGCAGCGCAGCGACCCCGCAGCCGCGGCCTCGAGCTCGGCCCCGACCTCCGAGGAGGTGACGCCGGAGCAGGCCGCCTGACCCCGACCCGGCGCAGCGCGTCCGGGCGCGACCCCCGATCAGGGCCCGACGCGCCCGGCGCACTAGGGTCGGGACCATGGCGGAATATGTCTTCACCCTGCGCAACGTGCGCAAGGCCCACGGTGACAAGGTCGTGCTCGACAACGTCACCCTCTCGTTCCTGCACGGCGCCAAGATCGGTGTCGTCGGACCGAACGGGACGGGCAAGTCCTCGCTGCTCAAGATCATGGCGCAGCTCGACCACCCCAACAACGGGGACGCCATCCTCGACCCCGACGCGACGGTCGGCATGCTCCAGCAGGAGCCGCCGCTGACCGAGGGCAAGACCGTGCTCGAGAACGTCGAGGAGGCGGCCGGCGAGATCAAGCGCAAGCTCGACCGCTACAACGAGATCTCCGAACTGCTCGCGGACCCCGACGCCGACTACGACGCGCTGCTCGCCGAGATGGGCGACCTGCAGACCGACCTCGACCACTCCAACGCGTGGGACCTCGACAGCCGGCTCGACCAGGCCATGGACGCGCTGCGGTGCCCGCCGCCGGACGCGCTGGTCGACAACCTGTCCGGTGGCGAGCGCCGCCGGGTCGCGCTCTGCAAGCTGCTGCTCCAGCAGCCCGACCTGCTGCTGCTCGACGAGCCCACCAACCACCTCGACGCCGAGTCGGTGCAGTGGCTCGAGGGCCACCTCGCGTCGTACCCCGGTGCCGTCCTCGCCGTCACCCACGACCGGTACTTCCTCGACAACGTCGCGCAGTGGATCCTCGAGCTCGATCGCGGCAAGACGCACCCGTACGAGGGCAACTACTCCACCTACCTGGAGACCAAGAAGGAGCGCCTCAAGATCGAGGGGCAGAAGGACGCCAAGCGCGCCAAGATGCTGGAGAAGGAGCTGGAGTGGGTCCGCTCCAACGCCAAGGCCCGGCAGACGAAGAGCCGATCGCGTCTCGCGCGCTACGAGGAGATGGCGGCCGAGGCCGACCGCGCCCGCAAGATCGACACCTCCGAGATCAACATCCCGGCGGGTCCGCGCCTCGGTGACGTGGTGCTCGAGGCCAAGGGCCTGAGCAAGGGCTTCGAGGGGCGCACCCTCATGCACGACCTGTCGTTCTCGCTGCCGCGCGCCGGCATCGTCGGGGTCATCGGCCCCAACGGCGTCGGCAAGACCACGCTCTTCCGGATGATCACCGGCACCGAGACGCCCGACAGCGGCGAGCTCAACGTCGGCCAGACCGTCAAGATCTCGTACGTCGACCAGAGCCGCGGCGGCATCGACCCCAACAAGAACGTCTGGGAGGTCGTCTCCGACGGACTGGACTTCATCAAGGTCGCGAACTTCGAGATGAACTCGCGCGCGTACGTCGCGTCGTTCGGCTTCAAGGGACCCGACCAGCAGAAGAAGGCCGGCGTCCTGTCGGGCGGCGAGCGCAACCGCCTCAACCTCGCGCTCACGCTGAAGATGGGTGGCAACCTGCTGCTGCTCGACGAGCCGACGAACGACCTCGACGTCGAGACCCTGTCCTCGCTCGAGGACGCCATCCTCGACTTCCCGGGCTGCGCCGTCGTGACGTCGCACGACCGGTGGTTCCTCGACCGGGTCGCGACCCACATCCTCGCGTGGGAGGGCGACGACGAGGACGACGCGAAGTGGTTCTGGTTCGAGGGCAACTTCGCGGCCTACGAGGAGAACAAGATCGAGCGTCTCGGCGCCGAGGCGGCCCGCCCGCACCGGGTCACCCACCGCCGCCTGACGCGCGACTGACCGACCTCGGGGTCGTGCCGCAGATGCGGCACAACCCCCGAGTTCTCGTGTGCGGGGGCGCGCGAGGGGCTAGCGTTCCCGATCGTGCCGATCGTCCGCGTGCTGGGGCCGACCGCGGTGACCACCGAGACCAGCGACGAGCTCGACCTGGGGGCTCCGCGCCACGCGGAGGTGCTGGCGATCCTGGCCGCGCACCGCGGCCGGGTCGTGCGCGCGGAGGCACTCGCCGACCTCATCTGGCGGGGAGACCCGCCGCGGACGGCGGCGACGACGCTGCAGGGGTACATCTCCCGGCTGCGTCGCGCGCTCGAGCCGGTGCGCGTGAGTGGCGGCGAGGCGACCACGGTCGTGACGGTCGGCGACGGCTACCGCCTCGACATGGACACCGACGCGGCCACGTTCGAGGCCGAGGTGCTGCGCGCCCGCGACCTCGTCACGACCCGTCCGTCGGAGGCGGCGCAGGTCCTCGCGGACGCGTTGGCGCTGTGGCGCGGACCCGCCCTCGTCGGGATCGCCGACGTCGACGCGATCGCCCCGGAGACCCAGCGGCTCGAGGAGCTGCGGGTAGTCGCGCGCGAGCTGCAGGCGCAGGCTCTGCTGGCGACGGGGGAGGACGCCTCGGTCGTGCCGGACCTGCGGCTGCTGGTCGCCGAGCACCCGCTGCGGGAGCGCGGTTCGGCGCTCCTGGCCCTCGCGCTCTACCGCTGCGGACGCCAGGCCGATGCGTTCGCCGTGCTGCGGGACCTGCGCGACCGGCTCGTGGAGGAGCTCGGCGTCGACCCGGGCCCGGAGATCGTCGAGCTCAACCAGCGGCTGCTCGACCAGGACCCGACCCTGTTCGCCCGCCCGGCGCGGCAGACGGCAGCGAGCTCCTTCGCCGGCCGGGTCGCCGAGCTCGACGCGTTGGCCCGCAGTTGGGAGCAGGCCTGCGCCGGCACCGTGACGACGGCTGTCGTGCGGGGCGAGGCCGGCATCGGCAAGACGAGCCTCGTGGAAGAGCTGGTCGCGCGGACCGGTGCCGACGTCCTCTGGGGCAGGTGCGTGGCGGACCCGGGAGCGCCGGCGTACTGGCCGTGGACCCAGGTCCTCGGCGACCTCCCGGCGACGCCGACGCTGGAGGCGGGACGGTTCGCGTTCGGGCTCGACGTCGGCGAGCGGCTGCGGCTGCTCACCCGTGAGCACGGGGCGATCGTCGTCCTCGACGACGCGCAGTGGGCCGACGCCGACTCGCTCGTCGTCCTCGACATCGCCCTTCACGCGCTGCGCGACACGCCCCTGTTGCTGGTCCTGACGTTGCGCGACGATCCGCCGCGCGCGCCCGACGAGCTCGGCCGGGTGCTGGGGTCCCTGGCCCGCCGCCCCCGCCATGTCGACCTGCGCCTGACGGGGCTCACCCTCGAGGAGGCGGCGCCGCTGCTCGCCGGTCGCCCGGGTGCCGGTGTCGAGGCAGCGCGGCTCATCGATCGCACCGGCGGCAATCCGTACTTCCTGCGCTCCCTGGCCGCGCTCGGTGACGACGCTCGGGTGCCGAGCGACGTGCGCGACGCGGTGCGGCAGCGCGTCGCCGCGCTCCCGGACGGCGGCGCGGAGCTCGTCGCCGCCCTCGCCCTGGCCGGGCGACCGGTCCCGCTGGTGGTCGCCGCGTCGGCGGCCGGCCAGTCCCTCGACTCGCTCGAGCGGCCGCTGGCCAGCGCGCTTCGCGGTGGGCTGGTCGACGAGCCCGAGCCGGGCCACTTGCGCCTCGCCCACGACCTCGTCCGCGAGGTCGTCGGGGAAGGCCTCGCGCCGACCGTGCGTACGGCGCTCCACACGCGCCTGGCGGACGCCTTCGCCCTCGGCGGAGTGGGGCTCGCGGCGGCGGTGGCCGAGCACCGGCTGGCCGCCGCGGCCGGGCTGCACGACGACCGGGCCGCCCGCGCGGGCCTGGACGCCGCGCGCGCCGCCCTGGCCAGCGCCGCCCTCGAGGACGCCGTCACCTGGGCACACCGGGGGCTCGCCTCCGCCGCCGACGAAGACCTGCGCGCCGACCTCCACCGGGTCGCCGGCGTCGCCTCGCGGCGGGCGGGGCGCCTGGAGGCGGCCGAGGCCGAGCTGCGTGAGGAGGCGGCCATCGCACGCCGCGGCGAGGACTGGGAGCGGCTCGCCGAGGCCGCCCTCGAGTCCACCCCGGGCGGGATCGGCGGCTACTGGTCGCTCTTCGGGCTCCCCCTCCTCGGCGACGCCACCCTGCTGGCGGAGGCCGTCACCCACCTCGACGCCGTCCCGCCGCCGCTGCGCGCGCGGCTGCTGGCCGCCGAGGCCACCCAGCTCATCGGCACCGACACGGCGGCGGCGGCCGCTCTCGCCGCCCGCGCACTGGACGAGGCCGGCGCCGACCGCGACGCCCGTGCCCGCGCGCTGGTCGCCCTCGTCCTCACGACGTGGACGCCGGCGACCGCCGGAGATCGGCTCGCCCGGGTCGAGGAGCTGCTCGCCACGTGTGCCCACGACCCCGGTCTCACCGCAACCGCGACCCATCTGCACCGCTGCGTCCTGCTCGAGCTCGGCCGCGTCGCCGAGTCGCGCCGCGTCGCGCGCCGGTTCACCGAGCTCGTCGACCGCACGGGCGACCCCGACCTCGCCCTGCTCGACCTCTGGTGGCGGGCGGGCCTCCACCTGCTGCGGGGCGAGAACGACGAGGCCCGTGCGCTTGCCTCCTCCGCCGCCGAGACCGCGGCGCTGGTGACGCCGGCCGCCGCCACGCTCGACCTGATCTCCCGCGCGACCGTCGACGGCGTCGGCGCGTGGCAGGAGGGACGGCTCCTCGACGTCGTGCCCGACGCCGCCCAGCTGGCGGTCGACGCCGCCCCTGACTTCCTGCTCGTCGTCGCCCTGGGCCACGCGGAGGCCGGGCACCACGGCATCGCGCTGCCCCTCATCGACCGGCTGCTCGCCGCGCCCCCGGTCGGCAACGTCCGCCTCGCCTGGACGATCATGCTCGCCTCCGCGCTGATCGCCCTGCGCGAGGGGGAGCGGCTCGAGGCCCTCCTGGGCGAGCTGCGCTCGTACGGCGACCGCATCATCGTGCTCTGGCCGGGCGACACCAGCCTCGGTCCGGCGCAGCTCTACCTCGGCGGCGCGCTCGCCGTCCGGGGAGAGCGTGCCGAGGCGCGCGAGGTCCTGACGGCGGCCCTGGCCCGGGCCGAGGCCGTCGGCGCCCGGCCGTACGCCGAGCGCGCCCGCGTGTTGCTCGCATCCCTGCCCGACTGACCTGGCAACGAGCCACCAGCGGGCCACCAGCGCACCACCAGCGCCGCCTCGGAGGCTGATCGCATCACCCGACTCTGAGATGGAGACCCTGATGCATCCCCTCACGCTGCGCCGCCTCAGCGGCTACGCCGCGATCGCCGCCGGACCGCTCTGCATCCTCGGCGGCATGCTGCACCCGATCGACGACGGGCATGCCCACAACGCCAGCGCCCTCGCCTCCGACCACACCCTCGGCTCGACCGCCCTCCTCGCCGGCACCGTGCTGCTCCTCGTCGGGCTGCCGGGTGTCTACGGCTGGGCAGCGCCACGGATGGGCAAGCTCGGCCTGGTCGGCTACCTGCTCTACTTCGTCGGCAACCTGCTCAACGCGATCCCGCACCTGGTGATCATGGGGTTCGCCGGCCACCACCTCGCCCACGAGCACCCCGAGGTGATCGCCGACAACGAGGTCATCCTCGACGCGCCCGCCTTCGAGGTCGAGCAGGTCGTCACCGGCTTCGGCTTCATCCTCGGCCTGCTGCTCTTCTCGATCGCCCTGGTGCGCGCGCAGGGGATGCCGAGGTGGATCGGCTGGGTCGGCGTGGCGTCGGCGCTCATCCTGTTCGTGCCGTTGCCGGTGGTGCCGGTCCTGACCGGGCTGCAGATCGAGCTGCTGCGCGGCGTGCTGATCGTCGCGCTCGGCGTGCTCACCGTGCGCTCGGTGCGGCCGGGTCCCGGGAGCGAGCGCGACGACCGGGCGGCCTCGGTGCCCGCGGCCGCCCGATGACCGTCCTGGTCATCGGCGCCACCGGACCGACGGGCGAGGAGGTGATGACCGCCCTCCTCGCCCGTGCCGTCGAGGTGCGGGCCATGGTGCGCGGGTCGGACTGCGCCTCGCGCCTCCCCGGTGGCGTCGTCCCCCGGATCGGCGACCTGGCCGACCCGGCGACGGTGACGGAGGCGGCCGCCGGCGTCCGTGCGGTCGTCTACGTCGGCGCCGACGGAAGCCCCGAGGGCCGGGCGGCTCTCGGGGTGGTCGCGGCGGTGTGTGCTGCGGCGCGCACGATGCTCGTCGTGGTGGAGAACGACGATCACGAGCAATGGATCGCCGCGGTCATCGCCCGCGAGGAGCAGGCTCGCGCCACAACCGGCGCCTCCTCGATTAGGCTCGGAGCAGATTCCAGGAGGTGAGCTCCATGGGCCTGGCCGACACCGCGATCCGCGGAGTCATCGACAGGATGGCGTTCCGTGCGAGCGCCGCGCCCTACCTGCTGGTGGACACGGACTTCCGCATCCGGGCGGCCAACGCGGCCTACGAGCGTGCGACCCTCCAGGCGGCGTCCGACATGGTGGGGGAGTTCATGTTCGAGGTGTTCCCCGACAACCCGGCCACGCCTGAGGCGCGCGGGGTCGAGCGTCTCGGCCAGTCGTTCGAGCAGGCCCTCGTGTCCGGCGTGCCGGATCGGATGGCGCTGCAGCGGTACGACGTGCGTGACCCGGTGACGGGAACGTACGTCGACAAGAGCTGGCTCCCCACCAACTCACCGATCCGCGATCCCGACGGCCGCACGGTCGGCGTCCTCCACCATGTCGAGGACGTGACGCACCTCCTGGTCGCCACGGCGCTCGAGCGCCACCTCGTCGCGCCGACCGACCAGACCGACCCGGCCGGGGCGCGGCCGCTGGGCGAGACCAGCGGCCTCGTCGAGGCGCTGCGCCAGGACGCCACCGCGCGGCGGGTGCGCGCCGAGATGCTGACCGATCAGTCCCGCCGGGCGTTGGAGCGGATGTCACGACGGATCGAGTCGGACGGGGACGCCTGGGGTCCTGCAGCGCAGCCCCCGGGCTAGCTCCGGCGGATCTCCATCTCGGGGTGGGCCTCGACGAGGTTGTCGGAGACCGCGTTCATCACCCGGCCGAGCGCGAGGAAGTCCTCGCGGCTGGCGAGGTCGACGAGGTGCTCGCGGACGCCGCTGACGTGGACCGGAGCGGTCCGGGACAGCAGGTCGTAGCCCTTGGCGGTCATGCTCGCGACGACGCCGCGGCCGTCGTCGGGGGAGCTGCTCCGGACCACCAGACCGGCCTTCTCCATGCGGGTCACCGTGTGCGTGACACGGCTGCGACTGTGCGCGAGTGCGTCGGCGAGCTGGGCCATCCGCATCTGTCGGTCCTCGCGCTCCGAGAGCCGGACGAGGATCTCGTACTCCACCAGTGAGAGCTCGCAGCAGCGGCGCAGGTCGTCGTCGAGGCGGTCGAGGAGCAGGGTCATGCCCATGAGCAGCGCGCGCCAGGATCGCTGCTCCTCCTCGTCCAGCCACTTGGTCCGGCCGTCTCCCGAGTCGATCACCCTTGGCACTATAGGGCGGCGCCGACGGCTGTCGGTGGCGTGACGCACGATGGGACCATGACCAGGTCGACGAGCGTGACACGCGAGCAGGTGCTGCGGTTCCGCGTCGCCGCGCAGCAGCTCGACCGCGCGGGATCCCACTCCGACGCCGCGATCCTCGACCTCGGGGTCCAGGACACCGGGCCCGACGGCGTCCAGTGGGCGCTGGGGATCCGGGGCACCCAGGTGCCCGATGCCGACCTCGTCCTCGCCTGGAGCCTGCGCGGCGCGCCGCACGCCTATCGCCGGGCGGAGGCGGCGCAGGTGGCGGCCGCGGTCGCCCCGTGGAGCGATGCCGACGCCGCCAAGCGGATCTTCGACGCGGCCCGACCGCTCAAGCAGGCCGGCATCCCCGTGCGCGTGGCACTCGACCACATCGCGGGCGAGATGCGCGACATCGCGGCGCAGCCGGTCGCGAAGGGCGACATGTCGAGCGAGCTCACGGCACGTCTCGACGAGCCCTACCTCCGGTGGTGCAACCCGTGCCAGGCGACCCACACCTACGAGCAGCCGTTCCGGCTGTCCGCACTCCAGGCGGGGCTGGAGCTCCAGCCCGGCACGTCCCCACCCGTCCTGCACCGCATCCCGGGCTGGCGCGGGCCGGCGAGGTCCGTCCCCGCCCACCTCGACCCCGTGCGCGCCGCTCTCCGCCTCCTGGGCCCGGCCGACCCGAAGCTGGTTGCGGGGTACGTCGACAGCCCCGTCAAGGAGGTCAGGGCGCACTGGCCCGACGACGTCGTACCCGTCCTCGTCGACGGGCGGGAGCTCGACGTGCTCGCCGACGACCTCGACGCGCTCGCCGACCCGCCCGGCAGCGGCGCCGTCCGGCTGCTGGGGCCGTTCGACCTCTTCCTCCAGGGCCGCGACCGCGACCTGGTCGTGCCGGACGAGACGGCACGCAAGGACCTCTGGCGCACCCTCGGTCGCCCTGGCGGCGTGCTGGCCGGCGGCGAGGTCGTCGGCTCCTGGCGCCCGCGCAGCAAGGGCAGGAGGCTCAGGCTCGCGGTGACGATGTGGGACGGCGGCGCAGTGCCGGCCGGCGTCGCCGACGAAGCAGAACGCCTGGCCGCGTTCCGCGGCCAGGCGTTCGAGGGTTGGGAGAGCTGAGGGTCAGAGTCGCTCGAGGATCAGCGCCATGCCCTGACCGCCGCCCACGCACATGGTGATCAGGCCGGTGGTCTTGTCGTGCCAGTCGAGCGAGTTGAGCATCGTGTTCTGCAGCCGCGCGCCGGTCATGCCGAACGGGTGGCCGACCGCGATCGCGCCGCCGTTGACGTTCAGCCGGTCGAGGTCGATGCCGAGGTCCTGGTACGACGGCACGACCTGGGCCGCGAACGCCTCGTTGATCTCGACGAGGTCGATGTCGCCGATGCTCATGCCCGCGTGGGCCAGGGCCCGCTTCGTCGCCTCGACCGGGCCGAGGCCCATGATCTCGGGGGAGAGGCCGGAGACGCCCGTCGAGACGATCCGCGCGAGCGGCTTCAGGCCGAGCTCCGCAGCCTTGGTGTCCGACATGATGACGACCGATGCCGCGCCGTCGTTGAGCGCGCAGCAGTTGCCCGCGGTGACCACGCCGTCGGGGCGGAAGACGGGCTTGAGGTCCTTGATGCCGTCGTAGGTCACGCCGGCGCGCGGGCCGTCGTCCTTGCTGACGACCGTGCCGCTCGGCGTGGTGACCGGGGTGATCTCGCGCTCCCAGAAGCCGTCGTTGATCGCCTTCTCGGCGAGGTTCTGCGACCGCACGCCGAACTCGTCGAGCTCCTGGCGGCTCAGGCCGCGCAACCGGGCGACGTTCTCGGCGGTCTGGCCCATCGCGATGTAGACGTCGGGCAGCAGGCCGTCCTCGCGCGGGTCGTGCCAGTCCTGCCCGCCCTCGGCGGTCTTGTCGGTGCGCGCCTTGGCCTCGTCGAACTCGTGGTTGTGGGTGTCGGGCCAGTGGTCCGAGGTGCCCTTGGCGAACCGCGACACGGTCTCGACGCCCGACGAGATGAACACGTCGCCCTCGCCCGCCTTGATCGCGTGGAAGGCCATCCGCGTGGTCTGCACCGAGGAGGAGCAGTAGCGGGTGATCGTCGCGCCCGGCACGTCGTCGAGGCCGTTGAGCACGTTGACCACGCGCGCCATGTTGTTGCCGGACTCGCCGCCCGGGAGGCCGCAGCCGAGGTAGTGGTCGTCGATCGTCGTCGGGTCGAGGGCCGGGATCTTGTCCAGCGCCGCCTTCACGATGAACGCCGTCAGGTCGTCCGGACGGAACTCGGTCATCGAGCCCTTGTTGGCGCGGCCGATGGGCGTGCGGGCCGCGGAAACGATGACTGCCTCGGGCATGGACACTCCTTGAAGACGAGGGCGTTCGGGTCGGTGCTGCTGCCGGCCTCACACTAGACCGTGTTCCAGTTCTGGCTCGTGCGGCGTTGGTCACGCCTCCGCGGACGCGTCCTGGTCGGCGACGCCGGCCAGCGAGGAGCCCAGCAGCTCCAGTGAGCGCTCGAGGAACTCCCGGCGCGTGCCTGCTGGCCTGAGCAGCGCGGCGAGCAACAGCCCGTCGTAGGACGCCACCAGCGCCTCGGCCCGCTCCGCGCCGTGCTCCTTGCCGGCCGCGGTCAGGATCGTGTCGACGATGGTCACCAGCTGGGCGCGGTGGTCGGCGAGCAGCTGGGCGAGCTCGGCGTCGCGGCTCGCGGCCATCGTGAGCTCGAGCCGCGCGACCAGGAGCTCGCGCTGGTCGAGCCACCGCAGGAAGAGCTCCAGGGCGCTCTGCATGCCCGCGTCGTCGTCGGGTCCGCAGCTGCGGATGTGCTCCGCCAGCCGGTCGACGTCGGCGAGCAGCGCGTCGGCGACGTACTCGGTCAGCGCCGCCTGGAGTGCGCTGCGGGTGCGCCAGTACGCCGAGCAGCTGCCCTCGGCCAGGCCCGCGCGGCGGTCGACGGCGCGGTGGGTGAGGCCCTTGAGCCCCTCGTCGGCGATGACGTGCAGCGCGGCGTCGAGCAGCTCGCGGCGTCGCGGCGACAGGGGCGTCGCGACGACGGAGGCGTCGGTGCTGCTGGGTGACACGTCGCTCCCTCGGCTCGGTCTGTGACTGGTGACACTACCCCGCGATCTTGGCGCCGTTTGGAGGGCCGGAGTACCTTTCTACATCAGTAGACAACAGATGTAGAAAGGCACTGCCATGATCCTCGTCAACGGCACCATCGCCGCTCTTGCCATCGCGTTCATCGTCCTGGCGACGATCGTCGGCGTCGTCGCCCTCGGCGCCCTCGTCAGCGTCGTCGCGAGCAGCCGCAAGGAGCGCCTGGCTCGGCACGAGTCGCTCCGCACCTACTACCGCGGTCTCGTCGCCAGCCACTGACCGCGGACGCACCTCCGGCGTCTGGCAGCATCGGGGGCGTGCGACACCGCTACGAGTGTCCGATGCGGTGGGCCGACATGGACCAGCTCGGGCACGTCAACAACGTCGTCTACGTGGACTACCTCCAGGAGGCCCGCGTGGACATGCTCCGCACCCACGGTCCGGCCGTCTCCAGCACCGGCGCGCTGGCCGAGGGGGTCGTGGTCGTCCGCCACGAGGTCACCTACGTCTCGCCGCTGCACTTCGGGTTCCGGCCCGTCAGCATCGAGTCGTGGGTGACCGAGATCCGGGCCGCGACGTTCACGATCGCGTACGAGATCTTCCACGAGGACGCGGCCGGGGAGCGCCGGGTCTACGCACGCGCGAAGACCGTGCTCACGCCCTACCTCTTCGCCACCGAGCGCCCGCGCCGGCTCGGTGACCGGGAGCGCGAGTCGCTCTCCCTCTTCCTGGAGCCCGAGGAGTCGGCGCGGCGGCCACCGCTGCCGGCCGGGCATCCCGAGCGCGCGCTGCACTACCCGGTGCAGGTGCGCTTCTCCGACGTCGACGTCTACGGCCACGTCAACAACGTCAAGTACTTCGAGTACTTCCAGGAGGCCCGCATCTCCGGCTTCGCCCGGACGTGGGACGGCCTCGACCCGGTCACGCTCGTCGTCGCCCAGACCGACGTCGACTACCGCGTGCCGATCCTCTTCCGCCCCGAGGCGTACGACGCGTGGACGTGGGTCGTCCACGTCGGGCAGCGCTCCGCGACGCTCGAGTCGGTGATCAGCGACGGCGACACCGTGCTCGCCCGCGCTCGGGTCACGATCGTGTTCTTCGACGGCGCCATCGAGCGCTCGACGGCGCCCGGCGACGCCTACCTCGACCGGCTGCGGGAGCTGCTGCCGACCTGAGCCTGAGCGGTCACTCGAAGGTGTTGACCATGAACTGGGCGGCGTGCGTGACGTACTCCCAGAACTGCCGGTCCTGCTCCGGCGTCAGCTTCGCCTCGTCGAGCCCCGCGCGGAAGTGGCGGAGCCAGTGCTCCTTGGCCTCCGGCGTCACGGCGAACGGCGCGTGCCGCATCCGCAGCCGCGGGTGCCCCCGGTTGTCGGAGTACGTCGTGGGGCCGCCCCAGTACTGCACGAGGAAGTGCAGGAAGCGCTCCTCGGCCGGCCCGAGGTCCTCCTCGGGGTACATCGGGCGGAGCACTGGATCCTCCGCGACGCCTTCGTAGAACTTCGCGACGATCCGCTGGAAGGTCTCGAAGCCGCCGATCTCCTCGTAGAACGTCGTCACCCGTCCATTCTGACGGTGGCACGGTGAGGTCCCCACATCGGCGTGCAAGACTCGCGACGAAGGTCTTCCGAGCACACGCACCGTCACCAGTACGAGGAGTGATCAGCACATGCCCACGACCCGCACCGCCACCACCCACTGGGAGGGCACCCTGTTCGAGGGCGCCGGCCAGGTCACGCTGGAGTCCTCCGGCATCGGCACCTACGACGTCTCCTGGCCCTCGCGTGCGGAGGAGGCGAACGGCAAGACCAGCCCCGAGGAGCTGATCGCGGCCGCGCACTCGTCCTGCTTCTCGATGGCGTTCTCCAACGGCCTCGCCAAGGCGGGCACGCCGGCGACGTCGCTCGACACCCAGGCGGCCGTCGAGTTCACGCCCGGCACCGGCATCACCGGCATCAAGCTGACCGTCCGCGGCGTCGTCGAGGGCATCAGCAACGACGACTTCGTCGCGGCCGCCGAGGCTGCCAAGGAGGGCTGCCCGGTCAGCCAGGCGCTCACCGGCACCACGATCACGCTGGACGCCGCGCTGTCCTGATCAGCGGTGAGGTCCGCGGCGCCGGTGCCCTCAGCCTCCGGCGGGCTCTTCCCCAGCAGGGGAGGAGCCCGCCTCCGTCTTCGGGGGCGTGTCGGGCGTCGGCTGGTCCCGGTGCCAGATGACGCGCTGCGGGAGCGCGATCTCGATGCCCTCGTGGTCGAAGCGCGCCTTGATGCGCTGCCGCAGCGCGCGCGCCACGCCCCACTGCTCCATGGGTGCGGTCTTCAGCAGCACCCGCAGGGTGATGCCGTCGGGGGTGAACATCTCGACGCCGGTGACCTCAGGCTCCTCGATGACCAGGCCGCGGAAGTCCTCGTCCTCCCACAGGCCGTGGGCGAGCTCCTTCAGCACGCCCTCCACGCGAGGGATGTCCTCGTGGTAGCCGATGTTGACGTCGACGACCGCGCGGGACCAGTTCTGGCTCATGTTGCCGACGCGCAGGATCTCGCCGTTGGGGACGTACCAGACCGTGCCGTTGAGGTCGCGCAGCCGGGTGACCCGGAGGCTGACGGCCTCCACTGTGCCGCTGGCCTCCCCGACGTCGACCACGTCACCCACGCCGTACTGGTCCTCGAAGATCATGAAGATGCCGGACAGGAAGTCCTTCACGAGCGACTGCGCGCCGAAGCCGAGCGCCAGGCCGATGATGCCGGCGGAGGCGATGATCGGCGCGATGTTCACGCCGAGCTCGCTGAGGGCCATGGTGCCGAAGATCGCGATGAGCAGCCCGGTGATGACGCTCTTGAGCAGGCTGCCCATCGTCTTGGCGCGCTGGACCCGGCGGGTCTGCGTGGCGAGGTCTCGCGCCTCGGCGTTGCGGGCCGCCTTGCCACGCAGGCCGAACCTGCTCATCTTGTCCGGGAGCACGCCGTCCTCGGCGCGCGCCACGAGCCGGTCCACCACCCGGTGCAGGGCCCAGCGGACGACCACGAACAGGATCAGCAGCCACAGCAGCGCCAGCGGCTTGCCGATCACGACGTCGGAGATGTTCGCGAGGGTCTGGTTGCCGGTCCAGTCCTCGACGACGTCGCACACCTGCTCGCCGGTCTCGCAGGGATCGCTCATCTGGAAGCCGAACATGGGCCCCATGTCTACCGCACCGGGGCAAGACCGTGGGGCTCACCCTCGGGCCGGTCCGGCGGCCCTGACCCGATACCATCCTCACGTGACCACGAAGCTCGCCCGCCGCGTCCGTCGTACCTCCGTCGCGCTCCTCGCCGGGGCTCTCGTCCTCGCCGCCGGCGCGCCGGCCGGTGCCGACGTGCCCGAGGGCTGGGCTCCCCCCACCGAGGTCGACCCGGTCGAGGCGGTGCTCCTGCTCGCGGGCGTCCCGCTGCTGATCTTCCTGGTGATCACCGCGCTCGTGGTGATCCCCGGCATCGTCAAGGGCGAGCGGTTCACGCCGGGCGGCCACGCCACCCAGGACCAGTGGTTCGGCGGCCCGCGCTCCGGCACCGCCCAGCTGCCCGCCCCGGACGGCGAGGAGTCGAAGGCGGGTGGCGCAAGTGGGCGTTGGTGAGTTCAACGCCGCCGAGCGCTTCCAGATCGACGAGGCGATCCGCAAGGCGGAGCAGGACTCCCGGTTCGAGTTCAGCGTCTTCGTCGGTCGCTCGAGCGCTGACCCCCGCGCCTTCGCCACGCAGCTGCACAACTCCCTGGTCGCACCCGAGCGCAGCATCCTGATCATGCTCGACCCCGCGTCGCGCTTCCTCGAGATCGTCACCGGTGGCGTCGTGCGCCGAGCGCTGACCGACCACGAGGTCGAGCTCACCGCGCTGCAGATGGAGTCGTCGTTCGCCGCCGGCGACCTCGTCGGCGGCCTCCGCCGCGGCGTCCAGATGCTGGCCGACCACGCCCGCACCCCCGACACGCTTCACGCCGAGCAGGCCTGAGCCGATCCCCGACTCGCCCGGGTCGCGGGTGGCGGTGGCTCAGCCACCTTTTTGGGCCGCGAGACGGTGGATCTCCCACCGCCGACCCGGCCCAAGTCGGCGCGTCGGTTTCCCCGGCGAACCGGGGAAACCTGCAGGCCGCGACGATCAGCCCTGGGCATCTCTCGCCTGGGCGGCGAGGGCGCGGACGACGTCGGCCCGGCCCTCGTGGACGTAGCGCTTGGCGGCGGGGTTGGCCTGCGTCGACGCGAGCCACGAGTCGACCCGGTCGAGCAGGTGCTGGCCGGCCAGCGGGCGCGGGAAGATGAACTCCAGGGCGGTCGAGGCGCGCTGGGTGCCCTTCTCCTCCCACATCGTCTCCGCGGCGGCGAGGTACTTCTCGACGTACGGCGCGAGCACCTGGTCCTGGCCGAACCGCTGGAACGCGAGCACCACGCTGCGCTGGGTCTCGTTGGCGACGTCGTCGCGCACCATCGCGAGCTCCCACGCCTCGGCCTTGGCCTCGGCCGTCGGGCGGGACGCCCGGGCCGCGGCGGCGTTCTCCTGGCCGGAGATGGTGTTGTCGGCGGCGGCCTCGGCCTCGATGCGGCCGCCCTCGCGGCCGTTGACGGCGAGCGCGGTGACCAGCGACCAGCGCAGGTCCTGGTCGATCGCGAGGCCCTCGACCGTGAGGTCGCCGTCGAGCAGCGCCTCGAGGTCGGCGATCGCCTGCTCGCTGTGCGCGACGGCGGCGTAGGTCCGCGCGAACGTGAGCTGCTGGTCGCTGCCGGGTTCGGCCGCGAGCAGCAGCTCGCGCAGGCCGGTCTCGTACCGAGCGCGCAGCGCCGGGCGGTTGGCGGGTGCGGAGAACAGATTCACGGCCTGCAGCGCATTGGTCGGGATCCGGCTGACGCCCCACGGGTCGGTCTCGGCGCCGATGTTGGCGAGCACGAGCGCGACGTAGTCGGTCGCCGCCATCTCGGCGTCGCGGGTCATGTCCCACGCGGCGCCCCACACGAGCGCCCGGGCCAGCGAGTCGTCGAGCTTCGACAGCCCGGCGACGACGGTGGCGAGCGACCGCTCGTCGAGGCGGATCTTGGCGTAGGTCAGGTCGCCCTCGTTGAGGAGCAGGAGGTCGGGCTGCTGCTCACCGACCAGCTCAGCGACCTGGGTGCTCGCGCCCTCGACGTCGATCTCGAACGACGACCGGCGCACGAGGCGGCCGTCGACCTCGTCGTAGAGGCCGATGCCGATCCGGTGCCGGCGCAGCGTCGGCCAGTCGGGGTGCGCGGTCTGGGTGACGGAGAAGGACGTGTAGCGGCCGTCGGCGTCCAGCTCGAACGCCGGGGCGAGGGTGTTCACGCCGGCGGTCTGGAGCCACTCGGCGGCCCACCCGGTGAGCTCGCGGCCGGAGGACTTCTCGAGCGCGGCGAGCAGGTCGCTGAACTCGGAGTTCGAGTACTCGAAGTCCTTGAAGTACTGGCGCAGGCCCTGCAGGAACGGCTCGAGGCCGACCCAGGCGACCAGCTGCTTGAGCACCGCCGCGCCCTTGGCGTAGGTGATCATGTCGAAGTTCACCTCGACCGCACGCAGGTCGTGGTTGTCGGCGGCGATCGGGTGGGTGCTCGGCATCTGGTCCTGCCGGTAGCCCGTCTGCTTGCGGGCGTTGGCGAAGCCGGTCCAGGCGTCGGTGAACTCCGTGGCCTCGACCTCGGCGTGGTAGCAGGCCCACTCGGCGAACGACTCGTTCAGCCAGAGGTCGTCCCACCACTTCATGGTCACGAGGTCGCCGAACCACATGTGGGCCATCTCGTGCAGGATCACCGAGCAGCGGAACTCGTAGAACGAGCGCGGCTGGCGGCTGCGGGGGAGGTACTCGTCGCGCAGCGTGACGCAGCCGGCGTTCTCCATCGCGCCCATGTTGTACTCCGGCACGTAGAGCTGGTCGTACTTGCCGAACGGATAGGGGTAGTCGAAGACGTCCTCGAAGAACTCGAAGCCCTGCTCGGTCAGCTTCACCAGCTCGTCGACGTCGAGGTGCTCGACCAGTGACTGACGGCAGTAGTGGCCGAGCGGGATGTCGCCGTGCTTGCCCTGGTAGACGTGTTGGACCTCGTGATACTCACCGGCGACGATCGCGGTGATGTACGTCGACATCGGCTTGGTCGGCGCGAACCGCCAGACGGCCTTGCCGTCGGCGGCGCCCTCCGGCTCGGGAGTGGGTGAGTTGGAGACGACCTTCCAGTGGTCGGGCGCGGTCACCGTGAACGTGAACGGCGCCTTGAGGTCGGGCTGCTCGAACGTCGT
The DNA here is from genome assembly GCF_042666375.1 of Nocardioides sp. GCM10030259. Lineage (NCBI taxonomy): Bacteria > Bacillati > Actinomycetota > Actinomycetes > Propionibacteriales > Nocardioidaceae > Nocardioides > Nocardioides sp. GCM10030259. The sequence goes on along the minus strand of NZ_JBHTDF010000005.1, from coordinate 431,326 downwards.
GTAGACGCGCCGGGCGTCCGGCACCTCGAACTGCGAGTAGAGGTAGACGCGGTCGTCGACCGGGTCGACGAAGCGGTGCAGACCCTCGCCGGTGCGCGAGTAGGTGCAGTCCGCGCGCACCACGAGCTCGTTGTCGGCCTGCAGGCCGGGGAGCGCGATGCGGCTGTCGGCGTACGCCGTGGCCGGGTCGAGCGACTCACCGTTGAGCGTGATCTCGTGGACCGTCGCGTCGACCAGGTCCGCGAACGTCTCCGCGCCGGGCTCGGCACAGGTGAAGCGGATGGTCGTGGTCGATCCGAACGTCTTCTCGCCAGTCGTGAGATCCAGGTCGATGGAGTACGACGTGACGTCCAGGAGTGCGGCGCGGGTAGCGGCCTCGTCCCTCGTCAGGTTGGTTCCGGGCATGCGGTGCATCCTGCCACCCGGGGTGTCCGCCGGTGAAAAGGCGGCACCGGCACGATGGGCCCGTGAGCGAGCGCGGCCCGGTCGCGCACGTCGCGATGATGCGCGAGGAGCTGGTGCGGCGCCCCGGCCGGGCCTCCGCGAGCGCTTCGTCGACCTGATGAGCGTGGCCGCCGCGGGAATAGGTCCGGGACTGTCCGGATTTCACTGGACATGAGCAACGCTGACTTCTGGTTCGATCCCGCCTGCCCGTTCGCGTGGATCACGTCCCGCTGGATCCTCGAGGTCGAGAAGGTCCGCGACATCTCGGTGACCTGGCACATCATGAGCCTCGCCTACCTCAACGAGGACAAGGACATCCCGGACTCGTACCGCGAGTTCCTCGCGACCGCCTGGCAGCCCGTGCGGGTGCTGATGGCCGCCGAGGAGAAGTACGGCAAGGAGGTCCTGCTGCCGCTCTACACCGCGATGGGCACGCGCATCCACATCGAGAAGCAGGAGAAGGACCGCGCGATGATCGAGGCGGCCCTCGAGGAGGCTGGCCTCGACCTCTCGCTCGCCGACGCGATGGACGACTCGTCGTACGACGAGGCGATCGCGAACTCCCACAAGCGCGGCATGGACCAGGTCGGCAACGAGGTCGGCACCCCCACCATCGCCTTCGAGGGGCGGGCGTTCTTCGGCCCGGTCATCAGCAAGGCGCCCCGCGGCGAGGACGCCGGCCGGATGTGGGACTCCTTCGTCACGCTGTCGAAGTTCGAGCACTTCTACGAGCTCAAGCGCAGCCGCACCGAGGACCTCGACTTCAGCTAGAGGCTGCTCCGCTGGCCGCCGCCGTCGAGGCGGCCACCGCGGCGATAGCTGCGGTCGAGGCGTTGATCGCGTCGCGGACCGCCTTCGCTGCCCACTCGCCCTCGGCGATCGCCTTGGCGCGCTTGCGCACCTCGCGGGCCGGGAGCCGGTCGCGGTCGACCACCTTGTGCGCCTTGTCGATGGCGTGCAGGACGGCGACCAGCGCCCCGGTGCGCTCGTCGGGCGTCAGTCCCTGCACGAGGACGGCGCTGAGCGCGCGGCGGACCTGCTCCTCGTGGGTGGTGTCCGCCGCGGGCCAGCGGGTCCGCGGGAACAGCCCGAGCACCCGGCCGTCGCTGCGCTCCAGCAGCCCGCGGTCGACGAGGCGCTCGGCGAGCCGGTCCTTGAGGCCCTTGCCCAGCCGGTCCACGAGGTCCTGGGCCGTGCGCGGCCGCTCCGCCACCACGTCGTACGCCGCCGCCAGCACGTCGTCGTCGGGCCGCGCTCCCGGCAGCGCCAGCACCTTCGCCGTACGCCAGACGCTGGTCTTCTCCTCGACCTCCACGGCGTTGGTCAGCGCGAGCTCCACGAGCACCGCACCGCCGAGGGCGGCCTGGGGGTACGCCGTGGTCAGCGTGCCCTTCTCGTCGTCGAGCACCAGCAGCAAGAGGTCTTCCGCGATCAGTGTCGCCATGTTCCGACGTTACGATGGATACATGGCGGACGCCGACTGGGGCGACGAGGTCCGGGTGCTCGCGAGAGCGATCGACCAGGCCGGAGACGTCCTCGACCACGTGCACCCCGACCGGCTCGGGCGGCCCACGCCCTGCGCCGACTGGGACGTCGCCGCGCTCGCCGACCACCTGATCGCGTCGCCGGGCACGTTCCTGACGATGATGCAGGGCGGTGAGCCGGACTGGGCGGCGCCACCCAAGCACGTCGCTGAGGGATGGGGACCGGCCTTCCGGGTCTCCGGGGACAACCTGATCCACGCCTGGCACGAGGCTCCCGCCGACGGACCGGTGAGCGCGGACTGGCAGACCGCGGAGATCGCCGTCCACACCTGGGACCTCGCGACCGCGCTCGGCGTCCCCGTCGACGCGCTCGACCCGGAGGTCGCCGCGCGGGGTCTGGCGTTCATGCGGGCCAACCTGACCGCCGACAACCGCGGTCCGGCGTTCGGTCCGGAGCAGTCCGTGCCCGCCGACGCAGGTCCGTACCAGCGGCTCGCGGCGTACGCCGGACGGTCCGCGCGCTGACCACGGACGCGGCGGACGTCGGCTGGCGCCCGATCCCTAGGATTGGGCCATGAGTCGAGTCCTGTCCTGCACCGCGTGGCCGTACGTCAACGGTCCGCGCCACATCGGCCACGTGGCCGGGGTCTACGTGCCCGCCGACGCCTTCAGCCGGTACATGCGCATGGCGGGTCACGACGTGCTCATGGTCTCCGGCTCCGACGAGCACGGCACCCCGATCCTGATCGCCGCCGACGAGGCCGGCCTCGCGCCGCAGGAGCTCGCCGACCAGAACCACCGGATCATCGCCGAGGACCTCTGCAGCCTGGGCCTCACCTACGACCTCTACACGCGCACCACCTCGGGCAACCACCACAAGGTGGTGCAGGAGCTGTTCCTGGGCGTCTACGAGAACGGCTACTTCGTCGAGCAGACGACGTACGGCGCGATCTCGCCGTCCACGGGCCGCACGCTGCCCGACCGCTACATCGAGGGCACCTGCCCGATCTGCGGGTACGACAGCGCCCGCGGCGACCAGTGCGACAACTGCGGCAACCAGCTCGACCCGCACGACCTGATCGACCCGCGGTCGAAGATCAACGGCGAGACTCCCGAGTTCATCGAGACCCAGCACTTCTTCCTCGACCTGCCGGCGCTCGCCGACGCGATGAAGGAGTGGCTCGACGAGCGCGAGGCGTCCGGCACCTGGCGGCCCAACGTCATCCGGTTCAGCCAGAACATCCTCAAGGAGATCCGGCCGCGGGCCATGACCCGCGACATCGACTGGGGCATCGCGGTGCCGCTCGACGGGTGGCGCGAGAACCCGAGCAAGAAGCTCTACGTCTGGTTCGACGCGGTCATCGGCTACCTGTCGGCGTCGATCGAGTGGGCGCGCCGGCTGGGCGACGACCAGCGCTGGCGCGAGTGGTGGAACGACCCCGAGGCGCTGTCCTACTACTTCATGGGCAAGGACAACATCACCTTCCACAGCCAGATCTGGCCGGCCGAGCTGCTGGCCTACTCGGGCAAGGGGGCCAAGGGCGGCACGCCGCGCGACTACGGCGTGCTCAACCTGCCCACCGAGGTGGTGTCGTCGGAGTTCCTCACGATGGAGGGCAAGAAGTTCTCCAGCTCGCGGCGCGTGGTGATCTACGTGCGCGACCTGCTCAGCCGCTACCAGGCCGACGCGTTCCGCTACTTCGTGGCGGCCGCAGGCCCGGAGAACCAGGACTCCGACTTCACCTGGTCGGAGTTCGTGCGCCGCACCAACGACGAGCTCGTCGCCGGCTGGGGCAACCTGGTCAACCGCACGGCCACGCTGATCGCCAAGAACTTCGGGGAGATCCCGAAGGCCGGTGAGCTGACCGCCGAGGACCAGGCCGTGCTCGACTCGACCGAGGCGGCCTTCGGCGTCGTCGGCGACCTGATCGGCCGGCACCGGCAGAAGCAGGCGATCGGCGAGGCGATGCGCGCGGTGGCCGAGGTGAACAAGTACGTCTCCGACACCGCGCCCTGGAAGATCAAGGAGGACCCCGAGCGGCTGGGCACGATCCTGCACGTCGTGGCGCAGTGCGTGGCCGACCTCAACCTGGTCCTCAGCCCGTTCCTGCCGTTCGCGGCCAACGAGGTCGACCGGGCCCTGGGCGGTGCCGGCGAAGTCGCCCCGATGCCGCACATCGAGGAGGTCGACGACCTCGACGGCGGCGCGCCGTACCCGATCATCACGGGCGAGTACTCCGGCTTCCCGGCCTGGGAGCGCAAGGCGATCGTGCCCGGCACCCCGGTCGAGAAGCCCACGCCGATCTTCCGCAAGCTCGACCCGTCCGTGGTCGACGAGGAACTGGCCCGCCTTGGTGGGTGATGCCCCGCGGGTGGCCCTGCTCGGCGAGGACCGGGGCCACCGCAGCCACCAGGAGCTCAACGCGCTGCGGCCGATGCTCGACGTCGAGACCACCTGGGTGCGGTCCGACTCGGGCTTCGACATCGGGCAGTACGACGGCGTCTGGCTGGTGCCCGGCTCGCCGTACGCCGACGACGCCGCGGTCCTGCGCGCCTTGACCGTCGTCCGCGAGTCCGGCATCCCCTTCCTCGGCTCCTGCGGGGGCATGCAGTACGCCGTGGTCGAGTTCGCCCGCACCGTGCTGGGCGAGTCGGCGACGCACGCCGAGTCCGACGGCGAGGCCGACGACAACGTGGTGTCCGCGCTGGCCTGCAGCCTGTACGGCGAGGAGCGGGTGGTCACGCCGGTGCCCGGAACGCGCTTCGCGGGCTGGGTCGACGCGCCGTTCACGGGGATGCACTTCTGCAACTACGCCCCGACAGCGGAGGTCGTCGCGCGCCTCGAGCGTGCCGGCGTCGTGGTGGGCGCGACCGCGGACGACGCCGGCGCCGAGGTGCTGGAGTTCCCCGACCACCCCTTCTACGTCACCAGCATGTTCCAGCCGCACGTCGGCGCGCTCGCCGGTGCACCCGTCCACCCGCTCGTGCGGGCGTTTGCGACGGCGGTGATCGGCACTACGGTCGAGCCATGAGCCTCGCCTTCCTGGTGACCGCGCTGGTGATCGTCGCGACTCCGGGCACGGGCGCGCTCTACACGATCGCGGCCGGGCTGGCCCGCGGGACCCGGGCGAGCGTGCTCGCGGCGTTCGCTTGCACCCTCGGGATCGTGCCGCACCTGCTCGCCGCCATCACGGGGCTGGCGGCGGTCCTGCACGCGAGCGGCGTCGCGTTCCAGGCGATCAAGTACCTCGGGGTCGCCTACCTGCTCTGGATGGCGTGGTCGACGTGGCGCGACACGGGCGCGCTGAGCGTCGACACCGGCAGCAGCGTGGCCTCGCGCCGACAGGTCCTGGTCTCCGGCATCACGCTCAACCTCCTCAACCCCAAGCTCACGATCTTCTTCTTCGCGTTCCTGCCGCAGTTCGTCCCCGCCGGGACCCCGCACCAGGTGCTCCGCATGCTGCTGCTCAGCGCGGTGTTCATGGCGATGACGTTCGTCGTGTTCGCGGCGTACGGCGCCGGCGCGGCCGCCCTGCGCGACCGGGTGCTCAGCCGACCGCGGCTCGTGCGGCGGATCCGGCAGGCGTTCGCGGCCTCTTTCGTCGCCCTGAGCGGGCGGCTGGCCGTCGAGTCGCGGTAGCTCAGGCGTCCCTGACGCGGCCGCGCAGCGACTTCGTCTCGCCCCGCTGCTTCTTGGCCTCGAGCCGGCGCTCCTTCGAGCCCCGGGTCGGCTTCGTGGGGCGGCGCTTCGGCGGAGGTGGGGCGAGGGCGGCGCGGACCTGCTCGGCGAGCCGCTCGCGGGCGGCGACCCGGTTGCGGTGCTGCGAGCGGTGCTCGGTGGCGACCACCCGGACGACGGGCGCGGGCAGCCGAGCCAGCAGCCGCGTCCGCTGGGCGTCGGTGAGCACGGTGGACGCGGCGACGTCCCACTCCAGCTCGACGCGGCTGTCGGTGGTGTTCACCGACTGGCCGCCCGGGCCGGGGGAGCGGCTGAACCGCTCGACCAGCTCGCCGGCGGGGACCAGCAGCCCGTCGGGCACTCCCGGCCCCGGCGCGACCCGGACGTCCATCAGCCCGCGGTCACGCGCGCCTGGACCTGCGTCGGCAGCCGGGCGACCATCAGCGCCGCCACTCGATCTTCGGGCAGGTGTCCATGACCATCGGCACGCCTGCCTCGATCGTGCGCTCGAAGGCGTCCTCGTCGATGACGCCGAGCTGGAACCACACCGCGCGGGCCCCGATCTTCACGGCCAGGTCAGCGAACTCGCCCGCCGCCGACGAGCGCCGGAAGACGTCGACGACGTCGACCGGGAAGGGCACGTCCTCGAGCGTCGCGTAGCCCTGCTCGCCGAGCACCGTCGGCGCGGACGGATGGATCGGGACGATGCGGATGCCGCGGTCCTGGAGGAAGGACGCGATCTCGTACGCCGTGCGCGACGGATCGCCCGAGAGGCCCACGATCGCCCACGTCGGGCAGTCGTCGAGCATGAACCTGACCCGCTCGGGGTCCTGCCACAACGTCATGCTCTCGAGACTAGCCGCGCTCCCACCGTTATCGGACGCTCGGTGATGGAAATGCCCGGGTCGTGTGCGGCCCCATCCGGTGTCGGGTTAATGTGACGCCGATCTCTGCTGCCGCCCGGCAGCGAACCCCGTTTTCCTTGCTTGAGGGAGCACTGTTCATGAACCTTCGTCGTTTCGCCGCCCGCTCAGCCGTGGCGGGCATCACCACGACCCTGGCCGCTGGCGCCCTCGTCGCCGGCAGCGCGGGCACCGCGAACGCCGCGACCGTCGCCAACACCTACACGTGCACCGTCGCCGCGCTGTCGTCGACGTTCGACACCACGCTGACCGTGACCGGTGACGTCGTCCCGACGGCGCCGGCCGGCTGGACCGTCCCGGCCGGCACGCTGAAGCTGACCGCGACCGCGACCGTCACCGACCCCGCCATCCAGGCGGCGCTGAAGAACTTCGGCGTCAGCTCGGCCCGCTCCGACGACTTCACCATTGCGCTCGGCAAGACCGCCGCCCCGATCCCGCTCTCCGGCGCGGTGACCAGCGACGGCACCACGACCACCTGGTCGGCCTCCGGCGCCAACAAGAAGTTCGTCACCCCCGGCGCCGGCAACGTGAACGCCCTGCTCCCGGCGAAGTTCACGTTCACCGCCGAGACCGCCGCCATCCCGGACGGCGTCGCGATCCCGTGCGAGCTGAAGGCCGGTCAGAGCGCGCAGTCGCTGGGCGCCGTCGCGCTGACGCAGCAGACCACCAAGACCACCGTCAAGAAGACCACGGCCAAGGTCGGCAAGGTCGCGACGCTCGTCGTCAAGGTCAAGGGCAACGCCGGTCCGGCCACGAGCGGCAAGGTCGTCGTCAAGGAGGGCAAGAAGACCCTCGGCAAGGCCAAGGTCAAGAACGGCACCGCCAAGGTCAAGCTCGGCAAGCTCGCCAAGGGCAAGCACAAGGTCGTCGCGAAGTTCCAGGGCGACAAGAGCTTCAAGGCCAGCAAGGGCAAGGGTGTCGTCACCGTCAAGTGACGCCGGCACCACCCTCGTCGAGCGCCCGGCCGGGTCTCCCGGCCGGGCGTTCGCATGCCCGGACCGAATGCGGGCCCGTGGTTACCCACGGGTAAAGTGCGCGCCATGAGCGCCGAGTTCCCGATGTTCGCCCTCTCCGAGGAGCACCAGGCCGTCCGCGAGGCGGTCCGTGACCTGTGCGACGCCAAGGTCGCGCCGTACGCCGCCGACGTCGACGAGAACGCGCGCTACCCGCACGAGGCCGCTGAGGCCCTGCTGGCGGCCGACTTCCACGCCCCGCACGTGCCGGAGCAGTACGGCGGCGCCGGTGCGGACGCCCTCGCGACCGTGATCGTGATCGAGGAGGTCGCCCGGGCGTGCGCGTCCTCGAGCCTCATCCCGGCGGTCAACAAGCTCGGCTCGCTGCCGGTGCAGCTCTCCGGCTCCGAGGAGCTGAAGGCGAAGTACCTGGGCAGGCTCGCCGCCGGCGAGGGCGGCTTCTCCTACTGCCTCTCCGAGCCCGACGCCGGCTCCGACGCCGCCAACATGAAGACCCGCGCCGTGCTGGATCGTGGCAGCGACGGCGACCACTACGTGCTCAACGGCGTGAAGCGCTGGATCACCAATGCGGGCGTCTCCGACTACTACACGGTCATGGCCGTCACCGACCCCGACCTGACCGGGAGGGAGCGCAGCCGGGGCATCTCGGCGTTCGTCGTCGAGAAGTCCGACGAGGGCGTCTCGTTCGGCGCTCCGGAGAAGAAGCTCGGCATCAAGGGAAGCCCGACCCGGGAGGTCTACCTCGACAACGTGCGGATTCCAGCGGACCGGATGATCGGCGCCGAGGGCACGGGCTTCGAGACCGCGATGCGTACCCTCGACCACACCCGCGTCACGATCGCCGCGCAGGCCGTCGGCATCGCCCAGGGCGCGCTCGACTACGCGCTCGGCTACGCCCAGGAGCGCAAGCAGTTCGGCAAGGCGATCAGCGACTTCCAGGGCCTGCAGTTCCTGCTCGCCGACATGGGCATGAAGGTCGAGGCGGCCCGCCAGATGACGTACGCCGCGGCCGGCAAGTCCGAGCGCGGCGACAAGGACCTCACGTTCTTCGGCGCCGCCGCGAAGTGCTTCGCCTCCGACGTCGCCATGGAGGTCACCACCAACGCCGTGCAGGTGCTCGGTGGCTACGGCTTCACCCGCGACTACCCGGTCGAGCGGATGATGCGCGACGCCAAGATCACGCAGATCTACGAGGGCACCAACCAGGTGCAGCGCATCGTGATGGCGCGGCAGCTCCTCGCCGGGGTGCAGTCCCACATCTGACCCGGTCAGGCGGGCGGGGCTCCCGGAACGTGGCGCGGGTCGGCGGGGTACATCGGCCGGACGTTCCCCGATCGCAACCAGGCCTGCGAAACGGTCCAGGGCAGCTCGCCACCGCCGAACGCGTAGATGACCAGGCCCTCCCAGCGGGTGGTGTTCTGCCGGGTCGGGACCTGCCGCCACTCCAGCAGCAGGCCGGGCCGCCAGTCGCTCTCGTCCCACCAGTGGCCGGTGATGTCGACCCAGACCGGGCGCGGTCGGGCCACGTCCGCACGGTCCCGGTTCGACGCCCCCACGACGCCAGCGTAGACCGCATTCGCACAACAGTTCGAACTGTCAGCGGGCTGCCGGCTCGAACAGCTCGACGAGGTTCCCGTCCGGGTCGGCGACGAGCACCTGCCGGCCGCCGGGGCCGCTGACGACCTCGCTCAGCAGCGGTACGCCGGCGGCGCGCATCCGCTCGACCTCCGCGTCGAGATCGGCGAACTCCAGGTGGATGCGGTTGCGGCCGGGCCCGGCGTGCGCCTCCGGGGTCGCCCGGGCGCCCGAGCTCTGCGGACCGGAGAGCAGCACCCGCAGGGGGCCGCGGACCACGTCGGCGAAGGGCGGAGCCGGATGGGAGCGGACCGTGAAGCCGAGATGGGCCGTGTAGAACTCGATGGCGGCATCGACGTCGTCGACGACGTACCGGACGCTCGCGAGCGTGCTCGTGTCGGAGGTGGTCATGGTGCTGCTCCTTCCGGGTGGTGGTGGTCGGCCAGGACGTGCAGCAGGTGGCTGACCCGGCCGTCGATGTCGTGGGTGATCCGCCGGATCACGGTGTCGTCGTCGGGCACGTGGTCGGCCGACGGGTCGTCGGTGCTCCAGTGCACGAGGACGGGGGAGCCGGGCAGCGGCGGGACGACCTCGCGGACCCGGTCGCAGAGCGTGATGGCGTAGTCGAAGCGACGGTCCACGACGCTGTCGAGATGTCGCGGCCCGCGGGCGCCGAGGCCGACGCCGTACTCGTCGCGGAGCACGCGCGCGGCACCCGGGTGGAACCGCGTGCCGGGCTGGCTCCCGGCGCTGACGACGTCGAGCGCGCCGCCGGACCGATGCCGGAGCAGCGCCGCCGCGATGGGCGAGCGCGCGGTGTTGCCCGTGCACGCGCACAGCACCCGGAGCCTGCGGGGTCGGCGCGGGAGCGCGCCCGGCTCGATCGGGCCGGGCCGCAGCGACGGGTGCAGCGCATCGCCCGCGGCCAGCCACAGGCGACGGCTCACGTCGAGGTCGAGCCGGTAGTAGCTGTCCCGGCCGTCGTAGGTGCTCCGTCGGGTGGTGACCAGGCCGCCGTCCCGGAGCAGGCGCAGGTGGTAGGACACCAGGTTCTGGGAGAGGTCGAGGCGCGCGACCAGCTCGCGCACCCGGAGGTCGCCCAGGGCGAGCTCGGCCAGGAGCTGCCAGCGCACCGGATGGCCGGCCAGTCGGAGGAACTGCGGTGGAGCCGTCGTCGACGACATCTCTCGATCATTACATCAAAATGGATTGATGTGTACCCTGCGGCGCTCCCGATAACGTCGGGTCATGGGCAAGACGATCGAGATCCAGGCGCCCGACGGCGTCGCCGAGGCGTACCTGACCGGCGAGGTCGGCAGGCCGGGCGTGCTCTTCTACATGGACGCCATCGGTCTGCGGCCGCGGATCGAGGAGATGGCCGACCGCATCGCGTCGTGGGGGTACGTCGTGCTCGCCCCAAACGTCTTCTACCGCGACGGCCGGGTCGCCGACCTGGCGCCGAGGGCCGACCTGCGCGACCACGGTGAGCGGGAGGCGTTCTTCGCCGGCGGCGTGATGGACCGCGTGCACGGGCTGACGCCCGACCACGCCGAGCCCGACGCGGCCGCGTGGGTCGCCGAGCTCGAGCAGCACGCAGGCGACGGGCCGATCGGCGTGACCGGCTACTGCATGGGCGCGCGGCTCGCCGTACGCACGGCCGGGTGGCACCCCGGCACCGTGGCCGCGTGCGGGGGCTTCCACGGGGGCGGGCTCGCGACCGACGCCGACGACAGTCCGCACCGGGCGATCGCGGTGTCGACCGCGGAGTTCGCGTTCGGCCACGCCGACCACGACCGGTCGATGCCGCTCGACGCGGTGGCGGCGCTCGAGGACGCCCTCATGGCGGCGGACCGCCCGCACCTCAACGAGGTCTACGCGGGCGCGGCGCACGGCTACACGATGGCCGACACGTCGGTGTACGACGAGACCGCCACCGAGCGGCACTTCACCGTGCTCCGCCGGCTCCTGGCGCGGACCCTCTGACCCACCGCAGCACCTCGTCGGCGAGGGGCAGCGGCGTGCCGTCGAGCTCCGCCAGGAGCTCGTAGCCGTGCCCGGTCTCGGGGCTCTCGAGTCGGCTGCCTGCGGGCAGGTCGGCGACGATCGTGGCGGCGCCGTCGACCTCCTCGGGTCCCTCGGAGGTGGCCATGGCGACCAGCGCCGGGACCTCGACCGCCCGGCCCCGGCGGACCAGCTCCATCCCGGGCCACGCGACCGGGCCGGAGAGGTCGACCACGGCGTCGATGCCGGGCGTGGTGGCCGCGGCCATGAGCGCGACGCTGCCGCCCATCGACGCGCCGACCACGACGACGCGGCGGGCGCCCAGGTGTCGACGGGCGTGGGCGACGGCCAGTGCGACGGGACGGACCTGGTCGGCGTCCTCGAACGTGCCGGCCGCCACGTCGCGACACGCGGCCTCGCCGTACCGGCACAGGTCGATCGCCAGCGCGGCCATGCCCTCCTGCTCGATCGCGCGTGCGAAGGGAAGCCATCCGCACAGCCCGTTGCCGTCCGTCTGGTGCAGGAGCACGGCGACCACCGGTCCGCGGCCGATGCTCACCGACGGGATCGCGCCCACGTCGCCGCGGAGGACCCGGTGGCGGAACCGCGCCTGCGCCAGGTCGGGAGGCTGGAGGCCGCACCGCTCCAGTGGCCCCTCCAGCACCGCCCAGGGCTCCTCCGCCGAAGGGCTTGCGGACGGTGACGCGGGGCGATCGGCGGTCGGCGGGGAGTCCGAGCAGCCGGCGAGGACCAGTGCGAGGAGGATCGAGAGGAGCGGCAGGCCGCGCCGAAGGACCGTCATGGCACGGCACATTAGTACGAACTCGTACTTCTTGTCCCCGAGGTGCCAGACTGCGCGCATGGACATCGGCCGCGACCGCCAGGTCGGCGCACCGGACGGCAACATGGTGCTGGACCTCTTCGTGCTCCAGCAGCGCATCGGCGAGCTCATGGAGCTGGCGTTGGACGGGACGGGCGTGCGCCCGGCCGAGTACGCCGTCTACAGCCAGCTCGGGATCGCGGCCATGACGCCGCGGGAGCTAGGTGACCGGCTGGGGCTCACCGCCTCCACGCTGACCGGCCACCTGGCCGCGCTGGAGCGGCGCGCGCACGCCCGCAAGGTGCCGCACCCGGGCGACCGCAGGTCGTACCGCGTCGAGCTCACGGGCGCTGGGCGCCGCTCGCTCACGTCCTGTCGGACGCGCTTCCGGCGCCTGCTCGAGCTGCTCGAGGGGAACCTGTCGGTCGAGCCGGAGGAGGTCAGGGCGATCCTGGTCCGGCTCGAGGCGGCCGCGGCAGCGACGGCGACCGACCTGCGCGGCTAGCCTGACCGGGTGAGCCCGGAGCAGGTGGCGCGGGGGAGCGCCGACGCGATGTGGGCCGACGACCACGCCAGCCGCGCGCTCGGCATGTCCCTCGACGCGGTCGGCCCGGGCACCGCGACGCTGCGGATGACCGTGCGCGACGACATGGTCAACGGCCACGGCATCGGACACGGCGGCCTGACCTTCGCGCTCGCCGACTCGGCGTTCGCGTTCGCCTGCAACTCCTACAACCGGCGCACCGTGGCCGCCGGCGCCGAGATCCGGTTCCGCGCGCCGACCCGGGCCGGCGACGAGCTGGTCGCCACCGCGGTCGAGCGCGATCGCGACGAGCGCGACGGCACGTACGACGTCACGGTGACCGCGGGCGACACGGTGGTGGCGACGTTCGTGGGCCGGTCGCGCGAGGTCGGAGGGACGTTCTGGTGAGCGGTGCGATCCCGACCCTGGACCGGGCCGAGCTCGAGGCGCTGCAGCTCGAGCGGCTGCGGGCGACCCTGCGCACGGCGTACGACGCGGTGCCGCACTACCGCGGGGCCTTCGACGCCGCGGGTGCGCACCCCGACGACGTGACGTCGCTGGCCGACCTGGCGCGGTTCCCGTTCACGACGAAGGCGGACCTGCGCGACAACTACCCCTTCGGCATGTTCGCGGTGCCGCGCGAGCAGGTCGTGCGCGTGCACGCGAGCAGTGGCACGACCGGGAAGCCGACCGTGGTCGGCTACACGCAGGCCGACGTCGACACCTGGTCGGAGCTGATGGCGCGCTCGATCCGCGCTGCGGGCGGGCGGCCGGGCGACGTGGTGCACGTGGCCTACGGCTATGGCCTCTTCACCGGCGGCCTCGGCGCGCACTACGGCGCCGAGCGGCTCGGCTGCACGGTGGTGCCGGTCAGCGGCGGGATGACCGAGCGGCAGGTGCAGCTGATCGTCGACTTCGGGCCGCGGGTGATCATGGTGACCCCGTCGTACTTCCTGGCGATCCTCGACGAGATGGAGCGGCAGGGCGTCGACCCGCGCTCGACGGCGCTCGAGATCGGCATCTTCGGCGCCGAGCCGTGGACCGACGAGATGCGCGCGGTGGTCGAGGAGCGCTCCGGCATCCGGGCCGTCGACATCTACGGGCTGTCGGAGGTGATGGGGCCGGGCGTCTCGCAGGAGTCGGGGGAGACCCAGGACGGCCTGCACGTCTGGGAGGACCACTTCCTGCCCGAGATCGTCGACCCGGTGACGCTCGAGCCGGTGCCCGACGGCGAGCGCGGCGAGCTGGTGTTCACCTCGCTGACCAAGCAGGCGATGCCGGTGGTCCGCTACCGCACCCGCGACCTGACGCGGCTGCTGCCGGGCACGGCGTACCCCGCCTTCCGGCGGATGGAGAAGGTCACCGGCCGCACCGACGACATGATGATCGTGCGCGGCGTGAACGTCTTCCCCAGCCAGGTCGAGGAGCAGATCCTCGCGGTCGACGGGCTCGCACCCCACTACCTCTGTGTGCTCACCCGGCCCGGCAGCCTCGACGAGCTGACCGTGCGCGTCGAGGCCGTCGAGGAGCCGTACGACGGCGCGCTGGCCGGTCGTCTCGAGGACCGCATCCGCCAGCGGATCGGCGTCACCGCCCGGGTCGAGGTGGTCGCGCCGTACGCCCTGGAGCGCTCGCTCGGCAAGGCGAAGCGGATCAGCGACCAGCGTCCACGTTGACCGTCAGAAGACGTCGGGGAGGTCGGTGGCGGAGCCGGTGAAGGTCGGGGTGCGCTTCTCGAGGAAGGCGGCCACGCCCTCCTTGCCGTCGCCGATCGACTGCCAGTACATCGCGAGCGAGTCGGAGAGGTGCGCCTCGAGCGGCTCGGGGGCGGCGCTGTTGCGGTAGAGCAGCCGCTTCGCGAGGCCGAGCGCGGCGGGAGAGCGGTTGACGACGAACGACCGGGCCAGCTCCTGCGCGGCCGGCACCAGCTCGTCCGGCTCGTGCACGCTGCGCACGAGGCGCCCGGAGAGCGCGGTGTCCGCGTCGAGGATGTCGGCGGAGTAGACCCACTCGAGCGCCTGCTGGATCCCGACGATCCGCGGGAGGAACCACGTCGACGCCGCCTCGGGCACGATGCCGAGCCGGCCGAAGACGAAGCCGATCCGCGCCTTGGTCGACGCCATCCGCAGGTCCATCGCGAGCGTCATGGTGGCGCCGATCCCGACCGCCGGGCCGTTGATCGCGGCGATCACCGGCTTGGGCAGCGCGTGGATCGCCAGCGTCACCTTGCCGCCGGTGTCGCGGACGCCCTCGTCGTACGGCGCGGCGTCGTACGACGCGCGGAACTCGGACACCGACGGCCGCAGCGACTCGTCGAGCCCGAAGACGTTGCCCTCGGCCGACAGGTCCATGCCGGCGCAGAACGCGCGACCGGCGCCGGTGACGACGACGGCGCGCACGGCGTCGTCCGTGGCGTCCGTGCGGAAGAAGGTCTCGAGCTCACCGGCCATCGTCAGGTCGAACGCGTTGAGCTGGTCGGGCCGATGCAGGGTGAGCGTGCCGACGCCGTCGGAGTCGACCTCCCACCGGAGCGTCTCGAAAGTCACGAGATGCCGCCGTTCGCCTTGCAGAGGGCCTTGGGCATGTCGTCGACCTTGTCCTCCTGGATATAGCCGAACATCCGCTTCGACCTCTCCTCGTCCCACCTCACCTCGAGGCTGGCGAGCGGCACCACGCAGCTGAGGTCGACACTGGTCATCGCGAGGGCCCACTTGCCGGCCTGGATCGGCCCGGTGCCCTCGCCGAAGGCGAAGAAGTCGGGGACGGCGTTTGCCAGTCGCCAGTAGCGGACCGGGTTGATGAAGGTCCACGGCGAGAGGACCTTGTCGCCGACGGCGGCGACCACCTCGCGCTGGTGCTTGACCCGGGCGATGTCGCCGATGCCCGAGGTGTGCCGCGACCGCGAGTAGGCCAGCGCGGTCTTGCCGTCGGCCTCCTGGCAGCCCTTCTCGATGTCGAGCCCGGCGAGCGGGTCCTTCATCGCCGTGGTGGGGCAGATCTCGATGCCGCCGACCGCGTCGACGACGCCGGCCACGCCGCCGAGCCCGATCTCGACGTAGTCGTCGATGCGGATGCCGGTGTTCTGCTCGACGGTCTGCACGAGGAGCTCGGGTCCGCCGTACGAGTAGGCGGCGTTGATCTTGGTGCTGCCGTGCCCGGGGATGTCGACGATGGAGTCGCGGGGCAGCGAGACCAGGATGTTCGGCCCCGATCCGGTGTGCAGGATCATGATCGTGTCGGACAGCTGGCTCGACGGGTTGCCGGTCGCGAACTCCTTGCGCTCCTCGGCGGACAGGCCGGCGCGGGAGTCGCTGCCGACCATGAGGTACGTCGTGCCGGGCTGGTCGGCCGGGCGGTCGCCCTTCGGCTCCCACTCGACGCTGTCGACCTGCTTCCACGCCCACAGCGGCACGGCCACGAGGTAGATCGCCCACAGCAGGAGCAGCACCAGCACGATCCGCAGGTAGAACCGCGGGCCCCGGCGGCGCTTCGGGCGGTCGGGGCCCGGGGTCGGCGCGAGGGGCGGCGGCGTCGGCGGCGTGCCTGCGCGCTCGCGCGGCGCGGCCTGGCGAGCGGACTGCTCGGAGGGGCGGGGCATCGTGGGCATCACCCGGGTCTCGTCGGGACGCGGCTCGCGTTGGTTCGGCCGGTCCGGCTCGTTGCCGTCGCCGCCGTAGAGCCAGTGGAAGTCCGGCGTCCCGTCCCCGGGGTCGCCGTCGCTGCGGGGACGGTCGGTCATGCAGGCGACCGTACCGGGTCGCCCCATGTCCCAGACCAACCGGCGCGTCGTGACCGATGTTGCCTCTGTGACTGGTGATACTTACGGGGCAACACCACTTCCCCAGTACGTCGCTCTCGAGAGGAATCTCGATGCCGCCCGCCCCTTCCCCCGGGTCGCACCCCTCGCGCTTCACCGCCAGCGAGCGCGCTGCGCGCGTCCGCTTCCGTCGCGCCGTCGCCCTGATGCTGATGACGCTGGTGCTCCCGGGCTCCGCGCAGCTGGTCTACGGCAACCGCCGGGTCGGCCGGGTTGCGATGCGGACGTGGGCGGTGCTGGTGGTGACCGCGGTGGTGTCGTCGCTGGTCGGCTTCTTCTCGCACGACTTCTTCTTCTGGGTGACGTTCGACCCGTCTGCCCTGCTGTGGCTGCGACTCCTGCTGACCGCGCTGGCCGTGGGCTGGGCCTACCTGTTCATCGACGCCTGGCGCCTGGGCCAGCCGCTGTCGCTGAGCCTCGCCCAGCGCCGCGCGGCCGTGGGGGTCAACGGCGTGCTCTGCCTCTCGATCGCGGCCGGGCTGCTCTTCGGGGCGCACCTGGTCGGCGTCCAGCGGTCCTTCGTGCTGGCGATGTCCGGCGACGGCGGCGTGAGTGGCGCCCAGGACGGCCGCTACAACGTGCTGCTGCTCGGCGGTGACGCCGGCGCCGGCCGCACCGGCCTGCGACCCGACTCGATGACGGTCGCGAGCATCGACGCCGACACCGGTCGGACGGTTCTGATCTCGCTGCCGCGCAACATGCAGAACTTCCCGTTCGTCAAGGGCTCGGTCATGCGCCAGCAGTTCCCCGACGGGTTCGACGCCGACTACCTCAACGGCGTCAGCACGTGGGCGGAGGACAACACCGGGCTCTTCCCGAAGTCCGACCACCCCGGCGTCGACGCGACCGTCATGGCGATCGAGGGCATCACCGGTCTGACGATCAACTACTGGGCGATGGTCAACCTGGAGGGGTTCAAGGACCTGGTCGACGCCGTCGGCGGCGTGACGCTCAACGTGCGGCAGCCGATCCCGGTCGGCGGCCTCGGCTCCGACGTCACCGGCTACATCGAGCCCGGGGTGCGCAAGCTCGACGGCCACGACACGCTCTGGTTCGCCCGGGCCCGGGACGACTCCGACGACTACTCGCGGATGGCGCGCCAGAAGTGCGTGATGGGCGCGATGCTCCAGCAGGTCAGCCCGCAGACGGCGGTCACGAACTTCGCGAAGATCGCCTCCGCCAGCACCGCGATGGTCTCGACGAACATCCCGGCCGGCGAGTTCGACGCCTTCGCTCAGCTGGGTCTCAAGGCCCGCGGCCAGAAGGTCTCGACGCTCTCGCTGGTGCCGCCGATGATCAACACCGCGGACCCGGACATCGGCCTGGTGAAGGCGAAGGTCGCCGAGGCGATCGACCTGGCCGAGGGTGACGCTCCGTCGACCGGCACGGCGGGCAAGCCGAAGAAGCAGAAGGGCTCGCAGGCCGTCACCGGCGGCTCGCTCGGCTCGCTCTCCACCGGCTACGCCGCCAACCAGTCCGACGACCTGGGTGCCGCCTGCTGATCGCTACAGCCGGGTGCTGAGCAGCCACGTCAGGTAGGCGAGGTAGACCGCGACGAAGACGGCGCCCTCGACCCGGCCGAGGCGGCTCTTGCTCCGGAAGACCGGGATGCAGACGACCGCGGCGGCGACCATGAGCAGCAGGTCGACGGCGAGGACGTCGTCGGGCACCAGGATCGTGCCGGGCGCGGCGATCACCGTCGGCCCGAGGATCAGGGCGATGTTGAGCACGCTGGAGCCCAGCAGGTTGCCGATCGCGATGTCGCGGTCGCCGCGCAGCGTCGAGACGACGGTCGTGACCAGCTCGGGGGCGGAGGTGCCGATCGCGACCACGGTCAGGCCGATGATGGCGTCATCGACGCCGAGGTCGTTCGCGATGCCCACCGCTCCGTCGACGAGCAGGTCGGAGCCCGCGACGATCACGCCGAGCCCGACGAGCAGCACCACCGTCTGCACGACCGGGTGACCGCCCGGCTGCTCCGGGACCTCCGCGACCTCCGGGCCGTCGGGATCGCGCTGCCTCGCGGCCCGCACGCTGGAGATCGTCAGGACCGCCAGGTAGCCCACGCCGTACAGGCACAGCCAGACGCCGTCGCGGGTGGAGAGGGCGCCGTCGAGCGCCAGCAGGAGCAGCAGGACCGCGGCGCCGGTCATGACGGGGAGGTCGAACCGCATGGTGCGCTGCTCGAACCTCACCGGCGCCATCACCGCTGCGATGCCGAGGATGAGCAGCAGGTTGACGAGGTTGGTCCCGACGATGTTGCCGACGGCGAGACCGCCGTTGCCCCGGGCCGCCGCGTCGAGGCCGACGGCGAGCTCGGGGAGGCTCGTGCCGAGGGAGACGACCGTCAGCCCCACGACGATGGGGTGGATGCCCATCCGGGCGGCGAGGGCCGAGCCCTCGCGGACCACGAGCTCGGCGCCCACCACCAGCAGCACCAGCCCGACGAGGACGCCGAACAGGTCCATCAGCCGCCGCGCGTCCTCATGACGACTCGGCCGTGAGCGTCAGCGTGATCTCCTCCCCGCCCCGGGAGAGCACGACCTCGACGTCGTCACCCGCGGCGAGCTCGAGCTCGGTCCGCACCAGGTCCTCCGGGCTCTGGAGCTGCCGGCCGTCGATCTCGACGAGTACGTCGCCGGGCTGCACGCCGGCACGGTCGGCGGGCCCGTCGGCGTCGACTCCCTGCACGAACAGCCGGCCCGGGGCCGCCAGATCCGGCGGGATCGCCTGGACCCGCAGCCCGAGCGTCGGGTGGGCGACGCGACCGTTCTCCGCGAGCTCATCGACGAGGGGGAGCGCGAGCACGGTCGGGATCGCGAAGCCCAGCCCGCTGCTGCCGACCTCGCCGGCCGGGGACGCCCCGGCGGTGTTGATGCCGACGAGCCGCGCGTCGCAGTCGACCAGGGCGCCCCCGCTGTTGCCGGGGTTGATCGCCGCGTCGGTCTGGATCGCTCCGACCAGGTGGGCGGACCCGCCGCCGGCGCCCGGCACCCGCACGTAGCGCCCGGTCGCGCTGACGATGCCGCTGGTGACCGTAGACGTCAGCCCCAGCGGCGAGCCGAGTGCCACGACCGGGTTACCGACGTCGAGGGCGCCGGAGTCGCCCACCCGGATCGGCTCGGCCGCCTCGGACGACTCCTCGGGCGCCAGGACCGCCAGGTCGGTGAGCGCGTCGGCGCCCAGGATGGTCGCCGGCGTCGAGTGGCCGTCGGTGTAGGTGATCGCCACCGCCGTCGGCTGGGTCGCGCCGGGCGCCACCACGTGCTCGTTGGTGATGATCACGGTCTCGCCGTCGAGGTCGTAGACCACACCGGAACCGGTCCCGCCGCCCTCCGGGGTCTTCGCGGCGATCGTCACCACCGACGGGAGCGCCCGTACGGCGACGTCGTCCACGGCGCAGACTGCCGCGCTCGCGGGATCGGACCCCCAGTCGGCCGCCCACCCGGCCAGCGCCACCAGGCCTCCTCCGACGAGGCCGCCGACCACGCCGCCGACGAGCCCCGAGAGCAGTCGGCCCCTCCCGTCGGCCCGGTCGGCCCGGTCGGCGCCGGCCGTCGACCGCACCGTCGGCTGGTCCGTCACGCCTGCATGATGTCCGCGGCCCGACGCTCCGACACCACCCGATTCGGGCGATCGACCACCCCCTAGGGTGGTCGCCGTGACCGAGCCACAGCCGTACGACGGCCCCCGTGTCGTCGCGGTGGTGGTCACGTTCAACCGGCTGGACCTGCTGCGTCGGCTCGTCGAGCGACTCGACGAGGTGCCGGAGCTCGGCGAGGTGCTGGTGGTGGACAACGCGTCGACCGACGGCACGGGGGAGTGGCTGGCCGGGCTGGCCGACCGCGACGCGGGTGACGACCACCCGGTGACGCCGGCGCTCGGCCGCACCCTCGACCACAACGCCGGCGGCGCGGGCGGCTTCCACGAGGGCCTCGCGTGGGCCGTCGAGCGGGGGGCCGACCTGGTGTGGCTCATGGACGACGACGGGCTGCCCGACCGCGACTGCCTGGCACGCCTGCTCGCCGAGCCCGACCTGGACTTCTGGGGGCCGCTGGTGGTCGACGAGGCCGCCCCCGACCGGCTGGTCTTCCCGATCCGGCTGCCCGGGGGGACCCGCGTCGTGCACCGCCTCGACGACGTACGTCGAGCCGCGACCTCCGGCCGCATCGACGGGATCGTGATCCCGTTCAACGGCGTGCTGGTCACCCGCGAGCTCGTGGAGCGGATCGGGCTGCCGCGCGCGGAGTTCTTCATCTGGGGCGACGACCACGAGTACCGCCTGCGCGCCGAGGCAGCGGGCGCGCGCATCGCGACGGTCGTCGACGCGCAGGTCCGGCACCCTGCCGTGGGCGACCTCGGGTCGCCGATGGCGTTCGGCCGCACGACGTACAACCACAGCCCCAGCGACCTCAAGCACTACTGCATGGCCCGCAACAACCTGGTCAACCTGCGCGACTACAAGGGCTGGCCGCACGCGCTGGCGTTCGTCGCCAAGACCATCTGGTTCTACGCGTTCACCAGGCCCTCCCCGGGCCGGCTCGGGCTGAGCCTCCGGGCGATGTACGCCGGGCTGCGCGGCGACTTCACCGGGCACGAGAGGTTCCTGCGATGACCGCCGAGACCGCCGAGACCGTCGCGATCGTCGTGGTCACCTACAACCGGGCCGACCTGCTCGCCCGGATGCTCGAGGGACTGGCCGCGCTGGAGCGCCCCGCCGACGCCGTGATCGTGGTCGACAACGCCAGCACCGACCACACCCCCGAGGTCCTCGCCGCGGCCCAGGAGAGGACGGGGCTCCCGGGTCTCGAGGTGCTCCGCTCCGAGGACAACCTCGGCGGCGCCGGCGGCTTCCACCACGGCGTGCGCGAGGCCTACGCGCGCGGGTTCGACCGGATCTGGCTCATGGACGACGACGTTGTCCCGGCCCCTGACTGCCTGACCGTGCTGATGGCACGCGACGACGACTGCCTGATGGCCGTCCGCGAGGACTCGGCGGGCCGGCTCGTCGAGAAGGCCGCCACCCGCTTCGACCTGCGCAACCCGCTGGCGATCCGCCCCAAGCGGGGGATGGTCGAGACCGACTTCGGCAGTCGCGACCGGATGCCGGAGGTGGTCGAGGTCGAGAACGTCGCCTTCGAGGGCTTCATGGTCCGCCGCTCGGTCGTCGACGCGATCGGGCTGCCCGACGCGTCGTACTTCATCTTCTACGACGACGTGGACTTCGCCGTGCGCGCCCGCCGGGCCGGGTTCCGCATCCTGGCGGCGCGCGACGCCGTACTGGTGCGCCAGCTCGACTTCGACCAGCAGCACGACCTGAGCGGCTGGAAGGGCTACTACATGTACCGGAACCTCTTCGCCGTCCACCTCCGGTACGGCGAGAACGCGCTGGTCCGCCTCAAGCCGCTGCTGATCACGGCGGTCGTCGTGCTCCTCTCGCCGGTCCGCGGAGGCCGGGCCGAGGCGTCGAATGTGATCCGGGCCATGCGCGACGCGTGGGGAATGCGGTTCGTGCCCACCGAATCCGTAGACTGACCAGCCATGTCGTCGACCCCTGCCTCCAGCCCTGACCTGGTCGTCGTCGGCTCCGGATTCTTCGGCCTCACCATCGCGGAGCGGTGTGCGACCGAGCTGGGGCTGACCGTGCTCGTGCTGGAGCGACGCCACCATCTGGGCGGCAACGCCTACTCCGAGCGCGAGCCCGAGACCGGCGTGGAGGTGCACAAGTACGGCGCCCACCTCTTCCACACCTCCAACGAGAAGGTCTGGGAGTACGTCAACCGGTTCACGAGCTTCACCGACTACAAGCACCGTGTCTTCGGCAAGTACCAGGGTCAGGTCTACTCCCTGCCGATGAACCTGGGCCTGATCAACCAGTTCTTCGGCAAGTCCCACACCCCCGACGAGGCGCGCGCGCTGATCGCCGAGCAGTCCAGCGAGATCCGCACCGAGGACGCGACCAACCTCGAGGAGAAGGCGATCAGCCTGATCGGCCGACCGCTCTACGAGGCGTTCATCAAGGGCTACACGGCCAAGCAGTGGCAGACGGACCCGACGAAGCTCAGCGCCGACATCATCACGCGGCTGCCCGTGCGCTACACCTTCGAGAACCGCTGGTTCAGCGACACCCACGAGGGGCTCCCGGTCGACGGCTACACGGCGTGGCTGACGCGCATGGCCGAGCACCCGAACATCGAGGTGCGGCTCGAGACCGACTTCTTCGACGTCCGTGACGAGTACGTCGGCAAGGTGCCGATCGTCTACACCGGGCCGGTCGACGAGTACTTCGGCAACGCCGAGGGCCGCCTCTCCTGGCGCACCGTCGACCTCGAGGAGTCGGTCGAGGAGGTCGACGACTTCCAGGGCACCGGCGTCGTCAACTACAACGACCAGGAAGTGCCCTTCACCCGCATCATCGAGTTCAAGCACTTCCACCCCGAGCGCGAGAAGACCCACCTGCCGGGCAAGACGGTGATCGTCCACGAGTACTCCCGCTTCGCGGAGGAGGGCGACGAGCCGTACTACCCGATCAACACCGCCGAGGACCGCGAGAAGCTCCTGAAGTACCGCGAGCTCGCCAAGAAGGAGCCGATGGTGCTCTTCGGCGGCCGCCTCGGCACCTACAAGTACCTCGACATGCACATGGCGATCGGCTCCGCCCTGTCGATGTTCGAGAACAAGCTGCGGCCGCACTTCGCCGAGGGTGCGCCGCTCACCAGCGGAGGCGTCGACGAATGAGCAGCTCCACCACCGGCACCGTGCGGCGTGTCCTGCAGCGGCAGATCATGCCGCTCGACCGTGACGTCGACGTCCTGCCGCTGTACGTCGACCCCGACCCCGCCGTACTCGACGCCGACAAGTACGCCGTCGGCGGCAACAAGGCCGCCAAGGAGCTCAACTGGGCCTCGCTGCGCCAGGCGGTGAGCTCCGGGGAGACCATCCACCCCGAGCAGATCGTCGACCGCCACGCGGTGCGGATCCACGAGGGTGACCGGCTGTCCTTCGGCACCTACTTCAACGCGTTCCCGGCGTCCTACTGGCGGCGATGGACGATCGTCGACACGGTCCGCCTGACGGTCGAGCTCCGGGGCCGCGGCTCCGGCGTCACCGTCTACAAGTCGATGGCCAACGGGCGCTCGCAGCGCGTCGACGCCCGCGTGCTCGAGGACGGCGAGACCGGCACGTTCGTCTTCGACCTGCCGCTCGGCCCGTTCGCCGACGGCGGCTGGTACTGGTACGACGTCGCCGCAGGCGACGAGGACGCCGTCGTCACCGCGACCTGGGACGCCGAGGTGCCCGCCGACCGGGCCGAGTCCGGCACGGTCACCGTCGCGATCACCACGATGAACCGGCCCGACTTCTGCGCGAAGCTGGTCGCCCAGCTCGGCGCCGACGAGCAGGTGCTGGGCATCCTCGACGAGGTGCTCGTCATGGAGCAGGGCACCAAGAAGGTCGTCGACTCCGCGGAGTTCCCGGCCGCCGAGAAGGCGGTCCAGGGCAAGCTCCGGATCCTCGAGCAGGGCAACCTCGGCGGGTCCGGCGGCTACGCCCGCGGCCAGCTCGAGACCGTGCGCGCCGGCGTCTCGACGTACTCCCTGATGATGGACGACGACGTCGTCTGCGAGCCCGAGAGCCTGCTGCGCGCCGTCACCTTCGGCGACCTGGCCCGCCGGCCCACGATCGTCGGCGGCCACATGTTCAGCCTGTACTCCCGCTCGCGGCTGCACAGCTTCGGCGAGATCATCCAGACCTGGCGCTGGTGGTGGATGTCGCCCGAGCACGTGCTCCCGGAGTGGGACTTCGGCGCCCGCAACCTGCGCTCGACCCGCTGGCTGCACCGTCGCGTCGACGTGGACTTCAACGGCTGGTTCATGTGCCTGATCCCGCGGGTCGTGCTCGAGGAGATCGGGCTGTCGCTGCCGATCTTCATCAAGTGGGACGACAGCGAGTTCGGCGTCCGCGCCAAGGCCGCGGGCTACCCGACGGTGACGTTCCCGGGCGCGGCCGTCTGGCACGTCCCGTGGACCGACAAGAACGACGCGCTCGACTGGCAGGCCTTCTTCCACCAGCGCAACCGGCTGGTCTCGGCGCTGCTGCACTCGCCGTACCCCCACGGCGGTCGCGTGGTCCGGGAGAGCCTCAACAACTCGATCGCCCACCTCGTCTCGATGCAGTACTCCACGGTCGAGCTGCGCCAGCAGGCGCTCGAGGAGGTCCTCGCCGGGCCTGACCGCCTCCACGAGGTGCTGCCGACCCGGCTCGCCGAGGTCAACGCGTTCCGCAAGCAGTACTCCGACGCGCAGCTCCAGGCCGACCCCGACGCGTTCCCGCCGGTACGCCGCAAGCCGACCCGCCGCTCGCACCAGGAGCTCGAGGTGCCCACGCGCCGGGCCCAGCTCGTCGTGGCGGCGCTCGCACCGCTGCGCCAGTTCCGCGCGCCGCGCAAGCTCTCGCGGGAGTTCCCCGAGGCCGAGGTCGCCGCGATGGACGCCCGCTGGTACCGGCTCGCGCGCTACGACTCCGTGGTCGTCTCGATGCCCGATCAGACCGCGGCCGCGCTCTACAAGCGTGAGCCCGAGCTCTTCCGTGACCAGATGCGCCGCATCGTGCAGCTGCACCTCGAGCTCTACCGCCGCTGGCCCGAGCTCTCCGCGGAGTACCGCGCCAAGCTCCCGCAGATCACCTCGCCCGAGGCGTGGGAGGAGACCTTCCGCCCCTGGACCGGGGATCCCGTATGAGCCACGCCGTCCGCGGGCGACACGCGGCGCCGGCCGAGGGACCGGGGTCTCCGGCCCCGCTGGCGCCGCCCTCGGCGACCACCGGTCTCTTCGAGGTCTTCCGGCGCCGCTACCTGCTCCGCCTGCTGGTGAGCCGCGAGATCGCGGCGCGCTACCAGGGCTCGGCCCTGGGGATGATCTGGTCCTACATCAACCCGCTGTCGCAGTTCCTGATCTACTACTTCGTGATCGGCGTGATCATGGGGCTGCACGAGGACGTGCAGAACTTCGCGATCCACATGTTCTGCGGGATCATCATCACCGGCATCTTCACGGAGTGCCTGGGCTCCGGCACCCGCTCAGTGGTGCGCAACAAGGGCCTGGTGCAGAAGATGGCCCTGCCCCGGGAGATGTTCCCGGTGGCGGCGGTGCTCGTCTCGTCGTACCACGTGCTCCCCGAGATCGTGATCCTGGCGATCGCCTGCGTCTGGACGGGCTGGACCCCCGACCTGGTGAGCATGATGGCGATGGTCCTGTCGCTGCTCATCACCATCACGATCGGGATGGCCGGTGCGCTGATGTTCGCCGCGGCGAACGTCTTCTTCCGCGACGTCTCCAACGTCGTGCAGATCATCAACAACATCGTCCGCTTCGGCGTGCCGATGATCTACCCGTACACCATGGTCGCCGAGCGGTTCCACGGCTTCACCGACCTCTATCTCGTCAACCCGCTCGCCAACGCGGTGCTGCTCCTGCAGCGCGCGTTCTGGGTGGGGACGACCGACGACCCGGACGCCATCGCCAGCACCAACCTGCCCGACCACCTGTTCACCCGCGGGATCATCGCGCTGCTGCTCTCGCTGGTGATCCTGGGCTTCGGCCAGCTGGTCTTCTCCCGGCTCGAGAACAAGATCCCGGAGCGACTCTGATGACCGAGTCGATCGTGGTCGACGGCGTGACCAAGGAGTTCACGCTCCGCTACCACCGCACCTTCAAGCAGGTCACGATGGCCCGCCTGAAGCGCCAGGAGGTCTCCAACTCGTTCACGGCCGTCGACGACGTCTCGTTCACGGTCCAGCAGGGCGAGTCGATCGGGCTGATGGGGCTCAACGGCTCCGGCAAGAGCACGCTGCTCAAGCTGATCAACGGCATCATGCGGCCCGACTCGGGCCGGGTGCTGACCCGCGGCCGGATCGCCGGTCTGATCGCCACCGGCGCCGGCTTCCACCCGCAGCTCACCGGCCGCGACAACATCTACCTCAACGCGGCGATCCTCGGGATGAGCGAGGCGGAGACCAAGCGGAAGTTCGACGAGATCGTCGACTTCGCCGACGTCGGTCGGTTCCTCGACACCGAGGTCGGCCACTACTCGTCGGGCATGTACTCCCGGCTCGGCTTCTCGGTCGCCATCCACGTCGACTCCGACATCTTCCTCGCCGACGAGGTGCTCGCGGTGGGGGACAAGCCGTTCAAGAAGAAGTGCCTCCAGCGGATGCAGGAGGTCCGCGACAGCGGCCGCACGCTCGTCTACGTCAGCCACGCCGCCGGGTCGGTCCGCAAGATGTGCGACCGCGTCATCGTCCTCGAGAGCGGCAAGCTCGGGTTCGACGGCGACGTCGACGCCGGCATCAAGTACGTGAAGTACGACGGCGACAACGAGGACGCGACCGAGCAGGAAGACGACGAGCTCGGGGCGGATATTTAGCCGTCGGACTCGAGGCCCTGGGTATCTCACCGGGTCTCGTCACGCCGGTCGCGACCTCCTTCGTCGGTCGCGCGGCTGCTCGACCTGGCTCGTGCTTCCTGGCCCGAGCAAGCTCGGTCCAGGCGAGCGCAAACTACAACGCTGAGATTTCTTGACAAATCCCGAGATCATCGGCGTGTCGAGTGGAAATTACAGCGTTGTAGTTACTCACTTTCCCTTCCGCGCCTGCTGTGGCGCGTGTGAAAGTTGCTGTCCCGTGTGAACTTCCCCCGCACTGGAGAGCCCTTCTCATGCCACCCAGCAAGATCCGTTTCGTCACGGCCTGCCAGCAGGTCCTGGCGCTCGGCGCCGTGCTCGCGGTGCTGACGCCGGCGGCGAACGTGATCAGCCTCGACGTCGTGCACGACCAGCAGGAGCAGGGGTTCGTGACGCAGCTGACGAGCCACCGGGCGGACCGGGACGGCGACCGCTGCGCGGCACGCCACCCGGGTCACCGGGTGACGCGGGCGGACCGGGCGGACCGGGCGCGGGGCGTCGAGCGCACCAGAGCGAGGTGCTGACCGCTCAAGGGAAGCGGGCCGTGGCGCGCTCCGCGACGTACGTCGCCTCGAGCCGCTCCGGTCCGGAGTTGACGACCAGCACCAGCGAGCCGCTCTTGTCGAGCGGCTCGGTGAAGGTGGCGAGTCCCGGTGGGGAAGCCGGGTTCGCCTCCGAGAGGAGACGGCCGCCGTCGGTGAGCATGCTCCTGGCGGCGGCCGCCGCCCAGACGTCCGCCTGGGTGCGCTCGCCGTAGCCGCCCGCCGTCGCGAGGTCGTCCCCGGTGGGCGGGTCCCATGGGGTGAAGGCGTCGGGCTGCGACCACACCTCGACGCCGACGTCGTGGACGCCGGGCGGCACCGGATCCGCGAACCGGACGCCGAGAGGCAGCAGCGAGCAGGCCAGCACCGGGACCTCGTCGGCGCGCCCCGCCCACGTCGCCAGCGAGTCGGGACCGCACACGACCGCGTCGATCCCGGTGTCGTCGGGACCGACCACCGCCAGCCCGACCGTCCACGCGGCGCCGAGGAACACCGGCCCCAGCCAGTGGGGCGGCAGATCCACGCAGAGCCGCTGGCCGCGCTCGAGGTCGTGCTCCTCGGTGAGCAGCGAGGCCACCTTCGCGACCCAGTTGGCGTACGTCGTGACGGACAGCTCGACGCGCTCGCCGGTCGCGTCGTCGTAGAACGTCACCAGCGGCCGACCCGGCTCGCGTCGCAGCTGTCGACCCAGCACGTCGCCGAAGGTACTCATGCCCCTAGGGTTTCATCGTGACCTCGATCGACCACTTCTGGGCCGTCATCCCGGCCGGGGGAGCAGGCACCCGGCTCTGGCCGCTGTCGCGCTCGTCCGCCCCCAAGTTCCTCCACGACCTGCGGGGGGACGGCCGGACGCTGCTGCAGGAGACGCGCGACCGGCTCGCGCCGCTCGCCGACGACCGGATCCTGGTCGTCACCGGCGAGGCGCACCGCGACGCCGTGCTCGCCCAGCTCCCGGAGGTGGGCGCCGAGTCCGTGGTCGCCGAGCCCTCGCCGCGCGACTCGATGGCCGCCATCGGGCTCGCGGCCGCCCTGCTCGAGCGCTCCGACCCCGACGCCGTCATGGGCTCGTTCGCCGCCGACCACGTGATCGCGGACCCCGAGGTCTTCGGCGCGGCGGTACGTCGCGCGGTCGAGGTCGCCCGCGACGACTGGCTGGTCACGCTCGGCATCGAGCCGACCTTCCCGTCCTCGGCGTTCGGCTACATCCACGTCGGTGACCCGCTGGCCGGCCACGACGGTGCCGCCGCGGTGCAGGAGTTCGTCGAGAAGCCCTCGGCGGAGACCGCGGAGACCTACCTCGCGACCGGCCGCTACCGGTGGAATGCGGGCATGTTCGTCGTACGCCCGCGGGTGCTGCTGGACCTGCTGGCCGAGTGGCACCCCGGCTTCGCGGCCGACCTGCGGGCGATCGCTGCCGACCGCGCCCGGCTGCCCGAGCTGTGGCCGGGGCTGCCGAAGATCGCCCTCGACCACGCCGTCGCCGAGCCCGCTGCCGACGCGGGCCGCGTCGCCGTGGTGCCGTCGTCCTTCGCCTGGGAGGACATCGGCGACTTCGACGCGCTCGCCACGCTGCTGGAGCGGGCCGGTGCCGACCTGTCGGTGCTCGGTGGG
The DNA here is from genome assembly GCF_042666375.1 of Nocardioides sp. GCM10030259. Lineage (NCBI taxonomy): Bacteria > Bacillati > Actinomycetota > Actinomycetes > Propionibacteriales > Nocardioidaceae > Nocardioides > Nocardioides sp. GCM10030259. Next base: position 402,475 of record NZ_JBHTDF010000005.1, on the reverse strand, counting down.
ACCGACCAGGTGCTCTCCGTGGACAGCACCGGCCTCGTGGTGCCCGCCGGCAAGCGGGTGGTCGCGGTCGTCGGGCTCGACGACGTGGTGGTCGTCGACACCCCGGACGCCCTGCTGGTCACCACGCGCGCACGCGCGCAGGAGGTCAAGCAGGTCGTCGCGGCGCTCAAGGAGTCGGGCCGCGGCGGCCTGACCTGACCGCGCAGCCGGTCAGCTCGCGTCGGGCTCGGGCGAGTCCGTGTAGGGGTACTCCTTCATGAACGCCTCGACGGCCTCGCCGCTCGGGCCGGAGCAGTACTGGAAGACACCGACCTGCTTGGTCGTGTCGGTGACGCCGTTGCCGCCGGCCGACCAGTGCGTGATGGCGACGTGCTGGCCGTCGGGGAACTTCTTGCCGTTCTCGTCGGACGAGAGCCACGGCGCGGCGATGAACTTGTCGCGGAAGTTGTCCTCGCCGAACTTCCGCGAGATCGCCTCGATGTCCTCCATGGCGGCCTCGTCGTCGGCGATGGTCTCGTCGTACCAGAGGATCGCGTAGCCGTGCTCGAGGTTGTGCACCAGCGACTCGAGGGCGGGGCGGTCCTCGGCGGTGTAGTACTTGCGGCCGAACGGCGCGGGCGCGACGCCGGCCTCGTTCCAGTGCGAGCCGAACGCCGGCGGCGCGGTGGAGTACTCCACCGGGGTGTCGACCGGGACGTGGTCCTGGTTGCCGTCGGCCTTCTTGGTCTCGATCTTCTGGCAGGCCGAGGCCGGCTCGCCGATGTCGGCCAGCGCGGTGCTGTCGAGCTCCCGCTCGTCCCACTTGTCGATGAGGATCGGTACGGCGGCTGCCCCGATGATGCCGAGCGCGACGAGGACGCAGACGGTGACGATCACCGCACCGCGGCGGCGCTCGGCGCCCTTCTGCTGCTTGCGCATCTGGTCGATGACCGCCTTGCGGTCGGTCTTGGCGGGCTTGGCCACGTCGTGTTCCTCGGTCGTGTGGAGCTGTCGCTGAGCTGTTCGGGCGGGGTCGACGGCAGAGTCTACGGGGGAGTCACACGGGCGCAGGCCGCAACCGCGCCTCGTGCGGGTTGTCGGTCGCGTTCATGGTCCATCCGTGCGCGAAGACGAGTGCCCCGAGGGCCCTGGTCAGGCCCCGGGGGTAGGTCACGACGAGGGCGCCGTCGGCCGCACCGGTGTGCGACGCCACCAGCCCGACGACCTCACGGATCGCGCTCGCGAGCTCGGTCGGCGTGGCGGGCGCGCCGAACGGGCGGCGGTCCGCCGGCTGCCCCAGGAGGGCGCGGATGACCGCCTCGCGCGCGCCGTACCCGAAGAGGTCCGCGCCGTCGGGGCGCACCAGCGCGACGGCACCGGGTCCGTGGTCGTCGGGCGGCAGCACCAGGTCGGCGCGCCCGCGGACCACGGAGAACGGGCGGCCGCCCAGCTTGCCGGTCGCGAGCTCGGCGGCGCCGGCGATCTCGTCGGCCACCGCCGGCAGCGTGACGGCGAGCGCGTTGCCGTGGGTGTCGGTGCGCCCCGCGTGGTCCTCGGCGACGACGAGTCCCGCGGCCCCGATGGCGATGTCGGTCTGGCCCTCGCGCCACGCGCGGCCCGCGGTGTCGCTGACGACGACCGCGACGTTGACCTCGTGCTGCGCGCGGATGCCCTCGCGGATCCGGCGCGCCGAGCGGTCGGGGTCCTCGGGCAGCAGCGCCACCTGGCCCCGCGGCACGTTGGAGTTGTCGATGCCGGCGGCGGCCATCGTCAGGCCGAGGCGGTTGCGCACGATCGCGGTCTCGCCGCGGCGGGCGACGACCCGCTCCGTCTCGCCGTCCAGGGCGTCCTCGCGGGTGCCCGGGCGGATCCGCCCCTCCGCCTTGCTGACCACCTTGCTGGTCACGACCAGCACGTCGCCGTCGGCGAGGTCGATGAAGGCGAGCACGAACGCCACGAGGTCGTCGCCCGGCATCACCTCCGGGACGCCGTCCGGCGCCGTGATCTCGAGCCGGCTCATCCCGCCACCAGCTCGATCGCCGCGGCGGCCATCGCCGCCGTCGCGTCGGGGTCGGTCATCATGAGCGGTACGGCGCGGCAGGCGAGCCCCGCGGCCTCGACCCGCCCGACCTGGTCGGCGTCGACCGAGTCGACCAGCCAGCCGTCGAGGACGCCGCCCTCGGCGCGCGCGCCGTAGTGGAGGCCCACCCCGGCGGCGCTCACCTCGACCCCGATCGAGCTCAGCATCTGCTCGGCCATGCCGCGCACGTGCGTGCCGCCGACGATGGGGGAGAGGCCGACCACCGGCGCCCGGGTGGCGACGATCGCCTCGCGCACCCGCGGCACGCCGAGGATCGTGCCCACCGACACGACCGGGTTTGAGGGCGGCAGCACGACGAGGTCCGCGTCGGTGATGGCGTCGATGACGCCGGGTCCGGGGGTGGACTCGTCGAGGCCGACGAAGACCAGCAGCTCGGCCGGCACCGATGCCCGCAGGCGCACCCAGTACTCCTGGAAGTGCACCACGCGCCGGCCGCTGGCGGACTCGGGGTCGGCGATCGCGACGTGGGTCTCGACCCGGTCGTCGGTCATCGGGAGCAGCCGCACCCGGCCGGCGTACGCCGGGGCGAGCCAGCGCTGGCACAGCGCGGACGTCACCTCCGAGAGCGGGTAGCCCGCCTCGAGCATCTGCGTGCGCACCAGGTGCGTGGCGATGTCGCGGTCGCCGAGGCCGAACCAGGTCGGCTCCACGCCGTACGCCGCCAGCTCGTCCTTCACGCTCCACGTCTCGTCGCGGCGGCCCCAGCCGCGCTCGGGGTCGATGCCGTCGCCGAGGGTGTACATGACGGTGTCGAGGTCGGGGCAGACCTTCAGGCCGTGGATCCACAGGTCGTCGGCGGTGTTCGCGACGACCGTGACGGTCGCGTCGGGCGCGACGCCCGGCAGCCGTCCGCCGGCGATGCCGTGGAGCAGGCCCTGGAGGAAGCGGGCCCCGCCCATGCCACCCGAGAGGACCGTGATGTTCTGCATGCGGATACCTTGCCGCACCGGGCATTTCGTCCGTCCGCCCCCTCAGGTTCAGGGCCGGCCCGCCGATGGTCGATGTGGACAGGTGGCAGGTGTCTGTACCCCTTGGGGCCATAGCAGATGCGGGGTTGACTTTCGGGGTACGACAGGCATGTAATTCCCACAATGTCGTTCTTGAGTCTCGGAGCGGTGATCCGGGCCCGGTGATCCACCGGGAGCCGCACGGGGGTCGGGGATGTGGGAGCAAGACCGGGTCGAAAGGGCGAAAGCCGTGAGAGAACTATTTCTCCTCGACGGGGACGCCGAGGAAGCTGGATGGCAGGAGCGAGCGCTCTGCGCGCAGACCGATCCCGAGGCGTTCTTCCCTGAGAAGGGTGGATCGACGCGGGAGGCCAAGAAGGTCTGCCTCACCTGCGAGGTCCGCGACGACTGCCTCGAGTACGCGCTGATGAACGACGAGCGCTTCGGCATCTGGGGCGGACTCTCGGAACGGGAGCGTCGCAAGCTCAAGAAGCGCGCCGTCTGACCGTCCTCCCGCAGGTCCGCGGGGGTTCCGACCACCGGCGGACCGGCGTGGCCGCACGCGACGGAGGGGTCCCACCACCCGGCCGTTAGGGTTCTCGATCGTGGTTCCCTCCGTCGCGGTCCTGGTCGTCAGTCATGACGGGGGGCGCTGGCTACCCGCCGTGATCGACGGGATCCGGGCGCAGCGGACGCCGATCTCGGCTGTCGTCGCGGTCGACACCGGCAGCAAGGACGACAGCGCCGACCTGCTCGAGAGCGCCTTCGGAGACGTGCTCCGGGTGAGCGGGGCCACCTCCTTCCCGGCCGCCGTCGGGCTCGGCCTCGACCGCCTGCGCGAGCGCAGCGAGGAGCCGGAGTGGGTCTGGATCCTGCACGACGACGCGAACCCCGAGCCCGGTGCCCTGGCCGCCCTCCTGGCGGTTGCGGACGCCGACCCGGACGCCGACGTGCTCGGACCCAAGCTGCGTGAGTGGCCGTCGCTCAAGCGGCTCCTCGAGCTCGGCGTGACCCTCAGCAGCACCGGCCGGCGCGAGACCGGGCTCGAGCGCGGCGAGTACGACCAGGGCCAGCACGACCATGTGCGCCAGGTGCTCGCGGTCAACACCGCCGGCATGCTGGTCCGCCGCGGCGTGCTCGAGTCGCTGGGCGGCTTCGACGAGCAGCTGCCGATCTTCGGCAACGACATCGACTTCGGCTGGCGGGCCGCCGCCGCGGGCCACAAGACGCTGATCGTCCCGGACGCCGTCGTCTTCCACGCCGAGGCCGCCCACCGGGGCGTACGGCGTACGCCGCTCACCGGGCGCCACACCCACTACCAGGAGCGCCGGGCCGCGCTCTTCACGCTGCTGGCGAACGCCCCCGGTCGCAAGCTGCCGTGGCTGGTGGTCCGGCTTGCCTTCGGCACCGTGCTGCGGATGATCGGCTTCCTGGTGGTGCGAGCGGTGGGCGAGGCGCTCGACGACCTCGCCGCGCTGCTCTCCCTCTACTCCCACCCCGGCCAGGTGCGGAAGGCGCGCAAGGCCCGCCGCCAGCAGCCCGGCGCCGACCCGCAACGGGCGGCTCCGCTTCTCTCGCCGTGGTGGGTGCCCTACCGGCACGGCCTCGACTTCGTCGGCGACCTGGCGGCCGCCGCGACCAACCAGGCGCAGGACGTCGCGGAGCGTCGTCGGGCCGCGAAGTCCGAGCGGGCTCCGGCGAGCTATGCGCCCCGGCCCCGCCCCGAGGACGAGGACATGATCGCCGAGGACACCGGCCTGCTGGCCCGGTTCCTCACCAACCCCGTGGCGCTGCTGACGGCGCTGGTCGTGGTCGTCGCCCTGGTGGGCGCGCGTGCGGCGTACGGCTCGATCGCCGGCGGCGGCCTGTCGCCGGTCCCGCACGACGCGGGCGACTGGTGGCGCCTCCACGTGGAGACGTGGCACCCGCTCGGGACCGGGACTGCGGTGCCCGCGCCGGCGTACGTGCTCCCCATGGCCCTGCTCGCGACGCTGCTGGGTGGCAGCGCGTCGGCGGCCGTCACCGTCGTCTTCGCCGGAGCTGTGCCGCTCGGCCTGTGGGGCGCGTGGCGCTTCCTCCGGGTGGTCGGCCGCCTCGTGGTCTTCACCGGCGCGTCGCGCTGGGTGCTGCTGTGGGGTGCGACGACGTGGAGCCTGGTGGCCGTCGCGAGCGGCGCCTGGGGCGACGGCCGGCTCGGGCTGGTCGTGGTCGCGGCGCTGCTGCCCTGGCTGGCGCACGCCGCGCTCGGCTTCGCCGAGCCCGCGCCCGAGCGCCGGTGGCGCGCCGCGTGGCGGGTCGGCCTGCTGCTCGCCCTGGCGAGCGCCTTCGCACCGGTGCTGTGGCTGCTCGCGGTCGTGCTCGGCCTGGTCGTCACCGCCGCGGCCGCGCTCGTGGTGCGCGGCGCCGTTCGCGACCGCTCGGTGTGGGGACCGCCCGCCGCGGCCCTCGGCGTGGTGCCGGTGCTGCTCGCGCCGTGGTGGATCCCGGCGGTCCAGCGCTCGGCCGGCGAGGCGCTCCTGCTCGACACCGGACGGCTGCCGACCCCGACCGTCGACACCCTCGACCTGCTCAGCGGCCGGTTCGAGGGCCTCGGCGCGCCGTGGTGGCTGGGCGTCGTCCTCGCCGCCCTCGCGCTGCTCGCGCTGCTGCCCCGGGCGACCCGGATCCCCGTGCTCGTGTGCTGGGTCGTCGCCCTGGTGACGGCCGTCCTCGCCGCGGTCCTCGGCGTGTTCACCGTCGACCTCGCGGCCACCTCGGTCGACGCCGGCCTCGGCGCGCTGCTGCTGGTGCTCCAGGGCACCTTCGTCGTAGCGGCGTCGATCGGGGCCGTCGGGCTCGGCGTGGAGACCGTCTCGTGGCGGCGCGCGGTCTCCGCGGTCCTGGTCGTCGTGGCGGCCGCCGTGCCGGTCGGCGGCCTCGCCTGGTGGGTGGGCTCCGACCCGGCCATCGACGACGGCATCGACACCGACATCCCCGTCTACATGGTGCAGAGCGCGGAGGAGGGCCCCGAGCGCGGCATCCTCGTGATCCGCGGAAGCGTCGACGACGGGCTCACCTACACGGTCCGCCGCGGCGACGGGATCACGCTCGGCGAGGACGAGATCATCAACCTCACCGCCGAGGACCCCGACTTCTCCGCCGTGGTCCAGGCCCTCGTCTCGCGGCCCACCCCCGAGGTGGTCGACGCGCTCGGCGGCAGTGGCATCGAGTACGTCGTGCTGCCCACGCCCGCGGACGGCGACGTCGCCGCCGTGCTCGATGCGGCGACCGGCCTGGTGCAGGCGAGCGCCGAGGAGCGGACGACCCGGGCCTGGCAGGTCGACCGGCCCCTAGACGGTGACCTGCTCGAGGGCCCGGTGTCCTGGCTGCGGATCCTGCTCCTGGTGGTGCAGGCGGCTGCCGTGGTGGTGGTCGTCGTGCTCTGCCTGCCGACCACGAACCCGAGGCGGGCAGCATGAGCCACACACAGCCGACCCGCGCCGGACGTCGTACCGCCGGCCGCGGCAGCCGCCTCAACGTGACCACCGTGCTCGCGGTGGTGCTTCCGCTGCTCAGCGTCGCGGTGCTGCTGCTGGTGCGGACCGAGGAGCCGACAACCGCGACCCATCCGCCCACGCGGACCACGCTGACGGCCGCCACGCTGGTGTGCCCCGAAGCCATGCCCGGGGCGCCCGCCGTGTCGCTCACGACCGCGGCCGACGAGGTCGACGGCTCGGTGCAGGTGGGCCTCGGCGACGACACCGAGGACGCCGACCTGACCTCCGACCGGGTCACCTCGGTCGACCGGCCGGACGCCGCGGCCGTGACCGGCGAGGACGACGCCGCCCCCGGCCTGGTGGCCGGGCGGGGCGGTGGTGACGAGCAGGCGGCGGTCAGCTGCCTGCCGCCCGCCGCGAGCCAGTGGTTCACCGGCGTCGGCGCCGGTGCCAGCCACCGGTCGGTGCTCGAGCTCACCAACCCCGACGCGGGCACGGCCGTCGCCGACGTCACGGTGCTCGGCCGCAACGGCGTCGTGGACGCACCCCGCCTGCGGGGCGTGTCCGTGCCCGGCGGCACGACCGTCCGGCTCGACCTGGCCGAGCTGATCCCGCGGACCGACGAGCTCGCGCTCGAGGTCCTCGCGGCCCGCGGTCGCATCGGTGCCACCCTGCTGGACCGCTTCGACCGCCCCGGCCGCACCGCCGCCACCGAGGACTGGATGCAGGCCGAGCTCACCCCGGCGACCACCAACCTGCTGCCCGGGCTCGCGCCCGGCCGCGGCAAGCGCACGCTCGCGATCGCCAACCCCGGCACCGACGAGGTCCGTGCGGAGATCCGCGTGGTCGACTCCGAGTCCGTCTTCACCCCCGACGGCGCCGACGACATCCGGGTGCCGCCGCAGAGCGTCAAGCGCGTCACGATCTCCTCGATCGTGAACGACGCCGTCGAGCAGGACGCCGTCGGCCTCCAGATCAGCTCGTCGGGGCCGGTGACCGCGACCCTGCGCTCGATCGTCGGCAACGACCTCTCGCTGGCCACGGCCGGCACCGCGTTCGACGACGAGGCGATGGTGGTCGTCCCCGAGCAGCCCGAGGAGGGCAACCGCGCCGCCCAGCGGCGGATCGTGCTCGCCGGTGCCACCTCCGCCGGCACCGTCACCGTCGTCGCCCGAACGGCCGACGGCGATCGGATCAGGAACGTCAAGACCGAGGTGGTGCCCGACCGCGGCACCGTCGTGAAGGTGCCCGCCCGGGCGCGGCTCATCGCCGTGCTCCCGGAGCGCACGTCGGTGACCGGAGCGGTGCTCACCAGCTCCTCGGCCGGCGCGTCGGTGCTGCCGCTCACGGTCCCGATCCGCAACGGCCTCGTCCCCGCCGTCCGCCCCGGGCTGCCGTAAGTCGCCCGCCGGGGCAGCGGCCCTACAGCCCGCCCTCGTACCGCGGGTCGACGTCCTCGGCGTCGATGCCGAGGAGCTCGGCGACCTGCTCGACGACGACGGTGAGGACCATCGCCTCGAGCTCGGCGCGGTTGTCGCAGCGGTGCTCGATGGGGCGCCGGAAGAGCACGAGCCGGGTCGGGTCGGCACCGCTGCCGCGCACGAGCGACGAGAGCGGCACCGTGCCGGAGGACCAGTCGTCCGGGACGTCCGGCGTGTCCTCCACGGCGTACTCCACCAGACCCAGCCGGTCCTGCCAGCGCCGGTCGATCTCGGTGACGATGTCGAGCGCGAGGTCGTCGAAGCGCTCGCGGGCCGTGCGCAGCTCCGGGCGCCCGGGGACCCGGGGGAGCACCGCGGGGCCGCGCATCCCGCGCCCCCGGCGGTCGCGCGTACGCCGCCTCGCCGACCCCTCCGAACCGCGCGTGTCCTCCACGCCGCGAGCCTAATCGGCACCACCGGTTGCGGGAGGTACCGTCTGCGACGTGAGTCCTGCCCGCCGCTGTTCCCGCACGGCCTGCGGCCGTCCCGCGGTGGCCACGCTGACCTACGTCTACGCCGACTCGACTGCCGTCCTGGGCCCGCTCGCCACGTACGCCGAGCCGCACGCCTACGACCTCTGCGAGGCGCACAGCGAGCGCCTCTCGGCCCCCCGCGGCTGGGAGGTGCTGCGGCTGGCCGGCGACCTCACGGCGCCCGGCCCGTCGAGCGACGACCTGCTCGCCCTGGCCGACGCCGTGCGCGAGGCGGCCCGCCCGGCGGCCCCGCTGCGCGTCGCCCCCACCCAGGAGACCGGTCGCGAGACCGGCCGCCGCGGACACCTGCGCGTCCTGACGACCGAATGAGGGTCCGCGCCCACTAGGCTCCGGGGCATGGCCGACACCCTCGACCCGGCGAACGTCAACGCCATCTTCAAGGCGTACGACGTCCGCGGCACCGTCCCCGACCAGATCGACGAGCCGCTGGCGCGCGCCGCCGGCCGAGCGTTCGCGCAGGTCGTCGGGGCGGCGACCGTCGTCGTCGGCCACGACATGCGGCCGAGCTCGCCCGGAATGGCCGGTGCGTTCGCCGAGGGCGCCACCGAGGCCGGCGCCGACGTGGTGATGATCGGGCTGGCGTCGACCGACCAGCTGTACTTCGCCTCCGGCCACCTCGGGCACCCCGGTGCGATGTTCACCGCCAGCCACAACCCGGCGCAGTACAACGGCATCAAGATGTGCCGCGCCCACGCCGTACCGGTCGGGCTGGACACGGGCCTCGCCGAGATCCGCGACCTCGTGGTCGACCCGCGCCCGGTCGTCGGCCCCGCGGGCGGGATCAGCGAGCACGACGTGCTGGAGGCGTACGCCGCGCACCTGATCACCCTCGCTCCGGTCGTCGGCCGTCGCCTCAAGGTCGTCGTCGACGCCGGCAACGGCATGGCCGGGCACACCGCGCCGGCGGTCGTCGGACGGCTCGGCGACCAGGTGGACCTGGTGCCGATGTACTTCGACCTCGACGGCACGTTCCCCAACCACGAGGCGAACCCGATCGAGCCCGCCAACCTCGTCGACCTGCAGAAGCGCGTGCTCGCCGAGGGCGCCGACATCGGACTCGCCTTCGACGGCGACGCCGACCGGTGCTTCATCGTGGACGAGCGCGGTGAGGCGGTCTCGCCGTCGACGCTGACCGCGCTGATCGCGTCGCGCGAGCTCGCCAAGGAGCCCGGCGCCACCGTGATCCACAACCTGATCACGAGCCGATCCGTCCCCGAGATCGTCACCGAGCTGGGCGGCACGCCGGTGCGCACGCGCGTCGGCCACTCGTTCATCAAGGCGACGATGGCCGAGACCGGTGCGATCTTCGGCGGCGAGCACAGCGGCCACTTCTACTTCAGGGACTTCTGGCGGGCCGACTCAGGCATGCTCGCCGCCCTGCACACGCTCGCCGCCCTCGCGGAGACCGAGCAGCCGCTGTCGGGGCTGCTCGCGCGGTTCGACCGCTACGTGCTGAGCGGCGAGATCAACTCCGAGGTCGCAGACCAGGCGGCGGTGACGGCCGAGATCGAGGCGGCGTACGCCGCGCGCGACGGCGTCACGACCGACCGGCTCGACGGCCTCACCGTCAGCCACGCCGACTGGAGCTTCAACGTCCGCCCGTCCAACACCGAGCCGCTGCTCCGCCTCAACGCCGAGGGCCGCGACGAGGAGACCATGGCCCGCGTGCGCGACGCCGTGCTCGCCCAGATCAGGAGTGACCGATGAGCGCCGACCTCGACCCGGCCCTGCTCGAGATCATCGTCTGCCCGGCCTGCCGGGCCGACCTGTCCGTCGTGGGGGAGGAGCTGGTCTGCCAGGGCTGCGGCCTGGCCTATCCCGTCCGCGACGGCATCCCGGTGCTGCTCGTCGACGAGGCGCGCAAGCCCTCCTGACGGGCTGCTGCGGAAGGGTTGGGGCCGATGGCGACCTGGTTCGACGAGTCCCGGCTCGACGACGCTGCCGCGCTCGAGGTCGGCGACCTCGTGCTGCGCACGCTGGCCGAGTCCGGCTCCCGGGTACGCCGTACCGCCGGTGAGGCCGCCGAGGCCACCGCCGACGCCGTGGCCCGTGCCGAGGACCTCGCCCGGCCCCGCGCCGTGCTGGCCGCCGGCCCGGACTCGCGGCTGCTGCGGGCGGTGCTCGAGCCGTGGTGCCCGGTCCCGTTCGTGGCCTGGCCCGCGGCCGGCCTGCCCGGCTGGGCCGGCAGCCTCGACCTCGTCGTCGTGCTCGCGCCCGACGGCGCCGACACCGGTGCCGCGTCCGCGGTCGCCGAGGCGGTACGCCGGGGCTGCCAGGTCGTCGTCGCCTGCCCTCCGGAGTCGCTGGTCGCCGACCACGCCGTCGGTCGGTGGTGCGCGATCCTGCCGGCGTCGACCCGCGACCCGCTCGCGACCGCGGTGGTCGTGCTGGAGTACCTCGACCGCGTGTCGCTCGGCCCCCGCGCCGACGCCGAGCAGGTGGCGGAGGCACTCGACGCCGTAGCGATCGCCTGCTCGCCGCACCGCGACCTCGCCGTCAACCCGGCGAAGATGCTGGCGATCGCGCTCGCCGACACCAACCCGGTCGTGTGGGGTGGCTCGGTGCTCGCCGCGCGGGCGGCCCGCCGCGTCGCCGAGTCGATCCGGCGCGCCACCGGCCGGTCGGCGCTCGCCGGCGACGCCGAGCACCTGCTGCCCCTGATCGAGGCAGCTAGGCAGCGCGACGTCTTCGACGACCCCTTCGCGGAGGGCTCGGGCGACCGGCGACCGCTGCTGGTCGTGCTCGACGACGGCGCCGACGACCCCGTCGTCCGTGAGCAGCGCGGCCGGCTGCTGGCCGCCGCCGACGAGCGCGGGGTCCGGGTCGAGACGGTCACCACCGACGCCACCACCGAGGTCGCCCGCTACGCCTCGCTGCTGCTGAGCGGCACCTACACCGCCGAGTACCTGAGAATCGGATTAGTCGAGGACTGACCGACGGCGTCGCCGGGTATCCGGAAGGCATGCCGGTCCAGAGCTCTCCCGCGACACCTGCCGCCCGCGACCCCTGGTTCGACAACGCCAAGATGATGCTGGTCACGCTCGTCGTCGTCGGCCACTCCTGGGTGATGCTGCCCGACACCGACGTCATCGAGCACCTTTACGACTTCCTCTACGCCTGGCACGTGCCGGCGTTCGTGTTCGTGACCGGCTACCTGTCCCGCGGCTTCGTGTACAGCAAGGTGCGGATGTGGCAGCTGTTCCGGACGGTCGTGGTCCCGTACCTCCTCTTCGAGTGCGCGCTGGCGCTGTTCCGCATCTACGTGGGCGGCGAGGACCTGGACGGCCTCTTCCAGGACCCGCACTGGCCGATGTGGTACCTCGCGGCCCTGTTCTTCTGGCGTCTGCTCACGCCGATCTTCCGCCCGATGTGGGGTGGGCTCATCGTTGCGGTCGGCGTCAGCCTGGTCGCCGGCCTGTACGCCGGTGACACGCTCGACCTGGCGCGGGTGCTCGGCCTGCTGCCGTTCTTCGTGATGGGCCTCAAGGCGACGCCGGAGCGGCTCGAGTGGCTCCGCCAGCGGCCGGCCCAGGTGGCCGCGGTCGCGGTGTTGGTCGGCATCTGGGTGCTGACGACGTGGACGGACGTCTGGGCGAGCACGGAGTGGCTCTACTACCGGTCGCGGTACGACGAGATGGGGTACGCCGACGACCTCCAGGCCCTGGGCACGCGGGCCCTGGTGCTCGCGATCGGCACGCTCGGCGCCTGGGCGTTCTTCGCGCTCGTGCCGCGGGTCAACGGCTGGTTCGCCCGGATGGGCGCCGCGACCCTCGTCGTCTACCTCTTCCACGGCTTCGTCGTGAAGGGCGCCGAGTTCGCCGGCTTCGGCGGCTGGGCGGACGAACGCGCCGCCATCGCGTTCGGCGTCACGACCGTCGGCTCGGTGCTGCTCGCGCTGCTGCTCGCCTGGCGCCCGGTCTCCTCGCGGCTGACCGAGCTCGTCGACCCGCTCGGCTACGCGGAGCGCCACATGAAGCACGCCGTCGCCCTTACCGCGGCGAAGGACCAGGTGCAGCCCCAGGTGCAGGCCGAGATCGAGGCGGGCGTCGACGCCGGCCTCGAGCATCCCGCCGGGGCGGGCAGCAGCCGTCAGGCTTCGGGGATGCCCTAGCATTTCGCCATGGCTGGAGGGCTCTTCGCACTGCTCGACGACGTGGCCGCCCTCGCCCGGCTGGCCGCCGCGTCGATCGACGACGTCGGAGCCGCCGCCGGCCGCGCGACGACCAAGGCCGCGGGTGTCGTCGTCGACGACACGGCCGTGACCCCGCAGTACGTCCACGGCGTGACCGCCGACCGCGAGCTCCCGATGATCAAGCGGATCACGATCGGCTCGCTGCGCAACAAGCTGGTCATCATCCTGCCGGTCGCGCTGGTGCTCAGCCAGTTCCTGCCGTGGCTCCTCACGCCGATCCTCATGGTGGGTGGCGCCTACCTCTGCTACGAGGGCGCCGAGCGGGTCTGGGGCAGCCTGCGCGGACACAGCGGCCACGCGGTCCCGGTGACCGCCGAGGGCGCCGAGGCCGAGAAGATGATGGTCTCCGGTGCGATCCGCACGGACCTGATCCTCTCCGCCGAGATCATGGTGATCGCGCTCAACGAGGTCGCCGAGGAGCCGTTCCTCACTCGCCTCGCGATCCTGGTCGTCGTGGCGATCGCCATCACGATCGCGGTGTACGGCGTGGTCGCGATCATCGTCAAGCTCGACGACATCGGCCTCGCGCTGACCCAGCGCTCGCGCGGCGTCGTGGGCAAGGTCGGACAGGGCCTGCTCGTCGGCACCCCGAAGCTGCTCTCCTTCATCTCGGTCGTCGGCGTCGCCGCGATGCTCTGGGTCGGCGGCCACATCGAGCTGGCCGGGCTCGACGAGCTCGGGTGGCACGCGCCGTACTCCCTGGTCCACGACATCGAGCACGCCGTGCACGACGCGCTGCACGGCACGCTCGGCAGCATCGCCGGCTGGCTCACGAACACCGTGCTGTCCGCGGTGTTCGGCCTCCTCGTCGGCGCGCTCATCATGGGCGTGCTGCACCTCATCCCGCGGCGGAAGTCGCACTAGCAACACCCCCTGCGTCGAGGATTCTGCGGATGCCTCGGGTGCGTTCTAATCTCGTCGGGCAGAAAGAGAGCCCCGCCACACGCCCCGAGGAGCATCCATGGACTTCAAGGTCGCCGACCTCAGCTTGGCCGACTTCGGTCGCACCGAGATCCAGCTTGCCGAGCACGAGATGCCCGGCCTGATGGCGATGCGCGCGCGCTACGGCGCCTCGCAGCCGCTCAAGGGCGCCCGGATCGCGGGCTCGCTCCACATGACCATCCAGACCGCGGTGCTCATCGAGACGCTGGTCGCGCTGGGCGCCGAGGTCCGCTGGGCCTCCTGCAACATCTTCTCGACCCAGGACCACGCCGCCGCCGCCATCGCGGTCGGCCCCCACGGCACCGTCGACGACCCGCAGGGCGTGCCGGTCTTCGCGTGGAAGGGCGAGACGCTCGAGGAGTACTGGTGGTGCACCCAGCAGATCCTCGACTGGCCCGGCAGCCAGCTCCCCAACATGATCCTCGACGACGGCGGTGACGCGACCCTGCTCGTCCACCTCGGCGTGCAGGCCGAGAAGACCGGCCAGGCGCCCGACCCGGCGACCGCGACCAGCAACGAGCAGCGGATCATCTTCGAGGTCCTCAACGAGGTCCTCGCGAAGAACACCAACCACTGGACCCCGATCGCCAACTCGATCAAGGGCGTGACGGAGGAGACCACCACCGGTGTCCACCGCCTCTACGAGATGATGCGCGAGGGCACGCTCCTCTTTCCGGCGATCAACGTCAACGACTCGGTCACCAAGTCGAAGTTCGACAACAAGTACGGCTGCCGCCACTCGCTCATCGACGGCATCAACCGCGCCACCGACGTGCTCATCGGCGGCAAGGTCGCCGTGGTCTGCGGGTACGGCGACGTCGGCAAGGGCTGCGCCGAGTCGCTGCGCGGCCAGGGCGCCCGGGTGATCGTCACCGAGATCGACCCGATCTGCGCGCTGCAGGCGTCGATGGACGGCTACCAGGTGACCACGCTCGAGGACGCCCTCCCGATCGCCGACATCATCATCACGGCGACCGGCAACAAGGACGTCGTCACCCTCGACCACATGAAGTCGATGAAGCACAACGCGATCGTCGGCAACATCGGCCACTTCGACAACGAGATCGACATGGCCGGCCTCGAGGCCCCGGGCGTCGCGGAGCGCAAGAACGTCAAGCCGCAGGTCGACGTGTGGACCTTCCCCGCCGGCAGGGCGATCATCGTGCTCTCCGAGGGTCGCCTGATGAACCTCGGCAACGCGACCGGCCACCCGTCGTTCGTGATGTCGAACTCCTTCACCAACCAGGTGCTGGCGCAGATCGAGATCTTCACCAAGACCGAGGAGTACCCGGTCGGCGTCTACGTCCTCCCGAAGCACCTCGACGAGGAGGTCGCGCGGCTCCACCTCGACTCGCTCGGCGTGAAGCTGACGACGCTGACCGACGAGCAGGCGTCGTACCTCGGCGTCGACGCCGCGGGCCCGTTCAAGCCGGAGCAGTACCGGTACTGACCCCCGACCCGACGGATGGCGGGCTCACGCTGTGGCATTGAGGCACTATGGATGCCATGAGTGAGCCCGCCGCGTCCGGTTCTGGCACGGACGCCCTGACCCGGGGACGGATCCTGGTCGTCGACGACGACGCGTCCCTGGCGGAGATGCTCACGATCGTGCTGCGCCAGGAGGGCTTCGGCAGCCGGATGGTCACCCGGGGTGACGAGGCGCTGGAGGCGTTCCGCTCCTACCGGCCCGACCTGGTCCTGCTCGACCTGATGCTGCCGGGCAAGGACGGCATCGACGTGTGCAAGGAGATCCGGGCGGAGTCCGGCGTACCCATCGTCATGCTGACCGCCAAGGGCGACACCGTCGACGTGGTCGTCGGCCTCGAGTCCGGCGCGGACGACTACGTCGTCAAGCCGTTCAAGCCCAAGGAGCTGGTCGCCCGGATCCGGGCCCGGATCCGCCGGTTCGACGCGCCCACCCCCGAGACGCTCACGATCGGCGACCTCAGCATCGACGTGGCCGGCCACTCGGTCACCCGGGCTGGCACGCCGATCAGCCTCACGCCGCTGGAGTTCGACCTGCTCGTCTGCCTCGCGCGCAAGCCGTGGCAGGTGTTCACCCGCGAGGTGCTGCTCGAGCAGGTGTGGGGCTACCGGCACGCCGCGGACACCCGGCTCGTCAACGTGCACGTGCAGCGCCTGCGCTCGAAGGTCGAGCACGACCCGGAGAACCCGGAGATCGTCGTGACCGTCCGGGGCGTCGGCTACAAGGCCGGGACGGCGTGAGGCCCGGCCATGTTGCACCTGCGCCCCCGCGGGTCGCGCTGGCTCCCTGAGCCCGTACGCCGCGCGCTGACGTTCTGGCGCCGCTCCATCCAGGCGCGGGTCGTCGCCAGCACCGTGCTGCTGTCGCTGGCCGTGATCAGCGTCGTCGGGTGGTACCTGCTCCAGCAGACCCGCGACGGCCTGCTCGAGCACCGCGTGGACACCGTGCTGGCGGAGGCCAACAAGGCGACCGCGGAGGCCCGGGACCGGCTCGCGGCGGTCCCCGGAACCGACGCCGACGTCGAGAGCCAGCGGGGCGAGCTCGTCGACCCGATCATCCAGCGCGGCGACACGCGTGGGTTCTCGGTCGTGCTCGCGGGACCCGCCGGGCCCGGCAGCCGGATCTCGGACGGCGGCGCGAAGTTCACCCAGGGGCTCGACACCGCCAGCGTGCCGGAGTCGCTCCAGCGGCACTTCGAGGAGGAGGCGACGACCGCCTGGACCTACACGACGATCCGGACGGCCGACGCGGACGGCACCACCGAGCAACCGGGCATCGTCGTCGGCTCCCAGGTGCTGCTCCCGGCCGACGCCCAGACCTACACGCTCTACTACCTCTTCCCGCTCGACGAGCAGGAGGAGACGATGGCGCTGGTCGCCCGCGCGCTGCTGACGGCGGCGGTCCTGCTCGTGGTGCTGGTCGCCGGCATGACCTGGCTGGTGACGCGGCAGGTGGTGACCCCGGTCCGGATGGCCCGTCGCGTCGCCGAGCGGCTCGCGGCCGGCCAGCTCCAGGAGCGGCTGCGGGTCTCCGGCGAGGACGACCTGGCGCGCCTGGCGACGTCCTTCAACCAGATGGCCAGCAACCTGCAGCGCCAGATCCGCCAGCTCGAGGAGCTCAGTCGCCTGCAGCGTCGGTTCGTCTCCGACGTGTCCCACGAGCTGCGCACCCCGCTGACCACGGTGCGCATGGCCGGTGACGTCCTCCACGACGCCCGCCGCGACTTCGACCCGGCCACCGGGCGGGCCGCGGAGCTCCTGCAGACCGAGCTCGACCGGTTCGAGACGCTGCTCGCCGACCTGCTCGAGATCAGCCGCTTCGACGCCGGAGCCGCCGTCCTGGAGCTCGACGACCTCAACCTGGTCGACGTCGCCCACCGCGTCGTCGACGCGACCGGGGTGCTGGCCGCGCAGCGCGGCGTCCGGATCGTCGTCGACGCCCCCGACCACGCGTGCCTCGCCGAGGCCGACGTACGCCGCATCGAGCGCGTCGTCCGCAACCTGGTCACCAACGCGATCGACCACACCGGCACCGACCGGATCGGCGGCGACATCGTGGTGGCCGTCGCCGGCGACGACCACGCGGCCGCGATCACGGTGCGCGACTACGGGGTCGGGCTGGCGCCGGGGGAGGCGGCCATGGTGTTCAACCGGTTCTGGCGCGCCGACCCCGCGCGCGCCCGCACCAGCGGAGGCACCGGTCTCGGTCTCTCCATCTCGCTCGAGGACACCCACCTGCACGGGGGCTGGCTGCAGGCCTGGGGCCGTCCCGGCGAGGGCGCGCAGTTCCGGCTCACCCTGCCGCGCCGCACCGGCGGCGTCCTGCGGCACAGCCCGCTCCCGCTGGTCCCGACCGACGTCACGGAGCCGGTCACGTGAGCCGCCGCGTCCTCTCCCTGCTCACGGTCCTGGCGGCGCTGGCGACGGCCGGCTGCGCCGGCATGCCCACCTCCGGTCCGATCGTCGAGGGCGAGGCCGAGGGCGGCACGTCGGCCGTCCAGGGCACCAGCTTCGACCCCCGGCCGCCGCAGCCGGGCGACACGCGCGCCGACATCGTCCAGGGGTTCCTGGTCGCGATGACGGCCACCCCGATCCAGACCAACACCGCCCGGGAGTTCCTCACCGAGGGCGCGGCGGTCGCCTGGACGCCGGAGGAGACGATCGCGTACGACGGAGTCCCGTCGGTGCGGGAGAGCGCGACCTCGGTGACCGTGACGCTCTCGGAGTCGAACCGGCTCGACGCCCAGGGCGCCTGGCAGGGCGCGCTGCCGCGCGCGGCGCGGACCATCGAGTTCCCGATGGCCTTCGAGGACGGTGAGTGGCGCATCGACGCGGCCCCCGACGCGCTCATCGTGCCGCAGTCCTGGTTCGCCCAGCAGTTCCGCCAGGTCTCGCTCTACTACTTCGACCCCACCGGGTCGATCCTCGCCCCCGAACCCGTCTTCGTGCCGGGTGGGAAGCCGCTCGCGACGGCGCTGACCCAGGCGCTGCTGCTCGGCCCGGGCGGGCGCCTGGACCGCATCGTGCAGAGCTTCATCCCGTCCGGCCTGAGCGTCACCTCGGTGCCGATCTCCCGGGAGGGCGTCGCCGACATCGCCTTCAAGGGTGACGGCGGCGAGCTGACGCCGCAGTCGATCGAGCTGATGATGGCCCAGCTCGCGTGGACCCTGCGCCAGGAGACCGAGATCGAGGCGCTGCGGGTGTCGATCGACGGGAAGCCGGTCCCGCTGCCCGGCGGCGCGAGCGCGTACCGTGTCGACGGCGGCGCGGAGTACGACCCGTCGGGTTGGCAGGCCAGCCCCCTGCTCTACGGGCTGCGCGACGGGCGCCTCGCCTCCGGCACGGGTGGCACCCTGGAGCCGGTCAGCGGACCGCTGGGCATCGAGGCGTTCGGCCTGCGCAGCGTCGGCGTCAGCCTGACCGCCAACCGCGCGGCGGGGGTCAGCGAGGACGGCAGCTCGGTGGTCGTCGCGCCGGTCAGCGGCAGCGACGACGGCCGGGCCCGGACGGTCGTCACGGGCGCCAGCGACCTGCTCAAGCCCGGGTGGGACGCCTCGAACCGGATGTGGCTGATCGACCGGACCGCCGACGGCGCCGAGGTGTCGTACATCGACGAGCGCCGGCGACGCGAGCTCGACGTACCCGGCATCACCGGGCGGGCGGTGCGCGCGTTCGTGGTCTCCCGCGACGGGACCCGCCTGGTCGCCGTGGTGCGTCGGCCGGCGGGCGACGTCCTCCGGCTCAGCCGGATCGCCCGCGACCGGAGCGGCCGGGTCATCCGGGCGACCCCCGCGCGGGCGATCTCGGGGGAGCCCGACCGCGACCTGCCGATGCGCGCGATCGCGTGGCGACGGCCGACGGTCCTGGGCATCCTCAGCCCGTTCGCCGCGACCAGCTCGCTGGTCGAGCTGCACGCCGCCTCCGTCGACGGCTCGCCGGCCGCAGCCAGCAGCTCGAACACCATCGAGGGGCCGCTGCAGTCGCTCGCCGGGTCGCCGGTCCCCGAGGAGCCGCTGTACGGCGTGGGCCGGCGGGAGCTGGTCAACCTGTCGAACGACGGCCGGCAGTCGCTGCCGCTGGCGGAGGGGACCGCGGCCATCACCTACGTCGGGTGATCCCGGCGCCGATCCACAGGCGCAGATCCACAGGGCGCTGGCACCGGCCTTGAGCGCGTGCCCCGCCGGTGGTGGCATCGGTGGGTGCTCCGTCAGTCCTGGGCCGATCTGGTCGATGCCGCCTCCGACCTCCTGCTCGGCGGCCGGTGCGCCGGCTGCGGGCGCGCCGGCCGCGTGCTCTGCGCCGCCTGCGCAGCGCTGCTGCCCGGTCGCGCCGTCCCGGCCTGGCCGGACCCGGTGCCGCCCGGGCTCGCGACGCCCTTCGCCGGCGGGGAGTACGCCGAGGTCGTCCGGGCGCTGGTGATCGGGCACAAGGAGCGGCGCCTGCTCGGGCTGCGCGACCCGCTGGCCGCGCTCCTGGCCGAGGCCGTCCGCGCCGCGCTCGCCGACCAGCCGCCCGGGCCGGTGGTGCTCGTGCCGGTGCCGTCGCGGCCGGGCACGGCCCGGGTGCGCGGCCACGACCCCACGCTGCGGATCACCACCCGGGCGGCCCGCCTGCTGCGGCGCTCCGGGGTCGACGTGGTCGCCGTGCCGATGCTGCGCAGCAGGCCCGGCGTCGTGGACCAGGCCGGCCTCGACGCGACCGCCCGCGCCGCCAACCTGGCCGGCTCCATGCACTGTCCCACGGCCCGCCTGCGCGCCCTGGCGGCACGGCGTACCCACGCCCGCGTGGTGGTCTGCGACGACGTCGTGACCACCGGCGCCACGCTGCGGGAGGCCCAGCGCGCGCTGGAGGCGGTCGGCCTCGACGTGGTCGCCGTGGCCGCGGTCGCGGCGACACGCCGACGGATCCGGACTCCGGGCCCTTCGCCCCTTTCGTCACTTGATCCGGCGGACTAACGTCACTGCATGGAGTCCGTCCGGGTCCGTGGTTGCGTCGTCCAGGCGCCCCGGTCGAACCGGGCGCCGAGCCGGCAAGCCGATGCCAGTCGCAGGCGAAACGGTCCACGTAAGACGGTCTGCACCGCCCTGCGGGGCGGATCGTCGATCACGGTGCGGCTTAGTGGTAAGTCCTGCCTCGGCGGCGCCGCCAGATGCGGTGATGGCCGGGAGAAGGTCAGTAGTGGCAGAGAAGCTGCGAGAGCCTCAGCAGGCGATTGTGGGGTCGAAGACCAGGTCGGCCGGACGGACTCCTCCCCGACGCCGGGCCCTGTCGGGCTCCGGTGCTCCGGCGTACCCCGAGGAGGGTGCGGCCGGAGCTGACCGCTGAAACGCCGAGAAGCAAGTGTGCAATCGGGAGGTTCACATGGAAGTTGTGGTCACGGCTCGGCACTGCGAGCTGTCCGATCGGTTCCGCAGTCACGTCGAAGAGAAGCTGTCGAGGCTCGAGAAGCACGATCATCGGATCATCCGGGTGAACGTCGAGGTGGAGTGTGAGCGGAACCCGCGTCAGGCGGACCGCGCCGTACGACTCCAGCTCACGGCGCTCTCCAAGGGGCCTGTGATCCGGGCCGAGGCCAGTGCCGCGGACAAGATGGCCGCGCTCGACCTGGCCGTCGACAAGATGGCCGCGCAGATGAGGCGGGCCTCCGACCGACGCCGCGTCCACCGGGGTGGCAAGACCCCCGTGTCCGTCGGACAGGCGCTCGCGAACGGAGCGCCGCCCACCGAGTCGCAGACCGACGACGTCGTGACCCAGGACCGGCAGGTCGGTCCGATCACCGTGACCGGCGACGGGCCGCTCGTCGTGCGCGAGAAGACCCATGCGGCCGTGCCGATGACGCTCGACCAGGCGCTCTACGAGATGGAGCTGGTCGGCCACGACTTCTACCTGTTCGTGGACAAGGAGAGCGAGCGTCCGGCGGTCGTCTACCGCCGGCGCGGCTACGACTACGGCGTGATCTCCCTGGACGTGGCAGGGGCCGCCTGAGGGCGACCCCAGCACGCGATCGACGACGGGATGGCCCTTCCGGGTCATCCCGTCGGCATGTCGGATCACCCCGATGTGGGCGTTCGGGGGCCCGGTCGTGCCATGATTCCCCCGTGACGGACCAGACGGAGCTCGGACGGGAGCCCATCCGCGTGCTGGTGGTCGACGACCAGGAGCTGTTCCGTCGCGGGCTGACGATGCTGCTCGGCGCCGAGCCCGGCATCGAGGTCGTGGGCGAGGCAGGCGACGGCGTCGAGGGCACCTCCCTCGCGGAGCGCACCGCGCCCGACGTCGTGCTGCTCGACATCCGGATGCCGAAGCGCTCCGGCATCGAGGCGTGCCTGGCGATCAAGGAGGCCGTCCCGTCGGCCAAGATCGTGATGCTGACCGTGTCCGACGAGGAGGCCGACCTCTACGAGGCGGTCAAGAGCGGTGCCGCGGGCTACCTGCTCAAGGACTCCTCGATCGAGGAGGTCGCCCAGGCCGTGCGGGTCGTGGCCGACGGGCAGTCGCTGATCAGCCCGTCCATGGCCGTGAAGCTGATCGACGAGTTCAAGCAGATGTCGCGCCCCGAGCGCGACCACGCCTCGGGCCTCAGGCTCACCGACCGCGAGCTCGAGGTGCTCCGGCTGGTCGCGCGCGGCATGAACAACCGCGAGATCGCCAAGGAGCTCTACATCAGCGACAACACGGTGAAGAACCACGTGCGCAACATCCTCGAGAAGCTCCAGCTGCACTCGCGGATGGAAGCCGTGATGTACGCCGTCAAGGAGAAGTTGCTCGATCTGCCGTAGCGGCGGAGCCGCGACGGCAGATCATCGGTGGTCGAGCGAGCGGCACGGCTGAGCTTGCGAAGCCGTGACCCGCGTGTCGAGACCCGGTGACGTGCAGACAGCGGCGACCACTGTCGGTGACCTCCTCTAGCCTCACCGCATGCAGTCGCTGAGCGTCGCCCAGGCGCGCCGGATCGCCCTCGCGGCCCAGGGCTTCCTCGACAAGCCGCACGCCGCGCCGACGATGCGCACGCTCCAGCGCACGCTCGAGCGCACCGGCGTGCTCCAGGTCGACTCCGTCAACGTCCTGCAGAGGGCGCACTACATGCCGCTCTACTCCCGCATGGGGCCCTACGACGTCGACCTGCTCCGTCGCGCGGCCGAGCGGCGGCCGCGCCGGATCGTCGAGTACTGGGCCCACGTCCAGGCGTACATGCCGGTCGAGCTGTGGCCGGTGATGCAGCACCGGATGGACGACCACCGCGCCAAGCGCGGCAAGTGGGGGTTCGTCGCGAAGAACGACGTGCTGGAGAAGAGCCTGCTCGACGAGATCGCCGAGCGCGGCGCCTCGACCGCGCGCGACGCTGCGTCGTGGGTGGGCGACGGCCTGCCGCGCGAGAAGGACAACTGGGGCTGGAACTGGTCCGAGACCCGCCGGATGCTCGACTACCTCTACGCCTCGGGGCAGGTCGCGATCGCGGGCCGCAACAGCCAGTTCGAGATCCGCTACGACCTCCCCGACCAGGTGCTCCCGGCGGCCGTCCTCGCGCAGCCGGTCCCGCCTCGGGACGACGCGGCCCGCGAGCTGGTGCGCCGCGCCGCGCGCTCACACGGCGTGGCGACGATGCAGGACCTGCGCGACTACTACCGGATGGAGGTCGCCGACACCACGACGGCCGTGGCCGAGCTCGTCGAGGAGGGCGAGCTGGTGCCGGTGACCGTCGACGGGTGGAAGCGCCCGGCGTACCTCCACCGCGACGCGCGGCTGCCGCGGCGGGTCGACGCGCGGGCCCTTCTCAGCCCCTTCGACCCGGTCGTGTGGGAGCGGGCGCGCACCGAGGCGCTCTTCGACTTCCACTACCGCATCGAGATCTACGTGCCGGCCGAGAAGCGGGTGCACGGCTACTACGTGCTGCCGTTCCTCCTCGGCGACCGCATCGTCGGGCGGGTAGACCTCAAGGCCGACCGCCAGTTCGACGCCGGGGCGGGCCGCCTCGTCGTCAAGGCGGCGTACGCCGAGCCGGGCGCTCCGGCCGAGACCGCGGAGGAGCTGTCGTCGGAGCTGCGCCGGCTCGCGGACTGGCTCGGCCTCGCCTCGGTCACCGTCGAGCCGCGGGGTGACCTGGCGCCGTCACTGCGTCCCTGGTGTCCCTGAGCGGGATGCACGCTCCGGCTTCGGCCACTGGGTGTCGCTGGGTAGAGTGGCGCCGCCCGCCCTTTAGACCGGGGCATCCGTCGGCGACCCCAGGAAGTTGGACCAGTGCCTGCCATTCTCGACAAGATCCTCCGCATCGGCGAGGGCAAGATCCTGCGCCAGCTCGAGGCCGTCGCCCAGGCCGTGAACGCCATCGAGGACGACTTCGTCGCGATGAGCGACGACGAGCTGCGCGGCATGACTGACGAGTTCCGGCAGCGCCTCGCCGACGGGGAGAGCCTCGACGAGCTGATGCCCGAGGCGTTCGCGACCGCGCGCGAGGCCTCGCGCCGGGTGCTCGGCCTGCGGCCGTTCGACGTCCAGGTCATGGGCGGGGCGGCGCTGCACATGGGCAACATCGCCGAGATGAAGACCGGCGAGGGCAAGACGCTGGTCGCCGTGCTCCCGTCGTACCTCAACGCGCTCCAGGGCAAGGGCGTCCACGTCGTCACGGTCAACGACTACCTGGCGAAGTACCAGTCCGAGATGATGGGCCGCGTCCACAACTTCCTCGGCCTGAGCGTGGGCGTGATCGTGCCGGAGCTGCGTCCCGACGCCCGGCGGGCGGCGTACAACTGCGACATCACCTACGGCACCAACAACGAGCTGGGCTTCGACTACCTGCGCGACAACATGGCCGGCTCCCTCGAGGAGTGCGTGCAGCGCGGCCACAACTTCGCCGTCGTCGACGAGGTCGACTCGATCCTCATCGACGAGGCGCGCACCCCGCTGATCATCAGCGGCCCCACGCAGGACGACGTCCAGTGGTACGCCGAGTTCGCGAAGATCGCCCGCAAGCTCGACCGCGACGTCGACTACGAGGTCGACGAGAAGAAGCGCACGATCTCGGTGCTCGAGCCGGGCATCACCAAGGTGGAGGACCACCTCGGCATCGAGAACCTCTACGACTCCGTCAACACGCCGCTGATCTCCTTCATGCACAACTCGATCAAGGCCAAGGAGCTCTTCCGCAACGACAAGGAGTACGTCGTCATGGAGGGCGAGGTGCTCATCGTCGACGAGCACACCGGCCGCATGCTGGCCGGTCGCCGCTACAACGACGGCCTGCACCAGGCGATCGAGGCCAAGGAGGGCGTGCAGGTCCGCGAGGAGTACCAGACCCTCGCCACGATCACCCTCCAGAACTTCTTCCGCCTCTACGACAAGCTCTCCGGCATGACCGGCACGGCCATGACCGAGGCGTCCGAGTTCGACAAGATCTACAACCTCGGCGTGGTCCCGATCCCGACCAACAAGCCGATGGCGCGCGCCGACCAGGCCGACCTCGTCTACCGCACCGAGGAGGCGAAGTACGACGCGGTCGTCGACGACATCGCCGGCCGCAACGAGAAGGGCCAGCCGGTCCTCGTCGGCACCGTGTCGGTCGAGAAGTCCGAGCACCTCTCGCAGAAGCTGCGCAAGCGCGGCATCCCGCACTCCGTGCTCAACGCGAAGGTGCACGCCGACGAGGCGAAGATCGTCGCGCTCGCCGGTCACAAGGGCTCGGTCACGGTCGCGACCAACATGGCCGGTCGAGGCACCGACATCATGCTCGGTGGTTCCGTCGAGTTCCTCGCCGACCAGGAGCTGCGCAAGCAGGGCCTCGAGCCGGGCGGCGAGACCGCCGAGCAGTACGACGAGGCGTGGCCGTCCATGGTCGAGCGGATCAAGCAGCAGGTCGCCGCCGAGCACGACGAGGTCCGCGACCTCGGCGGGCTCTACGTCGTCGGCACCGAGCGCCACGAGTCGCGCCGCATCGACAACCAGCTCCGCGGTCGTTCCGGCCGTCAGGGAGACCCGGGCGAGTCCCGGTTCTACCTGTCGCTGCAGGACGAGCTGATGCGGCTGTTCAAGTCCGACTGGGTCGACCGTGTGCTCCAGGTGCTGAAGATCCCGGACGACGTCCCGATCGAGAACAAGCGGGTCACGAGCGCGATCGCCAACGCCCAGGGCCAGGTCGAGTCGCAGAACTTCGAGTCCCGCAAGAACGTCCTCAAGTACGACGACGTCATGGACCGGCAGCGCAAGGTGATCTACGCCGAGCGCCGCGAGGTCCTCGAGGGCAAGGACCTCCAGGAGCAGATCCGGGGGTTCGTCGACGACACCGTCGCGGGCTACGTCACCGGCGCCACCGAGGACATCGCCGAGCAGTGGGACCTCGAGGCCCTCTGGAACGCGCTGCGCCAGATCTACCCGGTGCAGCTCGACCACAAGACGATCGTCGAAGAGGCCGGAGGCGTCGACCACGTCGACCGCGACGAGCTCATCGCGGCGCTCCAGGCCGACGCCCACGCGGCGTACGACGCCCGCGAGCAGGAGATCGGCGAGTCGATCATGCGCGAGCTCGAGCGCCGCGTGATCCTCTCCGTGCTCGACCGCAAGTGGCGCGAGCACCTCTACGAGATGGACTACCTCCGCGAGGGCATCTACCTGCGGGCCTACTCGCAGCGCGACCCGCTGGTCGAGTACCAGCGCGAGGGCTACGACATGTTCGCCGCGATGATGGACGGCATCAAGGAGGAGTCCGTCGGCTTCCTGTTCAACCTCGACGTCCAGGTCGAGGAGGAGCCGGACGCCGAGGCCGAGATCGAGGTCGAGGTCGAGGAGCCGGTCGAGCCGATGGCGCGCACGCTGCCGTCCGCCGAGCAGCCCAGCATCCGCGCCAAGGGCCTCGAGCGGCCGGCGGCCCCGCAGAAGCTCGCCTACTCGGCGCCGTCCGAGATCGGCGAGGCGGAGGTCACGACGGAGGACGCCCAGGCGGACGAGTTCGCAAAGGTCGGCCGCAACGACAAGTGCCCCTGTGGCTCGGGCAAGAAGTACAAGATGTGCCACGGCCGCCCCGGCGGCCCGACGGGACTGACGGCACGGGTGTCGTAACCCGGTGGTTGAGGTGCGAGGAGCGCCAGCGACGAGCCTCGAAACCACCAGAGCGTGACGCAGGGCGGTGACCGCGGTCGCCGCCCTGCGGCGTCTCTACGCGAAGTCGAGCGCGGTGCACTGCCAGTGATCGCGCACCCGCTCGAAGCGGGCGGCGAGCGCACGGGAGCGCTCGCCGTACCGGACGTGCGTGCTCACCTCGACGACGTCGCGGCTGAGGAAGCACGAGCGCACGCCGACCACGCGCGGACGCACCGGCTGCACCCGGCCGGCGCCGGGCAGGTGGCGCCCGGCGCGGGCGACAAGGAGTGCGCGACGCTGCAGGTCGTCGTAGACCTCGCGTGAGCTCCAGCGCAGCAGCTGGGTGGCCGGGCGGTCGCCGCCGACGATCTCGACGGCCGCCTGCGCGTAGCGGCGGGCCCAGTCCTCGACACCGTGCCGCGCCGGGCCCTCGATCGAGATGACCTCGGCGAGCGGCGGCTCCCGGCGCGGCTCGAGCTCCAGGGCGAGCGTGCCCTGCACGCTGGCGACGGGCACCGCTGCCGGGGCCGCGCGGAACGGCACGACGTCGGGATCGGCGGTGTGAGCGGGGCGGTGGGTCATGGTCGTACCTCCGAGTTGGGCATCCTCAGTCGTTGGGCGGGATGGATGAGGTCGGGATCCGGTCCGACCTCGGTGCGGTTGAGGGCGTAGACGCGACGCCACTCGGCGTCGACCTCGGCACCGGATGCGCCCGGACCCAGACGCTCCGCGGCGATCGCCCACAGCGAGTCGCCGGCGCCGACCGTCACGACAGCGGGGGAGGGCTTCGCCGCGCCGCGGTCGGGGAACAGGCCAGCGACCGCGGCGGTCGGCTGCGCGACCCGACTCTCCTGGGGCCGGCCGGGGGTCGCCTGGGCGGGCGCGGCCGCGAGCCCGCCGGCGAGGGCGACTCCGCACGCCACCAGGACGAGACGCCGCAGGGGAGCCGGTACGCCGCGCGCGTCGTACCCACGCAGCGCGGCGACGACGGTGACGCCGGTCGTCAGCCAGAGCCAGCCCGTCGCGGCGACGGCGACGACCGCGCACGCCCGCACCAGCACGTCGTCGAAGCGATCGGCCGGAGCCGTCGCGACCGGCAGCAGCCAGGCGACCGCGGCGGCGGTGGCCGCCGAGGCGGCCGTCCACACGGCCAGGCAGCGAGTCCATCGACGGTGCATCCCGAGCGCCTATGCTTACGTTTGCTTGTGTTTGCTTCAGGAAACCCCGCTTTGACCGAGGAGTCAACCATCCATCCACAGGCGCTCCGGTGGACGACGCGACATGCTGACGGTCCCTGCCATGCTCACCTAGACGGATGCTCGGACGACGACGCATCGCAGTCACCGCAGCAAGCCCGGCCTTGGAGCTCGGCGGGCGAACCGAACGATCAGGGCACTTCCGAGGAGGCAACCGAGATGCTGAATGGTGCAACACCGCTGGTCACCGAGGCTGCGCGGTACGTGCTCGGGTTCTCGATCGCAGCGTGCTTCGCTGCGTTGGGAGTCGGCGCGATGATCTGGATGGCCGGCCGTCAGGGCAGCAGTCCTGAAGCGGCGTCGCGGGGACTGCTGGCGGTGTTGATCGCGCTCATCGCCCTCACCCTCGTCCTGCTGCTCGCGTTGATCTACGCACTCTGAGGCTTCGCGGCCGGCCCAGAGTCAGCCGAGTCGGATCTGCTCATGCGCTCGGTACTCCTGGCGACCCCGCGTGGTGGCTGTCAGCCTCGTGCCTTGCTGATCACCGAGGGTTTCGGACGGGCTTGGCGACGACCACCACGTAACGCGTGTAGTGAAAGTGTCCGCCGGCGGTGACGACCCTGTCGGTGCAGCTGATGAGGACGAGGCGGTGTGCGCCGGTGGTGGTGAAGAACCGGTGGGGCAGCCCCTCGCTGCGGTCGAAGGTTGTCCTGCCGACCACCTGGAAGCGGTGTCGTGCGCCTGCTTGGTCGACGGTGATCCGCTGACCGGCGTGGGCTCGGCTGAGGTTGAACATCGCGCCGGGGCGGTCGTGCCGGTCCGAGACGTGTCCGCCGACGACGGCGGTGCCGATCATGTCGCCGAAGGCGGCGGACCGGCGCAGCCAGGCGACGTCGTGGACGTCGCCTGGCAGGCTCATGCTGCCGTCGACGATGCCGTGGCGCTGGACCGTCGCGCGCATCCCGA
Organism: Nocardioides sp. GCM10030259; assembly: GCF_042666375.1. Classification (NCBI taxonomy): domain Bacteria; kingdom Bacillati; phylum Actinomycetota; class Actinomycetes; order Propionibacteriales; family Nocardioidaceae; genus Nocardioides; species Nocardioides sp. GCM10030259. The sequence goes on along the minus strand of NZ_JBHTDF010000005.1, from coordinate 374,146 downwards.
TCCCCGGTATCGCGATCGTGGCCGGGGCTCGCCGATCACGGTCGGGGGCGAGGGTGCCGGAGAAGCCGCCGACGACGTCCGGGGCGGCGTAGGCCGGCTTGGCGACGACCGTGGTCTCGTCGGCCTGGCCGCAGCGGTGGGTCGCCGAGGTGTTGGTGTCATCGGCGCGGAGGGTCACCTGCCACGTGTACACGCCCGGGCTGCTGACCCGGACGCTGGGGGCCCGGTTCTGCCCGTTGGTGACGCGGACCTGCTCCGTCGTGGCCAGGAACCTCGGACGGCAGCTGGCCGCGGCGCGGGAGCTGAACGGCCCGTAGAGTCGCGCGACGGCGGTGGCATCGTCGCGGGCGGCCAGTCCGGTGACGCGGATTCGGTCGTGGAACGGCTCGCCCGGGGCGACCCGCCCGTCCGAGGTGACGGTCCGGACGACTGGCTGGCTCTGCCCTGGCTGCGACTCCGGCCGTTGCGCAGGCTGGGCGACGTTCTCGACGGTGCACTGGATCTCCTGGCCGAGCTCGGCAGCGATCGTTGCTGAGCCGGTCTCCTCGGTGCCCGTGCAGTACCACCCGGCGTTCGTGAAGCCGGACGGGCCGTCGGACTCGGTCAGGTGGTAGTCGCCGACCTCGATCGGCTGATCTGTCACCGCTGCGCTGTTGCCGGGACCGGACACACGGGTGGGACCCGTGGCCTTCAGCGTCCAGTCAGCGGGGTCGGCGTCGCGGCCGGTGCCGCGGTCGCTGACGATCTTGTGCAGGGTGAGCCGGGTCGAGCAGGTCACCGTGTTGGTGACTCTGAAGCGGTTGCGGCCCTCCACGAGCGTGGGCTCGAAGGGCAGCCTCTCGTCGACGCGCTCGCCGTTGGCTCTGGTGACCCGACGGGACACGAGCTCGCATCGCGGCCGGTTGACCCGGACCCGCTCGTCGATCTCGGGGGTGTCGCCTTCGCTGTAGCCGTACGCCGTGACGCCCCAGCCGAGATGGTTCCGGGTGCCGTCGACCGGGCTGGTCACGGTGAGCTGTGACTGCAGGAAACCGGGCTGTCTGCCCTCCCGGTACCTGGTCCGGGTGTCGCCCACCTCGACGACCCACCGCTTGTTGACGACGAGCTCGGCCGGCCGGGAGTCCGGGGGTGGCTGGGGTGGTCGGTCGTAGACGATGCAGGAGATGGCCTGGTCACTCGTGGTGGACACGGTGAAGCCGGGGTTCGCGGAGGTCGGGCCACCGACGTTGGACACGGGGACCGGGGCGTCGTCGGCCAGGTTCCGGCAGACCGCGTTGAAGCCGTCCTGCCGGACCAGGACGTGACGAGACTGCTGGGTCTCCGTGATCGTCACCCCGGCGGCCGCGGCGCCTCCGGCGAAGTCGAGGCCGAAGTTGACAGCGCCGGTGCCGTCGTCCGTGGTGGCCTGGGTCTGCGGGCTCACCGGGACCGGCGGCGTCGCGGTCGTGCTGGCGTCGAACCTCCAGCCCTCGGGCGCGGGGTCTGCGCCGGAGACGTCCTCGCCGGTGTTCCCGACCGGCACGATCTTCTTCACCACGCTGATCGTTCCCGTGCACTTGTCCAGGGCGATGCTGCGCAGCGCGTCGGCAGCGGCCACGAAGCTCGACTCCTGGAAGAAGTCGGCCGCGATGGGGTCGACTCCCGTGGCGAAGCCTGTCGATCCGGAGATCGCGCGCAGGTTGAACCGCGTGTTGGCGTCGGTCACACCCGCGCCGACGCCGAAGGCGATGACCCTGGTGCCCTGTGCCTTGAGTGCGTTGGCGGCGAAGATCGCCTTCTCGACCTCGACGATGCGGTTGTTGCTGCCGTTGCCGTTGACGGTCGCGGAGGTGGTGCCGGTGCCGCCCCAGTTGGTCGGGTTCCCGTCGGTGAGCACGATGGCGAGGTCGTAGCGGTCGTCGGGGCGCTCGCGAAGGCGGTTCGCGTCGGCTGCTGCCGCGATACCGCGGTCCCAGTTGGTGCCGCCCCCCGGGGTCCCGTCCGCGATCCAGCGCTTGACCGTGTTGGCTCCGGCGCTGTCGGAGATCGGCTCCAGGTCGGGGTAGTTCTGAGTGGCGTTGAGGGCGGGGGACCCCCAGGAGAAGGAGAAGACCGACATCCGCGACGGCGTGCCCACGAGCGCGTCCACGAAGGCGTTCCCGGCGTTCCGCAGGGCGCCGATCTGGTCACCGACCGACCCGGAGAGGTCGAGGACGAGGGCGATGTCGAGCCCACACTCCTCCGGCGGAGCCGGGTTGTTGCGGGACTGCTGCCACACCCCACCTGAGGACGGTCGCTGCTGCGCCGCCGTGAGGGAGCTGCTCAGCGTGTTCATGAAGCTCGTGCCCGACCGGTACGTGACACCGGCGCGAAGCTGGTCTCCGGTGCGGAACTGGTAGGGCTGCGCCGTCGTCTCGGACTGGGTCGCGCTGCCGGTGCGGACGGTCGGGTTCGTGAACCAGCCCCCGGGCGCGGAGACCTGCCGGACCCAGAACCGCTTGTCCCGGTTGCCGCCGCCCGCCGCCGTGTCGGGCACGCTGAAGCTGCAGTCACCCTGGGCATCGGACTCGCACGTCGACCACGACTCACCCACCCGCGCGGCCGGGGCACTGCCGACGTCGGTCCACAGCTCCAGCTCCACGCCCGCCAGCGGCTTGACCAGCCCGTCGGCGCCACGGTCGCCGCCGACGTCCACGGTGATGACCGCCGCGTCACCGGTGGCTCGCGGAACACTGGCGCGGGCCGGGGGTGCAACACCCAGCAGCGCCACGACCAGACCGGCCGACACCGCGACCCCGATCCTGCTGCGCCATGCCTCGCGACCCTTGACCCGCTGTACGAGCACGACCACTCCTGACGATCGGCATTCCCCGAGAGCGGACGATCAACAAGGACCGCAGGGGCGTCCCGTCAGCGTATTCAGTTCCTCCCGTCCCCGCTAGGTCGTGCAATGCGACGACCGGTGGTGCGAGCTTCCCACGACACGTGGCGCCCCTCGACGGACTGACGACGGGGGTGTTGACCGGATACATCCATAAGTCGTAACTTATGTTAGTGATGGCTTATGAACGGGACGAGGCATGGACCGCCCTGGCGGACCGCACCCGCCGGGCGATCGTGTCCGAGCTCGCCGGCGGGGAGCGCAGCGTCGGCGAGCTGGCCGCCGTGCTGCCGGTGAGCCAGCCGGCGGTGTCCCAGCACCTGAAGGTGCTCAAGGAGATCGGCCTGGTCAGTGACCGCGCCGAGGGCACCAGGCGGCGGTACCGGCTGAACGAGGCCGGCGTCGCCGCGCTGCGCGACCAGCTCGACGCGTTCTGGCGAGAGACCCTGACCGGATTCCAGCAGCAGATGGAGGAGGACCAATGAGCGAGCGGACCGTGGTGAACCGACAGGTCGTGGTGAACGGGACCCCGGAGCGGGCCTTCGCGGTGTTCACGGAGCGCTTCGACGCGGTCAAGCCCCCGGACCACAACCTCCTCGGCTCGCCCATCGTCTCGACGACCTTCGAGCCGCGCGTCGGCGGCCGCATCGTCGACCGTGGCGAGGACGGCAGCGAGTGCGCCTGGGCCCGGGTGCTGGTGTTCGAGCCACCCCACCGTCTGGTGTTCAGCTGGGACATCGGCCCCACCTGGCAGCTGGAGACCGACCTCGACAACACCAGCGAGGTCGAGGTCCGGTTCGTCGCCGACGGGCCGGACCGCACACGTGTCGAGCTCGAGCACCGCCACCTCGACCGGCACGGCCCCGGATGGCTGTCGCTGCGCGACGGAGTCGCCGACGAGGACGGGTGGCCCCTCTACCTCGCCAGGTTCGCGGACCTGCTCGTGCCGGCCTGACGCCCCCGGGTGCCGGCCGGACCGGTTTGGCGGAAGCGCCCGACCGGGCAGAGTCGGGCATGTCCTGGGAGGAGGAGCTCTTCGCGGTGCTCGACGACCTCGAGCAGCAGGCGGAGGCGCTCTACGACGCCGAGCGCGACTGGGAGCTGGCCGACCGCAGCCGGGCGGCGTACCGCGAGGTCACGCTCGCCAGCAGGTTGATGGCGTCGGTCGGCACGGAGGTGCGCCTCGACGTCGTCGGCGTGGGCGCGGTCGTCGGCGTGCTCGACCGGGTCGCCGAGGGGTGGTGCGTGGTGAGCGCTGCCGCGCAGGACTGGGTGGTCTGCCTGCCGGCCGTCGCCGTCGTGCACGGCGCGTCCGGACGCTCGGTGCCGGAGGTCGCGTGGGCGCCGGTCGCCCGCCTCGGACTGGGCTCGGCGCTCCGCCAGCTCGCCGACGCGGGGGAGCGGTGCGTGGTCCACCTGAGCTCCGGCGCGACGTACGACGCGGTGCTGCGCCGGGTGGGAGCCGACTTCGTCGAGGCGATCGTCGGCGAGGGCCGGCAGGTGCTCGTCGCGCTCGAAGGGATCGCGGCCGTGCAGTCGCGGGAGTAGCTCAGGTGGCGTCGGCGTCGTACGGCGGGATCTCGCCGTCCCCGAGGGGGCGCTGGCCGCGGCGCGCGGGACGGCGGACGGGCTCGTCGTCCTCGTCCTCGAGCGCCTCGGCGATGTGGCGCTTCACGATCTCGCGGGGGTCGAGGTCCCGCAGCTCGAGGTCGGCGTAGTCGGGGCCGAGCTCGGCGCGCAGCTCGTCGCGGGCGCTGTTGGCGAGCTTGCGCACCTGACGCACCATCCGGCCGGCCTGGCGGGCCAGGTCGGGCAGCCGGTCCGGGCCGAAGACGAGGACGGCGACGAACGCGATGACTGCAAACTCAGGCAGGCCGACCCCGAACACGTGGGAGAACCTACTTGGTCAGAGCTTGGTCGTGGGCGTCAGCCCGAGCTGCAGACCCGCGAGTCCGCGGCCACGGCCGGCCAGCTGGGTCGCGATCCCGCTGAGCGCCACGGCTGCAGGGGCGGTCGGGTCGGCGTCCACGATCGGCTTGCCGACGTCGCCGCCCTCGCGCAGCGAGGGGTCGATCGGGATCCGGCCGAGCACGGGGACGTCGTAGCCGAACCGGGCCGAGAGGGTCTGGGCGACCCGGTCGCCGCCGCCGCTGCCGAAGATCTCGAGGCGGTGGTCGGTGCCGGTCTCGGCGCAGTGGGGGCAGGGCAGGTAGCTCATGTTCTCGACGACGCCGACGACGCGCTGGTGCATCATCGAGGCCATCGTGCCGGCGCGCTCGGCGACCTCGGCGGCCGCCTCCTGCGGAGTGGTGACCACGACCACCTCGGCGCCGGGGAGGTGCTGGCCGAGGGAGATCGCGATGTCGCCGGTGCCGGGGGGCAGGTCGAGCAGCAGCGCGTCGAGGTCGCCCCAGTAGACGTCGGCGAGCATCTGCACGAGCGCGCGGTCGAGCATCGGGCCGCGCCACGCGACGACCTGGTCGCGCCGCGGCTTGAGCATGCCGATCGAGATGACCGAGACGCCGCTGGAGGTCGGGACCGGCATGATCAGGTCCTCGACCTGGGTCGGCCGCTCGTCGGCCACGCCGAGCATGGCCGGCACCGAGTGGCCGTAGATGTCGGCGTCGACGACCCCGACCTTGAGGCCCTCCCCGGCCAGCGCCAGCGCCAGGTTGACGGTGACGGAGGACTTGCCGACGCCGCCCTTGCCACTGGCGATCGCGTAGACCTTCGTGAGCGAGCCGGGCTGGGCGAACGGGATCTCGCGCTGCGCCTGGCCGCCGCGCAGCTGCTGCTGCAGCCCGGAGCGCTGCTCGGCGGTCATCACGCCGAGGGTGAGGTCGACGTCGGTGACGCCGTCGACCCGACCGACCGCGGCGTTCACGTCGCGGGTGATCGTGTCCTTGAGGGGGCAGCCGGCGACGGTGAGCAGCACCGTGAGCCGGACGACGCCGGCGTCGTCGATCTCGACGGAATCCACCATGCCGAGATCGGTGATCGGGCGCTTGATCTCGGGGTCGTTCACGGTCGCGAGGGCGGCGTTGACCTGCTCGAGAAGGGGGCTGCTCATGATCCCCGAGTCTACGTGGGGGTGTCCCGCGGCTCGTCCTCGCCCGGGTGAGACTGGCCACGCTCCTGGCCACGCTCCTGGCCGCGCCCCTCCAGATCGGCGAGGAGGCTGCGCAGCTCCGAGCGCAGGAAGTCGCGGGTCGCGACCTCGCCGACGGCCATCCGCAGCGACGCGACCTCGCGGGCCAGGAACTCCATGTCGGCGTGCGCCCGCGCGTCGGCCTGCCGGTCCTGCTCGGCGATGACCCGGTCGCGCGCCTCCTGGCGGTTCTGCGCGAGCAGGATCAGCGGCGCGGCGTACGACGCCTGCAGGCTCAGTGCGAGCGTCAGGAAGATGAAGGGGTAGGCGTCGAAGTGGGCGTCGTCGGGCGCGAAGGCGTTCCAGAGGATCCAGATGATGACGACGCCGGTCATCCACATCAGGAACCGCGCGGTGCCCATGTAGCGCGCGAAGGACTCCGCGAAGACGCCGAAGGTGTCCGAGTTGTACGACGGCCGCCGGACCAGCGGCTTGCGGCCGAGGTCCTTCGGGGTGTCGAGCCGCGGGGACCGGTCGCTCATGAGGTGGCCTCCGCGCGGATCGCCCGGTCGCGCCAGCCCTCGGGGAGCATGTGGTCGAGCAGGTCGTCGACCGTGACGGCGCCGAGCAGGTGGCCGTTCTCGTCGACCACCGGCGCCGCCACCAGGTTGTACGTCGCCAGGTGCGCGGCGACCTCGTCGATGGTCGCCTCAGCGCGCAGCGACTCCATGGTGTCGTCGAGCGCCCCGGCGACGAGCGTCGAGGGCGGCTCGCGGAGCAGCCGCTGGATGTGCGCGACGCCGAGGAAGCGCCCGGTCGGCGGCTCCAGCGGCTGGCGGCAGACGTAGACCAGCGCGGCCAGCGCCGGGGTGAGCTCGGGGTTGCGCACGTGGGCGAGCGCGTCGGCGACGGTGGCGTCGGGTCCGAGGATCACGGGCTCGGGCGTCATCATCGCGCCGGCGGTGTTCTCGACGTACGACAGGAGACGACGCACGTCCTCGGCCTCGTCCGGCTCCATCAGCCCGAGGAGCGCCTCCGCCGTCTCGGGCGGGAGGTCGGCGATCAGGTCGGCGGCGTCGTCGGGCGACATCTCCTCGAGGACGTCGGCGGCCCGCTCGGAGTCGAGGTGCTCGAGGATCTCGACCTGGTCCTCCTCGGGCAGCTCCTCCAGGACGTCGGCGAGCCGCTCGTCGTCGAGGGCGGCGACGACCGCCGTACGTCGCTCCGGCGGCAGGTCGTGGATCATGTTGGCCGCGTCGGCCGGGCGCATCTCGTTGAGCGCCGCGATCAGGTGGGTCGCGCCCTGGGTCTCCTCGCGGGTGGTCAGTCCCTCGACGTCACGCCACTCCACGACGTGCGTCTGCCCGCGGCGGCGCAGGCCCTTGGCCGGCTCCTGGATCGCGACCCGGGACAGCACCCAGTCGCGGTTGCGGGCCTGCTCCATGCCGACGTCGTAGACGGTGCCGGACACCCCTGAGCCCGGGATGCGCACGGTCCGGTCGAGCATCTGACCGATCACCAGCGTCTCGGTGGGGCGCTGCTCGAAACGGCGCATGTTGAGCAGCCCGGTCGTGTAGACCTGCCCACTGTCGATGTTGGTCACCCGGGTCATCGGCACGAAGATCCGGCGCCGTCCGAAGACCTCGGCGACCATCCCCAGCACCCGCGGCTGGTGCACCTCCGACCGTACGGCCGCCACCAGGTCGCGCACCTTGCCGACCTGGTCGCCCTGGGGGTCGAAGATCGGCAGCCCGACGAGTCGGGCCACGAAGACGCGTGGAGGTGCCGTGCTCATCCGGGGTCCCCGCGGAATCGTGGGCTGGAGGAGCGCAGCGGGGGAAGCCTGCGATTCCGTGGGGTGTTCACGCCGACACGCTACCGGTCCGGGACCGGCGGACCGGGGAGCCCGGAACGCTCAGGTCCGGAGGTTTCCGGCCGACGAGGCAGGGGGGAAGTATGTGGAGGAGACGAGTGCATTCGGTGGATCCCGTGCGCGGCGGTGGGCTTGCTACCCTCAGGCGAGCCCGCCGAACGGCGAGGATGAGCCAGGAGGTGGAGCGCGGTGGAGACGCCTGAGCCGACCTCCCGACCTCGCGGTGGGGCTCGCATCGACCGATCCCGGCGCAAGGACCGGGGCCGGATCGCGGTCGTCGCCGTGGGTGCGGTCGTCGTGCTCAGCCTGATGGTCACGGGCGTCGCGCAGCTGAAGTCCAACGGCGTCCTCGACAGCGGCCAGGCCGCGGAGCCGGTCGCGCGCCAGGCGGGCGCCCGGGCCATCGTCCCGACGCCTCCTCCGGACGCGCAGGGGATCGTCCCCGCCGCCGAGCTGGAGCTCCAGGACCAGCCCGCCGGCGAGAAGGCCAAGGGCGCCGCGAAGGGCGCGGGCAAGGGCGGGTCGGACTCGCTCGTCACGCGCGCCGAGCGCATCGCCCAGGGCCTGCCCGTGACGCCGGCAGAGCCCTTCGGCATCGCCAGCTTCAACATGCTCGGTGCCAGTCACACGAACGGCAAGGGTCGGCGTGCCCACTTCGCCAACGGCGCTACCCGCGCCGGGCAGGCCGCCTCCCTGATCTCCTCGCTCGGCATCGACGTCGTCGGCGCCCAGGAGTTCGAGCCGGTCCAGCAGTCGGTGTTCCTGTCCCGGCTCCCGAGCTGGTCGGTGTTCCCCGGCCAGACGCTCTCGGTGATCGACGGGACCAACAGCATCGCCTGGAACAGCTCGCTCTTCGAGCTGGTGCAGGCCGAGACCATCGCGATTCCCTACTTCGGCGGCCGCACGGTGCAGATGCCCTACGTGCTGCTCGAGCAGCGGTCCAGCGGCCAGCGCTTCTGGGTCGCGAACTTCCACAACCCCGCCGACGTCCACGGTGCCGCCCAGCACTGGCGCGTCCAGGCCACCAACCTCGAGGCCGAGCTCGCCGCGCAGCTCCACAACACCGGCGTGCCGGTGCTCATGACCGGCGACTTCAACGAGCACGCGGAGTTCTACTGCCGGATCTCCAGCATCACCCCGGTGCTGAAGAGCGCCAGCGGCGCCCTGCCCGGGCCGCCCTGCTACGTGCCGCCGGGCCCGCGGGTCGACTGGGTGCTCGGGTCCACACCGGTGGCGTTCTCGAACTACCGGGAGCTCGACGGCGGACCGATCGAGGCGATCACCGACCACCCGGTGATCGTGGCCGACGTCAGCATGCAGTAGCCGCTCAGCGGTGGAACTCGGTGGGGCAGGTGCTCCCCGCGCAGTCGCGGGCCTGCCGTGAGATCGCGCGGAGCTCCTTGAGCTTGCCGCGGTAGCGCCGGTCGGTGGCCAGGTTGTCGAGCTGGTAGGGGTCGACCGTGCGGTAGTAGAGCTCGGGCTGGCCGCGGCGCCCCTCGACGTAGGTCCAGGGCCCGACCACGACTCCGGTGTAGAGCGGCGTCAGGCCGCCCTTCACCGGCCAGCCGGCGATCGGTACGACGCGGCGCGTCGCGCGGGCGTCCAGCCACGGCAGCACGTCGACGCCGTCGGCCTCGCGCCCCAGGGTCGCGCCGGCCAGGGCGGCGAAGGTCGGCGCCCAGTCGGCGTTCGAGACCGGGGTGCTGCTCACGGTGCCGGCGGGGATGCCGGGGCCGCGGATGTACATCGGGACGCCCACCATGTCGCGGAAGTACCAGAGCTTGCCGTCGAGGTTGTGCTCGCCGAGGGCGAAGCCGTTGTCAGAGGTGAGCACGACGTACGTCTCGTCGAGCTGCCCGGTGCTGCGCAGCGTGTCGAAGGTCCGCGCGACCGCGCGGTCGACCGACTGGAGCGCCTCGACCCGCTGCTGGTGCGCCTCGCGCATCTGGGCCCGGCGCGACTCCGGGACCTGCTCGCGGGTGCCGGAGACGATGACCTTGTCGGAGGGGTCGTCCTCGAAGACGTTCGGCTTGTCGGGCAGCTCGAGGTCGGCGAACGTGTCGCGGTCGCGGCTCTCGGGCACCGTCGTCGAGAGCGGGTGCTCGTCGTCGGGGAACACCTCCGCGGGGTCGTCGTCCTCCGTCGGCCCGCCGTGGTGCGGTGCGACGTAGTTGAGCCACAGGTACCACGGTCGCCGGTCCCGCTCCGGGTCCTCGAGCAGCTCGGTGCTCTGGTCGCTGAGCAGCGTCGTGGAGTAGGTCCCGGTCTCGACGACCTCGCCGTCGACCAGCAGCTCGGGGTTCTCGAAGTTGTAGGTGCTGAAGTCGACCGTCGGCCGCCAGACGGACCACCCGGGCGGCTCGTGGTCGACCTGCTCCTCGGTGTACCCGTTGAGGTACTTGCCGAGGAACATCGTGTCGTAGCCCGCCTCCTGGAGGGCGACCGGCAGCGTGTCGTCGTCCTCGAAGGCCGCGAAGCCGCCGCCCTCGCCGTTGATGGTCACCGCACCGTGGTTGTGGGCGTACTGCCCCGTCAGGAGCGTGGCGCGGGCCGGCACGCAGACCGGCGTGGGGGAGAGGCCCTCCTCGAGTGTCATCCCGCCGTCGACCATCAGCTCCTGCACGTGCGGCAGGTACTGCATGTCCTCCCACGCCGCGTCGTCCAGGGTGATCATCAGCAGGTTCGGGCGGTCCGCCAGCCCATCGAGCGGCGCCGGCGTGGCGGGCTCGGTGAGCACGACGTCGCGCTCGGCGGGCGCGCGCACCGGCGCGATCCGCTCCGGGGCGCGGTACGGCGACTTCCGCGCCCCCGGGTCGTCGCCGTCGTCCGTGCAGCCGGTCGTGAGGAGCGAGCCGGCGAGCACGGCGGCGACGGCCAGGCGGAGCCTCCGGGGGCTACTGGACGACGGTGCCGTCGACGAAGACATTGAAGGTCGAGGACGGGTTCAGCGTCGAGCCCGGGAGCGGCGCCAGGCCGAGCGCGCCCAGCGTGAGGTTGGCGACGACGCCGGTGAAGATCGGGTTGTTCCGGTAGGGCACCTTCGCACGGCCGGGGTTGGTCCACGCGGGGTTGAGGTCGTAGAGGTCCGCTCCGGCGATGACGCCCGGGCCCCAGACGACCAGCGGCGCGGTGTAGCTGGGCGGCTTGTGGTTGCCGGCCTTCGCGCCGGAGGACCCACCGACGAGCACCACCATCGTGTGCCCGGCGATCGACGGGTTGTTCCCGATCGTGCGCACGATGCCGCTGACCTGCTTGTCGATGCGGCCGAGCGCGGCGGAGTACGCCGGCCCGCCGTACTTGCCTTCGTCGCCGATGCGCTGCAGCGCGCTGAGCTCGACGAAGCTGTAGGTCGCGGGCTTGGTGCGCAGGTCCTCCATGGCCCGCTTGACGGCCACCTTGTCCTTGTCGGGGGACAGGGCGAACCGGCTCAGCTTGTCGCGGCCGTTGTCGCGACCGACGGGGTCCGAGCCGCCGTTCTTCTTGTTCCAGGAGCGCTCCATGATGGTGGCGCTCTTCTTGCTCGAGTAGACGGCGGTGCGGCGACCGGCGTTGTGGACCCGATCGAAGACGCTCGAGACGTACTGGCCGGCGGTCTGCGCGAGGTTCTTGCCGCGGTCCTCGTCGTACTTCACGCCGTGGCCGTCGCGCTTCTTCACGACCGGTCGCCCGGTCAGCGTCGAGAGCGTGTTGGGCAGCGGCGTGGAGCGTTCGTAGCTCAGCCGGGCGTTCAGCGTCGACGCGCCGGCGGCGCGGATCTCGCGCAGGTGTCTGGTGCGGTCGGCGTCGGAGGCCGAGTTGAACGCGTTGGACCGCAGCCCGTCGACGGAGATCACCACGACGTTGGTGGTGCCGGCCGCGCGCGCCGCCATCGGCGGGATCGTCGCGGTCGCGATCATCGCCGGGTGGTCGCTGATCTTCTGCGTCATCGGGGTCAGCAGCTTGACGAACGAGGAGAAGGTCACGTCGGAGGTGCCGGTCACCCAGTCGACGCCGACCGTGCTCGGGAGCTGGCAGCCGGTCCCGTCGGAGTAGCTGCTGCCGTTGGCCGCCTGGAGCTCGGTGCTGCTGGCGATCGGGCAGAAGAAGTCGCGCGTCTCGTTCATGTCGCCGGTGAGGAAGACGGGGGTGGTCGGGTCGGCGGCGCGCAGGGAGTTGACGAGGGCTGCCTCGCCCGCGACGGCCTGGTCGCGCCACTGCTCGGCGTTCCCCCGGCTGTCAGCGGGGTTGTGCACGTTGATGAACCAGGCGAGCTGGCCGGTCTCGTTGTTGCGCAGCTGCACGTAGGGCATCGGCAGCGGGTTGCCGTTGAAGTACGGCGAGAGGAAGACGTTGGCCTGCACGAGCGTGAACTCGTCGAGCCGCCAGCTGATCGAGTTGTGCGCCGCGGGCTCGCTGCGCGTGGTGCCCGGGAAGGTGCCCCACTCGGGCGCGATGCTGTTCCACAGCGAGGCCTGCTCCCAGTGCAGCTCCTGGAAGCCCACGACCTGGACGCCGTTCGACTCCAGCATCTGCTTGGCGGCCGGAAGTCGCTGCGCCGAGGAGGCGAAGCCCTTGCGGGGGGCCTTCCCGTCGGTGTGGTCGGCGCCGAGGACGTTGAACGAGGCCATCCGGAAGCTGCTGGCGCCCGGCGGCTGCACCGTGACCACGGCGCGCTGCTTGGCCGTGGCGGCCTGCGCGGCCGGCTGGGCCGGCAGGGCGAGCACGCTGGCGGCCAGCGTCGCGGCGGTGGTGAGCGCGAGCGCGACGAGGAGGGTGCGGCGGCGAGGGGGAAGGGGGGCCGGCACGGGCATCTGCGTTATTCTCCCGTTCTGTCATCGCCCGAGATGTCGCCGAGTTGCCCCGCGTGGGTGACGCCGAGGCGGCGGGCGAGTGCTGAGGACAGAGTTGCTAGTGTGACAGCAGAGTACAGCACGTCCCCGCGGTCGACGCCGAGTCGATGAAGGGTCGACCGCGAGCTCCGGGCCCCTCCGACGGGTGACGGGATCATTCGGAAGGAGGAGGACCCGGTGGAAGCAGCGCCCCCGACCGCCGACGTGCTGACCGCGCTCGCGGTCGACGACGACGGCATCGCCTTCCGCGGCACCGAGGACCGCTCCGTCGACGTCCGGTTCGACGACCAGCGCATCGGGTCGTTCTGGACCCAGCGCGACACCGCCGAGCACCCGCCCGCCGGTGCCGCCGGCCGGCTCTGGCACTGGCCCGACGCCCTCCGGCCCTACCTCGACGGCCGCACGACCGTGACCGTGCTCGACCACGTCAGCCAGGCCGAGCTCGGCGCCGTCGAGGTCGGCCTCGGCTCCCGTGACGACCGCATCAGCGTCGTCGACCCGAAGGGCAACCCCCTCGGGCTGGACAAGTCCAACCGGCTGCGCCGGCTCTTCGCCAGTCGCAGCGCCGAGCACACCGAGCCGCTGCTCGACGCGATCGAGGAGGTCATCGGCGCGCTCACCGCGGCCGGTGTGCGCCCGTTCATCGCGTACGGCACGCTGCTCGGCGCCGTACGGGAGGGCGCGCTCATCGGGCACGACTCGGACGCCGACCTGGGCTACGTGAGCGACCACGAGCACCCGTACGACGTCGTCCTCGAGTCGTTCCGGTTGCAGCGGTCGCTCGTCGACCTCGGCTACCCCGTCACCCGCTACAGCGGCATCGCGTTCAAGGTCGGCGTCCGCGAGGGCGACGGACGCATGCGCGGCCTCGACGTGTTCGGCGGTTTCCTCCGCGACGGCCACCTGCACCTGATGGGCGAGGTGCGCGCGCCGTTCAAGATGGAGTGGATGTACCCGACCTCCGTCACCACGCTCGAGGGCCGCGAGCTGCCCGCCCCCGCCGAGCCGGAGCACCTGCTGGCCGCCATGTACGGCCCGAGCTGGCGCGTCCCCGACCCGGCGTACAAGTTCGAGACCCCGCCGAGCACCTACCGCCGCCTCAGCGGCTGGTTCCGCGGCACCCAGGCCAACCGCGAGCGCCTCTGGGACCCCTTCTACCTGCGCACGCACGGGCAGGCGACCGACCCGAGTGCGTTCGTGCGCTGGGTGGCCCGCCGCGAGCGCGGCGAGACCGACATGGCGATCGACGTCGGCTGCGGAGCCGGCGCCGACGCGGCCTTCCTGGCCCGCCAGGGCGTCACGTCGCTCGGCCTCGACTACGCGCGGCGCGCCTTCGGCAAGCGCGCGAAGAAGGCCCGCCGGGGCCGGCTGCCGCTGCGGTACGAGTGGATGAGCCTCACCGAGCTGCGGTCCGTGCTGCCGATGGGCGTCGAGCTCTCCCGGAACCCCGGCTCCAAGGTGATGCTTGCCCGGCACGTCGCGGACGCCACGACCGCGTTCGGCCGCGCGAACCTGCTGCGCCTCGCCCGGATGTCCCTCGGCGGCGGGCGGCTCTACCTCCAGGTCGCGACGGCACCCTCCCCGGACCTGCCGTACGGCGTGCGTCCGCTCGACCTCGACGCGTTCCTCGCCGAGATCGACCGCTCCGGCGGCCGGGTCGTCGCCCGCCACGACCTCAGCCGCGACACCGTGCGCGTCCGGCCCCGCATCGATGCGGGTACGCCGGACGCGCCGCCGTACCTCACAAGATTGGTGGTCCAGTGGCCATGATCCGCTCCCGCATCCGTGACCTCGCCCGGCTCCGCCAGCGCATGACCGACCTCGAGGCCGAGGTCCAGGAGTGCCGTCAGCTCAACCTCCGGCTGGCCGAGGTGACCGACCTCGTGTCGGAGCTCCTCGTGGCGCTCGCCGACACCGACGACCCGCGGGTGGCCGCCGCCGTCGCGCGCTACCGGGCGGGGGTCAGCGCGAGGGCGTCGGACGGCGCGAAGTGAGCACCCGCTCGCGGGTCTTCCTGCACATCGGGCTCCCCAAGACGGGTACGACGTACCTGCAGGAGGCGCTCTGGCTCAACCGCGACCGGCTGGCCGAGCGCGGCCTCTACCTCCCCGGCGCGCGCCGCCAGCACCTGCTCGCGTCGCTCGAGCTGCGGGAGGACCCGGGCCTGGCCAACCGACCGCGGCAGGTCGAGCACCCCTGGACGCACCTCGTCGACCTCGTGAACGCCCGCCTGCGCAAGAAGGGCGGGGACGCGCTGATCAGCCACGAGTTCTTCGCCTCGGCGACGCCGGCCCAGGTGGAGCGCGCCCGCGAGGCGTTCCCGGACGCCGACCTGCACGTCGTGGTGACCGCGCGGCCGATGGTCGACCTCTTCACCTCCCGCTGGCAGGAGTGGGTCAAGAACGGCAACGACCTCCCGATCGACTCCTACCCGCCCGAGCCGAAGGGCGTCAGTGCCTGGGGCTGGGCAAGCTTCGACCTCGGCGACGTCCTCGAGCGGTGGGGCAGCGTGCTCGACCACGACCGGATCCACGTCGTGCCGCTGACCCGGGGAGCCGGTCCGCGGCAGCTGTGGGACACGTTCCTCGACGTCTGCGGGCAGCGGTCCGAGGGGATCGACGCCGAGGAGCAGCCCGCGAACACCTCGCTCGGCCTGGCCGAGGTGGAGGTGCTGCGGCGTACCAACTCCGACCTGAAGGGCTTCACGTCCCCCACCGACCGGGGCCGGTGGATCCGCGGCCATCTCGGCGAGCGGACGCTGGTCCACGAGGGCGCCGAGCGCTACCGGCCGTCCGAGCAGAAGCTGGCCGAGCTCCAGCGCCGCGAGGAGCGGCTGCTCGCGCTGCTCGCGAGCGGCGGCTTCGACCTGCGCGGCGACGTCGACCTGCTCCGCTCCGCCGACATCTCCGCCCGCCGGCATCCGTCCGAGGCGACCGACTCCGAGCTGCTGCCGGTCGCCGTCGGCGCCCTCGCGGCCCTGCTCACCGACCTCCGGGCGGCCGCCGAACGGGCCGGCGAGGTGCCGGTCCTGGACGCCAAGCCGTCGCGCTGGCGCCGTCGGCGGGGATGACCTTGCCCCAATTCTCCTGTGTTAGCGTGCCCCGCTCCCTCGACGAAAGGTCCTTCGCGTGAAATCCAGCGTCCGTGCGCTTGCCACGGCACTGAGTCTCATCGTGCTCGTCACGGCGATCGGCGGCTCCGTCAGCACCTCGGCCGAGGCGGTGACGTCCGCGGCGAGCACCCGGGCCGCGCAGACTGCCAAGGCCGCCGCGGTAGCCAAGCCCAAGAAGCCGAAGTGGAAGCCCGCCGAGGGCCCGGTCTTCAACGTCCCGCGCTCCAAGCCGGAGACGCAGTTCCGCATCGAGCGCCAGGTGCTGTCGGCCATCCGGCACTCGAAGAAGGGCTCGCGGATCTGGATGTCGATGTTCTCCTTCGACCGGTTCCCGGTCGCAGACGCCCTGATCAAGGCCCGCAAGCGCGGCGTGCAGGTGCAGGTGCTGATCAACGACCACGAGATGACGCCGGCGCAGCGCAAGGTGCGCAAGGCCATCGGCACCAACCGCAAGAAGAAGAACTTCGTGGCCCAGTGCTACAAGGGTTGCCGCTCCAACGGTGACGTCCTGCACTCCAAGTTCTTCCTCTTCTCGAAGACCGGAGCGGCGGAGAACGTCGTGATGGTCGGCTCCGTGAACATGAAGATGAACGGGGCGAAGAACCAGTACAACGACCTCTGGACCAAGAACAACGCACCGAACCTCTACCAGCGCCTCGAGCAGCTCTTCGAGGAGCAGAAGCTCGACCAGCCGGTCCCCAAGCCGTACGTCAACGAGGCCGTCGGGGGCTATCACCTGTGGGTGACGCCCTTCCACGGCGTGCCGTACGACGACCCGATCATGGAGGCGCTCCGCCCCGTCCAGTGCACCGGCTCCACCATCAACGGCGGCCGCACGGTCATCCGGGTCAACATGCACGCGTGGGACGGCAGCCGCGGCAAGTACATCGCGCAGCGGTTCCGCAACCTCTACGCGCAGGGCTGTGACGTGAAGATCCAGTACGGCATGGCCGGCGCGGCGACCCGAGCGGTCTTCGGCAACCCGACCAGCCGTGGCTACGTCCCGGTCCGCTCCAACGGCTTCGACACCGACCACAGCGGCCCGGAGGGCGAGAGCGACGGCGAGATCGACCTCTACAGCCACATGAAGGAGCTGCTGATCTCGGGCAACTACGCGGGCGTCACCGGCGCCCGCTGGTCGTTCACGGGGTCCAGCAACTACCAGGACTCCGGCCTGACCGGTGACGAGATGGTGCTGGCGATCCCGGGCCGGCCGATGTTCAAGGCCTACCGCAAGCACTGGGACTGGATGTGGGCGAAGCGCACCCGCGCGGTCGGCTACCGGCCGCACACGGGCAACGCCGACCCGACCGACCCGCCGTTCCCGGCGCGGTTGGCCATGTCGGGGCAGGGGCTGACGCGGCAGGAGATCATGGACCTCGCCGCTCCCGGTGACCTGCCGAAGATGATCGTCACGGAGAAGTACGGCTTCGACAGCCCCGAGTGGCGCGACGAGTAGGCGTCTCATGGTTGATCGGTTGGTCCTGCACGTCGGACTGCTGAAGTCGGGTACGACGTTCGTGCAGGCCCGGCTGGGCGCGAACCTCGACGAGCTCGAGCGCCAGGGCGTGCTCTTCCCGACCCCGTGGTCGCGGCAGGTGCGCGCGGTCACCGACCTCGCGTCGTCCAGCGCCGGCGACAAGGCGTGGTCGCGGTTGGTCGCCGACGTGCGCGACCACCCCGGCACGGTGCTCGTGTCCATGGAGTTCATGGCGCCGATCGCCGAGGACCGGATCCGGGGCGTGATCGCCGACTTCCCGGACGCTCGCGTCGAGGCCGTGATCACCGTCCGCGACCTGGGCCGGGTGGTGCCCGCGATGTGGCAGGAGACCCTGCAGAACCGGCGCAGCTGGGGCTGGGGCGAGTTCCAGAAGGCGGTCCGCTCCGAGTCGGGCGCGGTCGGCAAGCGGTTCTGGCGGCAGCAGGACGCCGGCGTGATCGCCAAGCGGTGGGCCAAGGTGCTCGGCCCGGAGCGGGTCACGGTGATCACGGTCCCGCCGGCGGGTGCGCCCTCCGAGCAGCTGTGGGACCGGTTCTGCGAGGTCGTCGGCCTGGCGCCGGCGACCTGGGCGGCCGCCCCGCGCGCGAACGAGTCCCTCGGCGCTGCTTCGGCCCTGCTGCTCGGCCGGCTGAACGCCGCGCTCGGTGACGTCGACAAGGCCGTCTACAACAAGGCCGTCAAGAAGCGGCTCGCCAAGCAGGTGCTGGCCGCCCGCAAGGGCGACGAGCCGCCGATCGGGTTCGTCGTCCCCGACTGGCTGCGCAAGCGCTCCGACGCCCGCAGCGCCGCGGTGGCCGCCTCGGGTGTGCGGGTCGTCGGCGACCTGGCCGAGCTCGTCCCGCTCGACGTACCCGGCGTCGACCCGGAGTCGGTGAGCACGGAGCAGCAGCTCGAGTCGGCGGTCGACGCGCTCGCGCGGATCGTCCGCGGATCGGGCAAGCGCGACTGAACCGCGGCCGGTGCCGTGCGGTATCTCACGGTTCGGAACCCGCGTCGAACGAGTAAGTTACCGGTGAGTCACCCCGACGCGGAAGGACACTCATGGGCCGGCTGTGTGAGACCGATGGACTGACCGAGGACCAGCAGGAGATCCTCAAGGCGGTCCGGACCTTCGTCAACGAGAAGATCCTCCCGGTGGCGACCGAGCTCGAGCACGCGGACGAGTACCCGCAGGAGATCGTGGACGGTCTCAAGGAGCTGGGCATCTTCGGCCTGACCATCCCCGAGGAGTACGACGGGCTGGGGGAGTCGCTGCTGACCTACGCGCTGTGCGTGGAGGAGATCGCGCGCGGCTGGATGAGCGTGTCCGGCGTGATCAACACCCACTTCATCGTGGCCTACATGCTGATGAGGCACGGCACCGAGGAGCAGAAGCAGAAGTACCTGCCGAGGATGGCGACCGGCGAGATCCGGGGCGCCTTCTCGATGTCGGAGCCGGGCCTGGGCTCGGACGTGTCGGCGATCAAGACCAAGGCCGTCAAGCTGGGTGAGGGGGACGACGGCGGCTACTCGATCACCGGCCAGAAGATGTGGCTGACCAACGGCGGCACGTCGAATCTGGTCGCCGTACTCGTGAAGACCGACGAGGGTGCGGACTCGGTCTACCGGAACATGACGACGTTCCTGGTGGAGAAGGAGCCGGGCTTCGGCGAGACCGCACCGGGCCTGACGATCCCCGGCAAGATCGACAAGATGGGCTACAAGGGCGTCGACACGACCGAGGCGGTCTTCGAGGGCCACCGGGTCTCGGCCGACCAGGTCCTCGGCGGCGAGCCCGGCCAGGGCTTCTACCAGATGATGGACGGCGTCGAGGTCGGCCGCGTCAACGTCGCCGCCCGCGCCTGCGGCATCGCGAACCGGGCCTTCGAGCTCGCGATCGCCTACGCCCAGCAGCGCGAGACCTTCGGCAAGCCGATCGTCGACCACCAGGCGATCCTCTTCCGGATCGCGGAGATGGCGACCAAGGTCGAGACCTCCCACGCGATGATGGTCCGCGCCGCGCGCATGAAGGACTCCGGGGAGCGCAACGACGTCGAGGCCGGCATGGCCAAGATGCTCGCCGCCGAGTACTGCAACGAGGTCGTCCAGGACTCCTTCCGGATCCACGGCGGCTACGGCTACTCCAAGGAGTACGAGATCGAGCGCCTCTACCGCGAGGCGGCGTTCATGCTCATCGGCGAGGGCACCTCCGACATCCAGAAGATGATCATCGGCCGCAGCCTGCTCAAGGACTACAAGCTCTCCTGAACGCTGCAGGGGAAGTCGGTCGACGTACGTCGACGGGTCGTGCGAGGGTGGAAGGACCTGACCGGCCGACCCTCGCGGAGGAACGATGACGGACTCGCACGGCAACGAAGACCTCAAGGCCAAGATGCGCGAGGCGCTGGACCGGAAGAACTCCAAGGAGAAGGGCGTGCACCAGGACGCGCCGCTCCGGGAGAAGGCCCACGGAGCCGAGGTGGCCGGCGGTGCGACGCCTCCGATGCATCGACGCAAGGCGGGCGGCGGGGGTAGCTGACCAAGCGGCGCGCGAGGTACGAGCGCGGCGCGCAGGTCAAGCAGGTTGAGCAAGCGCGCGGCCGAGCCCGCGAGGCCGCGACCGCGCGTCGAAACCCGGCGAGCCGAGAGTCGGCGGCGACCACGGTCATTCAACCGCTCTCCTCAACCACGGGGCTGGTGAGATAGCCCACGGTGCGGTCGCCTAGGCGTCCGGGCAGAGTGAGCCCATGCAGTTCGGACGCAGCTACGAAGAGTTCGAGGTCGGCGCGACCTACAAGCACTGGCCCGGCAAGACGGTGACCGAGTACGACGACCACCTGTTCTGCCTGCTCACCATGAACCACCATCCGCTGCACCTCGACGTGCACTACGCGGGGGAGACCACGCAGTTCGGCAAGAACGTCGTGGTGGGCAACTACGTCTACTCGATCCTGCTCGGCATGAGCGTCCCGGACATCTCCGGCAAGGCGATCGCCAACCTCGAGATCGAGTCGCTGCGCCACGTGGCGCCGACCTTCCACGGCGACACCCTGTACGGCGAGACGACCGTGCTGGACAAGTGGGAGTCGAAGTCGAAGGACGACCGCGGCGTCGTGCACGTCGAGACCATCGGCTACAACCAGGACGGCAAGGTCGTGTGCATCTTCCGCCGCAAGGTGATGGTGCCGAAGCAGAGCTACCTCGAGGCCCGCGGCGGCGAGCAGCCCGGCCGCCCCGTGCCGCAGCCCGACAAGAGCTGGTCAGGCCCGGCCGCTGCTGAGTGACCCGAGCGATCCCGCGACGCGCGGGGCGAAGGCCGTCGCCAGCGGGATGATGCCGAGCACCAGCACCATCGGGACGGCGAAGCCGACCCGCAGCGACCCGCTCCCGACCAGGCCGGTCATGACCGAGCCGAGCAGCGCGCCCACGTAGTTGAACTGGTTGAAGCGCGCGATCACGGCGTCCACGCGCGCCTGGCGGACGGCGGGCTCGAGGCCCTCGCCCCCGGCGATCCGCGCCGCTGCCGAGAAGCTGAGCGGGGCGACGACCGCGACCCCGGCGCCGAGCAGTGCGAAGCCGAGCACCGCCACCTGCCAGGTGGGGGAGAAGACCACGACCGCCAGCGACGCCGCCGCGACCACGGCGCCGACCCGGAGCACGCGCACGGGGCCGTACCGTCCCACGAGGCGGTCGCCGGCCAGGCGGACCGCACCGCTGGCGAGCAGGTAGGCGAGCGCCGCGAGGGCGACGTACCGCTCCGGCGTGGTGAAGGTGTGGTCGAGGAAGAGCGGTCCCCAGGTCTGGACGCCCGTGTCGATCATGTAGAAGAGCACCATCGCGATGCCGACCAGGATGATCGGCCGCCACGGCACCGCGAGCGCCTCGGGCAGCTCGGTCGGGCCGTGGTCGCGGGGCAGGAACGGCGCGAACGCGACCGCCAGGGGCAGGACTCCGACCACGGCGTTGACCTCGATCGGAGCCGACGCGGTGGCCAGGCCGACGATCGCGCCGATCACCCCGCCGAGGGTCCAGGCGCCGTGGAAGGACGGCAGGATCGGCCGCGCGTACCGGTGCTCGAGGGCGACCGCCTGCATGTTGGTGCTCGCGTCGACCATGCCGAGCCCGATGCCGTACCCGGCCATGCCGGCGATGAACACGGCCTCGGCCGGGGCCAGGCAGAGCACGGGTACGGCGGCCGCGATCAGCAGCAGCCCCGAGCGCAGGAGCAGGGCGCTGTCGCGGCGCTTCGCGAGGGCCTCGGCCCCCACCGAGCCGACCCCCGCGAGCAGCACCATCATCAGCAGCACCAGCGAGAGGGTGACGTCCGAGAACCCCCACTTGTCCTGGACGTCGGGGAGCCGCGTGGTCAGGCTGAGCAGGACCAGGCCCTGGCTGAGGAAGGCGGCAGCCGTGGCCGCCCGCGCCCGCGACATCTGCATGGTGCGCATCGTGGCACGCGCGACGCAGTAGCGTGCGCGCATGCTGTACCCCGAAGCCCGGCGCGCCCTCGAGGTCGCCGCCGACGAGACACCGGTCTGGACCGACGGCTACGACATCGCCGCCGCCCGCGAGCAGGCCCGGGCCGTGGCTGCGGGGGAGCGGCGCGAGGACGTCGCCGAGGTGCGCGACCTCGACGCCGACGGCGTACCGGTGCGGCTCTACCGGCCCGCGGACGCCGTGCCGGGCCTGGTGCTGCACCTGCACGGCGGGGGCTTCGTCTTCCACGACGTCGAGGTGCACGACCCGGCCGCGCGCCGCCTGGCCAACCGGACCGGCCGCGCGGTGCTCAGCGTCGACTACCGGCGCCCGCCCGAGCACCGGTTCCCGGCGGCCCCGGACGACGTGTCCACCGTCGTCGGCTGGCTGGACCGCGAGGCCGTCGCCCTCGGCCTCGACGGGCCGACTGTCGTCCACGGGGACAGCGCCGGCGGCAATCTCGCGCTGGTCGCCGCCCTGCGGCACCCCGGGCGGTTCGCCGCGGCGGTGCTGGTCTACCCGTTCCTCGACCCGGCGGCCGGGTTCGCGTCGTACGAGACGGCGGCCGACGGCTTCGACCCGCGGGAGGCCGCCTGGTACTGGCAGCAGTACGCCGGGACGCCCGCCGACCTCGAGCACCCCGACCTGGCGCCCCTCCGGTCCGCCCGCCTCGCCACGCTGCCGCCGACGCTCGTCGTGACCGCCGAGCACGACCCGCTGCGCGACGAGGGGGAGCACCTCGCGGCGCTGCTCGCCGACGCCGGCGTGGCCGTGACCGCGACCCGCTACCTGGGCCAGGTGCACGGCTTCTGGCGGCACGTGTCGGTCTTCCCCCAGGCCGAGGCGCTGCTGCGCCAGACCTCCGGGTTCGTGGACCAGCACGCCGGCTGAGAGGATGGCGGCCATGCGCGTGCACCTCGGCTGCGACCATGCCGGACTCGACCTCAAGGAACACCTGGCCGCCTGGCTCGCCGAGCACGGCTACGAGCCCGTCGACCACGGCCCGTTCTGGTACGACGCCGAGGACGACTACCCCGTCTTCTGCCTGCGGGCGGCCGAGGCGGTGGCGCAGGAGCGCGCGGCCGGCCAGGACAGTCTTGGCGTCGTGATCGGCGGCTCCGGCAACGGCGAGCAGATGGCCGCCAACAAGGTCGCCGGCATCCGGTGCGCCCTGGCGTGGTCGGAGGACACGGCGCTGCTGGGCCGCCAGCACAACGACGCCAACGTCGTCGCCGTCGGCGGCCGGATGCACTCGATCGAGGACATGACCCGGTTCGTGGAGCTGTTCCTCGCCGAGCCCTTCTCGGGCGCCGAGCGACACGCGCGCCGGATCGCCCAGCTCACGGCGTACCAGGCCGACGGCACGCTGCCGCCGCTCCCCGAGCGCCCGGCCGCCGACCCGGATGCCTGAGGGGCACACCCTCCACCGCCTCGCCGGCGAGCTGACCGCGGTCTTCGGTGACCGCGAGGTCCGCGCGAGCAGCCCGCAGGGCCGGTTCGCCGACTCCGCGGCGCTCGTCGACGGCCAGGTCCTCGTCGGGGCCGAGGCGTGGGGCAAGCATCTCTTCGTCGCGTTCCCCGGCGACCGCTTCGTGCACATCCACCTGGGCCTCTACGGCAAGCTCGACGTGCACGCCGGCGTGCCGGAGGTGCCGGACCCCGTGGGGCAGGTGCGGCTGCGGCTGGTCGCCGGCGCCGGTGACCGGTTCTCGTACGCCGACCTCCGCGGCGCGACCGCCTGCGAGCTGCTGACGGTGGCCGAGCGCGACGTCGTCGTCGCCCGCTCCGGGCCGGACCCGCTCCGTGACGACGCCGACCCGTCGGTCGCCTGGGCGCGGATCCGGCGCAGCCGCGCGCCGATCGGCGGCGTGCTCATGGACCAGACGGTCGTGGCCGGCGTCGGGAACGTCTACCGCGCCGAGCTGCTGTTCCGCCACCGGATCGACCCCTACCGGCCCGCCAACACGCTGCGGGCGGGGCAGTGGCAGGCGATGTGGGACGACCTCGCCGTCCTCATGCGCGAGGGCGTGCGCACGGGGCGGATCGACACGGTCCGGCCCGAGCACATGCCCGAGGCGATGGGTCGGCCGCCGCGCCGCGACGACCACGGTGGCGAGGTCTACGTCTACCGACGCAACGGGATGCCCTGCCACGTCTGCGGGCGCGCCGTCCGCACCGCGGAGCTCCAGGGGCGCAATCTCTTCTGGTGCGGCCAATGCCAGCGCAGGTACCGGTCGCGGGCACTACAGTGATCGCATCCCAGGACGAGGACCGACGACCATGACCGCTCGAACCGACGCGGACCGGGCCGCCCGGGCGTCCCGGCTTCGAACCGTGCGCAGGCGTCGGCGCCTCCTGCCTCGCGGCAACCGCCCGCTGGTGCTGCTGATCGCGCTGACCCTCGTCGTCACCGCGTGCGCGCTGGTGTGGCCCGAGACGATGCCGATGACGGTGCTGATGATCCCGCTGCTGCTCGGCAGCCTGATGCTCGGCCCGCGCCAGCTGCCGTGGTTCGTCGTGTTCGTGATGGTGATGCTGATGCTGGCGATCACCCAGCAACCCCAGATCACCACCCGGCTCGTGCTCGCGATCACCATTCTCTATGCGCTGTGCTTCATCGTGCTGACGACGTCGTTCCGGCGGTCGCGCCTCGGCGTGGCCGGGGTGCAGGGCGAGTCGATGCTCGTCGACCTGCGCGACCGGATCCTCAGCCAGGGCGGCCTCCCGGCCCTGCCCGCGGGCTGGGTCGCCGAGGACGCCCTGCGCTCGGCGGGCGGCACGCCGTTCGCCGGCGACTTCGTCGTCGCCGACGTGCAGCGGGAGCCAGACCGCCTCCAGATCGTCGTCGTCGACGTCTCCGGCAAGGGCGAGCAGGCCGGCACCCGCGCGCTGCTGCTCTCGGGGGCGTTCGGCGGCCTGCTCGGCGCGCTCGAGCCGGCAGAGTTCCTGCCCGCCGCCAACGACTACCTCCTGCGCCAGGGCTGGGACGAGGGGTTCGCCACCGCGGTGCACCTCTCGCTCGACCTCGAGACCGGCGACTTCGAGGTCCGCACCGCCGGCCACCCGCCCGCGGCCCAGCTCCACGCCGGCTCGGGTCGGTGGAGCATCCACGAGGGGGAGGGGCCGGTCCTCGGCCTCATCGAGGACATGGACTTCCCCGCCCGCACGGGCGTCATGCGGCCGGGAGACGCGCTGCTGCTCTACACCGACGGGATGGTGGAGACGGCGCGGCGCGAGATCGGGATGGGCATCGACCGGATGCTCGGCCAGGCCGAGCGGCTGCTGCGCGGCCAGTTCGAGGGCGGCGCGAACCGGCTGGTCGACGCGCTGGGCTCGCACAACGACGACCGCGCGCTCGTGCTCGTCCACCGGCGCTGACCACGGGGACTTCCCGGTTGGGGCGAGAGCCCGCCGGTGTGGCACGATTGCACCCGCTCTGGGCCGCCGTGCCTGCACGGAGGTCAGGGCGCGCGCGGATGTAGCTCAATGGTAGAGCCCCAGTCTTCCAAACTGGCTACGCGGGTTCGATTCCCGTCATCCGCTCCAAGCAGGGTCCGCCGGCGCTCCGGCACCGGGCCGGGCCCCACTTGGCGGGGCGTAGCGTAGTGGCTAGCGCGCCTGCTTTGGGAGCAGGAGATCGCAGGTTCGAGTCCTGTCGCCCCGACTCAGCACCACCGCACAACACACCAAGCAACCAATAGGAGAAAGCCTGTGAAGAGCGCCGTCGAGACCTTGAGCCCGACCCGGGCCAAGCTGACCGTCGAGGTGCCCTTCGAGGAGCTCAAGCCGAGCCTCGACAAGGCGTACAAGACGATCGCCCAGCAGATCAACGTCCCGGGCTTCCGCCGCGGCAAGGTCCCGCCCGCCGTCATCGACCGCCAGGTCGGACGCGGCGCGGTCCTCGACCAGGCGATCAACGAGGTCGTCCCGCAGAAGTACGTCGAGGCGCTGCAGGCCAACGACCTCCAGCCGCTCGCGCAGCCGGACATCGAGGTGACGAAGTTCGAGGACAACGACGCCCTCGAGTTCACCGCCGAGGTCGACGTCAAGCCCGAGATCACGCTCCCGTCGTACGACGGCGTCGCCGCCCAGGTCGACGACATCGAGATCAGCGACGACGACGTCGAGGAGCAGGTGCAGAACCTGCGCGAGCGCTTCGCGACCCTCATCGACGTCGAGCGCCCGGCCGCCGACGGCGACTTCGTCGTCATGGACCTCAAGGCGACCCGGGACGGCGAGCCCGTCGAGGGCGCCGAGGTCAGCGGCATGTCCTACCGGGTCGGCCGTGGCGGCATGCTCGACGGGCTCGACGAGGCGCTGGTCGGCCTGGCCGCCGGGGACGAGAAGGTCTTCTCCTCCCAGCTGGTCGGCGGTGACCTGGTCGGCGAGAGCGTCGACGTCGCGGTCGCCGTGAGCCAGGTGCAGGAGCAGGAGCTCCCCGAGCTCGACGACGAGTTCGCCCAGATGGCCTCCGAGTTCGACACCGTCGACGAGCTGCGCGACGACGTGCGCGAGCGGCTCGGCCGCGGCCGCCGCCTCGAGCAGGCCGCCGCCGCCCGCGACGCCGTCCTCGAGGCGCTCCTCGAGAACGTCTCGGTGCCGCTGCCGGAGACGATCGTCACCGACGAGCTCAACTCCCGCCGCAGCAGCTTCGAGCAGCAGATCGCGTACGCCGGCATCACCATGGAGAAGTACCTCGAGGACGAGGGGCAGACCCAGGACGAGTTCGAGGCCGACCTCGAGCGCCGGGTCCGCGACGCGGTCACCGCCCAGTTCCTCCTCGACGAGATCGCCAAGGTCGAGGAGTTCGGGATCGACCAGCAGGAGCTCTCCGAGCACATGGTCCGCCGCGCCCAGCAGTCCGGCCAGGACCCGCAGGAGTTCGCCAACCACATGTTCGAGCACAACCACGTGCCCGAGCTGGTGCAGGAGATCCTGCGCGGCAAGGCGCTGGCGCGCATCGTCGAGGCGGCCGTGGTCACCGACGCCTCGGGCAACGTGCTCGACCTGAAGAACCTGCGCCCCGACGGCACCATCGGTGAGCCCGAGGACGAGGCCGCCGAGGCCGCCGACACCGAGGCCGACGAGGCCGCCGACCCCGAGGCCGACGAGGCCGCGGAGTCGAGTGAGGAGGAGAAGGCCGAGGCCTGATCCCGCGCACGTCGTACGCCGACCCGCCCGAGTCGCTCGGGCGGGTCGGTGTCATTTCGGCACAGGTCGGCGGCCCGCGCGGCGCGAGTGGCTGGTGTGACGGAGGAGCGGGAACGAAATCCGCTGTCGGCGAACAGGGGGGTGTGGGCCGTGGATGTGTCGGCCCTTCCGGCTAGGGTCGCTCCCGTGACCAGGTACTCCAGCTCCGCGTCCCACTCGGGGACCCAGCAGCCGCAGCTCAACGGCGGTGGCGGGATGAACGGCCTCGACGACCACATCTACCAGCGCCTGCTGCGCGAGCGCATCGTGTTCCTCGGCTCCGAGGTCCGCGACCAGAACGCCAACGCGATCTGCGCGCAGCTGCTGCTGCTGTCCGCCGAGGACCCCGAGGCCGACATCTTCCTGCACATCAACAGCCCCGGCGGCTCCGTGGACGCCGGTATGGCGATCTACGACACGATGAACTACATCCCCAACGACGTCGCGACGGTCGGCATGGGCCTGGCCGCCTCGATGGGGCAGTTCCTGTTGTGCGCCGGCACCAAGGGCAAGCGCTACGCGCTCCCGCACGCGCGGATCATGATGCACCAGCCGTCGTCCGGGATGGGTGGCTCGGCCTCCGACATCAAGATCCAGGCGCAGCAGTCGCTCCACATCAAGCAGATCCTGCTCGACCTGATCGCCGAGCACACCGGCCAGCCGCGCGAGCAGGTCGAGGCCGACGCCGACCGCGACCGCTGGTTCACGGCGGAGCAGGCGATGGAGTACGGCCTCGTCGACCAGGTCATCAAGAGCGCCCGCGAGGCCGCCGACGACGGCCGCCCTGCCCACAAGAACTGAACCGGCCAGAGAACGGTAGAGCGACATGAACTACTACATCCCGCAGTGGGAAGAGCGCACGTCGTACGGCTTCCGCCGCATCGACCCCTACGCCAAGCTGTTCGAGGACCGCATCATCTACCTCGGCACGCCGATCTCCGACGACGTCGCCAACGCGGTGATCGCCCAGTTGATGTGCCTGGAGTCGATGAACCCCGACCAGGACATCCAGATCTACATCAACAGCCCCGGTGGCTCGTTCACGGCGCTGACGGCGATCTACGACACGATGAACTTCATCAAGTCCGACGTCCAGACGGTCTGCATCGGCCAGGCGGCCTCGGCGGCGGCGATCCTGCTCGGCGCGGGCGCCCGCGGCAAGCGGATGGCGCTCCCCAACAGCCGGATCCTGATCCACCAGCCCTACACCGAGGGCACGTTCGGCCAGACCTCCGACATCGAGATCCAGGCCAACGAGATCCTGCGGATGCGCGAGCTTCTCGAGAAAATGATCAGCGATCACAGTGGTCGGCCGATCGAGCAGGTGAGTCGCGACATCGAGCGGGACAAGATCCTCACCGCCGAGCAGGCCGTCGAGTACGGCCTGATCGACGCCGTGATCGAGTCCCGCAAGGGCGCTCCTGCACTCGCCTGAGCGTGTCCGACCCGACGTTCCACGTGTCCCTCCCCGCAACGGGGGTGGCACGCGGTACCGTCAGAGAGGCCCTCGGCCCCTCGACCGCACCACCGCAGCACAGCCCGACACCTCGGGCCTGAGAGACGGGGCTCGATCAGATCGGGCTCGAGATACCGGAGGATGACCGCCCGTGGCACGTATCGGTGACGGAGGCGACCTGCTCAAGTGCTCTTTCTGTGGGAAGAGCCAGAAGCAGGTCAAGAAGCTGATCGCGGGCCCCGGCGTCTACATCTGCGACGAGTGCATCGACCTGTGCAACGAGATCATCGAGGAGGAGCTCAACGAGGGCTCCGAGGTCAGCCTCGACGAGCTGCCGAAGCCGCGGGAGATCTTCGAGTTCCTCAACTCCTACGTGATCGGCCAGGAGCAGGCCAAGAAGTCGCTCGCGGTCGCGGTCTACAACCACTACAAGCGGGTGCAGGCGGGCCTCCAGCCCAGCTCCGCGGCGAGTGGACCGGGCAAGCACAGCAAGGACGAGGTCGTCGAGGTCGCCAAGTCCAACATCCTCGTGATCGGGCCGACGGGCTGCGGCAAGACCTACCTCGCGCAGACCCTGGCCCGGATGCTCAACGTGCCGTTCGCCATCGCCGACGCCACCGCGCTCACCGAGGCCGGCTACGTCGGCGAGGACGTCGAGAACATCCTGCTGAAGCTGATCCAGGCCGCCGACTACGACGTCAAGAAGGCCGAGACCGGCATCATCTACATCGACGAGATCGACAAGGTCGCCCGCAAGGCCGAGAACCCGTCGATCACCCGCGACGTCTCCGGCGAGGGCGTCCAGCAGGCGCTGCTGAAGATCATCGAGGGCACCACCGCCTCGGTGCCGCCGCAGGGGGGTCGCAAGCACCCCCACCAGGAGTTCATCCAGATCGACACCACCAACATCCTCTTCGTCGTGGGTGGTGCCTTCGCCGGGCTCGAGCACATCATCGAGCAGCGCGTCGGCAAGAAGACGCTCGGCTTCACCGCTGAGGTGCGCGGCCACGCCGAGCGCGAGGCCGAGGACCTGCTCGCCCAGGTGCGACCCGAGGACCTCACCAAGTTCGGCCTGATCCCCGAGTTCATCGGCCGGCTGCCGCTGATCGCCAGCGTCACCAAGCTCGACCGCGAGGCGCTCGTGCAGATCCTCACCGAGCCCCGCAACGCCCTCGTGAAGCAGTACCAGAAGCTCTTCGAGCTCGACGGCGTGGAGCTGGAGTTCACCCAGGACGCCGTCGAGGCGATCGCCGACAAGGCGATGGAGCGCGGCACCGGCGCCCGCGGCCTGCGCGCGATCATCGAGGAGGTCCTCCTCCACGTGATGTACGACGTACCGTCCCGCGGCGACATCGCCCGGGTCGTCGTCACCCGCGAGGTCGTGTCCGACGACGTCGCGCCGACGCTGGTCCCGCGCGAGTCCGAGGCCAAGAAGAAGAAGTCCGCGTAAGCGGCCGCGCAGCGGACGCGTCTACGCGGAGATCGCCCTTCGAGACGCCTCGTCCCTCGGCCCTCAGGAACCGAGCGCGACCGCGCATGTCGAGATCCGGTCGGACGGCGCTGGCCCACCCGGGCCATCGGCTCGGGTCGCCCGGCGAACCTGGCCCGAGGGGGACTAGTCCACTTGGGCCATTTATGGCTATTCATGCCTCTGGGGTTTGGCGAGCGCTCTCCGCAGCCGCGAGACTTATCCCGTCCGATTTTCTCGGGAAAGGGAACTGGGAGTGCGCTCCGAGCACCGGGCTCCATTCGTGGCCTCCATCGTCGTCGTCCTGGCGTGCATCGCCGTGCTCGCGCACAGCGTGCGGACCGACGCCCTCGGCGGCATCGCAGGACTGCACCGCGTCCTGCTCGCCGCGCCGATGCTGCACCCGAAGCCGGCGCCGACCGAGGCGCCCGTCCCGCAGCTGGACGCCCCCGAGAAGTCCGCCGACCGCGACACCACGCCGAGCACGGGCAGCGCCACCCCGGTACGCCACGTCTCCGTCGCGAAGCCCCCGAAGGGCGGCGCCTCGGGCAAGGACAGCAGCTCCGGCACCCGCGAGGGCAAGCAGGACGGCAAGCAGGACGGCAAGCAGCAGGTCAAGCACGACGACAAGCAGGGCGACAAGCCCCAGGTCAAGCACGAGGGCCGGAAGAACGGCTCCGGCAGCTCCGGCCAGAGCACCCCGACCGTCCCGGTCGTCGCCGTCCCGGCTGCCCCGGCGACGCCCGTGGTCCCCGCCGTCCCGGCGGCGCCCGCCGTCCCGGCGATCCCGGCCCCCCGCCCCGCGACCGGCTCGGGCAACAACGGGTGGGGCCGCGACGACCACGGCAACGGCTACGGCAACGGGTACGGCAGCAGCAACGGCAACAGCAACGGGAACGGCTGGGGCCAGGGCGGCACCCGCGTGACCCGCCAGAGCGCCAGCGACATCGTGAAGAGCGTGATCGCGTCCGTGACCTCGTCGACCCGGAGCAGCCAGACCGGCGGCCCGACGGTCGTCGGCACCACCCCCGCCCCGCCGGCCGGCGTGATCGGCCTGGTGCCTGGCGCCGGTGCCGTCTCGGACGACGACTGGGCCAGGGACGCCTGGGACGACGACGACCGTTGGGACGACGACGACCGCAGCTGGGGCTACGGCGACAGCTCCGACGACCACGACGGCTGGCGCTGAGCCCGACCGAGTACGTCGGGCGCGGGCTCAGCCCTCGAGGGGGGCCAGCTCCGCCTCGACGGTGATCTCGGTGGCGCCGCCGTCGGCGGTGAACACCAGGTCGCCGACGATCTTGCCGGTCTTGCGCAGGTCGTCAGCCGCGTGCTCGGCCGCCCGGACCAGGGCCTCCGGGCCGCGGATCTCGACCCTAGAGAGCTCGGCGCGCATCGAGACCTTGGCGTTCGACTTCGCCCCGCGGATCCCGACCAACGCGGCCGCGACCGCGTCGAGCGTGATCGGGTCGCTCGCCGCCGCCGAGCCGAGCTCGCTGACGGTCGGCCAGGCGGCGTGGTGGATCGAGCCGCCCCCGAGCTCGGCGGAGCGCCACCACGACCAGACCTCCTCGGTGACGTACGGCAGGAACGGCGCCAGCAGCCGCAGCTGGACGTCGAGAGCGATCGCGAGCGTCGCCTTGGCGGAGACCGTCGCGGCGCCGCCCTCGTCGGCGTACGCCCGCTCCTTGACCAGCTCGAGGTAGTCGTCGCAGAACTCCCAGAAGAACTTCTCGGCGGCCTCGAGGGCGGAGGTGTAGTCGTAGGCCTCGAACGCGTCGGTCGCGGCGGTCACGACGTTCGCCAGCTTGCCGAGCAGGGCGCAGTCGACGGGCTCGGACACCTCGAACGGGTTCACGCCGGTGGCGCCGACGCCGCCGAGCACGAACTTGGAGGCGTTGAGCACCTTCATCGCCAGCCGGCGGCCGACCTTCATCTGGGTCTCGTCGAACGGCGAGTCCAGGCCCGGGCGGGCCATCGCCGCGCGCCAGCGGACGGCGTCGGCGCCGAACCGCTCGAGGACGTCGGTGGGGACCACGACGTTGCCCTTGGACTTCGACATCTTCTTGCGGTCCGGGTCGAGGATGAACCCGGAGACGAGCGCGTGCGACCACGGCGCGGCGTCGTTCTCGAAGTGGGCGCGGACGACGCGCGAGAACAGCCAGGTGCGGATGATGTCGTGCGCCTGGGTGCACAGGTCCATCGGGAAGACGCGCTGCCACAGGTCGTCGTCGGACTCCCAGCCGCCGGCGATCTGCGGGGTCAGCGACGAGGTCGCCCAGGTGTCCATCACGTCGGGGTCGCCGATGAAGCCCTCGGGCTTGCCGCGCTGGTCCTCGGCGTAGCCCTGCGGCGCGTCCGTCGACGGGTCGACCGGCAGCTCGTCCTCGCGGGGCAGCAGCGGGTGGTCGTAGTCGGGCTCACCGTCGGCGTCGAGCGGGTACCAGACCGGGAACGGGATGCCGAAGAACCGCTGCCGCGAGATCAGCCAGTCGCCGTTGAGGCCGCCGACCCAGTTGTCGTAGCGGTGCTTCATGTGCGCCGGGATCCACTGGATCTCGGCACCGCGGTCGAGCAGCTCGCCACGCAGACCTTCGTCGCGGCCGCCGTTGCGGATGTACCACTGCCGGGTCGCGACGATCTCGAGCGGCTTGTCGCCCTTCTCGTAGAAGTTCGTCATCCGCTGCGTGGACGTCGGCTCGCCGTCGAGGTCGCCGGTCTCCCGCAGCTTCGCGACGACGGCCTCACGGGCCGAGAACGCGGTCTTGCCCTTGAGGTCCTCGTACGCTGTGGCCGCGGGCTCGTGCGCCAGCCACTCGGGCGTGTCGCGGGCCATCCGGCCGTCGCGGCCGATCAGCGTGCGGACCGGGAGGTTGAGCTCGCGCCACCACTGGACGTCGGTGAGGTCACCGAACGTGCAGCACATCGCGATGCCGGCGCCCTTGTCCATCTCGGCGGCCGGGTGGGCGAGCACCGGGATCTCGACGCCGAAGACCGGGCTGGTCACGGTGGTGCCGAAGAGCGCCTGGTAGCGCTCGTCGTCGGGGTGCGCGATCAGCGCGACGACGCTCGGGATCAGCTCGGGGCGGGTCGTCTCGATGTGGACGGGCTCGCCGGACGGCTGGTGGAAGGCGACCCGGTGGTAGGCGCCGGCGTACTCCCGCGCCTCCAGCTCGGCCTGGGCGACGGCGGTCTGGAACGTG
Organism: Nocardioides sp. GCM10030259; assembly: GCF_042666375.1. Taxonomy (NCBI): domain Bacteria; kingdom Bacillati; phylum Actinomycetota; class Actinomycetes; order Propionibacteriales; family Nocardioidaceae; genus Nocardioides; species Nocardioides sp. GCM10030259. The sequence continues at coordinate 341,111 of NZ_JBHTDF010000005.1, read as the reverse complement.
ACGTCCCAGAGGGTCGGCGCCTCCTGGAGGTAGGCCTCGCCGCGGGCGAAGTTGCGCAGGAACGCGCGCTGGCTGACCGTCTGCGCCTTGGGGCCGATCGTCGTGTAGTGCTGCTTCCAGTCGACCGACAGGCCGAGCGTGCGCCAGAGCTGCTCGAAGACCTCCTCGTCCTGCTCGACGAGCTCCTCGCACAGGGCGACGAAGTTGGGCCGGCTGATCGGGATCTGCTTCTTCGGGTCCGGCTTCTCCGGCGGGGTGAAGTCGGGGTCGTACGGCAACGACGGGTCGCAGCGGACGCCGTAGTAGTTCTGGACCCGGCGCTCGGTCGGCAGGCCGTTGTCGTCCCAGCCCATCGGGTAGAACACGGACTTGCCGCGCATCCGCTGGAAGCGGGCGATCAGGTCGGTGTGCGTGTAGGAGAAGACGTGCCCGACGTGCAGGCTGCCGCTCACGGTCGGCGGCGGGGTGTCGATCGCGTAGACGTTCTCGCGCGGCTGGGAGCGGTCGAAGGCGTAGGTGTCGTCCGCCTTCCAGCGCTCGCTCCAGGTGGCCTCGAGGCCCTCGAGCGCAGGCTTGTCGGGTACGACGACGGCGCGTCGCTCCGCGCTCGGTGTCGTCCCCCCGGTGGCCGGTGCCTGGCTCTGAGTGTCGGTCATGGAAGAAATCCTAGTGGCGACCTCCGCTAGTTCGTCGGGGTCCCCGCCGCCCTGGTACGCACATCGCTGCGTTGGCAGCGCTCGAAAGACCCCGGTCTGTCTTCGCGCCGCCGCCTTGCGCTGCACGCACCCGGACGACGGCTACCCGCGACGACCTTCCGTCGGTCACCACTAGGGCGAGCGCTTCCGCCCGGAGAAACCGGTTGTGGCCAGCGGCATGCCGGTGGCTGACTTCCGTCATGCCATCCGCGCTCGAGTTCACCGACGACCCCGCCCGGTTCCTCGCCGAGGTCGATGCCCACCTGGCGGCCCAGCCGGTGGTGACGACGGTGATCGCGACGGTGACCGCGCGGATGGCGGAGCGTGGTGAGAATGCCTTCGGGGAGGCCCCCTACCGCTGGTGGGCGATCGCGCGCGACGGGGCCGACGAGGTCACCGGCGTGGCGATGCGCACCGCGCCGTTCGAGCCCTACCCGGCGTACGTGCTGCCGATGCCCGCCGACGCCGCCCGCGCCCTGGCGCGGGCGCTGCACGAGCGCGGGGAGCCGCTGCGCGGCGTCAACGGCGCCCTGCCGGCCACGCGGCTGGTCGCCGAGGAGTACGCGTGCCTGGCCGGGGGCGAGGTGTCGGTCCACGAGCACCTGCGCCTCTTCGAGCTCGGCGACCTGGTGGTGCCGCCCGCCCCGCCGGGGCGCCTGCGCCCGGCCGGCCGCGACGACGCGGAGCTCTGCCTGGCGTGGTTCCAGGACTTCGGGCGGGCGGCGGCCGAGCAGGCGGGTCGCAGCGAGCCGCACGCCGGCGTCGACTTCACGATGGACGAGATGGTCGCCCGCATCGACGACGGCATCGTCTGGCTCTGGGTCGACGAGTCCGGCGAGCCGGTGCACCTGACCGCCGCCAACCTCCCGGCCAACGGCGTCACCCGCATCGGCCCCGTCTACACGCCGCGGGAGAGGCGCGGTCGCGGGTACGCCAGCCGCGCCGTCGCCGAGGTCTCGCGGCAGTACGTCGAGCAGGGAGTGCGCTGCTGCCTGTTCACCGACCAGGCCAACCCCGTGTCCAACCACGTCTACGAGGCGATCGGCTACCGCGGGGTCGTCGACATGGTGAATCTCGTGGTGGGCTGACCCACCCCTAGACTCGGCCGCGAGATGAGCGACGTACCCGCACCCCGCCTGGCCGAGACCTACGAGGAGGTCGAGGACGCGCTGCTGTCCCGGTGGCCCGAGACCAGGCTCGAGCCGTCCCTCGACCGGATCCTCGCGTTCACCGAGCTGCTCGGCGACCCCCAACGTGCCTACCCGGTCATCCACCTGACCGGCACCAACGGCAAGACGTCGACGTCGCGGATGATCGACACGCTGCTGCGCGCGCTCGACCTGCGCACCGGCCGCTTCACCAGCCCGCACGTCGAGCGGATGACGGAGCGGATCTCGGTCGACGGCGAGCCGCTGTCCGACGAGGACTTCGTGCGCGCCTTCAACGACGTCGCGCCGTACACCCACCTCGTGGACGTGAGCCAGGACCACCCGCTGTCGTTCTTCGAGACCGTCGTCGGCATGGCGTACGCCGCGTTCGCCGACGCCCCGGTCGACGTCGCCATCGTCGAGGTCGGCATGGGCGGGGCGTGGGACGCCACGAACGTCGCCGACGCCCAGGTCGCGGTCGTGCTGCCCGTCGCCGTCGACCATGCGCGCTACCTCGGTGACACGCCGGTCGAGATCGCGCTCGAGAAGGCCGGGATCATCAAGCCGGGGTCGATCGCCGTGCTCGCGCAGCAGGAGCCCGACGTCGCGCAGCTGCTGCTCGACCGGGCCGCCGAGGTCGGGGCGACGGTCGCACGGGAGGGCCTCGAGTTCGGCGTCGTGTCGCGCGTGCCCGCGGTCGGCGGCCAGGTGGTCTCCCTGCAGGGCCTCCGGGGGCGGTACGACGAGGTCTTCCTCCCGCTCTACGGTGCCCACCAGGCGCAGAACGCCGCGGTGGCGCTGGCCGCCGTCGAGGCGTTCGTCGGCGCCAGTGGTGAGCAGAGCCAGCCGCTCGACGACGAGGTGGTGCGCGCCGCCTTCGCGGAGGTCACCTCGCCGGGTCGCCTCGAGATCGTGCGGCGCAGCCCGACGATCCTGCTCGACGCCGCCCACAACCCGGCCGGCGCGGAGGCCACCGGCGCCGCGCTCGCGGACTCGTTCACGTTCGACCCACTGGTCGGGGTCATCGGGGTGATGGCCGACAAGGACGCCGACGGGCTGCTCGCGGCGTTCGAGCCGCACCTCGCCCACGTCGTGTGCACCCAGAACTCCACCGACCGCGCGCTGTCGGCCGACCGGCTCGCCGCCGTCGCTCGCGAGATCTTCGGCGAGCACCGCGTCACCGTGGCACCCCGGCTTGCCGACGCGATCGACCAGGCCGCCGCGCTCGCCGAGGCCGGCGCGGCCGCATCGGTCGGCTCGGGTGCGGTGCTCGTCACCGGCTCGGTCGTGACCGTCGGCGAGGCGCGCAGCCTGATGGTCCGTCCGGAGCGAGGTCGCGGATGAGCGGCACGCCGTACCCCGAGCAGCCGGAGCGTTCCCCGCGGCGGGGCATGTGCGCGGCCGTGCTCAGCCTCGAGGCGATCACGCTCGGCCTGACCACCCCGGTGCTCATCACGATCGCCGACGTCGACACCGGTATCGCGCTGGCCGTCGGCCTCGGGCTGGCCGCGGTCTGCCTGCTGCTGGCCGGCATGCTGCGCGCGGAGTGGGCATACAGCCTCGGCTGGGCGGTGCAGGTCGCCGCGATCGGCCTGGGCTTCCTGATCCCGCTGATGTTCCTGCTCGGCGCGATCTTCGCGCTGCTGTGGGCCGCGGCGTACCTCCTCGGCCGCAAGATCGAGCGCGAGCGGGCCGAGGCCTACGCGGCGTACGACGAACAGCAGTCAGAGGACTGACGTCAGGGCCGCCAGCGCGCGGTCGAGCTCCTCGTCGGTGACGCCGCCGAAGCCGACCACGAGCCCGGTCAGCGTCGCCGAGCGGCAGTAGTCAGAGAGCAGGTTGACCCCGAACCCCGCCCGCCCGGCGGCCTCGCGGGCGCGCACCGCGTCGGCCTCGGGGAGCAGCCAGGTGGAGTACATGCCGGCGAGCGGCCCGGCCAGCTCGGCGTACGGCGACAGAGCGGTGGCGACCCGCGGCGCCCGCTCGGCGTACACCCGGCGGGCGGTGCGCACGACCTTGTCGACGTACCCGTCGCGCAGGAGGGCCAGGAAGGCGCGCTGCACCGGCCACGGCGCGCCCTCGTGGGTGATGACGCGGCGGGCGTTGAGCGGGCCGAGCAGCTCCGGCGGCGGCACCAGCCAGCCGAGCCGCAGCGAGGGGGAGACCGCCTTGGCGGCCGTGCCCAGGTAGGCGACGCGGGACCGGTCGAGGCTCGCCAGCGCGGGCACCGGGGCGACGTCGTAGCGGAACTCCGAGTCGTAGTCGTCCTCGACCACGATCGCCCCGGCCGCGCGGGCGGCGTCGAGCAGCGCCACCCGGTCGGGACCGGGCAGCACCCGGCCGAGCGGGTGCTGGTGGGCCGGGGTGACGTAGGCAGCGGCGACACCGCCGAGGTCGGTGACCCGCTCGAGCGCGGGCAGGTCGCGGACCTCGCGGCCGAGGCCGCGCACGGTCTCGACGGCGGCGCGGTAGCCCGGGTCCTCGAGCGCGACGGGTCCCGGCGGCAGCACGGTGAGGAGGTGGCGGAGCCCGTCGGTGGTGCCGTTCGTGACCACGACCTCGTCGGCGTCGACGGGTACGCCGCGGGTCCGCGCGATCCGGTCGGCCAGCAGCGCGCGGAGCTCGGGCAGCCCGCGCGGGTCGTCGTACCCCCGCGGCGGCCGGGCCGCCGACACCTCCCGCCAGGCCCGCCGCCAACCCGTGGCGTGCCGCGGGTCGATCCAGGGCGTGCCGGCGTCGAGCCGCACCAGCGGCTGCTCGACCGGCGTCCGCCCGGGGAGCGGTACGGCGTCGCGGGCCGCGCCGGTCGCGGCCACGAACGTGCCCGCGCCCCGGCGCGCCTCGAGCCAGCCCTCCGCGAGCAGCTGCTCGAAGGCCTGCTCGGTCACCGAGCGGCTGACGCCGAGGTCGGCGGCCAGCGCCCGGCTGCTCGGCAGCCGATCGCCGCGGGTGAGGGTGCCGTCGAGCACGAGCGCGCGGATCCGGCCGGAGAGCTGCACGCCGAGCGAGCCCGGTGCGGAGCGGTCCAGGACGACGGGGAGCGTGGACACGAGATTGGCCTGCCAGAGTGGTCGGGGATTGGCCCGTGTGCGCAGGCCACTTCTCCGTCAGGGTAGTCCCATGACCCTCCAGCAGTCCTCGACCCCGCTCTCGCCCACCCCGCGCACGACGATCGGGCGTGGCCGCAACCGCACGGTCGAGGACCGCGAGGCCCTGCACGCGCTGCTCACCGACGCCCTCGTCGCGCACCTCGGCGTCACCGTGTCCCGGGGCGGCGTCAGCCACCCGCTCGTGCTGCCCACGGCGTTCGCGGTCGACCTCGACGGTCCCGACCCCGACGGCACGCTCTACGTGCACGGCTCGGTGGCGGCCGGCTGGCTGCGCGCGGCGACCGACCGGACCGTCTGCGTGACCGTGACCGAGCTGGACGGCCTGGTGGCCGGGCGCTCGGCGTTCCACCACTCGATGAACTACCGCTCCGCGGTCGTGATCGGCCCGGCCCGGGTCGTCGACGACCCGGATGAGCGGCAGCACGCGCTGGACCTGATCGTCGACCACATGATCCCCGGCCGATCGGCGACCCTGCGCGCCTCGACCCGCAAGGAGCTCGCGGCCACCGCGGTGCTCGCCGTGCCGCTGCGCGAGGCGTCGATGAAGGAGCGTGGCGGCGGCCCCGTCGACGAGCCGGAGGACGTCGACGCGGGCATCTGGGGCGGGCACATCCCGCTGCGCCGCGTCGCAGGGGAGCCGGTCGCCGACGCGGACTCCACCGGGCCGGTCCCGGCCGACGTCGTACGCCGGGCGGCCGCTCTATAGGCTGCGCGCCATGAGCCAGCGCACCCTCGTCATCCTCAAGCCCGACGCCGTCCGCCGCGGCCTCGTGGGCGAGCTCGTCTCCCGATACGAGGCGAAGGGTCTGTCCATCGTCGCGATGGAGCACCGCACGATCGACGGCGCGCTGGCCGACCGGCACTACGCGGAGCACGTGGAGCGCGACTTCTACCCGCCGCTGCGCGAGTTCGTGACCAGCGGCCCGCTCGTGGTGCTGGTGCTCGAGGGCGACGAGGCGGTCGAGGTCGTGCGCGCGCTCAACGGCGCCACCGACGGCCGCAAGGCCGCCCCCGGCACGATCCGCGGCGACCTCTCGCTCTCCAACCGCGAGAACCTCGTGCACGGCTCCGACTCCGCCGAGTCCGCCGTCCGCGAGATCGGGATCTGGTTCCCCCGGCTCTGAGGCCTCACCCGACCGCGTGAAAGCGCTGGTCACCCCGCGTGTCGTCCCGGGGAGCCGCGGTCGTCGTTCGTAGCCTGTTGTCACTTCTTCCCCACCAGCACCACCCGACCCCCGGTCGGGGGGTGCGTCAGCGACAGGGCTAGGCATGGCGAACAGCTTCATCGGCCGCGACATGGCCGTGGACCTCGGCACCGCCAACACCCTCGTCTACGTGCGCGGCAAGGGAGTGCTCCTCGACGAGCCGAGCGTGGTCGCGCTCAACGACACCACCGGCGAGGTGCTGGCCGTCGGCCATGAGGCCAAGCGGATGATCGGGCGCACGCCCGACAACATCGCGGCGATCCGGCCGCTCAAGGACGGCGTCATCGCCGACTTCGAGGCGACCGAGCAGATGCTGCGCTACTTCATCGAGCAGGTGCACCGGCGGCGCTACTTCGCGAAGCCGCGGATGGTCATCTGCGTGCCCAGCGGCATCACCGCGGTCGAGCAGCGTGCGGTGAAGGAGGCGGGCTACCAGGCCGGCGCGCGCCAGGTCTACATCGTCGAGGAGCCGATGGCCGCGGCGATCGGGGCCGGCCTGCCCGTGCACCAGCCCACCGGCAACATGGTCGTCGACGTCGGCGGCGGCACCACCGAGGTCGCCGTGATCTCGCTCGGCGGCATCGTCACGAGCCTGTCCGTGCGCACCGCGGGCGACGACCTCGACCAGGCGATCGTCGCGTGGATGAAGAAGGAGCACGCGCTGATGCTCGGTGAGCGCACCGCCGAGGAGGTCAAGATGACCCTCGGCTCGGCGTTCCCGATGTTCGACGAGCCCGAGGCGGAGATCCGCGGTCGCGACATGGTCTCGGGCCTGCCCCGCACCGTGACCGTGTCCAGCTCCGAGGTGCGCCAGGCGCTCGAGGAGCCGCTGCACGCGATCGTCGACGCCGTACGCACCACCCTCGACCAGACGCCGCCCGAGCTGGCCGGCGACATCATGGACCGCGGCATCGTGCTCACCGGCGGCGGTGCGCTGCTGCGCGGTCTCGACGAGCGGCTGCGCCACGAGACCGGCATGCCGGTGCACCTCGCCGAGTCGCCGCTGACCTCGGTCGCCCTGGGTGCGGGCAAGTGCGTGGAGGAGTTCGAGGCGCTCCAGCAGGTGCTGGTCAGCGACCGGAGGCGCGGCTGATGGGGCGCGTCCGCCGGCCCTGGGGCCGCGATCCCGACCGCGACCGCCCGAAGACCGCGGTGCTCGTCGCGCTGGTGCTCGCCAGCCTGACGCTGATCACCCTCGACTCGCGGACGTCGTCGCCGGTCGACCCGGCGCGCCGCGCCGTCGGCGAGGTCCTCGGACCGGTCGAGGTCGCCACGGCCGCGGCGATCCGGCCGTTCACCGCCGTACCGGACTGGTTCCGCTCCCGTGACGCGATGCAGCAGGACCTCCTCGAGCTCCAGGCCGAGAACTCCGACCTGCGCTCGCAGATCGCGACCCACGACTACAACCGCAACCGGCTCGCGGAGTACGACGGCCTCACCGCCGCCGCCCGCAGCATCGGCTACTCGCTGGTCCCGGCCCGCGTCGTCGGCCTCGGTCCGTCGCAGTCGTTCTCCAGCACCGTGACGATCGACGCTGGCTCCGAGGCCGGGATCCACCCCGACCTGACCGTCGTCAACAACGACGGGCTGGTCGGCCGGGTGCTGCGGGTCACCCGCACCACCGCGACCGTGCTGCTCATCGTGGACCCGGACTCCGTCGTCGGCGGTCGCGTCGGGCGCAGCATGGACGTCGGCTTCGTGCACGGCCGTGGGGTGCTCGGCCGCGACGGCCGCCTCGACCTCGAGCTGGTCGACGACGCGGCCGTGCCCTCGAAGGGCGACACCGTCGTCACCTGGGGGAGCGAGACCACCGGCCCCTACGTCTCGGGTGTGCCGATCGGTCGCATCACCAGCGTCTACACGAGCGTGCGCGACAGCTCCCAGCGCGCTGTCGTCGACCCGTACGCCGACTTCGGCGCCCTCGACCTGGTCGGCGTCGTCGTCCCCAGCGGCACCGACAGCGACCGCGCCGTCATCGAGGCCGACGGGGGACTGCGATGAACGCAGCCCGCGTCGCCATCGCCGCGGCCGCCGTCGTGGTCACCCTCGTGCTCCAGGTCTCGTTCTTCCCGCACCTCGCCTGGGACGGCATCGTGCCCAACCTGGTGCTGCTCGTCGTCGTCGGTGCGGCGCTCACCCGCGGCCCGCAGTTCGCGGCCGTGCTCGGCTTCGCCGCCGGCCTCGCGATCGACCTCGCCCCGCCCGCCGACCACGTCGCCGGCCGCTGGGCGCTCGCCCTGGTCGTCGTCGGGTACGTCGCCGGCCGCGTGCGCCGCGACGCCCGCCCCACGCCGGGCACGGTGCTCGCGACGGTCGCCGCCTCGTCGTTCATCGGGACCTCGGTCTTCGCGCTCTCCGGGCTGGTGCTGCAGGACCCGGCCATGGGCATCCCCGAGCTGCTCGAGGTCGTGCTTGTCGGCGTGCTCTTCGACGTCCTGCTGACGCCCCTCGTGCTGCCGCCGGTGCTGGTGATGTTCCGCCACCTCGAGCCGGACCGGTCGCTCGCCTGATGTCCCCCCAGCAGAGGACGCAGCGCTCCGGCCGGCTGCGCCTGGTCGTCATCCAGGTCCTGGTCTTCTCCCTGTTCGCGACCCTGCTGGTGCGGCTCTACTACCTGCAGGTCGTCGGCGGCGAGGAGTACCACGCCCGCGCCGCGTCGCAGTCGGTGCGCGAGATCGTCGTCCAGCCGCAGCGCGGCCTGATCGTCGACGACCAGGGCCGCCCACTCGTCGCCAACCGCACGTCGTGGGTGGTCTCGATCGACCGCACCGTGCTCGGCAAGCTCACCGAGCGCCAGCAGGACGTCCTCGTGGAGCGGGTCGCCGGCGCCGTGCACGTGCCGGCGGGCCGGATCCGCAGGTCGCTGGTCACCTGCGGCGACGCGGGCTCCGAGCCGGGCGTGTGCTGGAACGGCTCGCCGTACCAGCCCGTGCCCGTCGCCACCGACGTGTCCGAGGCGGTCGCGCTGCGCGTGCTCGAGCAGCCCGAGGACTTCCCCGGCGTGCTCGCCGAGCAGCAGAGCGTGCGCGCCTACCCGCGGCCGTTCGGCATCAACCTCGCGCACGTGCTCGGCTACCTGAGCCCGATCACCGAGGACGAGCTCGACACCGCGCGCGAGGCCGACGACCCGTCGGTCAACGGCGCCTCGGTCGTCGGTCGCGCCGGCATCGAGCAGGAGTACGACGAGTACCTGCGCGGCATGCCCGGCTACCGCAGCGTCGCCGTGGACTCGATGGGCCGGGTGCTCGGCGACGACGGCGAGGTCGCGGGCACGCCGGGCGACACCCTCGTCACCAGCATCGACGCGAAGGTCCAGGGCGTCGTCGAGCAGCAGCTCGCCCAGACGATCCAGACGGCACGGGCGACCCGCGACACCGTGACGAACCGCAACTACGTGGCGGACTCGGGCGCCGCGGTCGTCATGGAGGCCGACACCGGCCGGATCGTGGCGATGGCCAGCCAGCCGACGTACGACCCCGCGACCTGGGTCGGCGGCATCAGCAAGAAGCAGCTCGCCCGGCTCTACTCCGACGACGCGGGCAACCCGCTGCTCGGCCGCGCGACGCAGGGCCAGTTCGCGCCCGGGTCGACGTGGAAGCCGTTCATGACGGCCGGCGCTCTCACCAACGGCTACTCGACCGACACGCGGCTCAACTGCTCGTCGGCGTTCCGCGTCGGCAACCGCGACTTCAAGAACTACGAGTCGGGCGCCTACGGCTACATCGGCTTCGCCCAGGCGCTCGAGGTCTCCTGCAACACCTTCTTCTACCGGGTCGGCTTCGACTTCTGGCAGCGCTTCGGCTCCGACGTCGCCGACGTGAAGGCCAAGGACCCGCTGGTCGCCGAGGCCAAGACCTTCGGGTTCGGCGAGGAGACCGGCATCGACCTGCCCGGCGAGTCGTCGGGCCGCATCGCCGACCGCGCCTGGAAGCGCGAGTACTACGAGTCGATGAAGGACTACTACTGCGGCATCGCCGACAAGCCGCAGGACAGCAAGACCAGCGACTTCGTCTACCTCTTCGCGAAGGAGTTCTGCGTCGAGGGCTACGCCTACCGCGCCGGCGACGCCGTGAACTTCGCGATCGGCCAGGGGGACACCCTCGTGACGCCGCTCCAGCTCGCGCGGGCGTACGCCGCGATCGCCAACGGCGGCACGTTGTGGGCGCCGCGCATCGCGAAGGCCGTCGTCGGCCCCGACGGCGAGCTGCTGCGGAAGATCCCGCCGAAGAAGACCGGCACCGTCGACCTGCCCGAGTCGGTGCTCACCTACATCGACCAGGCGCTCCAGGGCGTGAGCCGCCAGGGCACCATGGCCTGGCGACTGGGCGGCTTCCCGCTCGACCAGGTGACGATCCGCTCCAAGACCGGCTCGGCAGAGGTCCACGGCAAGCAGTCGACGTCGTGGGTGGCGTCGTACTCCGACGACTACGTCGTCGTGATGATGGTCAGCCAGGGCGGCACCGGATCCGGCACCTCCGGCCCGGCCATCCGCGCCATCTGGGAGACGCTCTACGGCATCGACGGCATGAGCGTGCGCCCCGACCGGGCCGCGATCCCGGGCACCACGCCGCCGGCCGGGCTGCCGACGTTCACGAAGGACGGCACGATCCTGCCGCCCGCGCGTGAGGAGGACTGACATGCCGCCGACCACGCCACGCCCCGGCTTCCGGGTCCCGCGTCTCGACTGGGTGCTGATGATCGCCGTCCTGGCGCTCGTCACGCTCGGCACGCTGCTCGTGTGGTCGGCGACCAGCCAGCGCGAGGACCTGACCGGCGGCGACCCCACGGCGTACCTGCGCAAGCAGCTGGTCAACATCGTCATCGGCCTGGTGCTGATGGCGCTCGTGCTCGCGACCGACCACCGGTGGGTGCGGATCATCGCGCCGCTGGTCTACCTCGCGTCGATCGTCGGCCTGGTGCTGGTGCTCACGATGGGCACCTCGATCAACGGGTCGCAGTCGTGGCTGCAGCTCGGCGGGATGTCGATCCAGCCGTCGGAGTTCGCCAAGCTCGCCGTGGTGATCGGGATGGCGTTGTGGGTCGCGGAGCGGGCCGACGTACGCCGTGGCGGCTCCGCTGGCTCCGGGGGAGGCCTCGGTGACGTGGCCGGCATGCTGGCGATCGCCGGCGTCCCCGCGGCGCTGATTCTGCTGCAGCCCGACCTCGGCACGATGCTGGTGCTGTCGGCGACCGTGCTGGGGGTCATCGCCGTCTCGGGCGCACCGCGCCGGTGGCTCGGCCTGCTCGTCGCCGGCGGCGTCACCGCGGCGATCGCCGCGGTCGCGGCGGGCTTCCTCAAGCAGTACCAGGTCGACCGGTTCCTCGCCTTCACCAACCCCGACCTCGACCCGCGCGGCGCCGGCTACAACGTCGAGCAGGCGCGCATCGCGGTCGGCAGCGGCGGGCTCTTCGGCGAGGGCCTCTTCGACGGATCCCAGACCCGGGCCGGCTTCGTGCCGGAGCAGCACACCGACTTCGTCTTCACCGTCGCGGGGGAGGAGCTCGGGCTGGCCGGGGCCGCCCTGCTGGTCGTCCTCCTCGGCCTGGTGATCTGGCGCGCCCTGGCGATCGCCGCCCGCACCGACGACACGTTCGGCCGGCTCGCGGCGGCGGGCATCGCCTGCTGGTTCGCGTTCCAGGCCTTCCAGAACGTCGGGATGTGCCTGGGCATCATGCCGGTCACCGGCGTACCCCTGCCGTTCGTGTCGTACGGCGGCAGCTCGATGTTCGCCGTGATGCTGGCGGTCGGCCTGCTCCAGAACATCCACCTGCGTGCCCAGGCCGCCCCCGCCGCCCGGCTGGCGCCCCAGTCTCGCGTGCTCGTGCCCCGCTGAACCGGGGTGCTGGTGCGGTCGGCTGCCCGGTGTCGGTTTCCCCGGTGGGCCGGGGAAACCTGATCTTTTCGGGCGAAGCTTCGGCCCAAGACGTCAGGTTTCCCCGGTGGGCCGGGGAAACCTGCGCGCCGGCGCCCACCGCTAGGGATTGACCGCCAGGAACACGAACGCCGCGAACAGCGACAGGTGCACGTAGCCCTGGAGCGACTTGGACCGGCCGGGCACGACGGTGAGCGCGGCGACGATCACCGAGACCAGCAGCAGCACGATCTGGGTCGACTCGAGGCCGAGCACCAGCGGGCCGTCGAGCCAGATCGAGGCGATCGCGATGGCCGGGATCGTCAGGCCGATGCTGGCCATCGCCGACCCGTAGGCGAGGTTGAGGCTGATCTGCACGCGGTTGCGGGCGGCGGCCCGGACGGCGGCGATCGACTCGGGCAGCAGCACGAGCATCGCGATGATGACGCCGACGAACGAGTGCGGGAAGCCGACGGCGTCGACCGCGTCCTCGATCGGGTAGGACTCCACCTTCGCCAGCCCGACGACGGCGACGAGGCCGAGCAGCAGCAGGGCGAGGCTGGCGAGGGCCGCCCGGCCGCTCGGCGGGTCCGCGTGGCCGTCGCCGTCCTCGTCGAGGTAGCCGTCGGGGATGTCCTGTCCGCGGCCGGGCTCCACCGGCAGGAAGAAGTCGCGGTGCTTCCCGGTCTGGGTGAGCACGAAGATCGCGTAGAGCCCGAGCGACGCGATCGCCGCGAAGGTCAGCTGCGCGGGCGAGAACTCCGGTCCGGGCGTGGTGGTCGTGAAGCGCGGCAGCACCAGCGTCAGGGTGGCCAGGGTGACGACCGTGACCAGCGCGGCACCGGCCCCCTCGGGGTTGAAGACCGCCATCCGATACTTCACGGCGCCGACCACCAGCGCCAGGCCGGCGATGCCGTTGAGCGTGATCATCGCCGCGGCGAACACGGTGTCGCGCGCGAGCGCGGACGTGTCTCCCGGCCCGCTCACCATCAGCGTCAGGATCATCGCCACCTCGATGACCGTCACCGCCGCGGCGAGGAGCAGCGAGCCGAACGGCTCGCCGATCCGGTGCGCCACGACCTCGGCGTGGTGGACCGCGGAGAGCACGGCGCCGACCAGGAAGATGCCGATGGCGACCGCAGCCACCACGCCCGGATGCTTGCCCCACGAGATCGCCAGCACGATCAGGGCGAACGGAGGTGCGAGCGTCGTCCAGTGGAACCTGCGGGATGGGCTGACGCTCATGCACGTACTCGCTTCGCTCCGTGCGCGCATGAGGCACAGCACGCGCTGTCCTGGATGACTCGCTCGCTGCGCTCGCTCATGGTCGAAACCCTACGGGTCGACTCGACTCACCCGCGTCGGGTGAGCCTCCGGCGAGAGAGATCGCCCTACGGTGCTACGGGTGACGAGTGCACCCGAGCGCTCCCTGCCGGAGCTTCCGGGCCGGATGGACCTGCTCCGGATGACCCCGGCAGCGATCGTCGTCGGCGTCGGATGTGGCCTGACCCTGCTCGGGCTCTCCCTGCTCGCCGAGCAGCTCCAGGACCTCGTCTGGGACGACCTGTCGGGCGCGCTGGGAGCCGACTCCGACACCTGGTGGTGGATCGTCACCGTGCTCACGGCCACGGGGCTGCTCGTCGGCCTGGTCGTGCGGTTCGCTCCCGGACACGCGGGACCGGACCCGGCGACCGCCGAGCTGGTGGAGTCGCCGATCCCGCTCCGGGCGCTGCCGGGCCTCGCGCTCGCGCTGGTGCTGATGCTCGCCGGCGGGGTGAGCCTCGGCCCCGAGAACCCGATCATGCTCGTCAACGCCTCGCTCGTCGTGCTGATCGGCATGCGGCTGCTGCCGCGCGTCGCCTCGCCCGCGTGGATGGGCATGAGCATCGCAGGGACGATCGGCGCCATGTTCGGTACGCCGGTCGCGGCGGCGCTGCTGCTCACCGAGGCCCAGGCCGGCGACCCGAGGATCCCGCTCTGGAACCGGCTGTTCGCGCCGCTGGTGGCGGCCGCCGCCGGGTCGGCGACGATGCTGACGCTCTCCGACATGGACTTCCGGATCGACGTCCCCGCCCACGACGGGTTCGAATGGGGCGACGTCGCCTGGGCCGTCGGTGTCGCGTTGCTGACCGCCCTGCTCGGGCTGGCCGCGTCGTACGTCATCACCCCTCTGCACCGGCTCTTCCAGCGCCTGACGAACCCGGTGCTGATGCTCACCGTCGGCGGCTTCGTCCTCGGCTGGCTCGGCGTCCTCGGTGGCCCGGAGACCCTCTTCAAGGGGCTCGACGAGATGAAGACGGTCTCGAACGACATCACCGACTACTCCAACGGCGAGCTCGTGCTGATGACCGTGGTCAAGCTCGTCGCGCTGCTCGTCGCGGCGGCGGCCGGCTTCCGGGGCGGCCGGATCTTCCCCGCGGTCTTCATCGGCGTCGTCGCCGGCTGGGCGGTCGTCGGGATCTTCGACAGCGCGCCTCCCGCCGTCGTCGTCGCCGCCGGGGCGCTCGGCATCACCGTCGCCGCGACCCGCAGCGGCTGGCTGTCCCTCTTCCTCGCGGCGACGATGGTGCCCGACGTCGACCTGCTGCCCATCCTGCTCATCGCCACCCTGGCCGTCTGGTTGCTGGTCGCCGGCCGCCACGAGCTGCGCGCCGATCCTCCGCCACCTAGGGCTGACCCACCTCCCGCTCGCTGACCCAGAAGCGGAAGAGCAGGTACGCCGAGACCGCGTCCAGCAGGTGCCAGACGGCGTGGCCCTGCACGAGCGAGTGCGGGTCGCACCAGGCCGACTTCGTGACGGTCCAGATCACGAACGCCAGCAGGATCGTGCCGAGCGCCGCGCCGCCCACCCGCAGGTCGGTCCGCGTCGGGCCGTGTCGCCGCCAGAGCCCGACCTCGACCACGGCCGCGGTGAGCAGGAGGGCCGCGAACGCGAGGTTGCCGGCGTACGTCACGACCGGGACCTCGCGGTCGTAGAGCCCGACCAGCTCGCAGGCCGCGACGAACAGGCTGAAGACCTGCCAGAAGAACAGCCGGCCCTGGCCGACCCGCCGCATCAGTGCGTACGCCGCGGCGAAGGACGCGACGAGGTACATGCTCAGCATGTCGAGGTGGCCGCCCAGGTCCGACTGGGTGGCGTGCATGGCCGCGCTGGCCGGACCGAGGAACACCACGACGCAGGCGTACGCCGTCGCCAGCCCCTCGTGCCGCGGGAGCACGGCGCCGAGCCGGTCGGGACGGCCGGCGTGCCACGCGACCAGCAGCCCGGCGACGACGAAGCCCACGTTGGAGAACGAGTTCGCGGGCTGCTTGACGAGGCCGTCGCGAGCCGCCTCGCAGAAGTTCGCGCCGCGGCCGACGTCGTCGCCGAGCCACCCGAAGCGGACCGCGAGCACCAGCAGCACCGTCGACACCACCGCCGTGGCCGCGGCGTACGCGAGGGGCCGGAGGGATCGGGGCACGAGCGGGACTCTAGAGGCAGGCCTGATGTCGGTGCCGTCTGCGACAGTGTCGCCGTGGACCTGGCGGTGGACCTGAGCGCGCGGGGCGACCGGACGACGGCGATCTACCGCGCGCTGCTCGGGGCGATCCGGGCGGGGCGGCTGGCTCCGGGCGACCGGGTGCCGCCGACGCGGGTGCTGGCGCGCGACCTGGGCGTCTCGCGCACGACCGTGGCGACGGCGTACGACCGGCTGAGCGCGGAGGGCTTCCTCGCGACGCGCGTCGGCGCGGGCACCTACGTGACCGACCTCGCGACGCCGGTGACGCGCGAGCCGAGGCCCGGCGCGCTGCGACCACGGGAGGGGTGGACCTTCACCCCTGCCCCGACCAGCGGCGGCCAACCGCCCCCGGCCCACGACTTCCGGGTCGGCATCCCCGACGCCTCGCTCTTCCCGTTCGACGCGTGGCGCCGGCTCCTCGCCGCGGAGGTGCGCGCGGGTGCGCACACACCGGGCACGTACGCCGCGCCGGCCGGCCACCCCGACCTGCGCGCCGCGATCTCCCGCTGCATCGCCGTCAGCCGCGGGGTCACCGCCGACCCCGAGGACATCCTGGTCACTCGCGGGGCGCAGCAGGCACTCGACGTCGTGGCGCGCGTCCTGGTCGAGCCGGGCGACGTCGTCGCCGTCGAGGACCCCGGCTACCCGCAGGCCCGCGACGTGTTCGCGTCCCACGGCGCGCGCGTCGTGCCGGTGCGCGTCGACGACGAGGGCCTCGTCGTCGACGAGGTGCCGCCCGAGGCGCGGGTCGTCTACACGACGCCGTCGCACCAGTTCCCCTACGGCCCGCCGCTCTCGCGCCGCCGCCGCGAGGTGCTGCTCGAGCTCGCCGACCGCCACGGCATCGCGGTCGTGGAGGACGACTACGACAGCGAGTTCCGGTTCGTCGAGGGCCCGCTCGACACCCTCCACTCCCTCGACGCCCACGGCCGGGTGCTCTACCTCGGCACCTGGTCGAAGTCGCTCCTGCCCGCGCTCCGGTCCGGCTACGTCGTCGCGCCCGAGTCGCTCCGCGAGGCGCTGCGCGCCGCCCGTCAGCTCGCCGACGGTCACGGCGAGCCCGCCACCGAGGCCGCGCTGGCGCGGTTCATCTCCGACGGCCTGCTCGCCGCCCACGTCCGGCGCGCCCGGGCGGCGTACGCCGAGCGCCGCGCGCTGCTGCACACCGAGCTCGACCGCCTGCTCGGCGACCGGCTGACCGTGGTGCCGTCGGCCGCCGGGCTGCACCTCACGGCGACCTTCACCGATCCCGCGGTCGACGACCGGGCCGTCGTCGCGGCCGCGGCCGGCGAGGGTGTCGCGCTCGACGCGCTCACGTCGTACGCCGTCGGGCCGGGCAGCCGGTCGGGGCTGGTGCTGGGCTACGGCGCGCTGCGGCCGGAGACCGTCAGACCGGGGCTGGAGCTGCTGGCTCGGCAGGTCGAGCGGTCCGCGCCATCCAGATGAGCGCGGCGGCGCCGACGACGAGCTGGGGGAGCAGGTACTTCCCGGACACGACCAGCAACGCCAGCGTGGCGACGACCGAGACGGCGGCGGAGCGCCACGCCCAGGTGCCGCGGGGCAGCAGCCGGAGTGCGGCGGCCGTCCCCACGAC
Organism: Nocardioides sp. GCM10030259; assembly: GCF_042666375.1. Classification (NCBI taxonomy): domain Bacteria; kingdom Bacillati; phylum Actinomycetota; class Actinomycetes; order Propionibacteriales; family Nocardioidaceae; genus Nocardioides; species Nocardioides sp. GCM10030259. The sequence goes on along the minus strand of NZ_JBHTDF010000005.1, from coordinate 324,007 downwards.
GTACACCAGCGAGAAGGCGCCGGTCACCAGCAGCATGGTGCGCTCGACCTGCACGCCCGTGACGGCGATCGCCACGAGCGTGCCGATGGCGCCGGCGGTGACGACGAGCAGCGAGTGGCGGGGCACGGCGCCGGCCGTCGAGCCGTGCGCGAACCACGCCGGCAGCGACCCGTCCCGGCCGAGCGCGGCGCCGAGCCGCGCGCTGCCGGCGAAGTAGGCGTTCATGGCGCCCAGCGACAGGAGCACGGCGACCACGGTGGTCACGATGCGGGCGGGCTCGCCGAAGCCGAGCACGAGAAGGTCCGAGAGCGGAGCCTTGCCGGTGCGCGCCCCGAGCACGGCGACGGTAGCGAACGCCACGCCGAGGTAGAGGACGCCCATGACGACCAGGGCGATCGCGGTGGCGCGGCCGATGTCGCGGTGCGGGCGGCGGTACTCCGCCGACAGCGACGACACGACCTCCCAGCCGGCGAACGCCCAGATCAGCAGCGCCGCCGCGGAGCCGATCGACGCCCAGCCGTGCGGGGCGAACGGCGTGAGGTTGTCGGTGGTCGCGTGCGGGAGCGACACCAGCGTGGCGACGGTCAGCAGCAGGGCGAGGACGCCGGCGATCGCCAGCTGCACGCGCCCGGAGACCCGGATGCCGTACCAGTTCATCACCGCGACGGCGAGGATCAGCAGCCCGGCCGTCGCCAGCTGGGTCTGCCGGCCGCCGCCGAGGCTGTCCGCGACGTACGCCCCGGCGAAGCCGGCCGCCGCCGGCGCCCCCAGCGGGATCGCGAAGTAGAAGCACCAGCCGATCACGGTCGCGACGCGGGCGCCGAAGGCGCGGCGGGCGTACGTCGAGACGCCGCCACCGTCCGGGAACCGCGACCCGAGCGCGGCGAACGTCGTCGCGAGCGGCACCGAGAGCAGCACCAGCGCGCCCCAGGCGACCAGCGACGCCGGCCCGGCCTCGTGGGCGGCGAGGGCCGGCAGCGAGATGACGCCGGTGCCCAGCACCGCGCCGAGGGTCAGCGCGGCGCCCTCGGGGACACCGAGGCCGCCGTGGGCCACCGGGTCGTCGGCCGCGGTGTCGAGCGGGATCGGGTCGGGGGTCAGCGAGCGCGTCACGCGGCAAAACTAGGGCCGCGCGGACCGGCGCTGCAGGTCCAATTCGGGGCTGTCTGGATGGGCCGCTGCCGGCCCGGGTTCAGGAGCCGCCGGAGATCTTCTCGATCAGCGCCGTGGTGGAGATCGCGGGTGTGCGGGGGAGGTAGACGACCTCGCAGATGTCCTCGAACTCGTCGAAGCGGCCGGCCCAGTCGTCGCCCATCACGAGCACGTCGGCCTGGAACTTCTGGATGTAGTCGCGCTTGAGCTCGAGGCTCTCCTCGACGAACACCTCGTCGACCGGCTTGAGCGCCGCCACGATCGCGAGCCGCTCGGCCTGGCTGAAGACGGGCTCGCGGCCCTTCTTGCGCAGGTTGAGCGCGTCGGCGGAGACGCCGACCACGAGGCGGTCGCCGAGCGCCGCGGCGCGCTCGATCACCCGCAGGTGTCCGACGTGGAAGACGTCGAACGTGCCGAAGGTGATGACGGTGCGAGACATGGGGGCGATCCTCTCACCCGGGAGGCGTCTGGGCCCAATAGGGGAGGATGGCGACCAATGAGCGCGACACTCGAGCTGATCACCCCCGATCCCGACGCCGACGAGCTCCGCCGACAGGGGCTGCGGCGGATGCGCACGCTCGCCGTCGGCCTGCTCTGCTTCGCCGCCGTCGTGTACGTCGCGACGCTCGGCCAGGACGGGTTCTGGGGCTTCGTGAACGCCGGCGCCGAGGCGTCGATGGTCGGTGCGATCGCGGACTGGTTCGCGGTCACCGCCCTCTTCAAGCACCCGCTCGGGCTGCCGGTCCCGCACACGGCGCTGATCCCGCGCCGCAAGGACGAGCTGGGCCGGTCGCTCGAGGAGTTCGTGGGTGAGAACTTCCTCCAGGAGGCGATCATCCGCGACCGGGTCGCCGCGGCCGAGATCTCGTTGCGGGTCGGCCGCTGGCTCGTCGTACCCGAGCACGCGAAGCGGGCCGTCGACGAGGTCGCGGAGGTCGTCGTCGCCGCGCTCGGCCGGATCCGCGACGAGCACGTGGAGGAGCTCGTGCGCGACGCGCTCGTGCCCCGCTTCCGCGAGGAGCCGATCGCTCCGGTGCTGGGCACGCTGCTCGAGGAGACGGTGCGCGACGACCTCCACCACAGCCTCGTCGACCTCGCGCTCGACGAGGTGCACCGGTGGCTGATCGAGAACCCCGACACGGTCGCGGAGATCCTCGGCGAGCGGGCGCCGTGGTGGGCCCCGACCCGGCTCAACGAGGTGGTGATCTCCCGCCTGCACCGTGAGCTCGTGACCTGGGTCGCGGAGATCCGCGACGACCCGCGCCACCACGCGCGCCAGGCCCTCGACTCGATGCTCGGCCAGCTCGCGCACGACCTCCAGCACGACCCGTCGACCCAGGAGCGCACCGAGCGGCTCAAGCAGCGCCTGCTCGACCACCCGCAGCTGGTCGCGTCCGGCGTGTCCCTGTGGCAGGCGCTGCGCCGCAGCCTCCAGTCGTCGCTGTCCGACCCCGAGGGCGCCGTACGCCGCCGCCTGCTCGACGAGCTCACGGCGTTCGCCCGCCGCCTGGTCGACGACCCCATCCTGCGGAGGCGCCTCGACGGCCTGGCCGCCGACGCCGCGGTGTTCGCGGTCGACCGGTACGGCGCCGAGCTGACCGCGGTGATCACCCACACGGTCGAGCGCTGGGACGGCAAGGAGGCCGCCCGGCGGATCGAGCTGCACGTCGGTCGCGACCTGCAGTTCATCCGCATCAACGGCACCATCGTCGGCGGACTCGTCGGCGTGCTGATCCACACGGTGTCGGTCCTGATCGACTGAGGCGGCACAATGGCCGCCATGCCCGAGCCGTACGACGTCCCGATCCGCGACGACTCGATCCGGCTCGGCCAGTTCCTCAAGCTCGCCAACCTCGTGGAGAGCGGGGCCGAGGCCAAGCCGCTGATCCAGGACGGCGCGGTGAGCGTGAACGGCGAGGTGGAGACCCGCCGCGGCCGTCAGCTGGTCAAGGGCGACGTGGTGACGCTCGGCCCCCAGTCGGCGCGCGTGGCAGACGAGGGCGCCGACGACGGGCTGCCCTGGTAGGTCAGCTGACGCCGAGCAGGTCGACGACGAAGATCAGGGTCTCGCCCGGCTTGATGACGCCGCCGGCGCCGCGGTCGCCGTACCCGAGGTGCGGCGGGATCACGAGCTGGCGGCGACCGCCGACCTTCATGCCCTGCACGCCCTGGTCCCAGCCGGCGATGACCTGGCCGATGCCGAGGCGGAACTGCAGCGGCGTGCCGCGGTTGTACGACGCGTCGAACTCCTCGCCCGTGGAGTGCGCGACGCCCACGTAGTGGACGGAGACGGTCGATCCGGCGGTCGCCTCGGCGCCCTCGCCCTCCGTGAGCTCGGTGACGACGAGGTCGGCGGGCGGGTCGAAGTCGGGGAAGTCGATCTCGGGCTTGTCCATGGCGTTCAGCCTAGGTCACCGCCGATCGGCCGAGTCCGGGGCGTTCTCCCCGCGGGCGGGGTCGGGCGCTGTCAGGATGTCCGCATGTCCCGTCTCGGTTCGGCCGTGCGCGCCCTCGATCGCGGCATGCTCGCCGGGTTCGCCGTGCTGGCCGGGCTCGTCGTGCTCTCGATCACGACGCCGGCGCAGCTGATCGCGATCTTCGCGTCCGGGGGCATCGTCGCCAGCCTCCTGACGTCGGCGCGGAGGACGGCCGTGGTGGCGGTCGCGTGCGTCGCCGCCGCGTTCCTCTCGGTCATCTGGCAGAGCAACGCCGGCTCGTTCGACTGGTACGCCCGCATCCTGCTGTGCTCCGTTCTCGGGCTGGTCGCGGTCCAGAACGCCGCGCTCCGCGCGCGTCGCGAGGACCGGCTGCAGCGGATGACGCTGATCGCCGAGACCGCGCAGCGCGCCGTGCTCCGGTCGATGCCCACGGCCATCGGCTCGGTGGGGCTCGCCGCGCGCTACGTGTCCGCGACGGCCGAGGCGCTCGTCGGCGGAGACCTCTACAAGGTCGCGGAGACGCCGTACGGCGTGCGGGTCATCGTCGGCGACGTCCGCGGCAAGGGCCTCGAGGCGGTGCAGACCGCGACCACGGTGCTCGGGGCCTTCCGGGCGGCGGCCTTCACCGAGGCCGACCCGGGCGAGCTCGCCGTCCGCATCGACGACACGCTGGGCCGGATCCTCGACGACGAGGAGTTCGTGACCGCGATCGTCGGGCAGTTCGAGGGTGACCGGGTGATCCTGGTCAACTGCGGCCACCACCCGCCGGTCCTCGTGCAGTCCGGCGAGGCGGCGACGCTGGACACGGGGGAGCCGACCGTGCCGCTGGGCATGGGTTCGGTCCCGACGGTCAGCGAGCACCCGTGGCCGCGGGGTGCGCGGATGCTCTTCTACACCGACGGTCTCGTGGAGGCGCGTGACGCCAGGGGCGAGTTCTTCCCGCTCGACGACTACGCCGCCGAGCTGGGCGGCGGGACCGTCGAGGAGGCGCTCGACGGCCTGGTGAGGCACCTGCTCGCCTACACCGGCCACGCCCTGCACGACGACATGGCGCTGGTGCTCGCCGAGCGCGAGGGAACGTGATCCGTCAGGTCTGGTGAACGTAGCTGTCGAGCTGGTCGCGCTCGAACTCCAGCTGGTCGATGCGGTGCTTGACGACGTCGCCGATGCTGATGATGCCGACCAGGTTGCCGTCGCGGACGACCGGCACGTGCCGGATCCGGCGCTCGGTCATCGTCTTCATCAGGTCGTCGAGCGGGGTGTCCTCGTCGCAGGTCTCCACGACCTCGGTCATGATCGCGCCGACCGTGTTGTTGACGACGGTGCCGTCGTGGTGGAGGTGGCGTACGACGTCGCGCTCGCTGACGATCCCGTCGACCGTGGCGCCGTCGCTGCTGACGATCAGCGCACCGACGTTGTGCTGGGCAAGGCTCGAGATGAGCTCGCGCACGACGGCGTCCGGCGAGATCGTCACGACCTCGCGACTCGACTTCGCCTGGAGGACGTCTCCGATTCGCATGCAGAAACGGTACCCGTGTCCGAGGTCACAGGTACAGGCCCAGTTCTGAGGGGTCAGTCGCGAGGTCGGTGCAGCCGCAGGTCGGAGACCGAGCCCGGCCCGGAGCGCGGGGAGTCCGGGTCGTCATCGTCGTCCGGCAGGGAGCCCAGGAAGGCCAGGGCCGCGTCGTGCAGGTGGCCGTTGGATGCCACCGCGTTGCCGCCGAACGGCCCGTCGGAGCCGTCGAGCGAGGTGAACCGGCCACCGGCCTCGCGGACGATCACGTCGAGCGCCGCCATGTCGTAGACCTCGAGCTCGGGCTCGGCGGCGATGTCGACGGCACCCTCGGCGATCAGCATGTAGGACCAGAAGTCGCCGTACGCCCGGGTGCGCCAGCACCGCCGCATCAGCGACTGGAAGTCGTCGAGCCGGCCGCGCTCCTCCCAGCCGGACAGCGAGGAGTACGACAGCGAGGCGTCCTCGAGGCGGCGTACGTCGGAGACCTGGCAGCGCGTCGCCTTGAGCAGCGAGCGGCCCGTCCATGCGCCGTTGCCCACCGACGCCCACCACCGGCGCTGCAGCAGCGGCGCCGAGACGACGCCGAGCACGACCTCGTCGTCGACGACCAGCGAGATCAGCGTGGCCCAGACGGGCACCCCGCGGACGAAGTTCTTCGTGCCGTCGATCGGGTCGATGACCCAGCGGCGCTGGCTGTGGCCGGTCGAGCCCTGCTCCTCGCCGGTGATCGCGTCGCGCGAGCGGACCCGCGAGAGCGTACGGCGGATGCTCTCCTCGACCGCCTGGTCGGCGTCGGTCACCGGCGTGAGGTCGGGCTTGCTCATCACGTGCAGGTCGAGCGACCGGAACCGGCTCTCGGTGATCGAGTCGGCGTCGTCGGCGAGGACGTGCGCCAGTCGCAGGTCGTCGGTGTAGTCGGTCGGCACGCGGTCAGCCTATTCGCTGGCGACTGAACGATCCGGGAAGGTGCGCCGTTAGGGAGGGCATGGAGATCAACGGCCTCCCGCTGCACCCGCTCGTCGTCCACGCCGCCGTGGTGTTCGCGCCGCTCGCGGCGGTGGGCGCGCTGGCCTCCCTGCTGCCGGCCTGGCGCGACCGGCTGCGCTGGCCGATGGTGGTGCTCGCGGTGATCGCGACCGGATCGATCGTAGTGGCCTACTACAGCGGTGGCGACTTCCTCGACAGCAAGCCGGAGCTGGAGGCGAGCCCCCAGGTGCAGACCCACCAGGACCTCGGCACCCAGCTGTTCTGGATCAGCCTCGCGTTCGGCGTGGTCGCGGTCGCGACGGGGTGGCTGCACCGACGCGAGGGCGCGCTGCGCATCGCGCTCGACGTGCTGCTCGGCGTCGCCGCCGTCGTGCTCCTGGTGTGGGTGTTCCGCACCGGCGAGGCCGGCGCCCGCGCTGTCTGGGGCTGAGCGCGGACCCGGTCGGCCGGACCACCGGGATAGTCCGTCACGATCTGGCCGTCCCAACGGCCGGAACGACGGCCAGAACGTGACGGACTATCGTCCCGGGGCGAGCCGACGGTCAGCCCGGGAGCTCCTCCGACCGCCGTGGGTAGCGCTTGCGGTCGGCGACGGTGCCGTTCTCGCGTCGGATGACGTGCTCGACGCCGCGGATCCGGGCCTCGGCGCGCGCGACCTCCGCGGCTGCTTCGCGCGTGCGGTACTCGCCCGGCAGCGGTTCGCCCCCTCCGAGCAGCCGGTTCCGCCAGATGTCTCCCACGCAGTACGTCTCGATGGCGCCGACCATCGTGCTCCCTCCCGTTGCTCCTCCTGAGCCCAGGAGTGCGGTACCGCCGGTCAGGATGTCCGAAACTCCCCACTTCGGGTGACCCCGGCGGGCGGGTCGCTAGTACGCCGGCTCGCTCCGCGCGGCCAGCAGCCGCCGGAAGGACTCCACCCGCTCGGGGTCGGCCTCGCCGGCGCGGATCGCCTCGTCGAGGCCGCACTCCGGCTCGTCGGCGCCGTGGGTGCAGCCGCGGGGGCAGTCCTCGGTCATCTCGTCGAGGTCGGGGAAGGCCTCGATCAGCTGCTCGGGCTCCACGTGGGCGAGCCCGAAGGACCGGATGCCGGGGGTGTCGACGATCCAGCCGTCGCCGGGCAGGGCGAGCATGATCGCCGAGGTCGACGTGTGGCGCCCGCGGCCGGTGACGGCGTTGACGACGCCGACCTCGCGACCGGCGTCCGGCACCAGCGCGTTGACCAGCGTGGACTTGCCGACGCCGCTGTGGCCGACCAGCACGCTGATCCGGCCGTCGAGCCGCTCCCGGAGCACCGACAGGTCGCCACCGCGCTGCGTCACGACCCACGGCACGCCCAGGGAGCGGTACGTCGCGAGCAGTGTCTCCGGGTCGGCGAGGTCGGACTTGGTGAGGCACAGCAGCGGCTGCATCCGCGCGTCGTACGCCGCGACGAGGGCGCGGTCGATCAACCGCGGCCGCGGCTCGGGGTCGGCGAGCGCGGTGACCACGACGAGCTGGTCGGCGTTGGCGACGATCACGCGCTCGACCGGGTCGTCGTCGTCCGCGGTACGGCGCAGCACGGTGGTGCGGTCGGCGACCTCGACGATCCGGGCCAGCGTGCCCTCGGCGCCCGAGGTGTCGCCGACGACGCGCACCCGGTCGCCGACGACGACGCCCTTGCGGCCCAGCGGCCGGGCCTTCATGGCCAGCACGGTGCGGTCCTCGACCAGCAGGGTGTAGCGGCCCCGGTCGACCGTGATGACCATGCCGTCGAGCGCGTCGTCGTACGACGGCCGCTCCTTGGTGCGGGGACGGGTGTGCCGACGCGGGCGCTCGTAGTGCTCGACGTCCTGGTCGGAGTACCGCCCGCTCATCCCTGGCCCGTCATGTCAGCGCAGTCAGCTTTGGATGAGTCCCGACCAGAAGCCGGCGAAGTCGGGGAAGGTCTTGCCGGTGGTGGCGACGTTCTCGACGAGCACGCCCTCGACGGCGGCCCCGACGATCACGGCGGCGTGCGCCATCCGGTGGTCGGCGTAGGTGTGGAACACCCCGCCGTGCAACGGCGCCGGGTCGATGCTCAGCCCGTCGGCGTGCTCGGTCACGTCGGCGCCCAGCGCGCTGAGCTCCTTCGCCAGCGCGGCGATCCGGTCGGTCTCGTGGCCGCGGATGTGGCCGATGCCGCGCAGGTGCGACGGCGCCTCGGCCAGGGCGCACAGCGCCGCGACGGCCGGGGTGAGCTCGCCGACGTCGTGCAGGTCGACGTCGATGCCGAGCAGCGTGCCGGAGCCGGTGACGCGCAGGCCCTCGTCGAGCAGCTCGACCTCGCAGCCCATGGTCGCGAGGATCTCGCGCAGCGCGTCGCCCGCCTGGGTCGTCGACCGCGGCCAGTCCCGCACGGTCACCGAGCCGCCCGCCACGGCCGCCAGCGCCAGGAACGGCGCGGCGTTGGAGAGGTCCGGCTCGATCACGGTGTCGACGGCCCGCACCGGGCCGGGCGCGACGCGCCAGCGGTTGGCGTCGCCGTCGTCGACCTCGACCCCGTGCTCGCGCAGCATCGCGACCGTCATGTCGATGTGGGGGAGCGAAGGGACAGGCTTCCCGTCGTGGCGTACGTCGACCCCGGCGTCGTAACGCGCCCCCGCCAGCAGCAGCGCCGAGATGAACTGCGACGACGCCGACGCGTCGACCACGACCGTCCCGCCGGCCACGGAGCCGGAGCCGCGGATCGCGAAGGGGAGCACGTCGCCGTCGACGTCCACGCCCAGCCCGCGCAGCGCCCCGAGGATCTCGCCGATCGGGCGCTTGCGCATGTGCGGGTCGCCGTCGAAGGAGACCGTGCCCGTCGACAGGCCGGCGATCGGAGGGACGAAGCGCATGACGGTGCCCGCCAGCCCGCAGTCGACCGCGGCGTCGGCGGTGAACGCGCCCGGCGTGACCGCCCAGTCGTCCCCGCTGGTGTCGACCGTCGAGCCCAGCGAGGTCAGCGCGGCCGCCATCAGCGAGGTGTCGCGCGACCGCAGCGCACGGCGTACCACGGAGGGGCCGTCGGAGATCGCGGCCAGCAGCAGCGCCCGGTTCGTCATCGACTTGCTGCCCGGCAGCGTCACCGTGGCGTCTACCGGGTGCGCCGCCCGGGGCGCGGGCCAGGGATCGTCGGCCCGGGTATCGACAGCGTCCGTCACGACCAGCAGCGTAGTGGGGTCAGTGCACCCGGGCCGCCGCCAGCCTCGCCTCACGACGGGCGTCGTGGGCGAGCCGCCGGGCCTCGCGGCGCGCGTCCTTCGCGGCGCGCCGGGCCCGCCAGGCCACGCCCGGCTTGCCCTCGGTGTCGCCGCTGGCGATGATCAGGCCGCCGATCAGCGACACGTTCTTGAAGAAGTGCAGCGTCTGCTGCGTGCGCTGGGCCGGGTCGTCGGCCTCCCAGAAGCGGTGGCCCGCCGCGGTCGTCGGCACCAGCGAGGCCGCGAGCACCCCCGCCGAGATGCGGGGCGCGCGCCCGGTCGCGAGTGCCAGGCCGGCGCCGATCTGGACACCGGCGTTGAGCCTGACCAGCGTCTCCGGATCCTCCGGCACGGGAACCCCGGCCTTCTGCAGCAGCGGGACCAGGCGGGACGTCACGGGGTCGGCCTTCTCGGCGGTGGCGGAGCTGTTCCTGAGGGCGGTCACCGCGCCGACCACGAAGATCGACGCGAGCATCGGGCGGGCGATCACTCTGCTGACGGTCATGCCTACCTGTTTACCCGGACCCTGGCAGCGGCACTCCCACCGTCGTCGGCGGGATGACCGGTACGCCGGCGAGTCCGAGCCCCAGCCCGACCACGACTCCGCCGGGTCCGACCGACGCGGTCGCCGACAGGGCGACCAGCGGCGTCCGCGTCGGTGCGGGCTCGGCCGTGGGCGGCCCGGCGGTGGGGGGAGGGGTGGGGACCGGCGTCGGCGTGCCCGGTGGCTCGCTCGGCGGCGTCGTCGGCTCGGGCTCCTCGGTCGGCTCGGGCTCGTCGGTGGGCTCCGGCCGGCCCGTGGGGTCCGGCTCCTCGGACGGCCCGGAGGTCGGGGTGGGCGGACCGGTCGGGTCGGGCGCCGTGGACGGCACCGCGGCAGGGGCGTCCGGAGACACGTCGGCGTCGGTCGTCCGGCGGGCTGCAGCGGGATCGCTCGCTCGCCGCAGCGGCCGGGGGTCGGCATCGAACACCGACGGGGTGCTGGAGATGACCGGGGGCTCGCCGGCCGAGGGGGGCTCCGGCGCCTGCTGGTACAGCGTGATCGCGGCGCCCGCCACGACCGCCGACGCGGCGGCCCCGGCGACGGCGGCCGTCGGCCCGTGGGCGAGCACGAGGTCCTTGGCCCGGTCGATCAGGAACGCGATGCCCGTGACAGCGCCCCCTCCGGCGCTGGCGGCGTACGCCGCGGCGGCGCCGCCGAGCAGCAGCGGCGCCAGCAGGGCGCGGAGGTTGGAGTTGACCTCGGTCAGCTCGAGGTAGAGCGCGGTGCACGGCCGGCAGTGCTCGAGGTGCTGCTCGACCCGGGCGGCGTCGCGGCGCGCGAGGCCGCCGCGGACGTAGGCGCCGAGCTCGCCGCGGGTGCGCTCGCACGCGTCGTCGGTGATGTCGGCGGCGTGCATCGTCAGGTAGGCCTGCCGCAACCCCTCCCGGGCCCGGTAGGCGAGGGCGGAGACGGCGTTGGGCGTCATCCCGAGCAGCTGGGCGACCTCGGCGGGCTTCTGCGACTCGACCTCGGTGTGCCAGAGCACGAGCTGCCAGCGCTCGGGGAGCGACGCGAACGCGCGGGCCGCGGCGGCGCTCTCGAAGCCCTCGACCGCCGTGTCGCGGAACGGCACGCCGGGGTCGAACGGCGTCAGGTCGTCGGTCGTGTGCAGTCGCGACGCCGCGCGGATCCGGTCGACGTGGACGCGCCGCACGGCCGTGAGCAGGTAGGCGCGGAACGCGAGGTCGGGTCCGCCGCCGCGCTGCAGGACGCCGAGCACCTTCGCGAACGACTCCGAGACCAGGTCGTCGACGTCGGCCGACGACACCAGCTGCCGCCCGAGCCGCCGGGCGGCGTCGACGTGGCGGGCGAACAGCTCGCCGTACGCCGCGACGTCGCCGGCGCGCACGGCCGAGATCAGCTCGGCGTCGCTGCGCCCGTCGAGGGTCGTGACCGAGGAGCCCACGAAAGGCCCAACGGGCGACCTCGGGAAAGGCGACGGTGCGGTCCGAGAACGAATCCGAAAAATCCTCGCCGACTTCGCGTCATGGTCCCGCCGCTGGGTCGTCCCACCACCGGCAGACCGGACCAGAGGGGGAGCCGACCGTGGACTGGATGGCGACGCGCAGGCGGAGCACGACCACGGCCGAACCCGGAGCAGGGCAGGAACTGACCAACGAGCTGCGAGCGGCGCTGCCGCCGCGCTTCGAGGCAGTGGGGGAGGCCCTGGCTTCGGGATCGGGAACCGTCGTCGCGTGCGAGGTGCTGGGGGGCACGCTCGCACGCGACGGCATCTCGTTGGCCGAGGCGCTCGACGACCTCGCCCGCACCTGGGACCTGGTCCAGGGCGTGGTCCCGCCGTACGCCGAGTCGCGGGCCCTGGCCGTCGCCTGGAGCGAGGCCACCCTCGGCTACGTGCACGGCCTCTCCTGCGAGGACCCGCTGACGGGGCTCGGCAGCCTCGCCCACCTCTGCACGGTGATCGGCGACCTGCGCCGCGGCGGCCCGGTCCACGAGACCCACGCGCTCGTGGTGGTGGCGGCCGACGTCGCCCACGGGGCGCGGGTGTACGGCGAGCCGCTCGCCCGCGCGATGGACGACGCCCAGCTGGGGGCCACCGTCCGCGGAGTGTTCGCCGGCGTCGAGACCATCGGGCATCTCGCCCCGGGACGGTTGGCCGTCCTGGCCCGCCGCGACGAGCTGCTGCTGCGCCGGTTCGACCTGCTGCTCCGGATGATCGACGCCGGCGACCCGCCGCGTCCCCGGGCCTGGATCGAGGGCCTGCCGGAGACCGACGAGTCGGTCGTCGCCCTCCTCGACGAGCTCACCCGCAGCTGACTCCGGGGACTCTCCGCTACCCAATCGGTATGAGCCGCGTCGCGGATTCGCCGACCTCCTTCCCCAATCGGGCCGAGGTCAGACCGCCGACCCGAGCGGACCGTGGATCGGCGTCGGGCGCCCGCCCGGCAGTCGTTTCCCATGGGAGGGAAAATGCTCAAGAGAACCCTCGCCACCGGTTTCGCAGCGGTCATGGCCGCGGGCGGACTGGTCGTCGCCACCGACGTGGCGGCACACGCTGACAACACGGCGATCAGCATCGAGAAGGCCGCGACGCGGTCTGCGACCGGCATGATCATGAACGTCCGGGTGACAGTGGTCTGCCCCGACGAGACCACCAACGCCTTCGTGGCGGCCCAGGTCTCGCAGACCAACCCCGCCGGTGGCACCCAGACGGCCACCAGCGCGGTCATCTCGCTCGGCGCCTTCGAGTGCTCGGGCAACGAGGAGACCATCACGATCCCGGTCCGCCGTCCGACCGGTGGGTACGACTGGTCGGCAGGCCAGGCCGCAGTGCGGAACGTGGTCTTCAAGACCTCGGACCCGTCGGGTCACTACTTCGCCTTCCTGAAGGCCCGGACCGTCAACGTCAGCTGACACCTCGGGCGGCAGCGCTCGGGAGCTGCCGCCCGACCGGCTCCGATGGGAGGGAAGAGCCATGTTCAAGAAGTTCATCTCCGGCGCGGCCGTCGTCGCGCTGACCGTGGCGGCGCTCGCCGTCGTCCACGGCACGGCGGACGCCGCCATCACCAAGGACCCGCGCATCGCGGTGCCGTCGTCCGCACGTCAGGGCACCGTCTTCAAGGTGCTCGTCAACCCGCGCGCGCAGGCGGGCTGGGTCATGCTCCAGCGCCGCGCACCCGGCGGGAAGTGGCGCAACGTCTCGGCCAAGAAGGTCACCGAGGACACCCGGCTGACGTCGTTCAAGCGGCGTGAGGCGAAGACCGGCACCTACGCGTTCCGCGCCAAGATGGGGCCCGAGGTCTCCAGGGTCGACCGCATCGCGATCCGCGCCAAGGGCGCCGGTGGCGGCAACGGCACGGGTGGTGACGGCAACGGCAAGGGCAACGGCAAGGGCGGCGGCAAGGGCGGCGGCAAGGGCGGCGGCGACAACCCGCCGGCCGCGAAGCCCCAGCTGCTGTTGGGCGTCAGCTTCAACACCCTGGACCTGACCGTCGGGCAGACCTACACCGTCGCCGCCGAGACCGTGAAGGGCGACGAGCCCCTGGCGAACCGGACGGTGGAGATCGAGAAGCGCGTCGGCGACACCGGGGCCTGGACCGCCTGGAAGACGGTGACCACGAACGGGCGCGGTGTGGCCACGGTCAACGACTCGAGCGCCGTGCCGGGCACGATCTACTACCGGGGCACCAGCCCCAACCTCGATCGCGCAACGACGAGCGTCATGGTCTTCGAGACGACGTCGATGCCGCCGCCGGACGGCGGGCTCGCAGTCACCTCCCAGGGCTGTGCGCCCGCCGTCACGGGCGGTGACACCCAGATCGCGATGTCGCTCCCGAGCACGCCCGCCACGACGACGCCGCCGGCGGCCGCCTGCGACACGGCACCGCCCCACTTCGTGCAGGTGGTCTGGGGCCTCCAGGGCACTTGCACGACGGTCCGCCTGCAGAACATCACGCTGAGCGGTCCGCCCGGGGCAACGGCCGCGGTGTCGGTGACCATCGACGGTCAGCAGATGGACACCTGGAACCTGGCGCCCGGCGGATCGACCGGCAAGGTCGAGATCGACGGTGATCCGATGCAGAGCGTCCAGGTCCGGATGCAGGTGACGGGCGGCTCGGGTGGCACCGTGACCGGGACGATCGTCCAGCCCGACGCCGTCTGCGCCTGAACGACGACGCTGCACATCCGATGGGCGTCGGCTGGTCCCTCTAGAGTGGCCGCATGTGCGGCCGCTACGCGTCCAGCCGACGCCCGGAGGACCTCGTCGAGGAGTTCGACATCGTCGAGAGCCGCATCCAGGACGCCCTGGCGGCCGACTACAACGTCGCACCCACCAAGGAGGTGTACGCCGTCGTCGAGCGGCCTCCCCGGAGTTCGGCAGAGTCGAAGGAGAGCGAGGAGCCGCCCCAGCGCCAGCTGCGCGTGGTGACCTGGGGACTGGTGCCGTCCTGGGCGAAGGACCCCTCGATCGGCAACCGGATGATCAACGCCCGCATGGAGACCGTCGCCGAGAAGCCGGCGTACAAGCGGGCGTTCGCGAAGCGCCGCTGCCTGCTGCCCGCCGACGGCTACTTCGAGTGGTACCCCACCCAGGAGAAGACCAAGGCCGGCAAGCCGAAGAAGCAGCCGTTCTTCATCCGGCCGCAGGACCACGGCGTCCTGGCCATGGCCGGCCTCTACGAGATCTGGCGCGACCCCACGAGGCCCGACGACGACCCCGACCGGTTCCGGTGGACCTGCACGGTGATCACCACCGAGGCCGAGGACTCGGTCGGCCACATCCACGACCGGATGCCGCTCATGGTCGACCGGGCCCGGTGGAGTGACTGGCTCGACCCGCGTGCCGAGGGCGACGACCTGCTCGACCTGCTCGAGCCGGCGGCTCCCGGCCGGCTGGAGGCCTACCCCGTGTCGACGCTGGTCAGCAACGTCCGCAACAACGGCAGCGAGCTCATCGAGCCGCTGCCGCTGGAGCACGCCGCCGGCGAGGCGTCGTCGTGACGCGGCAGGAACGCCGCGTCGAGACCCCCCACGGCGAGGGCCGCCTGGTCGTCGACCAGGCGCGCCGCCCGATCGCGACCCTGCTGCTCAGCCACGGCGCGGGCAACGGCATCGACACCCGCGACCTCACCGCGCTGGCGGAGCGGCTCCCGCGCAACGGCGTCACCGTGGTGCGGTTCGAGCAGCCGTGGAAGGTGGCCGGACGCAAGATCGCCTCCCCGCCCGCGACGCTCGACGCCGGGCTCGTCGCGGCGGCCAACCGGCTCCGCACGCGCACCCCGCTCGTGGTCGGCGGCCGGTCCGCGGGCGCGCGCTCGGCGGCTCGGTGCGCCCAGCGACTGGCGGCGTCGGGCTGCCTCGCCCTCGCGTTCCCGCTGCACCCACCCGGCAAGCCGGAGAAGTCGCGGCTCGACGAGCTGCGCGGGTCGCGGGTCCCGACGCTGGTGATCCAGGGGGAGCGGGACACGTTCGGCCGTCCGGACGAGTTCCCCGGTGACACCGACCTTGCCGTCGTACCCGCCGCCGACCACGGCTTCAAGGTGCCGGCGCGCGGCGACATCACCGAGACGGAGGCGATGGAGGTCATCGTCGAGTCCACGCTGGAGTGGATCGTGCGCGAGATCGCCGGGGCCCGCGACGAGGCCTGAGCCCGTGCTCGCGCCGGGAATGACCGGGGGAGGGTCCGCGTTCCACCAGCATGCTGGCAGTGCTCGACCGCCCCACGGGGCTAGGCTGGGAAGTGATGACAGACCCTGCTGACCCCACCCCCGAGGCCACCGAACCCGTCGTGGACCCTCCTGTCGACCCTCCTGTCGACGTCGCCACGGAGACCGAGGCCGAGCGCTCGGCCCGTTTCGAGCGGGAGGCGCTTCCCTTCCTCGACCAGCTCTACTCGGCCGCGATGCGCATGACCCGCAACCCCGCCGACGCGGAGGACCTCGTGCAGGAGACGTACGCCAAGGCGTACTCCTCCTTCCACCAGTTCCGGCCGGGCACCAACCTGAAGGCCTGGCTCTACCGCATCCTCACCAACACCTTCATCAACAACTACCGCAAGAAGCAGCGCCAGCCGCAGCAGTCGATGTCCGAGGACGTCGAGGACTGGCAGCTGCACCGCGCCGAGCAGCACTCCTCGACGGGCCTGCGATCCGCCGAGACCGAGGCGCTCGAGCACCTGCCCGACTCCGAGGTGAAGGACGCCCTCCAGCGACTCCCCGAGGAGTTCCGGCTCGCGGTCTACCTCGCCGACGTCGAGGGATTCGCCTACAAGGAGATCGCCGAGATCATGGAAACCCCGATCGGCACCGTCATGTCCCGGCTGCACCGGGGCCGGCGCCAGCTGCGCGACCTGCTCTCGGACTACGTGCGCGACAACGACCTGATGACCTTTGGTCGCGACGGGGGCAAGTCATGAGCCACGAACACCCCGCACACGCGGGCGAGCCGACGCCAGGTGACTGCGCGGACTTCCTCGAGCGCATCGTCTTCTTCATCGACAACGAGCTCGACGAGGCCGACTGCTCGGAGGTGCGTCTGCACCTCGACAGCTGCAACCCGTGCCTCGAGAAGTACGACCTCCAGCGGACCGTGAAGACCGTCGTGGCGCGGTCGTGCACCGAGATCGCCCCCGACGAGCTGCGTCAGCGCGTGCTGCTGCGGATCCGCGAGGTCCAGGTCCAGATCCGCGAGTCCTGAGCCGCGCGGCTGCTGCGCCGCATGAGAGATCGATGAGAGCTGGCCCCCGACGGTTGTCGGGGGCCGGTTGTCGTTCGAAGGTGAACAGACCACCGTCGTCCCTCTCGGGAGCACTCGATGAGCATCCTGCGCACCGCCGGCGCCGCGGCCGGCCTCGTCCTCGCCCTCAGCCTCGCCCCGCCCGTCGCCGCCGACGGCCGCGGTGACCACGGCGGTCACCACGGCGATCACCACAGCGATCACCATGGTGGCGACGCGGGGCCGGACCAAATCGACCTGCCGAACGGGTGGCGCCCCGAGGGCATCACGAACGACGGCCGGCGGCTGTACGTCGGGTCGCTCGCCGACGGCGCGATCTGGGTGGCCGACCCGCGCACGGGCGACGGCGAGGTCCTCGCCGAGGGCGCGACCGGCCGGGTCGCGGTGGGCGTCACCTACGACTGGCGCCGCGACCTGCTCTGGGTGGCCGGCGGCCTGACCGGCGAGGTGCGGGCGCAGGACGCCGACACCGGCGAGGTGCTCGCGACGTACTCATTCCCGTCGCCGGACGCGACCCAGCGCTTCCTCAACGACCTCACCGTGACGCGCCAAGCGGTCTACGTCACCGACTCGCGCACGCGGAGCTGGCCGTGATCCCGTTCGACGACGGCGAGCTCCCGGCCGCGGACGCCGCCGAGGTGCTGCCGCTGACCGGCGACCTCGTCCTGCAGGCGGGCAACAACCTCAACGGCATCGTCAGCGGCTACGCGGACCGCCGCGGCTCCGGACATCGCGGTGACGACGACCGCCGCCACCGGCACGGGCGCGGGTACGGCTTCGGGTCCGGGCTGATCGCCATCCAGAGCAACACCGGGACGCTGCTGCGGATCGACCCGCGCACGGGCGAGACCGACGCGCTCGAGCTCGACGGGGAACCGCTGGTCAACGGCGACGGCATCGAGCTCGACCGCCACGGCCGCCTCTGGGTGCTCCGCAACAGCGACAACCTGCTCGTGGAGGTGCGGCTAGGCCATCGGTCCGCCTCGGTGGAGGACGCGAACAGGTACGAGGGGTTCGACGTACCGAGCACCGGCACGCTCCTGCGGGACTCCTTCTACGCCGTCAACGCCCGGTTCGGCATCCAGATGCCGGAGACGGCGGAGTTCTGGATCACGCGCGTCGAGCTCGACTAGCGCCCCGGGAGAGCAAGAACCCCCGAACCGGACGGTTCGGGGGTTCTGACTTCTGCGCTCAGGCGTTGGGGCGCTTGCCGTGGTTCGCGCCCTTCTTCTTGCGAGCGCGGCGCTTGCGGCCGGTCTTGCCCATGATTTCCTCCTGATCGGACGTTGTCTGGCCCGGAGGCCAGCGCCCATCCTCTCAAACGCGCGGTCCGGGGCGAAATCGGGCGCCTGGTCGGGCGGGGGAATCCCACACGCCCACCTCAGAGCCGAGAGAGGAACCGCTCTGCGTCGACGACGATCCGGGTGACCTCACCGGTCCCCACGACCTTGCCGGGCGCGCCGTCCGGGCCGAGGTTGCGGGCGGCGACCGTGAAGCGGTGCAGCCGGCCCTCGTCGTACACCGAGGACGCGGTCACCTCGACCGCCTGGCCGACGGTGCTGGCGGCGAGGTGATCGAGCTGGATGCGGGTGCCGACGCTCGTCGCGCCGTCGGGCAGCGTCGGCTCGAGGGCCGCGCAGGTGGCGGCCTCGCACCAGGCGATGAGTCGAGGTGTCGCGAGCACGGGCAGGATCCCCGAGCCGATGGCGAGCGCGGTGTGCTCGTCGGCGACGGTGAACGTGAGGGTGGCCTCCATCAGAGCTCCAAGCGGTAGGCGATCAGGTCGACGCCCTGGACCGGTGACCAGTCGCGCTCGGGGACACGCGCGAACCCGAACCGCTCGTAGATCCGGTGGGCGGTGGTCATCTCCGCCAGGCTGGACAGCACGACGCCGCGGAAGCCCAGCTCACGGAAGCGGTCCAGCACCATCCGGGTCAGCGCGTCGCCCACGCCCCGGCGTCGGGCGTCGGGCGAGACGGCGAGCATCCGGAACTCGCCTTCGTCGTCGGCGCCGATCTCGCGCCACGGCGAGCCCGGCAGCGCGACCGTGACGGTGCCGACGACGGCGCCGTCGAGCTCCGCGACCCAGAGCTCGGCCTCCCGGTCGCGCTTCGCGGCGTCGCCCAGCAGGGCGATGTAGTGGTCGTCGGGCCCGGTCGTGAACTCGGCGTACGCCGCGACGGTCAGCCGGCCGGCCGCCTCGAGGTCGTCGGCACGGGCCGGTCTGACGACGACCTCAGACACCGAAGCTGGCGCGCGGGTAGACGGCCTCCACGTCGGTGATGACGTTGAGGAGGTAGGGCACGCCGGAGGCGAACGCCCGGTCGAGCGCGGGCCCGATCTGGCGCGGGTCGGTCACGGTCTCGCCGGCGCCGCCGAGCGCGCGCACGACCTCGTCGTACGCCGTGCGCGGGGCCAGGTCGGCGATCACGTCGTAGCCGTAGAGCATCTGCATCGGGCCCTTCTCGAGGCCCCACGCGGAGTTGTTGCCCATCACCATCACGACCGGCAGGTCGTGCCGGACGAGCGTGTCGACGTCCATCAGCGAGAACCCCGCCGCGCCGTCGCCGAGCAGCAGCACGACCTGCGCGGACGGTCGGGCGAGCCGGGCCGCGATCGCCGCGCCGAGGCCGGCGCCGAGGCAGCCGTAGGGGCCGGGGTCGAGCCAGCCGCCGGGCCGCTTGGGCTCGACGTACTTGCCGGCGAAGCTGACGAAGTCGCCGCCGTCGCCGATCACGACCGCGTCGTCGGCGAGCCGGGGGAGGAGCTCGCCGTAGATGCGGGCCGGGTGGATCGGGTCGGCCTCGGCGCCGAGCAGGTCGGCGTCGCGCGCGGCCGCGGCCGAGACCGCGCCCTGGAGG
The DNA here is from genome assembly GCF_042666375.1 of Nocardioides sp. GCM10030259. Lineage (NCBI taxonomy): Bacteria > Bacillati > Actinomycetota > Actinomycetes > Propionibacteriales > Nocardioidaceae > Nocardioides > Nocardioides sp. GCM10030259. The sequence goes on along the minus strand of NZ_JBHTDF010000005.1, from coordinate 304,613 downwards.
TCGCCGACCCACGTGGACCAGTCAGGACGGCGCACGACCTGCTCCATCGCGCCGAGCAGGCCGTCGAACACCGAGCTCAGGTCGCCGGACACCGACGCCGCGAGGTCGGCGTGCCCCGAGAGCTGGCCGGGGGAGTCCGCCACGTGCACGACCTGCGCCTGCGGGGCTCCGTCGCGACCGCCGAAGGCGCCGTACCCGAGCCGGAAGTCCAACGGGGTGCCGACCACGACCACCAGGTCGGCGCCGCCGAGGGCGACGCCGCGGGCCTTGGTCACCAGCAGCGGGTGGCCGCCGGGCACGACCCCACGGCCCATGCCGTTGGTGATCGCCGGGACGCCGACCGCCTCGACGAAGCGCAGCGCGGCCTCCTCCGCGTGGTCGGCCCACACGTCCGTGCCGAGGATGAGCACCGGGCGGGAGGCCGCGGCGAGGAGCTCGGCCACCGCGGTGACCGCGTCGGGGTCGGGGTCGGCCCCGCGCAGCGGCGCGACCGCGGGCAGCGGCCCGGTCGCGCTGTTGAAGAGCTCGTCCATCGGCACGTCGACGAAGACCGGCCCGCGGTGCGACGAGCGGGCGGTGACGAACGCGTCGTGCATCCCGCCGAGCACGTCCTCGGCCGTGGGGATGGTGCGCGCCTGCTTGGAGACCGGCGCGAAGATCGGTGGCTGGTCGAGCTCCTGGAGGGCGCCGGTGCCCCAGCGGTTCTGCGGCGCCCGGCCGCCGACGACCACCATCGGCGAGCCCGCGAACTGCGCCTGCGCGACCGCGCTCAGGCCGTTGGTCACGCCCGGCCCGGCGGTCAGCACGGCCAGGCCCGGCACCCGGGTGAGCTTGCCGGTCGCCTCCGCCGCGAACGCCGCCGTCTGCTCGTGGCGTACGTCGAGCAGCCGCATCGGCGGCTCGGCCTTGACCGCTCCGTCGTACAGCGGGAAGACGTGCGCGCCCGAGAGCGTGAACATCGTGTCCACGCCGTGGGCGCGGGCCACCGCGACCGCGAGCTCGCCGGCGTGGCCGCTCAGGTCGGTCGGGTCGCCGGCGGGGTCGGTCTCGGGGGTCGTCAGCTCGTCGTGCATGCCCGCAGGTTACTCACCCGTAGTAGCGAGGTACCCGTGGTTGGTCGCTTTCAGTGCGTCGACGACTACCAGCAGCAGGTCGGAGCGCAGCTGCGGCGGCCGCGCACCGAGCGAGAGCTGCAGGTAGAGGGCGCGCAGGAACGCCTCGGCGTTGCCGCCCGCGAGGTAGGGGTCGCGGTCGTCGTACGCCGAGCGGGTGCCGGCCGCGGCCGCGATCCGGGCGATCCACGGCTCGAGCACGCGCAGCGGCACCACGTTGCGACGCAGCACCGCCATCGTCGCGAACGCGAGGCGGTCGGGCTCGCCGCTGCTGAAGAGCCGGTCCACCCGCATCAGCAGCCGGTCGGCCACGACGTCGAGCAGGACGGTCAGCTCAGGGGTGGCCAGGTGCGGCGACCGCGCCAGGATCGCGAGCGTGTCGGCGCCGTGGGACACCGCGTGCGCCCAGCCCTTCCCGGGCACCCAGCCGCGCAGGTCGCGCTCGCGCAGCACCCACGTCGTGAGCCGGTCGCCCCACTCGAGGATCTTGCCGCCGGCCAGCAGGGGACGCGTGTTGTCGCGGGCGATGCACTCCCCGAGCACGAGCGCCGAGAAGCTGCGCCGGAAGACCGTGTCGGTGTCGCGCTCGCCGAGCCCGACCAGCAGCCCCATGGCCATGCCGTCGCCGAGCCCGGAGAGCAGGTCGTCGTAGACACCGCGCTCGACCCAGGTCGTCAGCGTGGGGTACGCCGTGCCGTCGCGCAGGGCCGGGTCGGGGTCACCCAGCATCCGGGTCAGCTCGGCGGTGAGGTCGTCGAGCGGGCGATCCGACGGGACCGCCAGCCCTGCTGCGTGCACGTTCCGCCAGTATGCCCCGGACATAGGGGCGATCCTACGAAAGCCGGCGGGCTAGTCCAGTGCCGGTCCACCCCCACACGCCGCCCGGGGATCAGAACACGTCCTACCCTTGCGTCCGTGCCGTCCCTGAGCGACCTCGTGCGCAGCCACACCGACCTCGATGCCGAGGACGTCGCGTGGCTCCAGCTGCTCATGGCGGACTGGCAGATCATCGCCGACCTCTCCTTCGCCGACCTCGTCCTGTGGCTGCCCGACCAGGAGGGCAAGGGCTTCTGGGCGGGCGGGCAGATGCGGCCGACGACCGGCCCTACGGCGTACGTCGACGACGTGATCGGCACGTTCGTGCCGGTGGGCCGGCGGCCGCTGATCGACGCGGCGTACGCCCAGGGGCGGCTGGTCCGGGAGGGCGACCCGGAGTGGCGCGACGACGTGCCGGTGCGGGTCGAGACGATCCCGGTGCGGCGGGCCGGCCGGATCATCGCGGTGGTCGCCCGCAACACGAACCTGCTCGGCGTGCGCACCCCGAGCCGCCTGGAGCTGTCCTACCTGCAGACCGCGGCCGACCTGACCCAGATGATCGCGCACGGCCACTTCCCCGCGACCGGGCAGCGCAGCGACCACGCGGACACGCCGCGGGTCGGCGACGGCTTCCTGCGGGTGGACGCAGCCGGCCGGGTCGTCTACGCGAGCCCGAACGCGCTCTCGGTGTTCCGCCGGCTCGGGCTCTCCGGCGACCTCACCGGGCTGTCCCTGGCCGAGACGACCCGCTCGCTGGTGCCGCCGCGCCGGCGGCCCGACGAGGAGACCCTGAGCGCCGTGCTCGGCGGCCGGGCCCACCGGGACACCGAGATCGGCACCGACGAGGTCTCGCTGATCGTGCGGTCGATCCCGCTGCGTCCCCAGGGCGACCGGATCGGGGCCTTGGTGCTGGTGCGCGACGTCACCGACCTGCGCCGGCGCGACCGGGAGCTGGTCACCAAGGACGCGACGATCCGCGAGATCCACCACCGGGTGAAGAACAACCTCCAGACGGTCGCCGCGCTGCTGCGGCTCCAGGCTCGCCGGATGGACAACGAGGCGGCCCGGCTGGCCCTCGAGGAGGCGGTACGCCGGGTCGGGTCGATCGCGATCGTCCACGAGATCCTCAGCCAGGCGGTCGAGGAGCGCGTCGACTTCGACGACGTCGTGGACCCGCTCGGCCGGATGGTCACCGAGGTGAGCGCGGTGGGCAGCCGGGTGCGCGTGCGCCGATCGGGCTCGTTCGGCGAGCTGCCGTCCGAGGCCGCGACTGCCCTCGCGATGGTGATCACCGAGCTGCTCCAGAACGCCGTCGAGCACGGCTACGACCCGGACGAGGCCGACCTCAGCGGCGGGATCGAGCTCACCGCCCGGCGCCTGGTCGGCCGCCTGCACGTCACCGTCGACGACGACGGCCGGGGGCTGCCCGACGGGTTCGACCTCGACGGCTCGAGCAGCCTGGGGCTGTCGATCGTCCGCACGCTCGTGGAGTCGGAGCTGGGCGGCCAGCTCGAGATCGGCCCGCGGCCCGGGGGCACCGGCACGCGGGCGGCGCTCGACGTACCCCTGGACTAGTGCGGGGGTCGGGTCAGGCGGTGCGCACCCGCGCGCGGGCGTTGCGACGCTTGAGCGCGCGGCGCTCGTCCTCGCTCAGGCCGCCCCACACGCCATGGTCCTGTCCGGCCTCGAGCGCCCACGCGAGGCACTGCTCGCGCACCTCGCAGCGACGGCACACCTGCTTGGCCTCCTCGATCTGGAGGATGGCCGGACCGGTGTTGCCGATCGGGAAGAACAGCTCCGGGTCCTCGTCGAGGCACGCGGAACGGTGGCGCCAATCCATGGCTGGGCGATCCCTACTTTCTTCGGACTCAGGGGGCGGGCCGGGGGGTGGACCTGCCATACGTGATGGGCGCGCCAAAGCACGCGCAAGTTCACGCGGTACCCCTCAAGACTCGCAATAATCTGAACGTTAAACAAGCCTTTCCGTGGTCTTGTCCGTCACAGGGAAGGCTCGCGTGTCGAGGCGGGTGGTGGCTCTTCTAGGCTGCTCCGGTGAGCCTACGTCCCGACACCAATGCGCCGGCCCCGCTCGTGGTGGCGGCATCGCTGGCCGCCATCGAGGGTCTGCTGCTGCTCGGGTACGCCGTGCTGGAGGTGGTCAGCCTCGACGCGGACCGAGTGGAGGTGGCGCTCACGACCACGGCGTTCTTCGCGTTGTACGGCGGGGGACTGCTCTACTGCGCCTGGGCGCTGACCCGGCTGAGCTCGTGGGCGCGCAGCCCGGTCGTCCTGGCCCAGCTGATCCAGCTCGGGGTGGCGTGGAGCTTCTGGGGCGGCGAGACGACCGTCGTGGCGATCGTCGTGGGGCTGGTCGCGATCGTCGTGCTGGTGGGCGTGCTGCACCCGGCCAGCATGTCCGCGCTGGCCGCCGCGGAGGACTAGACCGCTCCGGAGCTAGGAGTCCTGCTCGAGCGAGGTGCGCAGCTGCTCGAGCGTACGGTTGAGCAGCCGGGAGACGTGCATCTGCGAGACACCGATCTCCTCGGCGATCTGCGACTGCGTCATGTTCTTGAAGAACCGCAGCAGCAGGATCTTCTTCTCGCGCGGCGCGAGCCGGTCGAGCAGCGGCTTGATCGACTCGCGGATCTCGACGTGCTCGAGCCCCTCGTCGTCGACGCCGATCGCGTCGAGCATGGTCGCGGCGCCGTCGTCGCCGTCGTCGCTGGCGTCGAGGGAGAGCGTGGAGTAGGCGTTGCTCGACTCGATGCCCTCGACGATCTCCTCGACCGTGCAGCCGATCGCCTCCGCCAGCTCGCGGGGGGTCGGCGAGCGGCCCAGCGACTGGGTGAGCTCCGCGCTCGCCGTACCGATCTGCATGCGCAGCTCCTGGAGCCGCCGCGGCACCCGGATCGCCCAGCCCTTGTCGCGGAAGTAGCGCTTGATCTCGCCGATGATCGTGGGCGTCGCGTACGTCGAGAACTCGACGCCCCGGTCGGAGTCGAATCGGTCGATGGACTTGATCAGCCCGATCGTGCCCACCTGGACGAGGTCCTCGAGCGGCTCACCGCGGTTGCGGAAGCGGCGCGCGCAGTGCTCGACCAGGGGGAGGTGCAGGTGCACGAGCGACTCGCGAGCCGAGTCGCGGCTGGCGTCGGAGCTGTCCTCGCCGCCGAAGACCGCGAAGAGCTCCGCACTGCGCAGGCGGGTCAGCTCGACGCCCGTGGGGCCGTCGGTCGTCCCGTCGTCGTCGAGCGAGATCGTCATGTCAGAGACCGGGCTCCTGATGGGAGGACACCATCGTGAGGGTAATCGTGAGGGTGTCGTCGGTGGAGTCCGCCCTCGCATCGGTGGCCAGGGTCGTGAGCACCTGCCACGCGAAGCTGTCGGTGTCCGGCTCGATCGCGCCGTCGACGCTCACCGACACCCCGACGGTGAGCTCGCCCGGGGACTGGTAGAAGCGGCAGGTCAGGTCGGTGCCCGGCGTCGCCTCCTCGAGCGCCATCGCGCTCGCCTCGCCGACGGCGATGCGCAGGTCCTCGATGTCGTCGATCGGGAAGTCGAGGCGGGCGGCCAGGCCGGCGGTGGTGGTGCGCAGCACTGAGGCGTACGCCCGGTCGGCCGGCAGGCGGAGCTCGACGTCGGCCCGGCGCACTCCTTCCGTCGCGGTCGAGCCGGTGGTCGCGCCGATCGATGCCATGTGTCGTCCTTGGGGCTGGTTCGTGAGGCCGGTGCAACGGAACCGGTCCTGCGAAATGTAGCCGGGACCGGCCCCTGCGGGTTGTCGTACCCGCGGGACCGGTCCCGTTAACCAGCGGTCTGGAGTGCCGAGGCCAGATCGGCCTCGACTGCAGATCAAGACTTCGACAGAGCGGAAAGCCTTCGCAGGCTCAGGCTTTCCTTCGACGCCGTCTGTGGTTGCGGTAGACGGTCACGCCTTCGCAAGCTCAGGCGTGCTTGAGACGGCGAAGCCCTTCGCTTCGCTCAGGCTTTCCTTCGACGCCGTCTGTGGTTGCGGTAGACGGTCACGCCTTCGCAAGCTCAGGCGTGCTTGAGACGGCGAAGCCCTTCGCTTCGCTCAGGCCTTCTTGGTCTCCCAGAAGATCTCAGCGATCTGGTCGATCTTCGCCAGCAGCTCATCGGCCTTGCCCGCGTCGAGCTCGCCCTTCGTGCCGGCGGCGCCGGCCAGCTTGGTCGCCTCGTTCACGAGGGTGTGGAGCTGGGGGTACTTCTCGAAGTGCGGGGGCTTGAAGTAGTCGGTCCACAGCACCCAGAGGTGGTGCTTGACCAGCTCGGAGCGCTGCTCCTTGATGACGATCGCCCGGGTGCGGAAGTCGGGGTCGTTGTTGTCGGCGACCTTGGCGATGATGGCCTTGATCGACTCGGCCTCGATGCGCGCCTGGGCGGGGTCGTAGACACCGCAGGGAAGGTCGCAGTGGGCGGAAACCTCGAGGGTGGGTGCGAACAGTCGCGCGAACATGCGGGTCCTCTCGTCTTCGGTTGTCCTTGATGCCGCCGGTGATTCCACGGCAGCGCTGGCTGCGACACTACTCCGGTGCCACAGCGCGAAGGAGGTACCCGTCCCAGACCGGAAGACACCCCGCGGTGGGGGTTCGCCGTCGTGCGGGGCGAGTCGATGGTGCCGACGCTGCGAGCGGGTGATCGGCTGCTGGTGTCCTACCGGCGCGCGCCCCGGGCGGGTGACGTGGTGGTCGCCCGTTTCGTGGACGGGACCGTGGCCGTGAAGCGCGCGGCCGGGCGGCGTACGACGCGGGCGGACGTCCCGGGCTGGTGGCTGGTCAGCGACAACCCGGGCGCGGGCGTCGACTCGCGGCACCGCGGCGTCGTGGCCGACGAGGACGTGATGGCGGTCACCCTCGCCCGGGTCTGGCCGTGGCCACGTCGGGTCAGTCGTCGCGGACCTGTGCGAGACTGACGGCGAGGGAGATCCCCCGCGGTCCGGGACTCATCCGCGCACACCCCGCGCGTCGAACCGGACCCCCGTTGTCTGTACGCCCTCGTCCCGAAAGCCAGGTCTTTTCCATGACCGTCTCGCACAGCACGTCGTCGACCCCGCAGCACAAGGCGCACCCGCGCGCCGGCGACCCCGTCTTCGACCTGCACGCAGGCGGGAAGATCGAGGTCCGGTCGACCGCGTCCGTGGACGGCCCCGACGAGCTGTCGCTGGCCTACACGCCCGGCGTCGCTCGCGTCTGCGAGGCGATCGCGGAGGACCCGACGATGTCGCAGCACTACACGTGGGTCCCGAACACGGTCGCCGTCGTCACCGACGGCACCGCCGTGCTCGGCCTCGGCGACATCGGGCCGTCCGCCGCGATGCCGGTGATGGAGGGCAAGGCCGTGCTCTTCAAGCAGTTCGGCAACGTCGACGCCGTCCCGATCTGCCTGGCCACGACCGACGTCGACGAGATCGTCGAGACCGTGGCGCGGCTGGCGCCGAGCTTCGGCGGCATCAACCTCGAGGACATCTCCGCGCCGCGGTGCTTCGAGATCGAGGAGCGCCTGAAGGAGCGGCTCGACATCCCGGTCTTCCACGACGACCAGCACGGCACGGCCGTCGTCGCGCTGGCCGCCCTGCAGAACGCGCTGCGCCTCACCGACCGCGCGCCGGAGTCCACCCGGGTCGTGATCTCGGGCGCGGGTGCGGCCGGCGTCGCGATCACCAAGATCCTGCTCGAGGCCGGCATCAAGGACCTCGTGGTCACCGACCGCAAGGGCGTGGTGCACTCCGGCCGGAGCGACCTGACGCCGGTCAAGCGTGCGCTCGCCGAGATGACGGCCGACAAGACCGGCCGCACCGGGACGCTCGCTGACGTCCTGGCGGGCGCCGACGTCTTCATGGGCGTCTCCGGCGGCACCGTGCCGGAGGAGGACATCGCCCGGATGGCTCCCGACGCGATCATCTTCGCGATGGCCAACCCGAACCCCGAGGTGCACCCGGAGGTCGCGCACCGGCACGCCCGCGTGGTCGCGACCGGCCGCTCGGACTACCCGAACCAGATCAACAACGTGCTCGCGTTCCCCGGCATCTTCAGGGGCGCGTTCGACGTGTACGCCACGGCGATCACCGAGGGGATGAAGCTGGCGGCCGCGCAGGCGCTGGCGGACCTGGTCGGCGACGACCTCACCGAGGACGTGGTGATCCCGTCGGTGTTCGACCCGCGGGTCGGGCCGGCGGTCGCGTCCGCTGTGGCCGATGCCGCACGCCGGGACGGTGTCGCCCGCAGGTAGGCCTCGGTAGGTTCGGGGACATGTTCGCCGTCTACGCCGACCGGTTCTCGAAGGACGACCCGCTCTCCGCCCTCCAGGTGGGGGAGCGTCCCGACCCGGAGGTGCCGGACGGCTGGACGACCGTCACGGTCAAGGCGGCGTCCCTCAACCACCACGACCTGTTCTCGCTGCGCGGCGTCGGGCTGCGCGAGGAGTCGCTGCCGATGATCCTCGGCTGCGACGCGGCCGGGTACGACGAGGACGGCAACGAGGTCGTCGTGCACGCGGTGATCAGCGACCCGTCCTGGACCGGCGACGAGACGTTCGACCCGAAGCGGTCGCTGCTCTCGGAGCGCCACCAGGGCACGTTCGCCGACAAGGTCGCCGTGCCGCGCCGCAACGTCGTGCCGAAGCCGGCGTCGCTCTCCTTCGAGGAGGCCGCCTGCCTGCCGACCGCCTGGCTCACGGCGTACCGGATGCTCTTCACGCGCGGCGAGCTGCGCGCCGGTGAGACCGTGCTGGTCCAGGGCGCCGGCGGCGGCGTGGCCACCGCCGCGATCGTGCTCGGCCGGGCCGCCGGGCTGCGGGTGCTGGTCACCAGCCGCGACGAGGCCAAGCGGAAGCGCGCGCTGGACCTCGGTGCGCACGACGCGTTCGAGTCCGGTGAGCGGCTGCCGGTGAAGGTCGATGCCGTCATCGAGACCGTCGGCCGCGCGACGTGGTCGCACTCGATCCGCTCGCTGCGGCCGGGCGGTCGGATCATCACCTCGGGCACGACCTCGGGCCCGAACCTCGACGACGCCGAGCTCACCCGGATCTTCTTCCTCCAGCTCAGTGTCATCGGCTCGACGATGGGCACCCGCGACGAGCTCGCCGGGCTGGTGTCGATGCTCGACGCCACCGGCGCGCGCCCACTCATCGACCGCACGCTCCCGATGACCGACGCGCGGGGCGGCTTCGCCGCGATGCTCGAGGGCGAGCAGTTCGGCAAGATCGTCTTCACGCGGTGAGCACGCACCTGGTCACCGGCGCCGGCTCCGGCATCGGGGCCGTCGTCGCCCGCACCCTGCTCGACCGCGGCGACACCGTCGTCCTCGTCGCCCGGTCCGACGAGCGGGCCGAGGAGCTGCGGTCGGCGTACGCCGGGGCCGAGGTGCTGGTCGCCGACCTCGCGTGGCCGGAGTCGGTGGAGTCGCTGCCGCTGCCGTCGTCGCTCGACTCGGTCGTGCACGCCGCCGGGGTCGTCGAGCTCGGTGGCGTCTCGTCGCTGTCGGTCGACGACTGGGCCTCCCAGCTCCGGGTCAACCTCGTCGCGCCCGCCGCCCTGACCCGGGTCGCGCTGCCCGCGCTGCGCGCGGCTCGCGGGACGGTCGTCTTCGTGAACTCCAGCGCCGGCCTCGTCGCCCATCCGCAGTGGTCGGCGTACGCCGCCTCCAAGCACGGCCTGCGTGCGCTCGCCGACTCGCTCCGCGCGGAGGAGGCGGGTCACGGCGTGCGGGTCTCGACGGTGTACCCCGGGCGCACGGCCACCCCGATGCAGGAGAAGGTGCACGCCCAGGAGGGCAAGGAGTACGACGCCGCCGCGTGGATCCGCCCCGAGACCGTGGCCGACGCGATCGTCCGGGTGCTCGACCTGCCCCGCGACGCGACGATCACCGACGTGACCGTCCGGCCCGCCTGATCAGAGCGTCGAGCGCCAGTTCAGGGCGCCGACGAGGACCATGCGCAGCTGGGTGCGGGCGCGCTCGACCACCTGCTGCTCGGCGGCCGGGCGGCCGTCGGCTCCGAGGATGGCCTCGGCGGTGGCGACCATCGCGGCGACGATGAGGTTGGCGAGGACCCGGAGGTCCTCGGTCGACCAGGCGCCGGTGCCGGAGAGACGGGCGAGGTCGGTGGCGAGCTCCCGCTCGAAGAGCTCGATCTCGTGGAGGATCGCGGCGCGCACCTCGGGCGGACCGGCGGCGCGCTCGCGGGCGATGAAGAGGAAGTGCGCCCGATGGGCATGGACGTGCTGGACGAGCAGCCTGACCGACCGGTCGGCGATCTCGGCGAGCGCGGGGTCGCCGCTGCGGATCTCGCGCATCATCGTGCGCAGTGACGCGAAGGACTCGTCGACGAGGGCGAGACCGAGAGCGTCGATCGAGTCGAAGTGCCGGTAGAACGCGGTCGGCACGATGCCGACCTGCTTGGCCACCTGGCGCAGCGAGACGGCCGCGAGGGTGCTCTCGGCGGAGAGGTCGAGGGCGGCGTCGAGGATCGCGCGGCGGGTGCGCTCCTTCTGCTCGACGCGGGTGGCCATGGGGTCAGGCTAGCCGTCGGTGCACGGGCGTGCTCCGGGTCACGTCGGGTGTCCTTGACCGTACCTGCGGTATGTGGGCACACTTTGGGTGTACATACGTTCACCGAAACTCGACCGAAGGAGTGAGCATGAGCCTCACCCAGATCGGTGGCCGCGTCCTCCGGTCGCGCACGGTTGCGGCACTCACCTCGCCGCACGGCGTCGACCGCTACCTCGAGCAGATCAACCCGATGTGGGCAGCCCACGACGTCCGGGCCCATGTGGTCTCGGTGCAGCGTGAGGTCGACGTGCCCGGGCACCCCCCGGTCGCGACGATCACCCTGCAGCCGACCTCGACCTGGCGCGGCCACCGCGCCGGCCAGCACGTGCAGCTCGGCGTCGAGATCGACGGCGCGCGTCGTACGACGCGGGTCTTCTCGGTCTCCAGCCCCGAGTCGCGCCCCGGGGACCGGATCACCATCACGCTGCGGGCGAACCCCGAGGGTGTCGTGAGCCGTTACCTCGTCGAGCGCGCACGGCCCGGCACGATCGTGCACCTCTCGCAGGCCGAGGGCGACTTCGTCCTCCCCGACCGGGTGCCCGAGCACGTGCTGATGATCAGCGGCGGCTCCGGAATCACCCCGGTGATGTCGATGCTGCGCAGCCTGCAGCGCCGGACCCACCGCGGCCGGATCACCTTCGTGCACTACGCGCAGAGCCCGGAGCACCAGATCTACGCCGACGAGCTCGACGAGATCCGGCGCTCCGGGCACGGCATCGACGTGCACCTGCTGCATCCCGAGCTGGGCGACCCGAACCTGTCCCCGGCGTACCTCGAGCGGCTGGTCCCCGGCTACCGCGACGTGTCCACCTGGGCCTGCGGCCCGGCGCCGATGATCGAGGCGGTGCGGGCGGCGTATGACGGGTCCGACGCGCTGCGCCTGGAGTACTTCAAGCCGCCCCGGACCACCGGCACCGCCGGCGGCGAGGTCGTCTTCGAGCGCTCGGGGCGCGCCAGCGCCAACTCCGGCGCGTCGCTGCTCGAGCAGGCCGAGGCCGCCGGGCTGACGCCGGAGTTCGGGTGCCGGATGGGCATCTGCTTCTCCTGCACCAGCCGCAAGACCGAGGGCACCGTCCGCAACGTGCTGACCGGCGCCGAGTCCTCGCTGCCCGACGAGGACATCCAGATCTGTGTCAACGCCCCCGTCGGCGACTGCGTCGTCGACCTCTGAGCCTCCGAGGAGGACATCATGAACACCACCACCCTGACCGACGAGCAGCTCCAGCAGTTCGGCGAGGAGATGGACGCCATCCGGCGCCGCATCATGGACGACCTCGGCGAGGACGACGCGGCGTACATCCGCCAGGTCGTGAAGACGAAGAACACCTTCGAGGTGGCCGGCCGCGCGCTGTTCTACCTGCCGCCCGCGTGGCCGCTCGCGGTCGCCTCGCTGTCGATCTCCAAGATCCTCGACAACATGGAGATCGGCCACAACGTGATGCACGGCCAGTACGACTGGATGGGCGACCCCGCGCTGAGCTCGCGGATGTACGAGTGGGACAACGTCTGCCCGAGCGAGCAGTGGAAGTACAGCCACAACTACATCCACCACACCTACACGAACATCCTCGGCAAGGACCGGGACATCGGCTACGGCATCCTCCGGATGGACGAGGACCAGCCGTGGCACCCCTACTACCTGGGCAACCCGGTCTACGCGTTCCTGCTGATGATCTTCTTCGAGTGGGGCGTGGCGATGCACGACCTCGAGGTCGAGAACATCGTCGCCGGACGCCGGAAGCTGTCGGAGAACAAGGCGTTGCACGCCGGGATCATGCGCAAGGTCAAGCGCCAGGCGCTCAAGGACTACGTGCTGTTCCCGGCGCTGACCGGACCGTTCTTCCCACTGACGCTCGCGGGCAACGCGACCGCCAACCTGATCCGGAACATCTGGGCCTTCAACATCATCTTCTGCGGCCACTTCCCGGCCGGCGTCGCGACGTTCAGCCAGGAGGAGTGCGAGGACGAGACCCGCGGCCAGTGGTACTACCGCCAGCTGCTCGGCTCGGCGAACATCTCCGGGGGCCGGCTCTTCCACGTGATGACCGGCAACCTCTCGCACCAGATCGAGCACCACCTCTTCCCGGACCTGCCGGCGCGGCGCTACCCGGAGATCGCGCCCGAGGTGCGCGAGATCTGCGAGCGCTACGGCCTGGCCTACAACACCGGACCGCTGCGCAAGCAGCTCGGCAGCGTCGCCCGGAAGATCTGCCGGCTCGCCCTGCCCGACCGGCGGCGACAGCGCGCGACCGAGCCGGTTGTCGCGGAGCCCGCTGCGGCGTGAGGATGACCCCATGAAGGACCACCTGAGTCGCAACGAGATCCGCAAGGACGCCGTGCAGGACACGGTCGAGGCCGCCGCCTCGACGGTCGGTCAGGTCGCCACGATCATCACCGGCGCGGTCCGCGACGTCGCGTCCGCGATCGGCGGCTTCGCGACCGAGGTGTTCGAGATCCGCGACTCGGCCCGCAAGGCGTCGGCCGAGCACGATCCCGATCACGACTAGCCGTCGAGCAGGCGCACGAGCTTCTGCGGCGCGCAGTTGCGGTAGGACTCGGTGACCAGCTCGGCCACCTCGGTCCAGTCGGTGTCGTCGTCGAGCACCATGCCGACGATCGTCGGCGACCACGGCGGCTGGTAGAACGGCAGGCCGGCGTGCGTCAGGGCGAGCAGCTCGTCGCCGACGGCGCGGAAGGTCAGGACCGTGCGGATGCTGTCGTCGCCGGTGATGTCGCGGTACGCCGACTCGTAGCCGGGCTGCGCGACCATCACGTGGGCGAAGGTCTTCGTCCGGATCCGCCAGCGCACGCCGGTCCAGGCCTCCTCCTCCCGGACCTCGGGGAGCCGGGTGGCGATCGCGCCGATCCGGCGTACGACGTCGACCTCGGGCTCGATGCGGCGCGGCACGGCCGGGGTCAGCCGAAGGACATCCGGAAGTCCGCCTGGCGGAACGACGCGAGCTGGCGCGCGCCGCGCAGCCAGGCGAGCGGCCCGTCTGCGGCGAAGTCCCAGCGTCCGCGGCAGGGGAGCGCCTTCGAGGACCCCTGCAACGTCGCGGTGCGCTCCGCGCCGCCGGTGTCGTCGATGCCCGGCTGCCAGGTCGTGCCCTTGAAGGGGACCCGCACCATCGCCCGGCTCACGTCGGTGAACGAGGCGCTCACGATCGGCCGCCGTCCCGCGGACGCCGCCCAGTCGGTCGACGACAGCGGGCCGCGGTGGCGGGTGTCGAGCTCGAAGTCGCACAGGTCCTTCGGGATCGCCCAGAGCTCGCGACCGCCGGCCACCGACGCGGGCGAGTCGACCCAGATGTCGGTGATCGAGACGCAGCGGCCGTGCTGCTCGGTCGGCACCAGCCGGGCGACGAGGAGCTCGGAGTAGGTGAGCGGGCTGCCCGGCTCGTACGAGACGAACGCGGCGCCGTACGTGCCGGCGGGGCGGAGCTCGTCGACCGGCGCACGGAGCCGGAAGATCGAGAGCCACAGCTGGCCGACCATCGCCCACGGGGCGGCGGGATAGGTGACCTCGCCGTCGGGCCGGGAGGAGGTGATCCACTCGATGTCTGTCGACTGCTGGGCCATGGGGGCATCCTGCCGTACCTGACGTACTGACGAAACTGTCAGTCCACTGACAGAATGGCTGCGTGCAGACCCAACGGATCACCACCCGTGTCGCGACCTCGGAGCCCCGTTTCGTGGAGTACCCGCGACCCGGCCGGCCCGACGCGCCGAACGTCCTCATGGTCGTCCTCGACGACGTCGGCTTCGCGCAGCTCGGGTGCTTCGGCTCCGGCATCGCGACGCCGAACATCGACCGCCTGGCCGCCCAGGGCCTGCGCTACAACCGCTTCCACGTGACCTCGGTGTGCTCCGCGACCCGTGCGGCGCTGCTCACCGGCCGCAACCACCACGCCGTCGGCATGGGCGTCACCCAGGAGGCCGCCCTCGGCTTCCCGGGCTACACCGGCCGGATCCCGCGCTCGGCCGCCTCGCTGGCGCGGGTCCTCAAGGACCACGGCTACAACACGCTCGCGGTCGGCAAGTGGCACCTCGCGCCGAAGAACGAGTACTCCGCGGCCGGCCCCTTCGACCGCTGGCCGCTGGGGCAGGGGTTCGAGCGCTACTACGGCTTCCTCGGCGCGGAGACCAACCAGTGGGCGCCGGAGCTGGTCCGCGACAACACCCACGTCGACCCGCCGTACACACCGGAGGAGGGCTACCACCTCACCGAGGACCTGGTCGACCAGGCGATCCGGATGGTCCAGGACCAGCAGCAGGCCGAGTCGCGCAAGCCGTTCTTCCTCTACCTCGCGCCCGGCGCCGCGCACGCGCCGCACCAGGTGACGGAGGAGTGGGTCGAGCCCTACCGCGGCCAGTTCGACGACGGCTGGGAGGCCTGGCGGCAACGGGCGTTCGACCGCCAGGTCGCCGAGGGGCTGGTCCCCGCCGACACCGAGCTGCCCGAGCGGCCGCCGTGGATCCCGGAGTGGGACACCCTGCCTGCCGACCAGCGCCGGCTCTTCGCGCGCTACATGGAGGTCTTCGCGGGGTTCGTCACGCACACCGACCACCACCTCGGCCGGCTCTTCGACCACCTCGAGGAGCGCGGCATCGCCGACGACACCCTCGTGATGGTCTGCTCCGACAACGGCGCGAGCGCCGAGGGTGGTACGACGGGCACGCTCAACGAGGCCGCCGGCTGGCTCGGCATGGCCGAGGACGTCGAGGAGTCGATCGCGCGCATCGACGACATCGGCGGCCGCGACGCCTACAACCACTACCCGTTCGGCTGGGCGTGGGCGGGCAACGCCCCGCTGCGGCTCTGGAAGCGGTACGCCTGGCTGGGCGGGGTGCGCACCCCGCTCGTGGTCCGGTGGGGTGGCCGGCTGGCCGGCCTCGGCGGTGTACGCCCGCAGTTCTGCCACGCCGTCGACCTCTACGCGACCGTGCTCGACGCGGCCGGCATCGCGCCGCCCGAGACCGTGGACGGCGTGACCCAGCAGCCCGTCGACGGCACCTCGCTGCTGCCGAGCTTCGCGGAGCCGGAGGCGGCCGAGCACCGCCTGGTGCAGTACTTCGAGATGTTCGGCTCGCGCGGCATCTACGAGGACGGCTGGATGGCCGTCACCGACCACGTCGCCAACCAGTTCGACGAGCGCGCGCACCTCACCGGCAGCTTCGACCATGACACGGATCGCTGGTCGCTCTTCCACCTCGCCGAGGACTTCTCCGGGGCCCGCGACCTCGCCGACGAGCATCCCGAGAAGGTGCGCCGGATGGAGGCGCTGTGGTGGGCCGAGGCCGGCCGCAACCAGGTGCTGCCGCTCTTCGAGTTCCCGGGCTCGATGGCGCACATGCACCCCGGTGAGTTCCCGCCGCCGACGTCCGGCACCTACGCGCCCGGGGGCGGACCGATCCAGGAGAGCCAGCTGCCGGCGCTGATGGGCGGCTTCGAGCTGACGGCGTACGTCGAGGTGCCTCCTGGCGGGGCCGAGGGCGTCATCACGGCGGTCGGTGACCGGCACGGCGGCTGGGCGACGTACCTCCTCCAGGGGCGGCTGACCGCCACCGTCGCGCTGCTCGACCGGACCGTCCGGGTCGCCGCGCCCGAGCCGGTGCCGGCGGGGGAGCGGGTGCTCTCGGTGCGCTACGAGCCCGGGCGAGAGGCGCGGCTGGTGCTGGCGGTCGACGGCGCCGACGTCGCCGCGACGGCCCTGCCCGGACTGCTCTTCTTCCCCAACCTGGGGTCCTCCGGGGCCGGCCTGCTGGTGGGCCGCGACCGCGGGCTCGCGGTCAGCCCGGACTACTGCCCGCCGTACCCCTTCACCGGCGCGCTGGCCCGCGTCGAGCTGCGCAGCGGGCGCCCGGACGCGCGGCCCGACCGCAGCGCGGAGCTGCGGGTGGCGCTGGCTGGTGACTGAGATCCCGCAGCCGGGTCGCCGCGAGACCCACAAGGCCAGCACCCGCCGGGCGCTGGAGGAGGCGGCGCTGCGGCACTTCGCCGAAGAGGGGTACGACGAGACGTCCGTCGACGCGATCGCCGCCGACGCCGGTGTCTCCAGCCGCACCTTCTTCCGCTACTTCGCCAGCAAGGACGAGGTCCTCGACATGGGCCGCGAGGAGCGGCAGGCCGAGCTGCGCAGCCGGATCCGCGACCTGGCCACGACCGACCTCACGTCCCTCGAGGTCGTCCGCACCGCCGTCGTCGAGCTCGCCCGCGGCTTCGAGGCCGACCGTGAGCGTGTGCACCTGCGCCAGCGCGCCGCCGCCACGTCACCGGTCCTGCGCGGCCGGCTCTACGACACGTTCCAGTCGTGGGAGCACGTCGTCGCCCGCGAGCTCGGCGGTGACGCCGACGCCCGCACACTCGCCGCGGTCGGCTTCGCCGTGTTCCGCGCCGGCACCGCGGTCTGGCTCGACGAGGGCGGGTCGCTGCCGGAGATCGTCGAGCGGGGGTTCGCGGCGCTGAGGTGACCCGAGACTCCGCGGCGTCTCCGCTCAGTCCTCGGGGTCGTCCAGCCGCGCCAGCCAGGTCGCGAACCGCTCGACGGCGGTCTCGAACTCGGGGTGGGTGTCGGTGAACTCCTGGAGCCGGTCGGCGAGCCAGGCCAGGGTGACCTCCTCGTCACCCCGGCGCTGCTCGAGCTCCTCGATCCCGCGGTCCGTGAAGTACATGCTTCCTCGTCACTTACTGGGTCTCGACACGCGGGTCACGGCTTCGCAGGCTCAGCCGTGCCGCTTGCTCGACCACCATTGTTCGCACGACGAGCACCGGCCGCGCTCGCTCGGCCGGCGGTCGTCATGCGAACGCGCGGGCGACGAGGTCCTTCTGCTCCTCGCCGTGGCGCTTGATCGTGCCGACGGCGGGAGAGGAGGACTCGGGCCGGGAGACCAGCTCGACCCGGGCGTCGACGTGCGGCCACACGTTGAGCGCGTAGTGCGGCCACGGGCCCATGTTGGCCGGCTCGTCCTGCACCCAGCGCACGGCCCGCAGGTGCGGGAACCGGGCGATCTCGGCGCGGATCTCGGACTCGGGGCGCGGGTAGAGCTGCTCGATCCGCGCGATCGCGAACCGCTCGCCGTCCTCGCGCTTGGCCCGCTCGACCATCAGGTCCCAGGTGACGCGGCCCGAGCACAGCAGCAGGGTGTCGACCTTGCCGCTGTCGGCGGCGGCGTCGGAGATGAACGGCTGGAACGTGCCCGAGGTGAAGTCCTCCGGCCGGGCCGCCGCCTCCTTGCGCTTCAGCATCGACTTCGGCGTGAAGACGATCATCGGCTTGTGCTCCTCGCCGAGCGAGTGCTGCCGCAGCAGGTGGAAGTACGACGCGGGCGTCGACGGCTGGGCCACCACGAACGCGTCGTCGGCCGCCATCGTCATGAACCGCTCGATCCGCGCGGACGAGTGGTCGGCGCCCTGGCCCTCGTAGCCGTGCGGCAGCAGCAGCACGACGCCGGACTGCTGACGCCACTTGCTCTCGCCGGACGAGATGAACTCGTCGATCACGGTCTGCGCGCCGTTGACGAAGTCACCGAACTGCGCCTCCCAGAGGACGAGCGCCTCGGGCCGCGCGACCGAGTAGCCGTACTCGAACCCGAGCGCGGCGTACTCCGAGAGCAGCGAGTCGTAGACGTAGAACTTGGCCTGGTCCTCGGTCAGGTTGGAGAGCGGCGTCCACTCGTCGGCGTTGCGCCGGTCGATGATCGTCGCGAACCGCGAGACGAAGGTGCCGCGGCGCGAGTCCTGGCCGGCCAGGCGCACCGGGCGACCCTCCATGAGGAGCGAGCCGAAGGCGAGGATCTCGCCGGTGCCCCAGTCGATCGGGCCCTCGGTGATCGCGGCGGCGCGGCGCTGGAGCTGCGGCATCACCTTCGGGTGGACGGTGAAGCCCTCCGGCGGCGTGACGTAGGCGTCCGAGATCCGCTTCATCACGTCGAGCGTGATCGCGGTGCTGGCCTCGCCGATCGGCTTGTCCGGGTAGTCGGGGACGGTCGTCCACTCCGACGGCTGGCTGCTCGCCTCGCGCACCTCGGTGAAGACCCGCTCGAGCTGCTGCTGGTAGTCGCGCAGCACCTGCTCGGCCTCCTCGATCGTGATGTCGCCACGACCGATGAGGGACTCCGTGTAGAGCTTGCGGACCGAGCGCTTCTGCTCGATGAGGTCGTACATCAGCGGCTGCGTGTACGACGGGTCGTCGCCCTCGTTGTGACCGCGCCGGCGGTAGCACACGAGGTCGATGACGACGTCCTTGTTGAACGCCTGGCGGTACTCGAAGGCGAGCCGCGCGACGCGGATGCAGGCCTCCGGGTCGTCGCCGTTCACGTGGAAGATCGGCGCCTGGACCATCCGCGCCACGTCGGTGCAGTAGAGCGACGAGCGCGACGAGCCGGGGGAGGTGGTGAAGCCGACCTGGTTGTTGACGACCACGTGGATCGTGCCGCCGGTGCGGTAGCCGCGCAGCTGCGACAGGTTCAGCGTCTCGGCGACCACGCCCTGGCCGGCGAACGCCGCGTCGCCGTGCACCAGCAGCGGCAGCACGGGGTACGCCGCACCCCGGTCGAGCACGTCCTGCTTGGCGCGGGCGATGCCCTCCAGGACGGGGTCGACCGCCTCGAGGTGCGACGGGTTCGCGGCGACCGAGACCTTGATCTCGGCGCCGGAGCCGGCGGTGAAGGCGCCCTCGGCGCCGAGGTGGTACTTCACGTCGCCCGAGCCCTGGACCGTGCGCGGGTCGATGTTGCCCTCGAACTCGCGGAAGATCTGGCTGTACTTCTTGCCGACGATGTTGGCGAGCACGTTGAGCCGGCCGCGGTGGGCCATGCCCATCGTGACCTCGTCGAGCCCGGCCTCGGCGGCCGCCTCGCAGATCTCGTCGATCACCGGGATCGTGGTCTCGCCGCCCTCGAGCGAGAAGCGCTTCTGGCCGACGAACTTGGTCTGCAGGAACGTCTCGAACGCCTCGGCCTGGTTGAGCTTGAGCAGGATCCGCAGCTGCTCCTCGCGGGGCGGCTTGGTGTGCGGCTGCTCGACGCGCTCCTGGATCCACCGACGCTGCTCGGGATCCATGATGTGCATGTACTCGATGCCGGTCGTGCGGCAGTACGAGTCGCGCAGGATGCCGAGGATCGCGCGCAGCTTCATGAAGCGGCGGCCCTCGCCCCCGAACGAGCCGGTCGCGAACTCGCGGTCGAGGTCCCACAGGGTCAGCCCGTGCGACTCCACCTCGAGGTCGGGGTGGGTGCGCTGGCGGTACTCCAGCGGGTCGGTGTCGGCCATCATGTGGCCGCGCACGCGGTAGGCGTGGATCAGCTCGAGGATCCGGGCCTGCTTCGAGATCTCGTCGTCGTGCGAGGTCGCGATGTCGGCGTTCCAGCGGATCGGCTGGTAGGGGATGCGCAGCGACCGGAAGATCTCGTCGTAGAAGTCGTCGCCGCCGAGCAGCAGCTCGTGGACCCGCTTGAGGAACTCGCCCGACTGCGCGCCCTGGATCACGCGGTGGTCGTACGTCGAGGTCAGCGTCATGGTCTTGCTGATGCCGTTGCGGGCGATCGCGTCGGCGGACGCGCCCTGCCACTCGGCGGGGTACTCCATCGCACCCACGCCGATGATCGTCCCCTGGCCCTTCATCAGGCGCGGGACGGAGTGGACCGTGCCGATGCCGCCGGGGTTGGTCAGCGAGATCGTGGTGCCCTGGAAGTCCTCGATCGTGAGCTTGTTGTCACGGGTCTTGCGGACGATCTCCTCGTACGCCGTCCAGAAGCCCGCGAAGTCCATCGTCTCCGCGGCCTTGATGCTCGGTACGAGCAGCTGGCGGGTGCCGTCGGACTTCTTGACGTCGATCGCGAGCCCGAGGTTGATGTGCGCCGGGGTGATCAGGTTGGGCTTGCCGTCGATCACGTCGAAGCCGACGTTCATCTCCGGCATCGTCCTCAGTGCCTTGACCAGCGCGTAGCCGATCAGGTGGGTGAAGGAGACCTTGCCACCGCGGGCGCGGGCGAGGTGGTTGTTGATGACCGTGCGGTTGTCCCAGAGCAGCTTGACCGGCACCGACCGGACCGAGGTCGCGGTCGGCACGCTCAGCGAGACGTCCATGTTCTGCGCGGTGCGGGCCGGGGCGCCGCGGAGCACGGTGTACGTCGGCTCGTCCTTCACGGGCGCCGGGGCGGCCGGACGCGACTCCTTCGGCACCGGGGTCGTGGTGCCCTTGGCCACCTCGGCGGCCTTGGACTCGGGGCGCGGCTTCGCGACCGGCGCCGGGGTCGGCGTCGGGTCGGGCTTGTGCTCCTGGACCGGGGCGGGCTGCGCCGTCGACTTGCTCTCCGGGGCGGTCTGCGTCGTACCGTTGGACCCACCGGAAGGCCCGCGGTCGGAGCCCTCGAGGTTCGAGGGAGTGCCGTTGGACTGGAAGTACTTCTTCCAGGTGGGATCGACGCTGTCCGGGTCCCGTTGGTACTGCTCGTACATCTCCTCGACGAGCCACTCGTTGGCGCCGAAGTCGGCAGATGCGAGCTCGGACTGACTACCTGGGGACTGCGGCACGGGTTGATTCGCCTCTTCCGGTACGTGCGCGGGGGAGTGTCAGACGTCAAGGCTAGACCCCCGGGCCAGCAAATGCAGACTGGCCGCAGGGCAATTCGGCGTGGTGTGCCGAGGGCCACAAGGTGACGTTGCAGACTTCGTCCCGATCGGCAATGGCAATGGGGAGTTTCGGAGTATGAGTCAAAGAGTCCGACGCAGGTCCGGGGTGCTCGCGGCGACGGTGGCGACCGCCCTGGCGGGGACCCTCGTTCTCGGCGGCTGCAGCGGCGGCGACGACGATCCCGCCGGCGAGCCCGACAGCGCCCCGAGTGCGACGACGGGAGCCGAGGAGGAGCCCGCGGTCGTGACCCAGGTCTCGTTCGGGGAGGTCACCGGCAGGCTCGGTCGGCCGCACCGCGCCCGCCTGTCCGAGGACGTCCGCTCGGTCGTCGACGGCTGGCTCGAGGCGGCGTACCTGGGTGGCGACTACCCGCGCACCGACTTCAAGGACGCCTGGCCCGGCTTCACGTCCGGAGCGCAGTCCGAGGCGAAGCGCGACGCGGAGCTGATGAGCAACCGCGACATCGGCGGCGACATCGACGGCGTCGAGCCGGTCGGCAGCGCCGTACGCATCGACGTGCTCGCGGTGAAGAAGAAGCCGGTCGGGGTCACGGCCCACGTGATCCTCAAGTTCGACACCAGCGGCGACAAGGCCGAGCGGGTCAAGGTCGCCGGACGCCTCTACCTGACGAAGGCCGACCGCGGCTGGCGGGTCTTCGGCTACGACGTCACCAAGGAGGCGATCTGACATGAGGCCCGACCTGAAGCACCGCTTCCCGCGTCTGCTCCGCATCGCGGCGATCGCGGCCGTGCTCGCGGTCGCCGGCATGGTCGTCCCCGACTCGGCCGTCAAGAGCACCGAGGTCGAGCTGGTGAAGATCCAGCGCGCCGACGGCGTCGACCTCACCCCCGACGTCGTGTGGATCCTGGCCGTGGGCTCCGACGCCCGGCCGGGCGAGGACATGACCCGCACCCGCGGCGACGCCCTCCAGCTGGTCGGCATGAACACCAAGACCGGCGCGGCCACCGCCATCGGCATCCCGCGCGACTCGTGGGTGCCGATCCCGGGCTACGGCTCCAGCCGTGTCAACGCCGCGCTCACGTACGGCGGACCGCAGCTGCTCGGCCGGACCGTCGGCAACCTCGTCGGCATCCAGCCCGACTACGTGTTCGTGACCCGCTTCCCGTTCTTCGAGGACATGGTCGACGACATCGGCGGCATCACCGTCTCCAACCCGCGGCCGTTCTACGACGAGAACCTCATGCGCAAGGGCTTCAAGAAGGGCCAGATCCACCTCAACGGGTACTCCTCGATGGCGTTCTCCCGGATCCGGAAGACCCTGCCGGGCGGCGACTTCGACCGGTCCGCCAACCAGCAGCGCGTGCTGCGCGGCATCCAGGCGCGGATCCGGACCCGCGCCGCCGTCCCCGGCTTCATCGAGCGCGGGGTGCTCACGGTGATGGCCCACATGCACACCGACCTGTCGCCGGCCGAGCTGTTCCGGCTCGGCCAGGCCGCGGCGCAGGTGCAGACGTCGAAGATCACCAGCTGCGTGGTCCAGGGCGGCATCGGCAACATCGGCGGCGCCAGCGTGGTGATCCCGTACGTCGACCAGGCCCGCCGCTACGGCGACGCGGCCCGCCAGGACGCGACGATCGAGCGCTGCTGACCCGGTGGTGACCCGGCTCGCCGCCGCCGCCGCGGGCGTGCTCCTGGCCTCGGCGTGCACGGTGACCGCCGAGGAGCCGCTCGCCCGGGACGAGCCCGTGGTCCGGGTGCTCTCGCCGGCCGCGGCGACCCGGGCGCTCGAGCGGCTCGACGTGGGTCCGCGCTCCGCAGCCGGGCCGGCGTACGACCGCGACGCGTTCGGCACCGCCTGGGCGGACACCGACGGCAACGGCTGCAACCAGCGCGACGACGTGCTGCTGCGGGACGCGGTGCCCGGCACCGTCACCGTCGGCACCCAGGACGGTTGCGACCACGACGTCCTCGCCGGCTCGTGGGTCGACCCCTACACCGGCCGCACCCTCACCTTCGACGACCTCAAGTCGCTGGCGCAGGCCCAGGCCATCCAGATCGACCACGTCGTCCCGCTCGCCGAGGCGTGGCGGTCCGGCGCCTCGGCCTGGTCGGAGGAGCACCGCGAGAGGTACGCCAACGACCTCGAGGTGCTGCTGGCCGTGGACGGGCCGACCAACGCCTCCAAGTCCGACGACGACCCCGCGGCCTGGCGCCCGCGCTGGGCCTTCCAGTGCGAGTACGCCGCGCGCTGGGTCGCCGTGAAGTCGGCCTGGTCGCTCGCCGCAGACCGCAGCGAGGTCGCCGCGCTCGGGGAGATGCTCGCCGCCTGCTGAGCGAGTCGGCCGGGACTACTTCACCAGCACGCCGCCGTCCACGGGGAGCGCGACGCCGGTGATGAACCGCGACTCGTCGGACGCCAGGAAGAGGACGGCGTTGCTGACGTCGATCGACTCCACCCACGGGATCGGCAGCAGGATGGTCTCGCCGGACGCCACCGCGAAGTCGTCCTTCGTCGGGTGCTCCACGTCGGGGGAGAAGAGCTCGTACATCGCCTGGTGCTGCACCATCTCGGTGTCGACCTGGGTCGGGTTCACCGAGTTCACCCGGATGTGGTGCTCGGCGAGCTCCTGGGCGAGGGTCTTCATCAGGCCGACGACGCCGTGCTTGGCCGAGACGTAGTGGCCGACGCCGCCGTACGCCCGGAGCCCGGCGACCGACGAGGTGAGGACGATCGAGCCGCCCGTGCCCTGGGCGACCATGACCGGCACGGCGGCCTTCACGGTGCGCCAGACGCCGCTGAGGTTGATGTCGATCATCTGTCCCCAGGTGGACTCGTCGAGCTCCTCCACGGAGCCGAACGAGAGGATTCCGGCGTTCGCCGAGACGATGTCGAGGTGGCCGAGCTCCGCCACGCCGGCGTCGACGGCCTCCTTGAGGGAGTCGTAGTCGCGGACGTCCGCGTGGGCCGTCACGATGCGACGTCCGAGTGCCTCGACCTGGCGCACGGTCTCCGTCATGTCGTCCTCGGTGGCCATCGAGTAGGGGACCGTGTCGATGTCCTTCATCGCGTCGACGGCGATGATGTCGGCGCCCTCCTGCGCCAGCCGGACCGCGTGGCTGCGACCCTGGCCGCGCGCTGCGCCGGTGATGAATGCGACCTTGCCTTCGACGCGTCCTGTCATGGTTCTCGTCCGTCCAGTCGGGTGCTGCTCGTTCGGGTGGTTGCTGCGGACCTGCTCGGCCCCGGGGTCGGTCACGCTCCTGTGATGACGCTCACTTGACCAGCACCCCCGCGTCCACGGGAAGTGCCACGCCGGTGATGTAGCGCGACTCCGGCGACGCCAGGAAGAGCACGGCGTCACTCACGTCGCTCGCCTCGACCCACGGCACCGGCAGCGCGTTCATGGCCTGCGACACCGGCGCGAAGTCCTCGCGTCCGGGATGGTCGACGTCGGGGCAGAAGAGGGCGTACATGGGGTCGTTCATGATCATGGGGGTGTCGACCTGGGTCGGGTTGACGCTGTTGACCCGGATGCGGTCGGGCGCGAGCTCCTGCGCGAGCGTCTTCATCAGCCCGTTCACCCCGTGCTTGGCGGCGGTGTAGTGGGCGATGTTCGCGTAGCCCTTGAGACCCGCAGCCGAGCTCGTCAGCACGATCGACCCGCCCCGTCCGCCCGTTCGCAGGTGCGGGACGCTCGCGGCGACGGTGCGCCAGGTGCCAGAGAGGTCGACGTCGACCACGCAGCGCCAGGCCTCCTCGGTCAGCTCGTGGGCCGGCCCGGGTGCGTTGACCCCGGCGTTGGCGCAGACGACGTCGAGGCGCCCGAGCGCGCGGACGCCGTCGTCGACCGCCTCGCGCAGGGCCGCCCCGTCACGGACGTCGGCGACCCGGGCGACCGCCCGACCGCCCGCCGCCTCGACGGCGGCCACGGTCTCCTCAAGGTCGGCCTTCGTGCCGAGTGGATACGGCACCTCGGGCAGGTCCGCGCAGACGTCGACGAGGATGACGTCGGCACCCTCCTCGGCCAGTCGTACGGCGTGGCTGCGGCCCTGGCCGCGGGCCGCTCCGGTCACGAGGGCGACGAAGCCGGCGACCCGGCCGGCGCGCGCGCTCACTTGATCACCCCGTAGCGTCTGCGGTCGATCGTCAGCGCCACCGCGGCGATCACCACGATCCCCTTCACCACGAGCTGGGTGTACGGGTCCACGGCAGTGATGTCCATGCCCGAGCCGAGGATGACGATGACCAGCGCACCGAGCAGCGTCCGGTGCGGACCGCCGACGCCGCCCGAGAGCGCGGTGCCACCGACGACGATGGCCGCGATGGAGTTGAGCAGGCTGGCGTCGGCACCCATCGGCACACCGGTGCTCGCCTGGCCGGTGAAGATGATCCCCGCGATCGCCGCGATCGCACCGGCGAGCGCGAAGACCGACAGCTTGACCGCCCGCACCCGGATGCCGCTCAGCGCGGCGGCGCGCTCGTTGCCGCCGACGGCGTACAGGTGCCGGCCGTAGGACGTGGCGAACGCGATCACCGTGAGCAGCACCGTGAGGCCGATGGCGATCAGGGCGCCGTTGGGGATGCTCCCGATCGTCGACTCGTTGACGAGCGTCTGGAGCAGGCCCGAGGTGAAGGAGACCGGGCCGCCGTCGGAGATCTGGTTCGAGATGCCGTTGAGGATCGACATCATCCCGAGGGTCACCAGGAACGACGGCACCTTCAGGAACGTCGTGATCAGTCCGTTGGCCAGCCCGACGAGGGCACCCACGGCGATCACCATCCCGATCGCGAGCACGCCGCCGTAGTCGTCGATCCAGGTGGCGATGAGGATGCCCGCCAGCGTCGCGTTGGCCGCCACCGACAGGTCGATGCCGCCGATCAGGATGACGAACGTGCCGGCCAGGGCGAGCACCGTCAGGAAGGCCATCTGGCGCAGGATGTTCTGCGCCGACCCCTCGGAGACGAACGCGGGCGACTGCGACTGGAAGTAGAGGATGAGGCCGACGAGGGCGAGCACCGGAACGAGGATGTTCCGGTAGCGGCCCCACAGGCTCCCGGCGAGCGCGATCGGCCCGTCGCCCGGGGCGCCGGAACCGCGTGGCTGCCTCGGCGGCGTCGCCGTCTCATCCATCAGGTTCTGGGTCATTCCGTCCTCACATCATGTGCTCGACGATGTCGATCTCGGTGGGCTTGGCGGATCCGGAGGCATCGATCTCGGCGCTCACCCGGCCGTCGCGCATGACGACGACCCGGTCGGCGAGACCGATCACCTCCTCGAGGGACTCCGTGCACAGGACGACGCCGACGCCGTCCGCGGCCAGGGCGCGGATCAGCCCGTAGATCTCCTCGCGGGTGCCCACGTCGATGCCGCGGGTGGGGTCGTCGAGGACGAGGACCCGGCAGTGGCCGCGTCCGATCCAGCGGGCGAAGACCGTCTTCTGCTGGTTGCCTCCGCTCAGCTCGCGCACCGGCACCGACAGCGAGCTGGCCTTGACGGCGAGCTGCCGGCCCAGTGCGGTCGCGCGGGCCCGCTCCTCGCGGATCCGCAGCAGCCGCACCGAGCGCCGGGCGAGCAGGTCGAGGAACCCGATCGTGATGTTGCTGCGCACGGAGGCGTTGGGGAAGAGGGAGTCGCGGGCGCGCTCGGGCGGCACGTAGAGGACGCCGTGCCGGACGGCACTGCTGACGCTCCACCGTCGTCGGGCCCGGCCGGCGACCACGACCTCGCCGTGGTCGAGGGCGACGGCGCCGGCGATCGCCGCCGCGACCGACGACTTGCCCGATCCGACGACGCCGGCCAGGCCGACGATCTCGCCGGGCCGCACGACGAGGTCGACGTCGGCGAACTCGCCCGAGCTCGCGGCCGAGCGCAGCTCGAGGACCGGCTCGTCACCCTGCGCGCCCGACTGCTCCTCCTCGCGGTAGTAGTCCTTGCTGCGCTCGCGGCCGACCATGAGCGCGTGCAGCTGCTGGTCGGTGACCCCGTCGTTGGCGAGGGTGTCGACCACCCGGCCGTCGCGGAGCACCAGCAGCCGGGTGCTGAGCCGCAGCACGTCCTGGAGGATGTGCGAGACGTAGATGAACGCGACCCGGTCCCGCCAGCGGGCGATGAGGTCGAAGAGGATCTCGGCCTCGTGCTCGGTCAGCGCGCTGGTCGGCTCGTCGAGCAGGATGATCGGCGGCGCGTCGCTGCTGCGGGCGATCGCGAACGCCTTGGCGATCTCGACCAGCTGGCGCTGGGGATAGGAGAGGTCGGCGACGACGGCGTCGGCGTCGACCTCGGCGAGGTGCAGCTCGGCGAGCAGGGCGCGGGCCTGACGCCGGAGCCGCCGCCCGCGTCCCGGGGCGCGGCCGACGGTGTCCACCTCGCGACCGAGATAGAGGTTCTCGTAGACCCGCAGCGACTCGACGAGCGCCTGCTCCTGCACGACCACGGACACGCCCGACGCGCTCATGGCGCGGGCGTCACCGAGGTGGGCCTCGTTGCCGTGCACGCGCACCACGCCGGTGTCGGGCCGCACGGTTCCGGCCACGACCCCGATGAGCGTCGACTTGCCGGCGCCGTTCTCCCCGATGAGGCCGAGCACCTCGCCGGGCCGGACCTCCAGGGACACGTCCTGGAGCGCGCGGACCGGCCCGTACGACTTCGAGACGCCGGTCAGGTGGAGGGTGGGAGCGGCAGCCGTCATGCGACGAGCGAGTCCTTGAACTCGAAGAGCGGCCCCGACTTGAAGGCCTTCTCGTACGTCGCGCGCACGCCGGCGATGTCGGCGTCGTCCCAGGCCGAGTTGAGCTGGTACTCGTCCTGCGGGACGCCCGCGTAGTACTCGTTGGGGTCGATCGGGTTGAGCACGGTCTGCGGGTCCCAGGCATCGGGGTTCAGCGCCCGGCTCATCTTCTCCCAGTCGAACGGCAGCTGCGCGCCGTAGATGGTCTTGAGCACCTTGTCGGCGGAGTCGGGGTCGACCAGCAGCGCGCCCTGCGACATGAACCGCTCCGGGAGGCTGAACTCCACGCCGTTGAGCGCGTCGAAGGCGGTGATGCCGAGCAGGCCCGCGGTCAGGCCGCCGATGGTGGCGCTGGTGAGGTACTGCTTGCCCTCGGCGATGTACTCGACGTTCTGCTGGTTGCCGTCGAATCCGGTGACGAACTTGCCCGAGATGCCCTGCGCGTCGAGCGCCGCGATCACGCCGGCGGCCTCGCTGTCGTTCTGCGCGAAGACGCCGACGAAGTCGGAGACCGACGGCAGCGTGTTCTCGAAGGCCTTCCGCGCGTCCTCCGAGGTCCAGTTGCCCGGCGAGGTGGTGACGATCTCGATGTCGGGGAAGTCCTTCAGCGCCGTCTCCATGCCGGCCGTGCGCTGGTCGTCGGCCGAGGAGCCCTTCTGGCCGGGCACGTGGATGATGGTGCCGGAGCCGCCGACCTTCTCGAAGAGCGCCCGGGCGGTGGCCTCGGCGATCTTGACCGACGGCGGTGTGAGGAAGCGGATCCACTGGTCGGCGTCGGCCGGGGTGTACCACGGCGGCGCGGTGTAGGAGCTCGCGTAGAGGATGCCGGCGGCCTGGCAGGCCTTCGTGACCGCGGCGGCCTGCGCCTCGGTCGCGGGGGTGCCGAAGATCGACTTGCCGCCGGCGGCCTGCACGTTGCCGACCTGGCCGATCGCGGTGTTGACGTTGCCGTTGTCCTCGACGGTGCTGGTCTTGACGCCGACAGCGTCCATCGCCTGCTTGCCGCCGTCGGCGAAGGCCACGAAGAAGTCGTTCGACAGCGTCGTCACCTGGCACCAGGTCGGGTCGGTGGCCGTGGACCCGGAGCCACTGCCGGAGCCGGACGCGCTGTCGTCACCGCAGGCGGAGACGCTGACGACGATGCCGGCGGCCGCCATCGCGGAGAGGAACGATCGACGGGACATGGGGTGGGGGAACGGCGCGTTCCTGGCGAAGTCGACGAGCCTGGACTCGGTGGAAGCCATGGGGTCCCTCCTTCGGGACTGCCGGTCGGCACGCGCCGACCGGAGAGGAGTGGTGGAGTGGTGCCCGTCAGGTGTGGGCGGCGGGGGTGAGCAGCTGCGCGACGAACCACTCCGTCGCATGCTCGGCGGCGCGCCCGAGCTTGTCGCGATCGCTGTAGAGGGTCATGTGGCTCGTGTGGGGGAGCACCACGAGCTCCTTCTTCGACGTCGGGATCGCGTTGAACGACTCGATCTCGAGGTCCCACAACGTCAGGTCGTCGCCCTCGGCGACGATCATCATGGTCGGTGTGTCGTAGATCCTCGGCACGAAGAAGTTGACGTCGTAGTCGAGCAGCAGGTCGACGGACTCCATCGTGCTGAGGTTCTGGTAGAGCGGTGCCTCGGTGGCCTGGAGCTGGGCGAAGGTGTGCTTGGTCTCCGGGAACGGCCAGGCCGAGAGCTCGTGCTCGGGGTCCTCGCTCGCGTGCGGCAGGTAGAGCCGCTTGTCCGGATCGTCGAAGCGCAGGCGGCGGTCCTCGAGGATCGCGTCCCACAGGCGCCGGTAGCCCATGGTGCCGTGGACGCGCCGCATGTTGCGGTAGCCGTCCACGACCGGGATCTGGCTGACGATCGCCTTCACGCGCGGGTCGGTGGCCGCGAGGATCAGCACGTGGCCGCCTGAGTAGGAGATGCCCCAGGCGCCGAGTCGCTCGGGGTCGATGCCGGGCAGGCGCTCGAGGAAGCTGAGCGCGTTCTGGTAGTCGCGCACCTGGGCGACCGGGTCGAGGTGCTGGCGGGGCTCGCCGTCGGACACCCCGAGGTTGCGGTAGTCGAACACCAGGGCGGCGATGCCGGCCGAGGCGAAGGCCTCGGCGTAGTACGGCATCACCAGCTCGCGCACGTAGCACCAGCCTCCGGCGAGGACGACGGCCGGCGTCGGGCCCTCCGTGTCCGGTCGATAGAGCCAGCCGCGCACCGTGGTGCCCTCGCTCTGGAACTCGACGTCTTCTCGCTGCATGGGCCCTCCGTCGTGAGCCGTTTCGTGGTCGGGCGCCGGCCGGGATCCGCGACTGGGACCGGATGGCCGAGCGGGCTCCATCGTGACGACGGTCACTCGGTGGTGTCAAGTGTCACTGGACACTTTTGTCAAGTGATGGTTCACGCTAGCGTAAAGCATCACTGGACATCGGTCGATGGGATCGGGCTGCTCCAGCGACGGGAAGAGGAGCCCTGTTTCGGATGGACGACGACGAGCTGCTCGCGGCGTACGAGCGGATGTGCCTGATCCGGCACCTCGAGGTACGGGTCTCGAAGCTGTACGCCGAGGGCGAGGTGCCGGGGTTCGTGCACACCTCGGTCGGCCAGGAGGCGTGCGCGGTCGGCGCCCTGTGGCACGCGCGGGCCGACGACGCGGTCACCTCGACCCACCGGGGGCACGGCCACGTGCTCGCCAAGGGGATCTCGCCGCGTGCCATGCTCGCCGAGCTGATGGGCAAGGAGGCCGGCGCCTGCCGGGGCCGCGGCGGCTCGATGCACGTCGCCGACCCGGGGCTCGGCATCCTGGGTGCCAACGGCATCGTGGGCGCCGGGCTGCCGATCGCCGTCGGAGCCGCGCACGCCCGGTCCGTCGCGGGCGCCGGGTCCGCGGCGGTGGCCTTCTTCGGTGACGGCGCCGTCGCCACGGGGGCGTTCCACGAGGCCACCAACCTGGCCGCGCTCTGGAGGCTGCCGCTCGTCCTCTTCTGCGAGAACAACCAGTACTCCGAGTTCTCCCGGGCCGCGGACCAGCACCCCGTGCCGATCGCCGAGCGCGCGCGTGGCTACGGCATCGGCTTCCGGCAGGTCGACGGCAACGACGTCGAGGCGGTCGCGGCGGTGATGGCGGACGTGCTCGCCGACGTACGAGCCGGTGCCGGTCCCGTCCTCGTCGAGGCCGTCACGCTCCGGGTGCGCGGACACTACGAGGGCGATCCGCAGCGCTACCGCGACGGGCTCGACGAGGTCGCGGTGGACCCGCTCGACGTGGCGCAGCGTCGGCTGCTCGAGCGCGGGGTGCCGGAGGAGTCGGTCGCCGCGGCCGAGCGCCGGGCCATCGAGGTCGTCGACGACGCCGAGGCCTTCGCCCGTCAAGCGCCGCCGCCCGACCCCGGCGGTGTCCTCGACGACGTGGTCAGCCCGCGCCGCCGCGTCACGGAGGCGCCTCTGCCGCCCGACGCCGCGGTGCAGAACCAGTCGCGCACCCTCCGCGCAGCACTGGGCGACGCCCTCGCCGACGACGACCGGGTCTTCCTCGCCGGCATCGACGTGGCCGGCGGCAACGTCTTCGGCATCACCCGGGGGCTGGCGGAGGCGCATCCCGGCCGGGTGCTGGACACCCCGATCGCCGAGACCGCGATCGTCGGGCTCGGTGTCGGTGCGGCGATGTCGGGCCTGCGGCCCGTCGTCGAGCTGATGTACCTCGACTTCCTCGGCGTCTGCCTCGACCAGCTGATGAACCAGGCCGCCAAGCTCCGCTTCATGACCGGCGGGGCCGTGAGCGTGCCGCTCGTGGTGCGTACCCAGTTCGGCTCGGGCCGGTCCTCGGGCAGCCAGCACTCCCAGAGCCTCGAGGCGCTGCTCGCCCACGTGCCGGGGCTGACCGTGGTGATGCCCAGCACCGGCCCGGACGCCTACGGCCTGCTGCGCGCGGCGATCGAGGACGACAACCCCGTGGTGTTCATCGAGCACCGGCTGCTCTACGACCAGAAGTCGCCCGTGCCACCGCCCAGCCACCGCGTCCCGATCGGCAAGGCGGCGGTCGTGCGGCCCGGCGCCGACGTCACCGTGGTCGCCTGGTCCCGCATGGTGCACCACGCGCTGGCCGCGGCGGAGACGCTGGCGGCGGAGGGTGTCGACGTGGAGGTCGTCGACCTCCGGACCATCGCGCCGCTCGACCGCGAGACGGTGCTCGCGTCCTTCGCCCACACCAACCGGATGGTGGTCGCGCACGAGGCGGTCACGGACTTCGGGGTCGGCGCGGAGGTCGCGGCGCTCGCGGTCGACCAGGGCTTCTGGTCGCTCGACGCCCCGGTCGTGCGCGTGGGGGCGCGACCGGGCCCGGCGCCGTACGCACCGGTGCTGGAGCGCGCCTGGGAGGCCGGCCCCGACGACATCGTGGCCGCCGTACGCCGGGTGATGGCGTGCTGACCCCGACCCGTCCGCACGGCATCACCGTGCCGGGCACGGACGGCCGGGTCGGCGACCTGCTGGTGCGGGCTGCGCGCAACCAGGGCGAGACCCCCGCGGTGGTCGACGGCGACCGCGTCGTGACCTACGACGAGCTGCACGCGCGCGCCCGCTCGTTCGCGGCCGGCCTGCGCGCGCGTGGCTTCGGCCCCGGCGACGTGGCCCTGCTCCAGCTCCCGAACTGGTGGGAGAGCGTCGTCGCGGCCTGGGGCACGTGGCTCGCGGGCGGCGTCGTGCTGCCCGTCGTCCCGATCTACCGGCGCCACGAGCTCTCCTTCGTGGTGCGTCAGGCCCGTCCACGGATCGCCGTCGCTCCCGAGGACCACCGAGGCCACGGCCACGCGGCGCTGCTCCGCGAGGTGTTCGCCGACACGAGGGTGCCGGCCACCGTGGTCGGCGTACGTGGGCCGGGTGGCGACCCCGACTCGTTCGAGGCACTTGTCGCGAGCACGCCCGTGGTCGACGAGCCGATGCCCGGGGCCGGGCCGGACGACGTCGCGCTCGTGCTCTACACATCCGGCACGACCGCCGACCCGAAGGGCGTGCTGCACACCCACCGCACGCTGCTCGCCGAGCTCGCGGCGATGGTCGATCACTGCGCGCTGGGCGCCGACGACCGGGTCTTCATGCCGTCCCCGCTCACCCACGTCACCGGCATCTCGTACGGCGTGCTGCTTCCGGCGGCACTCGGCACCACGTCGGTGCTGCTGGACCGGTGGGAGCCCGAGGTCGCCGCAGGTGTGATCGAGCGCCACGGGTGCCGCTTCACCGTGAGCGCGACACCCTTCCTGCGTGGCCTCACGGCGGCGTACGACGGGCGGGGCAGCCGCTCGGCGCTGCGCACCTTCGTGTGCGGGGGAGCCGACATCCCGCCGGAGCTCGTCGTGGAGGCCCAGCGGGTGCTCGGCTGCGGAGTGCTGCGGACCTACGGGTCGAGCGAGCTGCCCACGCTGGCGATGGTGCCGCGCGACCGGGGCGCCGCCGTACCGGATGCCGAGGGGCCGGTCATGTCCGGAGCCGAGATGATCCTGCGGGAGTCGGACGCCGGCGTGCCCGAGCTGCTGGCCCGGGCGCCGGAGCTCTTCGTCGGCTACCTGGACCCGGCGCTCAACCGCGCGGCGTTCACGGACGACGGGTGGTTCCGCACCGGCGACACGGCGGCGATCGACCGTGGCGTGCTGCGTGTCGTCGGGCGGATCAAGGACATCATCAACCGGGGTGGCGAGAAGTACAGCGCTGCTGAAGTCGAGTTCGCCCTGCTCGACCATCCCGACGTCGAGGAGGTCGCGATCGTGGGGTTCCCCGACCCGGACCTGGGGGAGCGGGCGTGCGCGTTCGTGGTGCCGCGGGACGGTGCGGCACCCGACGTCACGGCCCTCCGCGAGCATCTCGTGACGCACGGATTCGCCGTGCAGAAGGCACCGGAGAGGGTGGTCGTCATCGACGCGTTGCCACGGACCGCCAGTGGTAAGGTCCAGAAATTCCTGCTTCGCGGTCGGATCGGTGTGCAGCCTCCGCCGGCACGGCGGTCCGAGTCAGAAGGGGGAGCCTGAGATGGCCACGTCGGGGGAGCGCCGTACTGGCGGGCTCGGAGTGTCCGTCGGCCAGAACGTCCGGGCGGAGCGCGAGCGGCTCGGCATCTCGGTGCGCGAGCTCGCGCGCCGGCTCGGGGTGTCCGCCTCGTTCCTCTCCCAGTTCGAGCTCGGCCAGAGCCAGGCCGCGGTGAGCACGCTCTTCGCGATCGCGACGGAGCTCAACCTCTCGCTCGACGAGCTGCTGGGCAACGACGTCGACCGCGACTCCGCGTCGCGGACCAGCCGGCTGAGCCGCGAGGACGCCGAGGCGTTCCAGGAGTATCTCTCCTTCCAGAGCGGCGTGCGGTGGCGACGGCTCGCGAACACGACACCGGAGCACCACGTGCAGTTCCTGCTCACCGAGTACGACCCCGGGTCGGACTCGGCTCCCGAGGGCTCGCCGCAGCAGCACCCGGGCGATGACTACGGCTACGTCCTCGAGGGGACGCTGACCGTCGACATCGACGGGGAGCGGCGCGAGCTCAGGGCGGGGGAGTCGATCCACATGCGCGGCGACGTGCCGCACCGACTGCGCAACGAGAGCGACTCGCTCGTGCGGGCGATCTGGTTCGTCACGAGCTGAACGGAACGAACGTCCGGGACCAACCGATCGCCAACGGCCGAGGTCCACGATCGGGGTGACGCCAGTCACACCGACCGGGAGGACCCCCATGCAGACACGCGGCGCGATCATCAAGGAAGCACCCGGGACCTACGAGGTCGTGAACCTCGAGGTCGACGACCCGAGGCAGGGCGAGCTCCAGGTCCAGATGGTGGCCTCCGGGCTGTGCCACTCCGACGACCACATCGCGACCGGAGACATCCCGGTCGGGATCTATCCCTTCGCCGGTGGACACGAAGGCGCCGGGATCGTGACCGCCGTCGGGCCGCACACGCCGGGGTGGAAGGAGGGCGACCACGTCGTCTTCTCGTTCCTGCCGTCGTGCGGACGGTGCGCGTGGTGCTCGCGCGGCATGCAGAACCTCTGCGACCTCGGCGCGACGCTGCTCGTGGGGTCGCGCTGGGACGACCCGGAGGACTTCCGCCTGTCGTACGACGGGAAGCCGGTCGGCCAGATGTGCGGCATCTCGACGTTCTGCGAGGTCACGACGGTCGCCGTCGACTCCGCGGTCAAGGTGCCCGACGACCTCCCGCTCGACAAGGCCTGCCTGATCGGGTGCGGCGTCGGCACCGGGTGGGGCTCCGCGGTGAACTCGGCCCAGGTGCAGCCCGGCGACGTCGTGGTCGTGATGGGCATCGGCGGCATCGGCATCAACGCCGTCCAGGGGGCCGCCCACGCCGGGGCGTCGATGGTGATCGCGGTCGACCCGGTCGAGCTCAAGCGGCAGAAGGCCCTCGAGCTCGGCGCGACCCACGCCGTGGCCTCCATGGAGGAGGCGACCGAGCTCGCCCAGTCGGTGACCAACGGGCAGGGCGCCGACTCCGCGATCGTCACCGTCGGCGTCACGACCGGCGAGCACGTCGCCCAGGCCATGGCGGCGATCCGCAAGGCCGGCACCGTCGTGGTGACCGGGCTCGGCAACATCGCCGAGATCGGCGCGCCGATCTCGCTCGCGGACATCACGCTCTTCCAGAAGCGGATCCAGGGCTCGCTCTTCGGCGCCTCCAACCCGAAGGCGGACATCCTCAAGCTGCTGCGCCTCTACACCGAGGGCCGGCTCAAGCTCGACGAGCTGGTGACGCGGACCTACAAGCTCGACGAGGTGGCGCTCGGCTACGAGGACATGCACGCCGGCCGCAACCTGCGCGGCGTCATCCAGTACTAGCCGGTCGGGATAGTCCGTCACGATCTGGCCGTCGACACGGCCGGAACGGCGACCAGAACGTGACGGACTATCGCGATCTGGCGGCAGGAGGGAGACCCTCCGAGATGGGCGCCTCCGGCAGGATTCGAACCTGCGGCACCTGGTACCGGAAACCAGTGCTCTATCCCCTGAGCTACGGAGGCATCGCCCCGCCGGAACGGGACTGCGCAGAACCCTACAACCGACCCGCCGCGAGGGTGCAATCGGTCGGGTGATCGGCGCGGCCGTCCCACCGCGGATATCGATGCGGGAGCGGTCCGGCAGCGCCGATACCCTTGCACGGTGACTCCCGAGCAGCTCTCCACCGCGATCGTCGACGTCCTGACGACGCTGTCCACCGAGGGTGCGATCACCCTGCCGGACGGTGTCCCCACGAACGTGACGGTGGAGCGCCCGCGATCCAAGGAGCACGGCGACTACGCGACCAACGTCGCCCTCCAGCTCGGCAAGAAGGCCGGGATGAACCCCCGCGCCTTCGCCGAGCTCGTCCAGGCCGCCCTGTTGCGGGTCGACGGGATCGACGCGGTCGACATCGCTGGTCCGGGGTTCCTCAACATCACGGTGTCCGCCGGCGCCCAGGGCGTCGTCGCGGCCCGGATCGTCGAGGCGGGCGCGACGTACGGCGCCAACGACTCCTTCGCGGGCGAGAAGATCAACCTCGAGTTCGTCTCGGCCAACCCGACCGGTCCGATCCACATCGGCGGGGTCCGCTGGGCGGCGGTCGGCGACGCGCTGGGCCGGGTCTTCGAGCTGTCGGGCGCGGCGGTCACCCGCGAGTACTACTTCAACGACCACGGCGCCCAGATCGACCGGTTCAGCCGGTCCCTGCTGGCGAGCGCCAAGGGCGAGCCCGCCCCCGAGGACGGCTACGGCGGCACCTACATCCACGAGATCGCGGCCGCGGTCGTGGCCAAGGAGCCGCAGGTCCTGGACCTCACGGACGAGGAGGCCCAGGAGGTCTTCCGCGCCGAGGGCGTCGAGATGATGTTCGAGGAGATCAAGAAGAGCCTCCACGAGTTCGGGGTGGACTTCGACGTCTACTTCCACGAGAACAACCTGCACCGCAGCGGCGCGGTCGACCGCGCGATCGCCCGGCTCACCGAGATGGGCAACACCTACGAGAAGGACGGCGCCCTGTGGCTGCGCACCGAGAAGTTCGGTGACGACAAGGACCGGGTGATCATCAAGTCCGACGGCAACGGCGCCTACATCTCCGGCGACCTCGCCTACTACCTCGACAAGCGGGAGCGCGGCTTCGACCGCTGCCTGATCATGCTGGGCGCCGACCACCACGGCTACGTCGGGCGGATGATGGCGATGTGTGCCGCGTTCGGCGACGAGCCCGGCAAGAACCTCGAGATCCTGATCGGCCAGATGGTCAACCTGGTCCGCGACGGAGCACCGCTGCGGATGTCGAAGCGCGCCGGCACCGTCGTCACGATCGACGACCTGGTCGAGGCGATCGGCGTGGACGCCGCCCGCTACGCGCTGGCGCGCTACTCCACCGACGTCAACATCGACATCGACCTGGAGCTGTGGGCCAGGGCGACCAACGACAACCCGGTCTTCTACGTGCAGTACGCCCACGCCCGCACCTGCCGGATGGTGGAGAACGCCGCCGATCTCGGCATGTCCCTGGCCGAAGCCGTGGCGTCCTTCGACCCCGCGCTGCTCGCCCACGAGCGGGAGGGCGACCTGCTGCGGGCGCTGGCCGAGTTCCCGCGCGTCGTCACCGCGGCCGCGGAGCTGCGGGCACCCCACCGGGTCGCGCGCTACCTCGAGGACCTCGCCGCGGTCTTCAACAAGTGGTACGACACCCGCGAGTGCCGCATGCTCCCGCAGGGTGACGAGCCGGTCGCGCCCATCAACCAGGCGAGGCTCGTGCTGACCGTGGCCGCCCAGACGGTGCTCGCCAACGGCCTGCGTCTGCTCGGCGTGAGCGCACCGGAGCGGATGTAGATGTCGCACGAAGCCGGCTGGGCGCACGCGCCCGGGGCGCTGCGCGGCCCGGCCTGGCTGCGCGAGCCCACCGATCCCAACGCCCTGGTCCCGCACCTCTGGTCGCAGACCGCCCACAAGGCCGACGGCGAGCTGCACGTCGGCGGCATCGCGCTGCCGGACCTCGTCGCCGACGTCAACACCCCGGCGTACGTGCTCGACGAGGCGGACTTCCGGTCGCGCGCCCGTGCCTTCCGCGACGCGTTCGCGGCGTACGACGTCTTCTATGCGGGCAAGGCGTTCCTGTGCACGACCGTCGCGCGGTGGGTGCAGGAAGAGGGGCTCTGCCTCGACGTCTGCTCCAACGGCGAGCTGACCGTCGCGCTCCGCGCGGGCTTCGACCCGGCCCGGATCGGCTACCACGGCAACAACAAGTCGCTGACCGAGCTGCGGCGCGCGATCGCCGCCGGCGTCGGGCGGATCATCGTCGACTCTTTCGACGAGATCGAGCGGCTCGAGACGATCACGGCCGAGCCAGGTATGACCGCCCGGGTGATGGTGCGGGTCACCGCCGGCGTCGAGGCCCACACCCACGAGTACATCGCGACCGCCCACGAGGACCAGAAGTTCGGCTTCTCGATCACCAGCGGCGACGCCTTCGAGGCGGTACGCCGTCTCGAGGCCGCGCCCGGCATCGAGCTGCTGGGGCTGCACTCCCACATCGGCAGCCAGATCTTCGACTCGTCCGGGTTCGAGGTCGCCGCCCGCCGGGTGCTCGCCCTGCAGTCGCGGGTGAGCAGCGAGCTCGGCGTCACGCTGCCGGAGATGGACCTCGGCGGCGGGTTCGGCATCGCGTACACGACCCAGGACGACCCGTCCGACCCCGCGCAGCTCGCGACCGAGATGAGCAAGATCGTCGAGCACGAGTGCCGCGGCCTCGGCATCCCGGAGCCGCGGCTCTCGATCGAGCCCGGTCGCGCGATCGTCGGCCCGGCGATGTGCACCGTCTACACCGTCGGCACGGTCAAGCGCGTGCAGCTCGACGGGGGAGCGGTGCGCACCTACGTCAGCGTCGACGGCGGCATGAGCGACAACGTCCGGACCGCCCTCTACGACGCCGACTACTCCTGCACGATCGCCTCCCGCGCCTCCGACGCCCCGCCGGTGCTGTCCCGGGTGGTCGGCAAGCACTGCGAGGCCGGCGACATCGTGGTCAAGGACGAGTTCCTGCCCGGAGACGTTCGCCCCGGCGACCTGCTGGCGGTGCCCGGCACCGGCGCCTACTGCCGCTCGATGGCCTCCAACTACAACCACGCGCTGCGTCCGCCGGTGGTCGCTGTTCGGGACGGGGTCGCGCGCGTCGTCGTACGCCGCGAGACTGAGGACGACCTGCTGGCAACGGACATGGGTGATGTGCAGTGAAGGAGAGCGACAAGGCGCTCCGGGTGGCGGTGCTGGGCTGCGGCTCGGTGGGCTCCCAGGTGGTGCGGCTGCTCGGTGAGCAGGCCGGCGACCTCGAGGCGCGCGTGGGCGCGCCGGTCGAGCTGGCCGGCGTCGCCGTACGCCGCCTCGACGCGCCGCGCGAGGTCGACGTGCCCGAGGGACTGCTGACCACGGACGCCGTCGGCCTGGTCACGCGCGACGACGTCGACCTGGTCGTCGAGGTGATCGGCGGCATCGAGCCCGCGCGGTCGCTGATCCTCGCCGCGCTCGAGAGCGGCAAGTCGGTGGTCACCGCCAACAAGGCGTTGCTCGCCGAGGACGGCCCGACGCTCTTCGAGGCCGCCGAGAAGGTCGGCCGCGACCTCTACTACGAGGCCGCCGTCGCCGGCGCGATCCCGATCCTGCGGCCGCTGCGCGAGTCGCTCGCCGGCGACAAGGTCACCCGGGTGCTCGGCATCGTCAACGGCACCACGAACTTCATCCTCGACAAGATGGACACCTCCGGCGCCGGCTTCGCCGAGGCGCTTGAGGAGGCCCAGGAGCTCGGGTACGCCGAGGCCGACCCGACCGCCGACGTCGAGGGCTTCGACGCCGCCGCCAAGGCCGCGATCCTCGCCTCGCTCGCGTTCCACTCGCGGGTGACCGCCAACGACGTGCACCGCGAGGGCATCTCGGAGGTCACCGCGGCCGACGTCGCCTCCGCGCGCGACATGAACAGCGTCGTCAAGCTGCTCGCCATCTGCGAGCTGCGCCCGGCCCCCGACGGCCAGAGCGCCGTCTCCGTCCGGGTCCACCCCGCGATGATCCCCAGGTCGCACCCGCTGGCGTCGGTCCGCGAGGCCTACAACGCGGTCTTCGTCGAGTCCGAGGCCGCCGGCCAGCTGATGTTCTACGGCCCCGGCGCCGGCGGCGCGCCCACCGCGTCCGCGGTGCTGGGCGACCTGGTCACAGTCGCCCGCAACCGGATCGCGGACACCCGGGGCGCCGGCGAGTCGGCGTACGCCGACCGTGCCGTGCTGCCGATGGGGGAGACGGTCACCCGCTACCACGTGGCGATCGACGTCGACGACCGTGCGGGAGTCCTGGCGGCCGTCGCCACGGCGTTCTCCGAGCACGGCGTCTCGATCCAGACCGTGCGGCAGGAGGGCCGTGGCGAGGACGCCCAGCTCGTCGTGGTCTCGCACGAGTCGACCGACGCGCAGCTCGAGGCGACCGTCGCGACGCTGAGTCGCATGGACGCCGTCCGCGAGGTCACCTCGGTCATGCGGGTGGAGGGAATGGCCGAGTGAACGTGCAGCAGACCCACCAGTGGCGCGGCGTCATCGAGGAGTACCGGCCGCTGCTGCAGATCCCGGAGGGCACCGTCGCGGTGACCCTGCGTGAGGGCGGCACCCCGCTCGTCCACTCCGAGTGGCTCTCGGGCCTGACCGGCGCCGAGGTGTGGCTCAAGGTCGAGGGCGACAACCCGACCGGGTCGTTCAAGGACCGCGGCATGACCGCGGCCATCTCGGTCGCCAAGCACGACGGCGCGGCGGCGGTCGTCTGCGCGTCCACCGGCAACACGTCCGCGTCGATGGCGGCGTACGCCGCGAAGGCCGGCCTCAAGCCGCTCGTCCTCGTGCCCGAGGGCAAGATCGCGGCCGGCAAGATGGCCCAGGCGATCCTGCACGGCGCGCAGGTGATCATGGTGCGCGGCAACTTCGACGACTGCCTGGCGATGGCCAAGGGCTTGGCCTGGGACTACCCCGTGGCACTGGTGAACTCGGTCAACCCGGTCCGCCTCGAGGGCCAGAAGACCGCGGCGTTCGAGATCGTCGACTTCCTCGGCGACGCCCCCGACTACCACCTCCTGCCGGTCGGAAACGCGGGCAACATCTCGGCGTACTGGCTCGGCTACACGCAGTACGCCGACGCCGGCATGGCGACCCACACACCCGTCATGCGGGGCTTCCAGGCCGAGGGTGCGGCGCCCCTGGTGACGGGGGAGCCGTTCCCCGACCCCGAGACCCGCGCGACCGCGATCCGGATCGGCAACCCCGCGTCGTGGAAGCTCGCCGAGGCGGCCCGCGACGAGTCCGGCGGCTCCTTCGCCGCCGTGAGCGACGACCAGATCCTGGCCGCCCAGCGCGAGCTCGCCCGCCGCGACGGCGTCTTCGTCGAGCCCGCCTCCGCGGCCGGCGTCGCCGGGCTGCTCCAGGAGCTCGCGGGTGGTATGTCGTACCGCGGCAGCACGGTCGCCATCACGGTCACCGGCCACGGGCTCAAGGACACCGCGACCGCGCTCGAGGGCTTCACCGAGAGCGGCCACAGCATCGTCGACACGGTCGTCGACGCCGACGTGAAGGCGGCGGCCGAGGCCGCCGGCCTCGCCTGACGCCGTGCCCACCTTCGTCGACGGCCCGGTGCGGGTCACCGTCCCCGCGACCTCGGCCAACCTCGGGCCCGGCTTCGACTCGCTCGGTCTCGCGCTGTCGTTGCGCGACGAGCTCACCGCGGAGGTGACGGACGGCGGCCTCGAGGTCGAGGTGACCGGCGCGGGCGCCGACGACGTGCCGCGCGACGAGTCGCACCTCGTCGTCCGGTCGATGCGGGCGGCGTTCGACCTCATGGAGGCGCGGCCACCCGGCCTCCGGCTGACCTGCACCAACGTGGTGCCGCACTCCCGCGGGCTCGGCTCGTCGTCGGCGGCGATCGTGGCCGGGGTGACGCTCGCCCGCGGCCTGGTCGCGGGCGGCTCGCTGCTGGCCGACGACCAGGCCCTCTTCCGGCTGGCCGCGCGCATCGAGGGCCACCCCGACAACGTCGCACCGGCGCTCTTCGGTGGCTTCACCATCTCCGGCCGCGACGAGGACGGCGAGTTCTTCACGGTCTCGGCGCCCGTCGACCCCCGGGTGCAGGTCGTGGTGTTCGTGCCGCCCACGCCCGTGTCCACCGAGGTGGCCCGCGGGCTGCTGCCGGCCGAGGTGCCGCACGCCGACGCGGCGGCCGACGCCGGGCGCACCGCACTGCTGGTCGCCGCCCTGGCCGGGCAGCCCGAGCAGCTGCTGCGCGCGACCCGGGACTACCTGCACCAGCAGTACCGCCGCCCGGCCATGCCGGACTCGCTCGACCTGGTCGACCGGCTGCGCAAGGACGGCGTACCCGCGCTGGTGTCGGGGGCGGGTCCGACCGTGTTGGCTTTCACCGATGCCGGTGGCGTCGACGGGCTGCGCTCGCGGTGTCCGGACGGGTGGGAGAGCCACTCGCTCGACATCGAGACGACCGGCGCCCGACTCGATTGAGCGGTGGTATGTTGAGGGCGCGCCGGATCACTCGGCGTGGCACCGCCGGTCCAGTCACCGGCATCGTGCACCCTCTTCCTCGATCGGCGGCCCTGTCCCGTGTTCATGGGAGTGCCGTCTCCTGCCCCCGCCTCTGACGAGAGCGACGACGGGCGAGGAACCCAATGACCAGAAGCCGCCGGCCCGACGCCAGCCGGCGCTGATACGTGGGAAGGACCTCACGTGACGGAGACGATCGGAGCCGCGGACGCCGACCAGGGCGGCGCAGCGGACCAGAAGCCGGCGAAGAAGCGCGGCGGCGGGCTCAACTCGATGCTGCTCGCCGACCTGAAGTCGATGGCGGGCGGTCTGGGGATCGCCGGTGCCGGCTCGATGAAGAAGGCGCAGCTGGTCGAGGCGATCAAGGCCCACCAGGGTGGGTCGCGCCAGGACAAGGCGCAGGACGCCGCGCCGAAGGACGCTCCCAAGGACGCTCCCAAGGACGCTCCCAAGGACGCTCCCAAGGACAAGGCGCAGGACGCCCCGAAGGACAAGGCCCAGGACGGCCCCGCCGACCAGCCGCGCGAGAAGGCCCAAGACCGGCCCCGGCAGGAGCAGCGGCGTCGGGACCGGAGCCAGGACCGCCAGCAGGACCGTCCCGACGACAGGTCGGACGGCCAGCCCCAGGACAACAAGCAGGACAACAAGCAGGACAACAAGCAGCAGGGTCGTCAGGACCGGCAGCAGCAGGACCGGCAGCAGCAGGACCGGCAGCAGCAGGACCGGCAGCAGCAGCAGGAGCGGCACCAGCAGCAGAACCGCCAGCAGCAGCAGGACCGCCAGCAGGATGACCACGACGGTGACGACGGCGAGGACGGCGGCAGCCGCCGCAACCGGCGCCGGCGCGGCCGCGACCGCAACCGGCCGACGAGCGGCGGCCGCAACGAGCCGGACACCACGATCCTCGAGGACGACGTGCTCGTGCCGGCCGCCGGCATCCTCGACGTGCTCGACAACTACGCGTTCGTGCGCACCAGCGGCTACCTCGCGGGCGCCGACGACGTCTACGTCTCGCTGTCGATCGTGCGGAAGTTCGGCCTCCGCCGCGGTGACGCCATCGTCGGCCAGGTGCGCCAGCCCCGGGAGGGGGAGCGCAAGGAGAAGTTCAACCCGATGGTCCGCATCGACGCCGTCAACGGCGCCGACCCCGAGGCCGCGAAGAACCGGGTGGAGTTCTCGAAGCTCACCCCGCTCTACCCGTCCGAGCGGCTCCGCCTGGAGACCGGTCCCGACAACCTGATCGGCCGGGTCATCGACATCGCGGCCCCGATCGGCAAGGGCCAGCGCGGACTCATCGTCTCCCCGGCGAAGGCCGGCAAGACGATGATCATGCAGTCGATCGCGCAGTCGATCACGGCCAACAACCCCGAGTGCCACCTGATGGTCGTGCTGGTCGACGAGCGGCCCGAGGAGGTCACCGACTTCGAGCGGTCCGTCAAGGGCGAGGTCATCTCGTCGACGTTCGACCGGCCGCCGAGCGACCACACCACGGTCGCGGAGCTGGCGATCGAGCGGGCCAAGCGGCTCGTGGAGCTCGGCCACGACGTGGTCGTGCTGCTCGACGGCATCACCCGGCTCGGCCGGGCCTACAACCTCGCCGCGCCGGCGAGCGGCCGGATCCTGTCCGGCGGTGTCGACTCGGCGGCGCTCTACCCGCCGAAGAAGTTCTTCGGAGCGGCCCGCAACATCGAGAACGGCGGCTCGCTCACCATCCTCGCGACGGCGCTCATCGAGAGCGGGTCGAAGATGGACGAGGTGATCTTCGAGGAGTTCAAGGGCACCGGCAACATGGAGATCCGGCTGCGCCGCGACTTCGCCGACAAGCGGCTCTTCCCGGCGATCGACGCCGTCCAGTCCGGGACCCGCCGCGAGGAGCTCCTGATGAGCAAGGAGGAGCTCGCGATCGTGTGGAAGCTGCGCCGCGTGCTCAGTTCCCTCGACGGCCAGCAGGCGCTCGAGCTCCTGCTGGAGCGGCTGAAGAAGTCGCAGACGAACATCGAGTTCCTCATGCAGGTCCAGAAGACGACCCCGACCGTCTCCGGTCGGGAGGAGTGACCTGCACCTCGCCCCGGGTTCGCCGGGAGTGGTCCGCGCGGCGTCCGCTCGGGCTAGGGTGACACCGCACAACAGACATGGAAGGGGACCGGCGTGGCTCGGATCCTGGTCGCGGACGACGACGTCGACATCCGCGAGCTCGTCGAGTTCAAGCTCTCGACCCTCGGGCACGACGTGGTGGCCGTGGCCGACGGTGCGGCGGCGATCGACGCGTGCCAGGCGCAGCGGCCCGACCTCGCGGTCCTCGACGTGATGATGCCCGGGGTGTCCGGGCTGGACGCGATCCGCGCGATCCGCGCCGACCCGACCCTGGCCGACCTGCCGGTGATCCTGCTGACGGCCCGGGCCCAGGAGTCGGACGTCGAGACCGGCTTCGACTCCGGCGCCGACGACTACATCACCAAGCCCTTCAGCCCGCGCGAGCTGGCCTCGCGCGTGCAGGCGCTGCTCAGCCGCTCCAGCTGAGTCGCCTGAGTCGCTAGGTACCTGCAAGGGTCGCCGATCCGGCGTTCCCGGGCGGC
This sequence comes from Nocardioides sp. GCM10030259, assembly GCF_042666375.1. NCBI lineage: Bacteria > Bacillati > Actinomycetota > Actinomycetes > Propionibacteriales > Nocardioidaceae > Nocardioides > Nocardioides sp. GCM10030259. Next base: position 259,669 of record NZ_JBHTDF010000005.1, on the reverse strand, counting down.
TGCGCGCAGGTAGCGTCCGCTGCCGGGAGGGTGCGCTGCGTCGTACCCGGGCGAGGACACGGGGGGTGTTCTGGATGGCAGGTCGTCCGGTCGCGCGCGTGGTCTCGTCGGTGCTGACGCGGATCGGGCTGCTGGGTGCCGTGGCGACGCTGGTGGCCGTGGTCGGCGTGGTCGTCTCCGCGCTCGCGGTCCAGGACCTGTCGAACGACCTCGAGCCCGCGGCGGTCGCCAACCGCGCGATCCACCAGGACCTCGTCGAGATGTCCGCGACCGCCGAGTCGTGGGCGAGCGTCGGAGTGCCGGCCTCCGCGGACGACTATCGCCAGGCCGCGCTGCGGCTGGGCGCCCACGAGCAGGAGGTCCGCTCGTTCGCCGCGGACGACCGGTCGCTCCGGGCAGCCGTGGCACGCCAGGAGGAGGCCGCGCACGCCTGGATCGAGGGGTACGCCGAGCCGCGGCTGGCCGCCGACGGCGGCGCCGGCGCCACGGAGCGCCAGGTGCGCGACGGCCTCGCGGCGCTCGAGGTGTTCCGGGCCGCGCACCAGGACACCGCCACCGCCTTCGACAGCCGGGTCCGGTCGGCCCGCGACGCGGTCTCGCTGCGGCTACGCGGCACGGTCCTCGCCGTCCTGCTCGCCGGCATCGTCACCGCCGTCGTGATGAGCCGGCAGCGGCGTCGCCTCCTCGGCGAGCTCTCCACGCCACTGCTCGGCCTCGAGAAGGTCGTGCAGCGGATGGCCCGCGGCGACCACCAGGTGCGGGCGGAGCCCGCGGGGCCGAAGGAGGTCCAGGCGGTCGCGCACGCGCTCAACGACCTGGCCGACGCCCAGAACCGGGCCCGGGCCGTCGAGGTGTGGATCCAGCGGGAGCTGCGCACGCTCGACACCGCGAAGGACGACTTCGTCGCGAACGTCTCCCACGAGCTGCGGACCCCGCTCACCACGATCAGCGGCTACCTCGAGGTCGTGGCCGAGGAGTTCGACGGCCGGATGGAGCCGCGGCACGAGCGCATCCTCGACGCCACCCGGCGCAACGTCGCCCGGCTCAAGCTGCTCATCGACGACCTGCTCATGCTGCAGCGGGCCGAGGGGAGCACCCAGCAGATGGAGCCGGTCGACGTGCCCGCGCTGGTCCGTGACGCGGTGATGGACGTGAAGATCACCGCCGCCCGACGCGGCATCCGGATCGGGCTGCGGACCCCGGAGCTCCCGGTCTCGGTGCTGGCCGACCGGGCGATGCTGCACCGCGCGTTCCTCAACGTCCTGGCCAACGCCGTGAAGTTCAGCAGGGACGAGGGCGTCGTCGACGTCGCGATCTCGACCCGGCGCGGTCAGGTCGAGGTCGTCGTCACCGACCGCGGCCTCGGCATCCCGGCCGAGGAGCTCGACCGGCTCGGCACCCGCTTCTTCCGCGCCTCCAACGCCGTGACGAACGAGATCGCCGGCACCGGGCTCGGCGTCCGCATCATGCAGACGATCATCGACCGGCACGGCGGCGCCGCCCTCTTCGAGTCCGAGGAGGGGGTCGGCACCACCGTGACCGTCCGGCTCCCGGTCCAGTCGGGCGCCTCCCAGCTGGACCTCGTGGAGCCGCCGGAGCGGGTCGTCGCACCGGCTCCGTAGGCGGGAATGCCACGGATTACCCAAGCGTTCCAGTGCGTGCCACAATCGTCTGTCGGCTCCGGTTCACGCTGCACTCGCAAGGGAGTGGGCGACCCGGCGGCCATCGAGAGGACACACCATGAAGAAGGACATCCACCCGGAGTACGTGGAGACCCAGGTGACCTGCACCTGCGGCGCCCAGTTCACGACCCGCAGCACCGCGACCTCCGGCGTCATCCACGCCGACGTCTGCTCGCAGTGCCACCCGTTCTACACCGGCAAGCAGAAGATCCTCGACACCGGCGGCCGCGTGGCCCGCTTCGAGGCCCGCTACGCCAAGAAGGCTGCTGACGCCAAGAAGTAGCTGCCATCGAGCGCCGGTTCCCGCCACGTGCGGGGACCGGCGCTCGTCATTTGTCCGGAGCGTTCGAGGAGGGTGACGATGTTCGAGGCCGTGGAGGGCATGCTCGCCGAGCACACCGAGCTGGAGGGCCGGCTCGCGGCGCCGGAGACGCACGCCGACGCCCGCCTGGCCAAGCAGCTCAACCAGCGGTACGCCGCGCTGTCGTCGATCATCGGCGCCTGGCGCGAGTGGCAGCAGCTCGGTGACGACATCGGTGCCGCGCAGGAGCTCGCCTCGGAGGACCCGGCGTTCGCCGAGGAGGCCGAGACGCTGGCCGGCCGCCGCACCGACGCCGAGGAAAGGCTCCGCCGCCTGCTCGTGCCCCGCGACCCCGCCGACGACAAGGACGCGATCCTGGAGGTGAAGTCCGGCGAGGGCGGCGAGGAGTCGGCGCTGTTCGCCGGCGACCTGCTCCGCATGTACAGCCGGTACGCCGAGGCGCGTGGCTGGAGGGTCGAGGTCCTCGACGCGGCCGAGTCCGACCTCGGCGGCTACAAATCCGTGACGGTCGCCGTGAAGGCTAAGGGCAGCCCCGAGCCGGGCGCGGCGCCGTACGCCCTGCTGAAGTTCGAGGGCGGCGTCCACCGGGTCCAGCGGGTGCCGGTCACCGAGTCGCAGGGCCGGGTGCACACCAGCGCCGCCGGCGTGCTCGTGCTGCCGGAGGCCGAGCAGGTCGACGTCCAGGTCGACGAGAACGACCTGCGCATCGACGTCTTCCGCTCCAGCGGCCCGGGCGGCCAGAGCGTGAACACCACCGACTCGGCGGTCCGGATCACCCACCTCCCCACCGGGATCGTGGTCAGCTGCCAGAACGAGAAGAGCCAGCTCCAGAACAAGGAGCAGGCGCTGCGCATCCTCCGCTCCCGCCTGCTCCAGGCGGCGCAGGACGCCGCCGATGCCGAGGCCGGCGAGGCACGGCGCAGCCAGGTGCGCACGGTCGACCGCTCCGAGCGGATCCGCACCTACAACTTCCCGGAGAACCGGATCTCCGACCACCGCACCGGCTACAAGGCCTACAACCTCGATCAGGTGCTCGACGGCGACCTCCAGCCGGTGCTCGACTCCTGCGTCGAGGCCGACCTTGCGCAGCGGCTCGCCTCGCTCGAGTCATGACCCGACCCCGCGAGGTGCTCACCGGGGCCGCGACGCGGCTGGGCGAGGCCGGGGTCGCCAGCCCCGAGCACGACGCCGCCGAGCTGCTCGCGCACGTGCTCGGCACCACCCGGAGCCGGCTGCCGCTCGTCGACGAGGTGCCGCTCGACGTGCTGGGGGAGTACGACGCGCTGGTCGCGCGCCGCGCCGCCCGGGAGCCCCTCCAGCACCTCACCGGCGTCGCCCACTTCCGGCACGTGGAGCTCTTCGTCGGTCCCGGCGTGTTCGTGCCGCGGCCCGAGACCGAGCTGCTGGCGGGGTGGGCGATCGACCAGGCGACGCTGCTGGACGCGCCGGTCGTGGTCGACCTGTGCACGGGGTCGGGCGCGATCGCCAAGGCGATCGCCGACGAGGTCCCGGCGGCCACCGTCCACGCGGTCGAGCTCGACGAGCCGGCGTACGCCTGGGCCGAGCGCAACCTCGTCGGCACCGGCGTCGACCTGCGCCAGGGCGACTTCGCGACGGCGTTCGACGACCTGCTGGGCACGGTCGACGTGGTGACCTGCAACCCGCCGTACATCCCGCTCGAGGCATGGGAGTCCGTCGCCCGGGAGGCCCGGGACCACGACCCGCACCTCGCGCTGTTCTCGGGCGACGACGGGCTCGACGCCATCCGGGTGCTCGAGCGCCGGGCGGCGCAGCTGCTGCGCCCGGGCGGCGCGCTCGGCTTCGAGCACGCCGACGTGCAGGGGGAGTCCGCGCCGGCCGTGCTGGCCGCGACCGGGCGATGGGCCGACGTACGCGACCATCTCGACCTGGCAGGTCGCGCGCGCTTCACGACGGCCCGACTGGCACGATGACTCTCGTGAGCGAGCGCTACCCGACCGGGACCGAGGAGGAGCGGGACGCGGCCGTCGCGGCGGCCGCCCTGGCTGTGCAGCAGGGCGAGCTGGTCGTGCTGCCGACCGACACCGTGTACGGCGTCGGCGCCGACGCGTTCGACCCCGTCGCCGTCCGCGACCTGCTGGCGGCGAAGGGCCGCGGTCGTGAGATGCCGCCGCCGGTGCTGGTGAGCGCAGCGACCACGCTCGACGCGCTCGCCGTCCGGGTGCCGGGCTACGCGCGGGCCCTCGTCGAGGCGTTCTGGCCCGGTCCGCTCACGGTGGTGTGCCACCAGCAGAGCTCGCTGCAGTGGGACCTCGGCGACACCCGCGGCACGGTGGCCGTGCGGATGCCCGACCACCCGGTCGCGATCGCGCTGCTCGAGCGCACCGGCCCGCTCGCCGTCAGCTCCGCCAACAAGACCGGGATGCCCGCCGCCACGGACGCCGAGCAGGCGACCGAGATGCTGGGCGACGAGGTCTCGGTGGTCGTCGACGCCGGGGAGAGCCCCGGTGGCGAGGCGTCGACGATCGTCGACTGCACCGGCGACCAGGGCCGCATCCTGCGTCGCGGCGCGCTCTCCCTCGACCGGCTCAACGAGGTCCTCGAGCCCCTCGGCGCGACCCTCGTCGACGAGGGCTAGCGGGGGCGCATGCGGGAGTACCTCCTCGTCTTCCTCGTCGCCGCGGCGGCGACGTACCTGCTCACGGTCATCGCGCGCGAGATCGCGCTGCGCACCGGTGCGGTCGCGAAGGTCCGCGACCGCGACGTCCACGCGGTGCCGATCCCGTACCTGGGCGGGCTCGCGATGCTGGGCGGCCTGGTCGCGGCGTACATCGTCGCCCGCCAGCTCCCGTTCCTCTCGACGAGCCAGCCCTTCGTCTTCCGCGACGCCGGCATCGTGCTGATCGCGGGGGCGCTGATCTGCGCCGTCGGGGTGCTCGACGACCTGTTCGAGATCGACGCGCTCACGAAGCTGGGCGGCCAGGTGCTGGCCGCCGGGTTCCTGATCGCCTTCGGCATCCAGTTCTTCTTCTTCCCGGGGCCCGACGACGTGCAGTACACGATCGACTCCGCCCAGGGCGCGCTGCTCACCGGCTTCATCGTGGTCGCCACCGTCAACGCCGTGAACTTCGTCGACGGCCTCGACGGGCTCGCCGCCGGGGTCGTCGGGATCGGCGCACTGGCGTTCTTCGTGTACTGCTACCAGCTCTCCAGCTTCAACGAGGTCACGCTCGCCACCACCGGCGCGCTGCTCAGCGCCTCGCTGGCCGGCGCCTGCGCGGGCTTCCTGCCGCACAACTTCCACCATGCGCGCCTCTTCATGGGCGACAGCGGCTCGATGCTGATCGGGCTGGTGCTGTCCGCGAGCACGGTCACGCTCACCGGTCAGTTCACGCCGGGCCAGATCACCGAGGGCGCCGCCGGCTCGCAGGCGAGCTTCTTGCCGACGCTGCTGCCGCTGCTGCTGCCCGTGTCGCTGCTGATCGTCCCGATCATCGACCTGGTGCTCGCCGTCGTACGCCGTACCCGTGCCGGCCGGTCGCCGTTCGCCCCCGACAAGCAGCACCTCCACCACCGGCTGCTCGAGATCGGGCACTCCCACCGTCGTGCGGTGCTGATCATGTACCTCTGGGCCGCGCTGGTCGCCTTCGGCACCGTGCTGATGAGCCTGTACAGCGACGACCCGTGGATGTGGGTGGTGGTCGGCGCGATGGCCGCGGTGACGATCGGCGCCACCTTCCTGCTGCCGCGCCTGCACCGGCCCGACGCGGGGAACACCCCCGGTCCGACCCTGGTCGAGAGCGCCTGAGAGACTGTCCGACGACCCCCGTGGGGGGCCGGTTTCAGCCGCGCCGAACGCTTGTGCTAGTTTTCACAAGCAGCCCCAGCACTGCCCGCACCAGCCACGAGAGAACGGCCGCCGACCATGACGACCGCGACCATCCGTACCCCGGGTACCACCCCGGAGGTCGACCTGTCTGGCTGTGGTACTTTCGCGCAGTCGCCGGGTGCCACGCGGGATCGAGCCCGTGGCCGACTTCTCGGCGTCTTCAATCCTGCCGATGACAGTGCCGACGAATGGGACTTGGGTGGATGGTCGATGAGCGTTCCGATGCCGGCGATGCCGGCTCCGGAGCCGGGCTGCGTGGCCGCGACCTCATCGGGCTCGGCGGTCTCCTCGCCGGCTGCGTCATCGCTGGTCTCGTCATCGGCCTCGTCGTCGACAATGCCGCCGGCTCCGCGCCGGTCGGCGTCCTCGTCGGCATCGGTCTCGGCATCCTCGCCGGCTGCGCCGGATTCGTCGCAAAGGTCCGTGCCGCCCTTCGGGGGTGAGCCGCGGTGACCGCGACCGAGATGAGCACTCCGATGTCCGCCCAGGAATCCACGCCGCCCGCCAAGGCCTCGATCTGGCGCGTCGTCCGCGACCAGCGCAAGGTCGGCCTGGTCGCACTCACCCTGATCGTGGCGAGCTTCTGGATCGTCGCCCAGGTCGACACCTGGACGCTCGCCGGCTGCATCGCCGGCGGTGTCCTGCTCGGCCTGGTCAACCACCTCGCCACCGAGTACTGGCTGCTCAAGACCATCACGTCGGGGGCCCAGCCCACGCGCGGCCAGATGATCGTCGCGACGATCGTCCGCCTGACGATCCTCACGGTGGTCGCCATCGGCGCCGCCGTGATCCTCTGGCCCGACGGCATCGGGCTGCTGCTCGGCCTGGCCATCTTCCGGCTCATCGCCCTGGTGATGACCACTCTTCCGCTGCTGAAGGAGCTCAAGAACCCATGACCGGCCTGATCTCCCTGACCGGCCTCCTGCCCCTGGCCGCCGAGGGGCACGAGGAAGAGGAGTCGACGATCCAGATCGGCCACCACCGCACGGTGGAGTGGCTCGGGATGACGTTCAACATCGACACGATCATCTCCACGATCGTCGCCGGCGCCCTCGTGCTGATCCTGGGCTTCATCGTGGTCCGCCAGATGAACAAGAAGACCGAGGACCACGTCCCGACCAAGACCCAGATCCTCTGGGAGGCCGTCGTCGGCGAGGTCAACAAGCAGGTCAACGACAACCTCGGCAAGGTGCACCCGTACGTCGCACCGCTGGCGATCTCGCTGTTCTTCTTCATCCTCTTCGCCAACTGGCTCGAGCTGGTGCCGACCAAGCTCAACGAGGAGACGCACCTGCTGCCGGCGCCCACGGCCGACACCAACCTCACCTACGCGCTCGCCGCGGTGACGATGATCAGCGTCTGGGCCTACGGCATCCGGCAGAAGGGCGTGAAGGGCTACTTCCGGCACTTCATCGAGCCGTTCCCGGTGCTGGCCCCGCTGAACATCCTCGAGGAGCTCATCAAGCCGATCACGCTCGCGCTGCGACTCTTCGGCAACATCTTCGCCGGCGGCATCATGCTGGCGCTGATCGGCCTCATCCCGCTCTACGCGATGTGGGCCCCCAACATCCTCTGGAAGGCCTTCGACATGATCATCGGAGTCATCCAGGCGTTCATCTTCGCGCTGCTGACCGTCCTCTACTTCGCGATGGCCGGAGCCGGCCACGAGGAGCACGAGCTCCACGAGGAGTACGAGGAGGAGGAGCGGCGCAAGAAGGCCGAGGCCCAGGAGGCCGAGGCCACCCCCGTTCCAGCGCACTGACCCTCGCGGTCGGTCGTTCACAGAGGTAACCGATGCGCCACTCCCAGGCGCGAAACCAAGGAGAAAAGATCACAATGGCAGTAACTGATGACGCCGTGACTCTCGCCGGCGCCTTCGTCGGTGGTGGCATCGCCCTCGCGGGTGGCGCGATCGGCGCCGGTATCGGTGACGGTCTGGCCGGTTCGTCCTACATCGAGGGTGTCGCGCGCCAGCCGGAGGCCCAGGGCCGCCTGCAGACCATCTTCTTCCTGACGGTCGGTCTGGTCGAGGCGATGTTCTTCATCAACCTCGCCTTCATGGCGCTCTTCGTCTTCGTCCTCGGCTGACCTGGGGCCTGCTGCCCCTCCCGTCAGAAGCAAGCAAAGGAACACAATCGATGGCAAGCGTTGCGATCACTCCCATGGAGAGCAACTTCCTCGTCCCGAACGGCACGTTCTTCGTCGAGCTGGCTGCTTTCGCGCTGCTGCTGTTCCTGCTGGCGAAGTTCGTCGTCCCGCCGATCAACCGCGCGATGACCGCCCGTCAGGACGCGATCCGTGCGCAGTTCGCCGAGCTCGACGAGGCCAAGTCCGAGGCCACCGCGGCCGAGGAGGAGTTCAAGGCGCAGATCGCCGATGCCCGCCACGAGGCGGCTCGGATCCGCGAGGAGGCCCGTGAGCAGGGCGCCGCGATCATCGCGGAGATGCGGGAGCAGGCACAGTCCGAGGCGTCCCGCATCGTCGAGCACGCGCACGCGCAGATCGAGGCGGACCGCAAGGCCGCGGCCGCGTCCCTGCGGTCCGAGGTCGGCACGCTCGCGACGACGCTGGCCGGCCGCATCGTCGGGGAGTCCCTCGACGACCAGGCCCGTCAGAGCCGGGTCGTCGACCGCTTCCTCACGGAGCTGGAAGGCGCCAACTGATGGATCTGCGTGGAGCATCGGCCGAGTCCCTGCGGGAGCTCACCGCCGAGCTGGACGGCGCGGTCCGCGCCGGCCAGCACGCAGCGAGCGTCGCCGGTGAGCTGTACGACGTCGCCTCGCTGCTCCGGGCCGAGCCGGCCCTGCGGCGGTTCGCGACCGACGCGTCGCTGCCGGCCGAGGCCAAGCAGGGCCTCGCCAAGCAGGTCTTCGACGGCAAGGTCGACGGCGTGACGCTCGCACTGGTCACCAGTGCGTCGGGTCGTCGCTGGACCGCGACGCGCGACCTGCCGGACGCGATGGAGAAGCTCAGCGAGCTCGCCTGGGTGATCTCGGTGGGCGGCGAGTCGGGTCGGCTCGCCGACGAGCTCTTCTCGCTCGGGCAGACCGTGACGGCCAACCCCGACCTGCGGGACGCGCTGGCCAACCCGGCGCGCTCGGCAGCCGACAAGGCGACGCTGCTCGACACGCTGCTGTCCGGCAAGGCGCTCGACGCGACGGTGGAGCTCGCCAAGCAGGCGCTCGGCGGGACCTACCGGACGATCACCGCGGCCCTCGCGGCGTACCGCCACGTCGCGGTCGACGCCCACGGCGAGGCCGTCGCGACGGTCCGCACCGTGAGCCCGCTGGGCGAGGCCGAGCGCGACCGCCTCGCCGACGCGCTGGCGAAGCAGTACGGCAAGAAGGTGCACCTCAACGAGGTCGTCGACCCCGGCGTCCTCGGCGGCCTCCGGGTCGAGATCGGGGACGACGTCATCGACGGCACCGTCTCCAGCCGCCTCGACGACGCCCGGCGCAAGCTGGTCGGCTGACGGTCTCGGCCGGCCCATCCACCACGAACTTCAGTAGAGAACCAAGAGAGTAGGGACGAAGATGACGGAGCTTTCGATCCGTCCGGAGGAGATCCGCGACGCGCTGCAGAAGTACGTCGCCGACTACCAGCCCGAGGCGGCGAGCAAGGAAGAGGTCGGCACGGTCGCCCAGGCCGGCGACGGCATCGCCCGCGTCACCGGCCTGCCCTCCGCGATGGCCAACGAGCTGCTCGAGTTCGAGGACGGCACGCTCGGCATCGCGCTGAACCTCGACACCCGCGAGATCGGCGTCGTCGTCCTCGGTGACTTCGACAAGATCGAGGAGGGCCAGACGGTCCGCCGTACCGGCGAGATCCTCTCGGTCCCCGTCGGCGACGGCTTCATGGGCCGCGTCGTCGACCCGCTCGGCACCCCGATCGACGGCCTCGGCGAGATCGCGTCCGACACCCGTCGCGCGCTCGAGCTCCAGGCGCCCGGCGTGATGCAGCGCAAGTCGGTGCACGAGCCGCTGGCCACGGGCATCAAGGCGATCGACTCCATGACGCCTATCGGTCGTGGCCAGCGCCAGCTGATCATCGGCGACCGCTCGACCGGCAAGACCACGATCGCGATCGACACGATCATCAACCAGAAGCAGAACTGGGACTCCGGCGACCCGACCAAGCAGGTGCGCTGCATCTACGTCGCCATCGGCCAGAAGGGCTCGACCATCGCCTCCGTGCGTGGTGCCCTCGAGGAGGCCGGCGCGCTGGAGTACACCACGATCGTCGCCGCCCCTGCGTCGGACAGCGCGGGCTTCAAGTACCTCGCGCCGTACACCGGCTCGGCCCTCGGCCAGCACTGGATGTACGACGGCAAGCACGTCCTGATCGTCTTCGACGACCTGACCAAGCAGGCCGAGGCCTACCGCGCCGTGTCGCTGCTGCTGCGCCGCCCGCCGGGCCGCGAGGCCTACCCGGGTGACGTCTTCTACCTGCACAGCCGGCTGCTCGAGCGCTGCGCGAAGCTGTCCGACGACATGGGCGCGGGCTCGATGACCGGCCTGCCGATCATCGAGACCAAGGCGAACGACGTGTCGGCGTACATCCCGACCAACGTCATCTCGATCACCGACGGCCAGATCTTCCTCCAGTCCGACCTCTTCGCGTCCAACCAGCGCCCGGCGATCGACGTCGGTGTGTCGGTGTCCCGCGTGGGTGGCTCGGCCATGACGAAGGCGATGAAGGCCGTCACCGGCTCGCTCAAGGTCGACCTGGCGCAGTACCGCGCCATGGAGGCGTTCGCGATGTTCGCGTCCGACCTCGACGCCGCCTCGAAGCAGCAGCTGGCCCGCGGCCAGCGGCTGATGGCGCTGCTCAAGCAGCCGGCGTACTCGCCGTACCCGATCGAGGAGATGACCGTGTCGCTGTGGCTGGGCACCTCCGGCCGCCTCGACGCCGTCCCGACCGAGGACGTGCTCCGCTTCGAGCGCGAGTTCCTCGACTTCCTGCGTCGCTCGCACGACGGCGTCCTCTCGGCCATCCGGGAGTCGCTGAAGTTCGAGGACGAGACCGAGCACTCGCTCTCGCAGGCCTACGACTCCTTCCTCGACCAGTTCGAGACCTCCGAGGGTGGGTCGATCAAGGTCGGCCACGAGCCGCAGGCCGAGGCCCTCGAGGACGACGAGGTCGAGCAGGAGCAGATCGTCCGGCAGAAGCGGGGCTGACGCATGGCCGTATCGCTGCGTGAGTACCGCGCGCGGATCAAGTCGACGGAGTCGATGAAGAAGATCACGCGCGCCATGGAGCTCATTGCTGCGTCCCGCATCATCAAGGCGCAGCAGCGGGCCCAGTCGGCCGCGCCGTACGCGCGTGAGCTGACCCGTGCCGTGTCGGCGGTGGCGACGTACTCCAACGTCGACCACCCGCTGACGCGTGAGCCGGAGGAGCCCAAGCGGGCCGCCGTGCTCATCGTGACCAGTGACCGTGGCCTGGCCGGTGCCTACTCCTCGAGCGTGCTCAAGGAGGCCGAGCGGCTCGCCGAGCGACTGCGCGGCGAGGGCAAGGAGATCGACACCTACATCTGCGGTCGCAAGGGCGAGGCGTACTACAAGTTCCGTGGTCGCCCCATCGCCGCGTCGTGGACGGGCTTCTCCGACCAGCCGTCGTTCGACGCCGCCCACGAGATCGGCCGCACCCTCATCGACGCGTTCCTCGCCGAGGAGGGCGAGCCGAGCTCCGTCGACGAGGTGCACGTCGTCTTCACCCGGTTCCGCTCGATGCTCGTCCAGGAGCCGACCGACGTGCGGCTGCTGCCGCTCGAGGTCGTCGAGGGCGAGGAGAAGCCGGACCGTGCGGAGGTGCTGCCGCTCTACGAGTTCGAGCCGTCGCCGGAGGCGGTGCTCGACGGGCTGCTGCCGCAGTACGTCCAGAGCCGCATCTTCTTCGCGCTGCTCCAGGCCGCGGCCTCCGAGCTCGCGGCCCGGCAGAAGGCGATGAAGTCGGCGACCGACAACGCGGACGAGCTCATCAAGAAGTTCACCCGTATTGCCAACCAGGCCCGCCAGGCCGGCATTACCCAGGAAATCAGCGAGATCGTCGGAGGCGTCAACGCGCTCGCCGACGCCCAAGCCGGGAGTGAGTGAAAGACATGACTGCAACGATCGACGAGACCCAGGAGACGGGCACCGCCGGTGTCGGTCGCATCGCCCGGGTGATCGGCCCGGTGGTCGACGTGGAGTTCCCCGTCGACGCGATGCCCGACATCTACAACAAGCTCGAGAGCGAGGTCACGCTCGGTGGTGAGACCACCGTGCTGCCCCTCGAGGTCGCCCAGCACATCGGCGACGGCATGGTCCGCGCCATCTCGCTGAAGCCGACCGACGGCCTCGTCCGCGGCGCCCAGGTGTCCGACACCGGCGGCCCGATCACGGTGCCGGTCGGCAACGCGACGCTGGGCAAGGTGTTCAACGCCACCGGCGACGTGCTGAACCTGGAGGAGGGCGAGACCCTCGAGGTCCAGGAGCGGTGGGGCATCCACCGCAAGGCGCCGGCGTTCGACCAGCTGGAGTCCAAGACCCAGATGTTCGAGACCGGCATCAAGGTCATCGACCTGCTCACGCCGTACGTGCAGGGCGGCAAGATCGGCCTGTTCGGTGGTGCCGGCGTCGGCAAGACCGTGCTCATCCAGGAGATGATCGCGCGCGTCGCGAAGGACCACGGTGGTGTGTCGGTGTTCGCCGGTGTCGGCGAGCGCACCCGTGAGGGCAACGACCTGATCGTCGAGATGGAGGAGGCCGGCGTCATCGGCCAGACCGCTCTCGTCTTCGGCCAGATGGACGAGCCGCCGGGCACCCGCCTGCGCGTCGCCCTGTCCGCGCTGACGATGGCGGAGTACTTCCGCGACGTGCAGAACCAGGACGTGCTGCTCTTCATCGACAACATCTTCCGGTTCACCCAGGCGGGTTCCGAGGTGTCCACCCTGCTCGGCCGCATGCCGTCCGCGGTGGGCTACCAGCCGAACCTCGCCGACGAGATGGGCACGCTCCAGGAGCGGATCACCTCGACGCGCGGTCACTCGATCACCTCGATGCAGGCGATCTACGTGCCCGCCGACGACTACACCGACCCGGCGCCGGCCACCACGTTCGCGCACCTCGACGCGACGACCGAGCTCTCGCGTGAGATCGCGTCGCTGGGTATCTACCCGGCCGTGGACCCGCTGACCTCGACCTCGCGGATCCTCGACCCGCAGTACATCGGTCAGGCCCACTACGACTGCGCGATCCGCGTCAAGCAGATCCTGCAGCGCAACAAGGAGCTCCAGGACATCATCGCGATCCTCGGTGTCGACGAGCTGTCCGAAGAGGACAAGATCATCGTGTCCCGGGCCCGCCGCATCCAGCGCTTCCTGTCCCAGAACACCTACGTTGCCAAGCAGTTCACCGGCATCGAGGGCTCGACGGTCCCGGTCTCGGAGACCATCGAGGCGTTCAACAAGATCGCTGACGGCGAGTACGACCACGTGGCCGAGCAGGCGTTCTTCATGTGCGGCGGTCTGGACGACGTCGAGCAGAAGTGGGCCGAGATCCAGAAGAACCTCTGATGGCTGAGAACGACCAGCTCCAGGTGGAGCTCGTGGCGGCCGACCGGACCGTGTGGTCCGGTCAGGCCACCATGGTCATCGCCAAGACGGCGGACGGCGACATCGGCGTGCTGCGCAACCACATGCCGGTGCTCTCGCTGCTCGTCGACGGCGTCGTGTCGATCGACCCGGTCGACGGCGAGCGGATGTACGCCGCCGTCGACGGCGGCTTCCTGTCGGTGGCCAACAACCGGGTCTCGGTCCTGGCCCAGTACGCCGCGCTGTCCCACGAGATCGACGTCGCCGCCGCGCGCGCCGACCTCGAGGCCGCGCAGGGCGAGGACTCCGCCGACGCCGAGCAGCGCGTCCGCCGCGCCGAGGTGCGCATCCGGGCGGCCGAGAAGGCCTCCTGATCCTGGGTCTGTTCCCGGGCCTGTTCCCGGGCTGACCCGCCGCCGGGCCGTTGCCGGGGTGCCGCTAGGGTGTGCACCCTTGGCAACGGACTGGTAGGAGCGCGTGGATGCCGGTGTGGCAGTGGCTGCTCGACGCAGCCGGGCTGCTCCTGCTCCTCGTCCTCCTCTACGGCCTCGGACTCGTCGTCCGCCGCCGTTGGCTCTCTCGTCACGGCGGCACCTTCGAGCTCAGCTACCGCGTCCGACATGAACATGTCGGGCGCGGTTGGCTTCTCGGGCTCGGCCGCTACTCCGGCGAGGAGCTGGAGTGGTTCCGCTACTTCTCGCTGTGGCCCGGCCCCAAGCGGGTGCTGCTCCGCTCGGAGGTGACCTTCACCGGGCGGCGTGAGTCCGAGGGCGCCGAGCAGATGTCGCTCTACCCCGAGCACATCGTGATCGCCTGCCGGACGCCCGAGGGCGTCGTCGAGCTCGCGATGTCCCCGGCCTCCCTGATGGGCTTCCAGTCCTGGCTCGAGTCCGGCCCGCCCGGCACCGACTGGACCCGCCCCCCGCGCTGATCCGAGACGCGCCAGCGGCTCGGATGTTGGTGGTCGAGCAAGCGGCGCGACTGAGCTTGCGAAGTCGCGACCCGCGTGTCGAGGCCCGGTGGCTGTCTCCAGGGCGGTGATGGGGAGACCACCGCCTCGGCTCGTCTCACCGGGTTTCGACGCGCGGTCGCGGCCTCGCAGGCTCGGCCGCGCGCTTGCTCAACCTTCGCGACCCCCGCGCCGTGCTCGCTACGCTCGCACGCCGCTGGTCGCTTCACCGGGTTTCGAGACGCGTCGCACGGCCCGCGCTGACGCGCGGTCCGTGCCGACGCTCCTCAACCTTCGCGCCTCCTCACCGCCTGAGCGAGCTCAGGCGGTGGGCGCTCCGTCCTCGTAGAGGCGCGGGATGGCGTGGTTGGCGACGAAGACGCCGTGCGGGTCGACGGCGCTGCGGATGCCGGTGAGCTGGGTCCAGGCGTCGTCGCCGTAGATCGACCGCGAGTCGACCGGGCCCTCGGCGAAGTTGCCGTACTGACGGCCGTTCTGGAAGGGCTCGAGCGCCTGGTTGAACCGGACGGCGTCCGCGTGGGTCTGGGCGCCCATCTCGGGGGTCATCGCCATGCCGCCGGCGAACGTCAGGAACTGCGCGTCGAGCTGCTTCAGGGCGCCGCCGCCCTCGTGCGGGCGGCCGAGGGCGCCGCCGAGCTGGCGGAGCTCGGCCATCAGCAGGCTGGTCCGGGCGTCGGGCCCGGCCTCGGCGATGAACGCGTCGACCGCGGCGTCGGGGAACGAGCCCAGCATGGCGGAGTCGGCGACAGCTGGGACGCCGCCCTCGGGGTCCATGTGCAGCCGCACGAGCGACTTGGCCGGGACGCGGGCGAAGGTGTCCATGGTCGGGTTCAGCGCGCGCAGGCCGGCGAGGAGCTCCTCGCCGCGCGCGTCGGAGCCGAGCACGGCGCCGTCGATGATGACGATCTCGCGGCCGCGGAGGAAGTCCGGCAGGTCCGGGATGGGAGGCAGCCGCATGGCGCGGAACGCCGTGGTGATCTCGTCGGGAGCCTCCGGCGCCCAGGCGGCCCACTCGCGGAGCACGGGCTCGATGTCGCGGAGGTCCCACATCAGGAAGCCGGCGTACGCCGTCTGGATGTCGAACATCCTGAACTCGAGTGCGGTGACGACGCCGAAGTTGCCGCCGCCGCCCCGCACGGCCCAGAAGAGCTCGGCGTTCGTGTGGGCGTCGGCGCGGACCAGGGTGCCGTCGCCGATGACGATCTCGACGGCGGTGAGGCTGTTGGTGGCGAGGCCGAGCTTGCGGGCGTACCAGCCGATGCCGCCGCCGAGGCTGTAGCCGGCGATGCCGACGTCGGGGGAGGAGCCGTGCAGCACGGCCTTGCCGTGGGCTGCGGCCGCGTCGACGGCCGGCTCCCAGACGGTGCCGCCCTCGACGCGGACGATGCCGCGCGTCGGGTCGGCGATCGCGGAGCTGAGCTCGGAGGTGCGCAGCAGCACCGTGTCGTCCAGGCCGCGGGCCGCGAGCGGCCCGGCGTTGTGGCCGGTGCTCTGGGGGGCCACGTGCAGGCCGGCCTCGGCGGCGTACCGCACGACGGTGGCGACCTCGGCGGCGGTCCGCGGGAGGGCCACGGCGGCCGGCCGCTGGTCGACGGCGAGGTTCCAGGCGACGCGTGCGGCGTCGTACGCCTCGTCGCCGGGCAGGTGGAGGCGGCCGGGGAGCAGCCCGCGGAGGGCCGCGGCGGCGGGAGCGTCGGTGGTGGCGCGCTGGGCGTTCAGCTCGATGGTCATGGTGGGTGACTCCTGGGTGGTGGCTCGATCGGTGGGATGACCATGCGCGCCCCCTCTTGGAGGTGACTTTGAGCCGACTGGGAGCGGGGTGGGGCGGCACGCCCTACGCTGCGCACGTGGAGGTGTCGGTGCTCGGCACGGTCGAGGTCAGCCGCGCGGGCCGGGCCGTCGACCTCGGTACGCCGAAGCAGCGCGCCCTCGTCGCTGCGCTGGCGCTCTCGCGCGGGTGGCCCGTCTCGGTCGACGGCATCGTCGACCTGCTCTGGGGCGACGACGCGCCGCCCGGGGTGACCGCGACGCTCCAGGGCTACGTCTCGCAGCTGCGCCGCGCACTGGAGCCGGAGCGGCAGCGCCGGGCGCCGGCGACCGTGCTGGTCACCGTCGCGCCGGGCTACGCGCTGCGGGTGCCGGACGACGAGGTCGACGCACACCGGTTCGAGCAGGCGGTCAACGACGTGCACCGCCGGGTGCAGGCGTTGCCGGTGCGGGGGCCGTCGCCGTTGGGCGAGTCGGACCTGCAGCTGCTCTCGAAGACGCTCGACGAGTCGCTGCGGCTGTGGCGGGGCACGCCGTACGCCGAGCTGGGCGACGTCGACGCCGCCGTGGCCGAGCGGTCGCGGCTCGACGAGCTGCGGCTGGTCGCGCAGGAGGACCGGGCCGTCGTCGAGCTCGCGCTCGGCCGGCACGCGACGGTGGCCGCGGAGCTCGAGGCGCTCACCGGCGCCCATCCGCTGCGGGAGCGGCTGTGGGCGCTCTGGTCGGTCGCGCTGGCCCGCAGCGGCCGGCAGGCCGACGCACTCGAGGCGCTCGCCCGGGTGCGCACCATCCTCGACGAGGAACTCGGCCTCGAGCCGTCCGCCGAGCTGCGTGAGCTGCAGACCGCGGTGCTGCGCCAGGACCCGGGCCTGGAGTGGGTGCCACCTCTCGCCGCCGCCGTGCCGCCGGCGCCGGTCGCCGAGCCCGAGGCGGCGCCGGCCCCCGCGCCCGCGCCGGCCGAGCGGGTCGCGCCCTGGCCGATGGTCGGTCGCGACGACGACCTCGCGTCGCTCCTGACGATGGTCGAGCGGGCCGACCGGGGCGCTCCGTCGTACGCCGTGCTCACCGGTGAGCCCGGGATCGGCAAGTCCCGGCTGGCTGCCGAGCTGGTCATGGAGGCGCGCCGGCGCGGGCTGCTGACCCTGGTCGGCCGGTGCTCGCAGGACGACGGCGCGCCACCGCTGTGGCCGTGGAAGTCGGTGCTCGAGGGGCTCGGGACGACGCTGCTCGACGAGGACGCGGCCGGCGAGGGCGACGGCGAGCAGTTCCGCGCGTGGGAGCGGATCGTCGAGACGATCCGCTCGGCCGCCCGGGACCGGACGGTCGTCGTCGTGCTCGACGACCTGCACTGGGCCGACGCGTCGACCCTGCGGGTCCTCCGGCTGCTGGTGGAGACCACGGACCTGGCCCGCCTGCTCGTCGTCACGACCTGGCGCCCCGAGCAGAGTGGGCTGCTCGCCGAGGTCTCGGAGTCGCTGGCTCGCATGCACGCCGTCCGCCTCGAGCTCGAGGGCCTCGCCCCCGACGAGGCGGCCACGGTCTTCGCGAGCATCGCCTCGCGCGAGCTCCGCCGCTCCGACGCTGCTGCGCTGCGGGAGCGCACCGACGGCAACCCGTTCTTCCTCGTGGAGCTCGCGCGGCTGGGCGGCAGCGGCGGCGCGCCCGACGAGGTGCCCGGCGCGGTCACCGACGTGCTCAACCAGCGCCTCGCCCGGCTGCCCGACCCGACGGTGACGGCCCTGCGCTCGGCGGCGGTCATCGGCCGGGAGTTCGACGTGGAGCTGCTGGCGACGGTCACCGGGATCGACGAGGACGACCTGATCGACGTCGTCGAGCCCGCCCAGGCCGCCGGGCTCGTGCGCGAGGACGGGATCGACCGCTACCGCTTCGCGCACGCGCTGGTGCGCGACACCCTGCGTGGCGGCCTGAGCGCCAGCCGCCGGGCCCGCGCCCACGCGCGGGTGGCGGAGGTCCTGGACGGCGTGGCCGGGCGCGAGACCGAGGTCGCCCGGCACTGGCGCGAGGCCGGACCGTCGTACGCCGACCGGGCGTGGCGCGCCGCGGTCGACGCCGCCGCGCTCGCCCGGCGCCTCTTCGCGTACGACGAGGCCGCCGAGCTGCTGCGAAGCGCGCTGGTGTCGATCGAGGGCGACGCCGACGCGGGGCTGCGGGACCGGTACGACCTGCTGATGGCGCTGATCGACGAGTACCGCTGGGCCGCCCAGCTGCCGAAGCTCGTCGGCGCGGTGGAGGAGGCGATCGAGGTCGGCAGGCTGCTGGGCGACCACGAGGCCGTCGCCCGGGCCGCGATCTCGACGACCCAGGGGGTGCTGTGGCGCTCGGCCCCCGGGGGCGGGGTGAACCAGGCCGTCGTCGGCGCGCTCCGCGCCAGCCTCGACCGGCTGGCGGGGGAGGACAGCGCGCTGCGCTGCCGCGCGATGCTCGCGCTCGCCAACGAGCTCAACGACGCGACGCCGTACGAGGAGCGGCGGGCGCTCTGCGACGAGGGCCTCGCCATGGCCCGCCGGCTCGGCGACCCCGTGCTGCTGCTCGACGCCTGCCAGACGGTGTTCGTCTCCCTCTGGCTGCCGCGGACGGCCGCGGAGCGGCTCGACCTCGTCACCGAGTCGCTGGAGCTCGCCCGGGCCACCGGGAGCGAGCGCAGCTTCGTCGTCTCCGCCTGCCTGCGGGCCGCGGTGCTCGGCGAGCTCGGCCGGCCGGCGGACATGCTGGCCGCGATCGACGTCGCCCGGGTGGAGGTGGAGCGACTGCGGATCTCCTTCGGGGAGACCGTGCTCGGCGGCATCCTGGTGCCGTGGCACGCGATGGCCGGGCGCTTCGACGAGTGCGAGCGGCTCGTCGCCCACGTCCGGCAGGTCGCCTCCCGCATCTCCCACAGCAATGCCGACCACGCCGTGCTCGGGTCGCTGCTCGCGATGCGTCTGTGGCAGGGCCGCTCGATCGAGATGGTGCCGGTCCTGGAGAGCTTCGGTCCGACGGGGTACCCCTTCGAGGCCAGCATCGCCGTCTACCTGTGGCGAGCCGGGGAGCACGACCGGGCCCGGGCGCGCGTCGCCGAGCACGCCATCTCGCTCGACCACGAGGTCAACATCTCCCTGGTGTCGTGGTGCCACACGGCGGAGATCGCGCTGTACCTGGATGAGCGGCAGCTCGCCGCCGACGCCTACGAGCGGCTCGCGCCGTACGCCGGCTACTCCGCCTGCGCCGGGTCGGCGCTCGCGATGGGCCCGGTCGACGCCTACCTGGCGCTGGCGGCAGCCGCCGTCGGCGAGCGCGACCTGGCCGCCCGGCACGCCGACACTGCGCTCGAGGCCGCTGCCGCGTGGGGGATCCCGGTGTTCGCCGAGTGGTTCGAGCAGGAGCGCCGGACCCGCTCGTTCTGACCCCGGGGCGTCCACGTTCTGGACCGGTCAAGATGAGCATTTGGAGGACCGCCCCCCGATCGGGAACGCTAGGGCGGTGACGTCCCTGCTGCACACGCGCAACGCGGTGGCGCTGAGCTTCGCCCTCAACGGCTTCTGCTTCGCCACGATGGTCTCCCGGCTGCCCGACATCCGCAGCGGGCTCGACCTCGACAACGCCGCGCTGGGCCTGCTGCTGCTCGCGATCTCCGTCGGCTCGGTCATCGCGCTGCCGCTCAGCGGCCGGCTCATCGACCGCTTCAGCGCCGCCGCCGTGACCCGGTTCGGCGCGGTCCTGGTCGCAACCGGCCTGACGGTCGCCATGGCCGGCGTGGTCACCGACATGATCGCGCTGACCGCGATCGGCTTCTTCATCGACGGCATCGGCATCGCGACCTGGGACGTCTCGATGAACGTCGAGGCCGCCGAGGTGGAGCACCGCCTCGGGCGCACGATCATGCCGCGCTTCCACGCGGGCTGGAGCCTGGGCTCGTTCGCCGGCGCCGGCATCGGCATCCCGATGGCCGCGCTGCACGCGCCGCTGATGCTGCACGTGCCCGGCTTCGCGCTGCTGGCCGCGGTCGCGACCTGGCGCGCGGCCGCGACGTACCTCCCGGCGAAGGAGGCGCACGAGGTCACCGCCGCGCCGCCCGGGTGGTCGCCGTGGAAGGAGCCGCGCACGCTGGCGATCGGCGTGATGGTGATGGCGTTCGCGCTCTCCGAGGGCGCCGCCAACGACTGGCTCTCGCTCGCGCTCATCGACGGGTACGACGTCCGGCACTGGGTCGGCGTCACCGGCTTCACGGTCTTCGTCTGCTCGATGATGGCGGGCCGGCTCTACGGCCCGGTGCTCCTCGACCGCTACGGTCGCGCCCCGGTGCTGTGGGGCTCGTCCGGGGCGGCGTTCGTCGGCATCCTGCTCACCGTCTTCGGCGGCAACGTCGTCCTCGTCGGCCTCGGCATCGTCGCGTGGGGCCTCGGGGCCTCCCTCGGCTTCCCGGTCGGCATGAGCGCGGCCGCCGACGACCCGCTGCGCGCCGCGCGCCGGGTCAGCACGGTCTCGACGATCGGCTACACGGCGTTCCTGGCCGGCCCGCCGCTGCTCGGCCTGCTCGCCGACCACGTCGGCACGCTCGAGACGCTGCTGGTCATCGCCGCGCTCATGGTCCCGGCGGCCGTCACCGTCTTCGCGGCCCGCGAGCGCCGCGCGCCGGTGCCGGAGGACGCCGCGACCTGACCTGCTACTCCCGCTCGCCGCCCGGCACCCAGAGCACGTCGCCAGCCGCGCGGTTCGCGTGGCGGGCGAGGATGAACAGCAGGTCCGAGAGCCGGTTGAGGTACTTGATCGCGAGCACGTTCATCGTCTCGCCGTGGACCTCGTACGCCGCCCAGGCCGACCGCTCCGCGCGACGTACGACGGTGCGCGCGACGTGCAGGTGCGCGGCAGCGGGCGTGCCGCCGTTGAGGATGAAGGAGCGCAGCTTCGGCAGGTCCTCGTTGTACTCGTCGCACCAGCCCTCGAGGCGGTCGACGTACTCCTGCTCGATGCGCAGGGGTGGGTACTCCGGGTCGGCCACCACCGGCGTGCAGAAGTCGGCGCCGACGTCGAACAGGTCGTTCTGGACCCGGGTCAGCAGCCGCACCACTGCGTCGTCGAGTCCGCTCGTCGCCAGCACCACGCCGAGGTGCGCGTTGG
The DNA here is from genome assembly GCF_042666375.1 of Nocardioides sp. GCM10030259. NCBI lineage: Bacteria > Bacillati > Actinomycetota > Actinomycetes > Propionibacteriales > Nocardioidaceae > Nocardioides > Nocardioides sp. GCM10030259. The sequence continues at coordinate 238,369 of NZ_JBHTDF010000005.1, read as the reverse complement.
CCTCGTCGACGTCGGCGTACGCCGCGAGCCGCAGGTCGGTCTTCGTGGTCGTGCTCATGTCGCCCAGCCGGGTCTCCCCGGCGTCGCCGGTGCGGGTGTAGATCCGGGTCAGGTTCACCATGCCCGGAGCGTAGCCGTGCCGGGCATGACTCCCCGCCGGCCGGGGTAGTGCCTATGTGGACGCGACACGACGGAAAGTTCGGCGACGGTGGCAACCATCCGGCCGGGTGCGGCGTCATAGTGGGTGACAGGCCGGCTGAGCGGGACACGGGGTCCCGAGGACACGGGGGCTCATCAGATGGACATCACCACCGACGGATCGATCCTCCACCTCAGCGGCGACTTCGACGTGCGCAGCACGATGGAGGTCCGCGCCGCCATCTACGACCAGCTGCGCGGCCACGAGGTCGACCTCGTCGTCGACCTCACCGACGTGGAGACCATCGACATGACGGCCCTCAAGCTGCTCGCGGTCGCCACCCGCCAGGCCTCCCGCGACGGCCACCACCTCACGCTGCGCGGCTGCGGTCCCGCCGTACGCCGGATGCTGACCCTGTCCCGGATCGGCCGGGTCGTCGCCGTCGAGCGCGAGACCATCAGCGCCTGAGCAGGACGCGCCAGCGGGTCGAGACCCGTGTCGGATACCCCACAGCCGGTTACCAATCGGTAGCCACGCGCCTACGCTCCGACCTATGAGCGAGAAGGCGAGCCACCCGAAGGACCGGCCGTGGGTGATGCGCACGTACGCCGGCCACTCCACGGCCGCCGCGTCGAACGCGCTGTACCGCACCAACCTGGCGAAGGGGCAGACCGGCCTGTCGGTCGCCTTCGACCTGCCGACCCAGACCGGCTACGACCCGGACTCGTCGCTGGCGCGCGGTGAGGTCGGCAAGGTCGGCGTACCGGTGCCGCACCTGGGCGAGATGCGGCGACTCTTCGAGGACATCCCGCTCACCGCGATGAACACCTCGATGACGATCAACGCCACCGCGATGTGGCTGCTCGCGATGTACCAGGTGGTCGCGGAGGAGCAGAACCCTGACCTGTCGCCCGAGGAGGTCGCCGCCCAGCTCGCCGGCACCACCCAGAACGACATCATCAAGGAGTACCTCTCGCGAGGGACCTACGCCTTCCCGCCCGAGCACTCGATGCGGCTGATCTCGGACGTCATCAGCTACACCGTCCACCAGATCCCGAAGTGGAACCCGATCAACATCTGCAGCTACCACCTGCAGGAGGCGGGCGCGACGCCGACGCAGGAGCTCGCGTACGCGCTGAGCACCGCGGTCGCCGTCCTCGACACGGTCAAGGACTCCGGGCAGGTCTCGGCCGAGGACTTCGAGAAGGTCGTCGGCCGGATCTCGTTCTTCGTCAACGCCGGCGTCCGGTTCATCGAGGAGACCTGCAAGATGCGGGCCTTCGTGCAGCTGTGGGACGAGATCACCCGCGAGCGCTACGGCGTGCAGGACCCCAAGATGCGGCGGTTCCGGTACGGCGTGCAGGTCAACTCGCTCGGGCTGACCGAGGCCCAGCCGGAGAACAACGTCCAGCGCATCGTGCTCGAGATGCTCGGCGTCACGCTGTCCAAGAACGCCCGCGCCCGTGCCTTGCAGCTGCCCGCCTGGAACGAGGCGCTCGGGCTGCCGCGCCCCTGGGACCAGCAGTGGTCGCTGCGGCTCCAGCAGGTGCTGGCCTTCGAGTCCGACCTGCTCGAGTACGACGACATCTTCGACGGCTCGCACGTCATCGAGGCCAAGGTCGCCGAGCTGGTCGAGGGCGCCAAGGCGGAGATCGACCGGGTCCAGGCGATGGGCGGGGCGATCGCCGCGGTGGAGTACATGAAGCAGGAGCTGGTCTCCTCGCACGCCGCCCGCCGGGCCCGCATCGAGTCCGGCGACGAGGTCATCGTCGGCGTCAACAAGTACGAGACGACCGAGCCGTCGCCGCTGACCGCCGACCTCGACGGCGCGATCATGGCCGCGGACCCCGAGGCCGAGCAGACGGCGATCGCCAGCGTCGAGGCGTGGAAGGCGCAGCGTCGCGAGACCGAGGTCGCGGAGGCCCTGGCCGCCCTTGCCGCGGCCGCCAAGACCGAGACCAACCTGATGGGCCCGACCCTGGTCGCCGCCCGTGCGGGCGCGACCACGGGGGAGTGGGCGGGGACGCTGCGCGAGGTGTTCGGCGAGTACCGCGGCCCGACGGGCGTCAGCGGCGCCGTCGTCGCCGAGGCCGGCGCCGAGCTGACCGCGGTCCGCGAGCGGGTCAGGGAGACCGGCGAGGCCCTCGGCACCCGCCTGCGGCTGCTCGTCGGCAAGCCCGGGCTCGACGGGCACAGCAACGGCGCCGAGCAGGTCGCCGTACGCGCCCGGGACGCCGGCTTCGAGGTCGTCTACCAGGGCATCCGGCTCACGCCCGAGCAGATCGTCGCCGGCGCCGTCGCCGAGGACGTCCACTGCGTCGGGCTGTCGATCCTGTCCGGCTCGCACATGGAGCTGGTCCCGGCGGTGCTCGACGGCCTGAAGGAGGCCGGCCTCGACGACGTGCCCGTGATCGTCGGCGGGATCATCCCTGACTCCGACGGTCGCCGGCTGCGGGAGCTCGGGGTCGCCGCCGTCTACACGCCCAAGGACTTCGGGCTCACCGAGATCATGGGCGGGATCGTCGACGTGATCCGCGCGGCCAACGGGCTGGACTGATCACTCGGCCCGGATCTATTCGGCCCGGATCTATTCGGCCCGGATCTCCTCGGGCCGGAGCCGGGGCACGGCGTTGAGCATCGCGATCGCGGCGACGCCGAGGCAGCCCAGCACGGCGATGCCGAGGAGCACCCACGTCTGGAGCCACGGCATGACGAGGCCGTCGTCGAGGGTCAGGAAGGTCGCACCGGCGAGCGCGCCGAGGCCGATCGCGAGGACTGCGCCCAGGGTGACCGGCAGCCCGGTCTCGATCAGCTGCGCCCGGCGCAGCACGCCCGGAGCCAGTCCGACGAGCCGGAGCCCGGCGACCTCCTTGCGGCGCTGGATGGTGCGGTCGATCGTCGCTATCGTCAGCGCGAGCAGGCCGACGCCGAGGACGACCCCGGCGATCGTCCAGACGATCGCGCGCATGGTGGCCACGAAGTCGTACTCCGTGTAGTCCGCCGTGACCGTCGCCCCCTGGTTGCCGGCGTGGTCGAGCACGCGGTCGACGAGGTCGCGGCCGGGCGGGCCCGTGACGAGCACGGAGTGACGCGTCGTCGCGGGCAGGTCGGGGACCAGTGCGGGCGGGATGATCACGTCGGCGTACAGCGGGGCGATCAGTCCCCACGGCTCGTCGTTGCCCATCGCCGCCAGGTCTCGGGGGGTGGTCACGACGATCGTGCTTTCGTCGTCACCGGCGACCCACCGCACGGTCTCCGGCAGGCCTTCGTGGGCACCGGAGCCGAGCCACATCGGCTCGCCGTCGCGGCAGCCCCGGACGTCCCCGACCCGGTCGAGGTCGGCGCAGGTCGCGACGAGCGCCTCGAGGTAGGTCTCGCCGGCGCTGCGCACCATCGGCAGGTCCACGACGTCGCGGATCCCCTCGGCGCGCTCGAGCTCGCCCACCACCGTCGGCGCCTCGTCGGCGGTGGTGTCCGTGGCGACCCGCTGCTCCTCCTCGAGGCCGCGCGCCGCCTCGACGTACTGCGGCGTGCTCTCGAACGCCACGAGCACGTAGCGCGCGCCGGTGACCAGGAAGAGCCCGATCAGCAGCGCGCCGATGATCCGGGCGACCGCGGCGGGCTGCGCCTCGAGGCGGCGTACGGCGATGCGGGAGGCCGCTCCGAGCGGCCGGCCGGACAGCGCGCGGGTGAGCAGGCGGACGAGTGCCGGCAGAACCAGGACCAGTCCCAGCGCCAGCTGGGTCGTGCCGACGAGGAAGAGAGCGATCTCGCGGTCGGTGTCCTCGCGAGGACCCCGCTCGTCGCCCACGACCACGACGGCGCACGCCACCGCGCCGAGCACCAGCGGCACGAGCCGCCACCAGCCGGGCGGGGTCCGGTCCGTGCGACGGGTGACCGCGAGCGGGTCGCGGGCGGTGACCCGGGTGGGGAGCAGCCCGACGAGCGCCACGGTGAGCGGGACGGCGAGGAGCACCGCGACCTGGTCGACGGGCTCGGGCGCGAAGGTGAGGTCCCAGTGCCGTCCGCCGAGCGAGTGGTCGATCAGGGTCGGGCGCAGCCCCCAGAAGGCGAGCCAGCCCAGCACGCTCCCGAGGGTCGCGGCCACGCCCGTCTCGGCAGTGGCGACGAGGCGGGTCTGTCCGGGCGTCAGCCCGACCAGGCGCAGGTTCGCGAGCCGTCGGTCGCGCAGCGACGCCGCGAGCCGGGCGACCGTGGCGAGGAGGACCAGGCACGGCAGGGTCACCGCGGCGACGACCGACGCCACGATGCGCGGCATCTCGGCCTGGTAGCTGGTGGCGTTGTGGAGCTCGAACCGGCTGGCCGCGAGCGTCGTCAGCAGCACCAGGCCGGCGAGGGCAGCGGCCAGCACCAGCAGCGCCGTGCGCACCCGCGCGGACGGCGTCAGCGAGAGCCGAAGACCCAGCCACAGCGACGTCATGCGGGGGCTCCCACGCCGACGCGCCCGTCGCGGACGACGACGAGGTCGTCGAGGTGCGAGGCGACCACGTGGTCGTGGGTGACGACGACGAGGGCGGCGCCCATCTGGCGCGTCACCTCGACCATCGTGTCGAGCACCCGCTCCGCGGTGAGGCTGTCGAGCGCCCCCGTGGGCTCGTCAGCCAGCACCACGGAGGGGTGGTGCACCAGCGCCCGGGCGACCGCGGCGCGCTGCGCCTGGCCGCCGGACACGGCGCCGGTACGTCGGTCGGCGAGGTCGGCCACGCCGAGGGCGTCGAGCACGGTCAGCGCTCGCTCCCGGGCCGGTCGCGCCTTGTGGCCGAGCACCTGGAGCGGGAGCATCACGTTCTCGACCAGCGTCAGCTCCGGCACCAGGTCGCCGAACTGGAAGACCATGCCCATCCGGGCGAGGCGGCGCCTGCTCCGCGCCGCCTCGCCGAGCAGGTCGAGCCGCTCGTCCTCGAACCACACCTCGCCGGCGTCCGGGCGGACGATGCCGGCCAGCGCGTGGACCAGCGACGACTTGCCCGACCCCGACGGACCCATGACGGCGGTCCGGGAGCCCGGCTCGATCGCGAGGTCGACCGCGTCGACGGCGACGGTGTCGCCGTACCGGACGGTGAGGCCGCGGGCCTCGAGCACGGCGGGCCCGAGCGTCTTCGTCGGGCTCATCGCAGCTCCTCCAGCCGGGTCCCGGCCTCCTCGATCCACCGCAGGTCGGCGTCCAGGTGGGCGAGCTCGTAGGTGATCGCGAGCTGGGCTGCGGGCTCGGCGCTCTTCCGCTCCTGGGTCAGCTCCCGCATCCGGGCCAGGTGCTGGACCCGCTGCCGGTCGAGGACGTCCGCGGCCGAGCGGCCCGAGGTCAGGGCGACGCTGACGCGCGTGTAGAGGTTGCTCATCGCGAACTCCGTCGGTTGCTGGGGCGCGTAGACCCACTCCGAGACCGCCTCGACCCCGTCGGTCGTGATGCGGTAGCGCTTGCGCTCGGGACCGTCGACCACCTCGACCTCGACGACCTCCGCCCAGCCCTTCTTCTCGAAGCGGGAGAGCGCGGCGTACACCTGCCCGAAGGCCAGCGGACGGGTCCGGGCGAAGCGGTCGTCGTACCGCTGCTTGAGGGTGTATCCGTGGGCCGGCTCCTGCTCGAGGAGGGCCAGCAGGGGGAGTGCGGCGCTCATGGCGCCGGACTATACACACTGTGAATAGTTGCCGGTCCGGCGATTCGCCGATGAGACGACTGAGGTAAGGCTCGCCTAATCCCGTGCTACGGTTCCGCGCGTGGGCAAGAAGAAGAGCTCCGGCAAGGTGGCGAAGCTGCCGAAGATGGAGTGCTGCGTGTCGAAGTCGAAGTGCGGACGCTGCCCGCTCCGCATGCTCAAGGAAGGCACGCTGCCCTCGGGGTATACGGTCAAGAAGCGCAAGCTCGTTCGGGTCGACGGCAAGAAGGTCACCAAGAAGAAGCTTGCGAAGGCAGCCTGAGTCCCGACCCCCCGGCCGACCTCGAGGAGCACCCCGTGGCCGCACCGCGCTTCACCGAGCAGCTCAACGTCCAGATCGGCAACGAGCTCGCCGCGCACAACCAGTACCTCGCCTGCGCCGTCCACTACGACGCGCTGACGATGCCGCAGATGGCCGCGTTCTTCTACGCCCAGGCGCTCGAGGAGCGCGCGCACGCGGCGATGATGATCCAGTACCTGCTGGACACCGACAGCCCGGTGACGATCCCGGCCGTGCCCGCGCCGGTGAGCGACTTCGCCGACGTCGTCGCGCCGGTCGAGCTGGCGCTGGAGCAGGAGCGGCGCGTCACCGACCAGATCAACGGGCTGCTCCGGATCGCCCGCGAGGAGTTCGACTTCGCCTCCGAGCAGTTCATGCAGTGGTTCATCAAGGAGCAGGTCGAGGAGGTCGCCACGATGAGCGACCTGCTCGCGGTGGTGAAGCGCAACCTCGACGACGTCGAGGACATCGAGGAGTACGTCGCCCGCGAGCAGAGCGCCGAGGGCGACGACCCGACGGCGCCCCGCCAGGCCGGCGCCTGAGCCTGACGCTCACCCCAGCCAGCGCAGCACGGCGTTCCCGACCTGGGCCGGGCGCTCCAGCGGCAGCGCGTTGCCGGCGCCGGCGAACGTCCGCGTCGTCACCTCCGCGGCGTACGACGCGGGCTGCCCGGACCGCGCCTGCGGCGTCGTGAGGGCGTCGGCGTCGCCGTACATCAGCAGCACGGGCGCCTCGATGCGGCTGGCCGCTCCGCGCACGGCGGCGAGCGTCGTCGTGCGGCTGAGCACGTCACCGCACGGCACCTCGCTGAGCAGGGACGTGGCCCGGCTCTGCACGCTCCCGGGTGCGCGGGCGAAGAGCAGGCCGCGGGCCGTCGCCGCATCGGCCGCGACCGGAGCGCCGTCCGCGCCCGTGGCGCAGGTCGCGCGCCGGTCGGTGACCGCCTGGCGTGCGACCTGGGTGGTGGCGCCGTCGGTCCACGACATCAGCACCACGCCGGCCACGTCGTCGAAGGTGCCCGCCTCGAGCTGGGCGATGGCCGCGCCGGCGCCGTGGCCGTGCGTGACGACGTGCGCAGCGGCCGGGGGGTCGACGAACCGCTCGTCGACGAACTCGTAGACCCCCGACCGCAGGTGCTGGACCACCTGGTGGAGCACGTCCGCCTGGGCGGCGAGGCACGAGGAGTCCGCGCGGTCGCTCGCGCCGTACCCGAGCCGGTCCAGCACCAGCGTGGTCTCGCCCCGCCGGGCCAGGCGGGCCGCGTAGTCGTGAGCGTCCGCGCCCGGGAGGCGCCAGAACCACCCGCCGGCGCCGTCGTCGTGGACGAGCACGTTGATGCGCGTCGTTCCGGCGGTGCCGGCGACGGCGCGGCGCGGCCCGACGAGGCGCGCGCGTACGTCGTACGTCTGCTCGTCCGGGAAGCAGAGCGCCGACGTCGAGTTGGTGTTCTCCACCTCGAACGTCACCGCACGGGAGACCACCCGCGGTCGGTCCGGCGCGGCGGCCGCCGAGGAGAGGGCTCCCGGCAGGAGCGGGGCGAGCAGGGCGGTCAGGACTCCGAGAATGATCAGCCTCACGCTGTTGAACCTACGTCAATAGCGTCGATCGCGGACACCCGCTCCGGGTTCCGGACAGCTCGGTGCGGGTACCCTCGGCGCGTGGACCGCTATGCGGAGGGGCTCTTTCGCGGTGTGTTCGAGACCGCCCCCGACGCGACGGTCATCGTGGACACCGCGGCGACGATCGTGGTCGCCAACAAGCGGTTCCACGAGGTGCTCGGCTACGACCTCGGCGACCTGGTCGGGCAGTCGGTCACCGTGCTCGCGGCCCAGCCCGACGCCGACGTCGTCCTGCGCGGGCTGGCCGAGTACATGCGCGAGCCCGCCGCGGTGCCCATGGGCTACACCAGGGAGTTCCTCGTCCGGCACTGCGACGGCCACGACGTGCCGATGGAGCTCGCGCTGTCGCCGTTCGAGAGCGAGGACGGCCTCCTGGTCATCATCGCGCTGCGCGACACCACCGAGCGCCGCCGCCTGCAGACGGAGACCCAGCGCCTGCGCGACGACCTGATCGCCACGGTCTCCCACGAGCTGCGCACGCCGCTGACGTCGATCATCGGCTACACGGAGCTGATGTCCGAGCTCGGCGAGGAGGACCTGAGCCGCCGGGCACGCAAGTACCTCGGCGTCATCGAGCGCAACGCCGTACGCGAGCTGCAGCTGGTCGACGACCTGCTGACGATGGCGTACCTCGACGACGACCGGGTGCGGATGCTGCGCGAGCAGGTCGACCTGGCGAAGGTCTGCCAACGGGTCGTGGACGACCACGCCGGGCAGGCCATCGAGCGGGGCCTCGTCCTCGCCTTCGACGACGGCGACGGCGAGCCCGCGGTCGGCGACTTCGTGCGCCTGGTCCAGGTGGTCGAGAACCTCGTCAGCAACGGCATCAAGTTCACCCCCGCCGGCGGGCGGGTCGACATCTGCCTCGCCGACCAGGGGGCGATGGCGGTGGTGGAGGTGCGCGACACCGGAGTCGGCGTACCTCCCGAGGAGCTGAACCGGCTCTTCGAGCGCCTCTACCGCGGCCCGCACGCCATCGCGAACCAGGTGCAGGGCGCCGGCCTGGGCCTGCCGATCGTGCGGGCCATCGTCGAGGCCCACGGCGGCTGGGTCGACATCCAGAGCGAGGTCGGCGTCGGCACCGTCGTCCGCGTCGCCATCCCGCACTTCGGCGCCGGCAGCGCCGAGGAGGCGGCTACAACGGCGTGACGCCGACGACCGCGGCCGGGTCGAGCTCGCCGTACACGTGCGGGAACGTCTCCTCGATGCCCGGGCCGGGCGGCTCCTCGACGACGGGTACGTCGAGCAGCTCGGTGTCGATCTCCAGCAGCACGAGCGGCTCCGTCACGTCGGCGTAGAAGGCCGCGAGCACCCCGCGCCACTGCTCGGCACTGCTGGCATGGATGAAGCCCTGCTCCTCGAGGGTCACGCCGCGGGTCGAGGTCCGGTACCCGCCGGACTCCTGCGCGGCCTCCCAGTCGGCGAGCGTGGCGATGTGGAAGATCCTCATGCGCTCATCGTGGTACGCCGACCTGGTCGGCGTACCACCGGATGCCGGTCAGGTGCTCGGCGATCTCGCGCAGCGTCCAGTTCTCGCCGCGCGGCAGGTCCCACTCCTCCGGTCCGGCGGCCGCGAGCCGGAGCGCGAACGTGCGTCCGAGCCGGCGGATCCGCTGCCGGGCCTCGTCCAGGTCGAGCTCGGTGAACCGCGCCCAGTCGGCCTCGACGGTGACGAGGCTCGCGTGCCAGCGGTCGGGCTCGGTCGGCACGCCGGCGAGCAGCGCCTCGACCTCGGCGAGGTGGTCGACCAGGTGGTCGGCGATGCGGCGCACCGCCTTCTGCGGCGTGTAGACGCGGTCGCCGCCCTCGCTGACGAACGGCCGGCCGTCCCACGCGAGCCAGGTGGCGGCGGCCTCCAGGCAGTGCTCGACGGCGTCCTCGACCAGGGTTCCGGGGTTGTCCATGGCCCGGACGCTAGGGGCCCGACGGTTCGGCCCGGACCGAACCGTGGTCGACGTAGCCTCGTCGGGTGCACGACACCGACCTCGCCGCCGTCGGCGCGCTGATCGGCGACCCGAGCCGCGCGCGGATGCTCGACGCGCTCATGGGCGGCCGGGCTCTGGCGGCCGGCGAGCTGGCCCGGGTGGCCGGCATCGGCGCGTCCACGGCCAGCGAGCACCTGTCCCGGCTCCGCGACGGAGGGCTGGTCGAGGTCGTCTCCCAGGGGCGGCACCGCTACTACCGGATCGCCGGGCCCGACGTCGGCGCGGCGCTCGAGGCGCTGTCGCACGTCGCGCCGCCGCAGCCGGTGACCTCGCTCCGGCAGGCGGGCCACGCGCGCGCCCTCGGCTTCGCGCGCACCTGCTACGACCACCTCGCCGGCACCTGCGGGGTCGCCGTCCACGACGCGCTCATCGAGCGCGCGTGGCTGACGCCGGCGTACGCCGTGACGCCCGCCGGCGACGACGGCCTGTCGGGGTGGGGCGTCGACCTCGCGGCCGCCCGGTCGCGCCGGCGCTCCTTTGCACGCCCCTGCCTCGACTGGACCGAGCGCCGGCCGCACCTGGCCGGCGCGCTCGCCGCGGGCATCACCGACGCCCTGGTCGACCGCGGGTGGTTCGTGCGCCGCGCCGCCGACTCCCGCGCGCTGCGGCTCACCGACGCGGGTCGCGCCGGGCTGGAGGAGCTGGGCTGCCGGGTCTGACCGACTCAGAAGAGCCGGTGGGACGGGTCGTCGAGGCCGCGCAGCGCGTCGTAGTCGACGACCGCGCAGGCGATGCCGCGGTCGGTGGCGAGCACGCGCGCCTGGGGCTTGATCTCCTGGGCGGCGAAGATGCCGCGGACGGGGGAGAGCAGCGGGTCCCGGTTGAGCAGCTCGAGATAGCGGGTCAGTTGCTCGACGCCGTCGATCTCGCCGCGGCGCTTGATCTCGACCGCGACCGAGTGGCCGTCGGAGTCGCGGCACATCAGGTCGACCGGGCCGATCGCCGTGGGGTACTCCCGGCGTACCAGCGTCAGGCCGGGGGAGAGCGTCGCGGGGTGCTCGGCGAGCAGCTCCTGGAGGTGCTTCTCGACGCCGTCCTTCTGCAGGCCGGGGTCGACGCCGAGATCGTGGGTGGACTCGTGGTGGATCTCCTCGATGAGGATCCGCAACGTGTCGTCGCTCTTGGGGTTGGTGACGGTCCACTCGACCTGGCCGTCGTCGGTGGTGCCCTCGCGGAGGGTGCACGGCGGCGACATCCAGTTCAGGGGCTTGTAGGAGCCGCCGTCGGAATGCACGAGCACCGACCCGTCGGCCTTGATCATCAGGACCCGGGTCGCCATCGGCAGGTGGGCGGTCAGCCGTCCCGCGTAGTCGACCTGGCACCTGGCTACGACGAGTCTCACGGGCGATGAATCTAGTCGAGACCGTCCGGGATCCCGCGATTGGATCGTTAAGTTACTGGCGAGTGAACTAGTTCACTGTCAGGCAGGGCGATCCCGTGCCACGATGCGCCGCATGACGAGCGCAGCGGCACCCTCTCGGACGTTCACGACGATCGGCATCCTCGGGCTCGGCACCATGGGTGCCGGCATCGCCGAGGTGTTCGCCAAGCACGGCTTCTCGGTCGTCGGCGTCGAGAAGGACGACGATGCCCTGGCCCGCGGCCGGCAGTACCTCGAGCACTCCACGACCCGCGCGGTGAAGCGGGAGAAGATGACCGACCTCGAGCAGAGCGAGCTGCTCGGCCGGATCACCTTCACCACGTCGCTCGCCGACGTCGCCGGCGCCGACCTGGTCGTCGAGGCGGTCGTCGAGTCGCTCGAGACGAAGAAGGCGCTCTTCCGCGAGCTCGACGGGATCGTCGGCCCCGACACGATCCTCGCCACGAACACGTCCAGCCTGTCGGTCACCGAGATCTCCACCGCCAACTCGCGGCCCGGTCGCGTCGTCGGCGTCCACTTCTTCAACCCGGCGCCGGTCCAGCAGCTCGTCGAGGTGGTGCGCACGGTCGTCACCGAGCAGCCGGTCCTCGACGACGTGACCGCGCTGATGGCCCAGCTCGGCAAGACGCCCGTGGTCTGCGGCGACAAGGCCGGCTTCATCGCGAACACCCTGCTCTTCGGCTACCTGAACCACGCCGTCTCGATGTACGAGGGCCGCTACGCCACCCGCGAGGACATCGACGCGGCGATGCGCTTCGGCTGCGGCTACCCCATGGGACCGCTCGCGCTGCTCGACCTGATCGGCCTCGACACGGCGTACGAGATCCTCGAGACGATGTACCACCAGGGCCGCGACCGCCTGCACGCGCCGGCGCCGATCCTCAAGCAGATGGTGACCGCGGGATGGCTGGGCCGGAAGACCGGCCGCGGCTTCTACACCTACGAGGCCCCCGACAGCCCGGTCGTCGTCGCCGACGACCAGACCCCGTCCGCCGACGCCGCGCCCCGGCTGCGCCACGACATCAAGCAGGTCGGCGTCGTCGGCACCGGCACCATGGCGAGCGGCATCGTCGAGGTGTTCGCGAAGAGCGGGTACGACGTGCTCTTCGTCGGCCGCAGCCAGGAGAAGGTCGACGGGGTCGTCGCGGCGGTGACGAAGAACTTCGACAAGCAGATCCAGCGTGGCCGGGCGACCGAGGAGGCCAAGGCCGAGGTGCTCGCCCGCCTGACCGGGTCCACGTCCCTCGACGACCTCGCGGACGTGGACATCGTCGTCGAGGCGATCGCCGAGGACCTGGCCGTCAAGACCACGCTCTTCGAGAACCTCGACGAGATCTGCAAGCCCGGCGCCATCCTCGCGACCACCACGTCGAGCCTCCCGATCATCGCCTGCGCCCAGGCGACCTCGCGACCGCAGGACGTCGTGGGCATGCACTTCTTCAACCCGGCGCCGGTGATGAAGCTGGTCGAGGTCGTGTCGACCGTCGTCACCTCCGACGAGGTCACCGAGACCACCCGGGCGCTCTGCGGAGAGGTCGGCAAGGTCGCCGTCGCCTGCGGGGACCGGGCCGGCTTCATCGTCAACGCGCTGCTCTTCCCCTACCTCAACGACGCCGTGCGGATGCTCGAGGCGCACTACGCGACGGCCGACGACATCGACACCGCGATGAAGCAGGGCTGCGCGCTGCCGATGGGTCCGTTCGAGCTGCTCGACGTCGTCGGCAACGACGTGTCGCTGGCGATCCAGCGCGAGCTCTACCTCGAGTTCCGCGAGCCGGGCTTCGCGCCGGCGCCGCTGCTCGAGCAGCTCGTCACCGCGGGCTACCTCGGCCGCAAGACCAAGCGCGGCTTCCGGGACTACTCCGCGCGCTGACACCCGGGGGTGGTTTCGAGACGGTTGCTAGCGCAACCTCCTCAACCACCGATGGCGGTGGTTGAGGAAGGCGCGCCAGCGCCTGTCTCGAAACCACCCCGCTTGCGGCCAACCCTCCCCGGGTACGGACGGCGTCATGGGAGCAGAGACTGGACGCGTCACGACCGACATCCCGGCACGGCTCGACCGGCTGCCGTGGGTGCGGTGGCACTGGCTGATCGTGATCGGGCTCGGCACGGTCTGGATCCTCGACGGCCTCGAGGTCACGATCGTCGGCGCGATGTCCGACGCGCTGAAGGACCCGGACACGGGCCTCGGACTCAGCAGCTGGGACGTCGGCCTCGCCGGCGCCATCTACGTCGCGGGCGCCTGCTCGGGTGCGCTGTTCTTCGGTCAGCTCACGGATCGGTTCGGCCGCAAGAAGCTCTTCCTCGTCACGCTCGTCGTCTACACGTGCGCGACGGTGCTCACGGCCTTCTCGATGGCGCCGTGGTGGTACTTCGCGGCGCGCTTCCTCACCGGCTTCGGCATCGGCGGTGAGTACGCCGCGATCAACTCGGCCATCGACGAGCTGATCCCGGCGCGGTACCGCGGCCGCATCGACATCGCGATCAACGGCTCGTTCTGGATGGGCGCCGCCGGCGGCGCCCTGCTGACGATCCCGCTGCTCGACCCGACCGTGATCAGCGCCGAGTGGGGCTGGCGGCTCGCGTTCGGGCTCGGCGCGATCCTCGCCGTCGGCATCCTGCTGGTGCGCCGCAACGTGCCCGAGAGCCCGCGCTGGTTGTTCATCCACGGTCGCGAGGACGACGCCGAGCGGATCGTGCGCGCGATCGAGGACGAGGTGGCCGAGGAGGCGGGGGAGCGGCTGCCCGACGTCGACGAGACCATCACGATCCGGCAACGGAAGACGATCCCGTTCACGATGATCGCCCGCACGGTCTTCACGCTCTACCCCAAGCGCACCGTCCTCTGCTTCTCGCTGTTCGTCGGCCAGGCGTTCCTCTACAACGCCTTCTTCTTCACGTACGGCGACACCCTGTCGACGTTCCTCGACGTCAAGCAGACCGGCTGGTACATCGCGGTCTTCGCCCTCAGCAACTTCGTCGGCGCCCTCACGCTCGGCCCGCTCTTCGACCGGATCGGCCGGGTCGGGATGATCACCTTCACCTACGTCTTCTCGGGCGCGCTGCTCGGCGTCACGGGGTTCTTCCTCGACTCGGTGACCGCGGTGAGCCTGACGGTGCTCGGTGCGATCGTGTTCTTCTTCGCGTCGGCGGGGGCGAGCGCGGCGTACCTCACGGCGAGCGAGGTGTTCCCGATGGAGACGCGGGCGCTGTGCATCGCGTTCTTCTACGCGATCGGCACCGCGGCCGGCGGCATCAGCGGACCGCTGCTCTTCGGCTGGCTGATCGACCGGGCGTCGGCCGACCAGGACATCACCGGCATCGCGGCCGGCTACTTCATCGGCGCCGCGCTGATGATCGGGGCGGGCGTCGTCGCGGCATTCCTCGGGGTCAAGGCGGAGGGGCGGTCGCTGGAGAGCATCGCGCAGCCGCTCACCGCGGAGGACCCGGTCGAGGAGCCGGGCGAACCCGCCCGCGCTTGAGGACTCGCCGTAGGCTGGGGCCATGGAAGGCCTCCTGATCCTGCTCGTCATCGCCGCGGCCATCGGAGTGGCGGTGCTGGCGTCGCGCCGGGCGAAGGCGCGTGAGCTCGCGCGCCGGGAGGCCGAGCTGGCCCCGGTCCGCAAGCTCACCTTCGAGGACGTCACCGCCCTCGGCGAGCAGCTGCAGGAGCTCGACCTCGACCTCGCCGGTCGTCAGCTCGACCCGGGCCAGAACGCCGACTACCAGCGGGCGCTCGACTCCTACGAGTCGGCGAAGACCGCCGCGGACGCGATGACGCGGCCCGACGACGTCCGCCACGTCACCCAGATCCTCGACGACGGCCGCTACGCCATCGCGTGCGTGCGCGCCCGCGTCGCCGGCGAGCCGCTGCCGACGCGTCGGCCGCCGTGCTTCTTCGACCCGCGCCACGGCCTCTCTGTCACCGACGTGATGTGGGCGCCGCACGGCGGCGCGCCGCGCGACGTACCCGCCTGTGCGCTGGACGCCGAGCGGGTGCGGGCCGGCGCAGACCCGGACTCCCGGATGGTGATGTCGGGCGCGCAGCGGGTGCCCTACTACCAGGCCGGCGGCGCCTACCGCCCTTACGCCCAGGGCTACTTCGGCGCCTTCGGGCCGATGGAGATCATGTTCGCCGGCCTGCTCTTCGGCGGGCTCGGGGGCTTCGACATGCTCGGTGATGGCATCGGCGCGATCGGCGAGGGCATCGGCGACGTCGGCGAGGGGATCGGCGACGGCATCGGTGGCATCGGCGACATGTTCGACGGCTTCGACTTCTGACCACGTGCGTCGCCTGCTGCCGCTCCTGGCCGTCCTCGGCCTGCTGCTGACGCTCGCGCCGGCGGCCGCGGTCGAGCCGCCGCCCACGGGGACCGACGTCGACTACCAGCTCGGCGGCGACCGTTCCGTGCCCGACACCGTCGGCATCGTCGTCCGCGACCGCACGTCGGCGCCGGTGCCCGGCCGCTACAACGTCTGCTACGTCAACGGCTTCCAGACCCAGCCCGACGAGAAGCGGTGGTGGCGTCGGCACGCCGAGCTGTTGCTGCACCACCGCGGCCGCCCGGTCGTCGACGAGGCCTGGGGCGAGTGGCTGCTCGACATCCGCACGCCCGGGAAGCGCGAGCGCCTCGCCGGGATCGTCGGGCGCTGGACCCGCGGCTGCGCGCGCTCGGGCTTCGACGCGGTCGAGTACGACAACCTCGACGCGTTCACGCGCAGTGGCGGACTGCTCACGAAGCACCAGACCGTCGCCTACGCACGGCTGCTGGTCCGCGGGGCGCACCGCGCCGGCCTCGCCGCCGGGCAGAAGAACCTCGCGGGCTTCGACGGCACCCGCGTCGGCTACGACTTCGCCGTCGCGGAGGAGTGTGGGCGCTACCGGGAGTGCGACGCCTACACGGACGTGTACGGCGACCGGGTGCTCGCGATCGAGTACCGGCGGCCGGACTTCCGGTGGACCTGCGAGCGGTACGGCGACCGCCTCGCGGTCGTGCTGCGCGACCTGGACGTGAGCCCCCGCGGCGTACGCGCGTGGTGCTGAACTAATCTCGCGGCATGTCCCTCCACACCACGACGCTGGGGGAGAGCGGCCCGCTGGTGGCCTTCTGCCACGGCCTCTTCGGCCAGGGCAAGAACTGGACGAGCATCGCCAAGGTGATCGCGGAGGACCACCGGGTGGTGCTCGTCGACATGCCCCACCACGGGCGGTCGTCGTGGCCGGACCACTTCGACTACGTCGACGTCGCCGACGAGGTCGCCACCCTGTTCCGCGCCGACGACCCGGTCGCGCTGGTCGGGCACTCGATGGGCGGCAAGGCCGCGATGGTGCTGGCCCTGCGCCACCCGGAGCTCGTCGAGCGGCTCTGCGTCGTCGACGTGGCGCCGGTCGACTACGCGTCGGCGAGCGAGTTCACCGGCTACATCGCCGCCATGCTCGCGCTCGACCTCGACCGCCTCGAGCACCGGCGCGACGCCGACGCCGCACTGACCGAGGCGGTGCCCAACCCGACCGTGCGCAGCTTCCTGCTCCAGAACCTCCGCCGCGGTGATGACGGGTGGTCCTGGCAGCCCAACCTCGAGGTGCTCGGCCGCGACATCGCATCGCTGAGCGGCTGGCCGGCGGACGCGCTCGACGGCACCCCGCCGTACGAGAAGCCGACGCTGTGGGTCTCCGGGCAGCGCTCGGGCTACGTCACGGACGAGTACGCCGCGGCGATGGACCGCTGGTTCCCCCGCAACCGGCGGGTGACCGTCAAGGGGGCCGGCCACTGGGTGCACTCCGAGCAGCCGCAGGTGTTCACGGAGGTGCTGCGGCGCTTCCTCCGCTGAGGGTCGGCGTCAGCCCCGCGCCTGCCGGGCGCGGTAGGCGGCGACCGCGTTGCGGTTGCCGCACGCGGTGGAGCAGAAGCGGCGCGAGCGGTTGCGCGACAGGTCGAGCACGATGCCGGTGCAGGACTCGTCGGCGCAGATGCCCAGCCGCGACATCTCGTCTTCGCGGATGAAGTCGATCATCGCCATCGCGGTGTCGATGACGACGCGGGTCGCCGGCCCGGCCTCGGAGGCGACGCCGTGGAGGTGCCAGTCCCAGTCGTCGTGGCGCACCAGCTGCGGGACCGTGCCGGACTCGGCGAGCAGCTCGTTGACGAGCTCGGCCGCGCGGTCGCGGTCGGCGCTGAGGAGGTCGTGCAGGATCGGGCGGACGGCCCGCACGGCCTCGAGCTCCCCCCGCCCCGCGGCCCGACGGTCGGTGTGCATGTACTCGGCGTACCACTCGTCGAGCTGGGCGACCTTGGTCAGGGAGTCGGTGCCGATCGCGGAGTTGGCGAGCACGACGGCCGCCTGCAGCATCGTCGTGGTGTCATCGGCCAAGGGCATTTTGACAGATTACAGGGGCGGCCCGACATGCGGAGAACTTTGCCCGGATACCATCAGCCGTGACCAACCTCGACCACGCGCCCGCGACCGCCACGGCGGCTCCGCAGGGCTCCCGGCTGGCCGCGGGCCTCGCCTTCGCGCTCGCCTCCGCCCTGACGTTCGGGCTCGCCGGAGCGCTGGCCCGGCCGCTGCTCGAGTCGGGCTGGAGCCCCGGCGCGATCGTGCTGATCCGGATCTCGCTGGCGGCGCTGGTCGTGCTGCCGTTCGGGCTGCTGACGCTGCGCGGCCGCTGGCACGTCGTACACCGCAACGCCGGCCTGATCCTGCTCTACGGCACGCTGGCGGTCGCCGGCGCCCAGTTCTGCTACTTCTCCGCGGTCCAGCACATGCAGGTGGGTCCGGCGCTGCTGATCGAGTACACCGCCCCGGCCGCCGTCGTCGTCTGGCTGTGGCTGCGCCACGGCGAGCGGCCGGGGCCGCTGACGCTGGCCGGTGCCGGCGTGGCGGCGCTCGGCCTGGTCCTCGTGCTCGACCTGCTGTCGGGGACCGACCTCGCCGCGGCCGGCGTGCTCTGGGCGCTCGGCGCGATGGTCGGCGCCGCGACGTACTTCGTGATCTCGGCCGACGAGGGCAACGGCCTGCCGCCGATGGCGCTCGCCGCGGGCGGCCTGCTCGTCGGGAGCGCGGTGCTCGGCCTGGCCGGCCTGGTCGGGGTGCTCCCGATGGAGCGGGCGACCGTCGACGTGGAGTACGCCGGCACCGCGCTCACCTGGTGGGTCCCGCTGGTGCTCCTCGGCATCGTCACCGCGGCCGTCCCCTACACGACCGGCATCGCCGCGGGCCGGCGGCTCGGGTCGCGCCTCGCGTCGTTCGTCGCGCTGGTGGAGGTCGTGGCGGCCGTGGTCTTCGCGTGGCTGCTGCTCGACGAGCTGCCGCGGCCGGTGCAGCTGCTGGGCGGGGTGCTGATCCTGGCGGGCGTGGTCGGCGTGAAGCTGGGGGAGCGCGCCACCACCGCGGCCGCCGCGCCCGCGGCGGGCGAGCTGCCTCAGTAGTGGGCTACCGGGTGTCCTGCCGGCGCACCCACACCTCGCGTATCAACATGAGCACGGTGGCAGCGGTCGGGATCGCCAGGAGTGCCCCCACCACCCCGAAGAGCGCGGCGCCGATCAGGGCCGCCATCACGGTGACGGCGCCGGGCACGTCGACGGACTTCGACATCACCCGCGGGTAGATCACGTAGTTCTCGATCTGCTGGTAGGCGAGGTAGAAGATCGCGCAGGCCAGCCCGATCTTCCAGTCCTCGGCGAACGCGATCGCGGTGACGATGACGGCGCCGAGGGTCGCGCCGATCATCGGGATCACGTCGAGGAGCGCGACCACGAACGCGAGTGCGACGGCGTACTCCCCGAGACCGACGATGAACAGGAACACCAGCGACGAGATGCCGGCGCACATCGCGACGATGAACGCTCCGGAGACGTAGCCACCGACGCTGCGCACCACCCGGTTGCCGAGCCGGGAGACCCGGTCCCGCCGGGAGGCCGGCGCGAGGCGGTAGATCGCCGACTTCGTGGTCTCCAGCGATGCGAGGAAGTAGAGCGTCAGCACCACGACGATGAAGCCGTTGAAGAGGGCGCCGAGGACCGCGAGGCCCACGCCGACGGCACCGCCGAAGATCGCCCCGGCGAAGTCGCCGTTGGTGACGTAGTCCTGGATCTTCGTGATGATGTCGTACTCGTCGTCGAGCCGCTGCACCTGGCGGTTGCGCTGCAGCTGGTCGAGCCACTGCGGCACGTTCTCGGTCAACGACCGGACCTGGTCGGCGATCACCGGCACGATCGCGACGATGAAGAGGGCGAGGGCGGCGAGGAACGCCAGGATCACGGTCAGCACGGCGTACGAGCGCCGCATGCCGCGGCGCTCGAACCAGCGCACGGCCGGGTCGAGGCCCGCCGCCAGGAAGAGCGACACGACGATGAGCATCAGCGTGGAGCCGATCGCCTGGATCTGCATCGCCACCCAGACGGCGACCAGGACGCCGAGCCCGCCGACGAAGCCGACGAAGAACGGCGCGCGGTGGTCCAGCGGGGGTCCGGGCTCGCCGAGGTAGTCGTCGTCGACGGGGATGCCCGGGGCCTGATCGTCCCCGGGGTCCGTGGCCGGGTCGGCCCCCGGCGTCGCCGCCTCCGGGGTCGCCCCCGGGGACTCGCTCATCGGGCGGTCACTCGTCGTCTTCGGCGAAGCCCGCCACCACGTCGCGCAGCGAGGCCAGCTGGGCCGTGATCGCGTCGCGGCGCTTGGCCATCCGGTCGACCTCGGCCTTGATCGCCGCGAGCTCGCGCTCGGCGTCGGCGGCCGCGCTGGAGTTCAGCGACTCGGCCTGGGTGCGTGCGGTGGCGACGATCTGCTCGCCCTCGCGGCGCGCGCGGCTGAGGAGGCCCTCGGCCTCGGTCGACGCCTGGCTGCGGTGCTCGGCCGCCTGGGCCGACGCCGCCTGGGCCCGCTGCTCGGCGGCGGCCGCACGCTGCTCGGCCTCCTCGACCAGGCGGCGGGTCTCGGCGGTGGCGCTCGCGTGGTGGTCGGTCGCCTCGCGGGCGAGCCGCTCCTTCTCGACGGCGAGCGTGCGGCGGGCCTCCTGGGCCTCGCGGTCGACGGCCGCCCGCAGCTGCTCCGCCTCGCGCTTGGCGGAGGTGCGCAGCTCGTTGGTCTCCTGCTGGGCCGCCAGCCGGAGCTGGTCGGCCTCGCGCTTGGCGGAGGCCACCGCGTCCTCGGCCTCGCTGCGGGCCAGCGCCCGCTCCTGCTCGGCGTCGGCCATCAGGCGACTGCGGTGCTCGTCGAGCTCCTTGAGCTGCACGAGGCGCATGTCCTCGGCCTCGCGGGTGGCGTCGGCCCGGATCGCCCGGGCGTCACGGGCGGCCTGCTCGCGGATCTCCGCGGCGTCGCGCTCGCCGACGGACCGGACCTCGGCGGCCTCCTCCTCGGCGAGCCGCAGCATCGCGGAGGCGCGTCCGCCCAGCCCGGCGTACGACGGGTTCTTGTTCTCCTCGAGCTCGGCCCGCAGTGTCTTGACCTGCTGCTCGAGGTCGACCGCGCGGCGCTCGGACTCGGACAGGCTCGCGCTGAGGCCCGCCTTCTCGCCGGCGAGCTGGCGGAGCCGGCCGTCGACCGCCTCACGGTCGTAGCCGCCGCGGCGTACGACCGGTATCGCGCCGCCGGGCGCCGCGGACGCCCTCGGCGCCGCGCTGGGGGAAGGGTTCTGGGCCGGGTTCTGGGCCGGGTTCTGGGCCGGGTTCTGGGCCGGGCTCTGGGCCGGGCTCTGGGCCGGGGCCGACGCGGTCGCCGGTGCCGGGCTCGGCGCCGCCGACGTCGTCGCCGGGGTGACGGGAGCGGCCGGTGCCGAGCCCGCGCGCTGCCGCTCGGGACCGGGCGCGGGCGCGCGCGGGGGCACGGCCGGCATCACCTGGGTCGCGTCGGCGCCGTCGTCGGCGGTGCGGGTCTCGTCCTCTTCCGGCTCGTTGTCGTCGAAGATGGACAGTCCCTGGTCGCTCATCGCGGCGCAACTCCTTCGCGTTGGTGTGTGGCCCAGTCTTGCCGATCGAGCCGACCGATCCCAGCCCGGGCACCCCTGAGACGGTGTGATCCGAGCAAAAGTTGGCCTTCCGGCGCGACGTTGCGGAAACGACGTTGCGGATAGTCCGTCACGTTCTGGCCGGCCTGACGGCCGTTTCGACGGCCAGAACGTGACGGACTATCCCAATGCGTCAGACTCCGCGGAACCGGTTGATCGCGTCGAGGTGCTGGGCGCGCATCTCCTCGTCGCGGACGCCGAGGCCCTCCTCGGGGGCCAGGCAGAGGACGCCGACCTTGCCCTGGTGGGCGTTCTGGTGGACGTCGAGCGCGGCCTGGCCGACCTCGTCGAGGCCGTAGGTCCTCGACAGGGTCGGGTGGATCTTGCCCTTCGCGATGAGGCGGTTGGCCTCCCACGACTCGCGGTAGTTGGCGAAGTGCGAGGAGATGATCCGCTTGAGGTTCATCCACAGGTAGCGGTTGTCGTACTCGTGCATGTAGCCGCTGGTGGAGGCGCAGGTGGTGATCGTGCCGCCCTTGCGGGTCACGTAGACCGAGGCGCCGAAGGTCTCGCGGCCGGGGTGCTCGAAGACGATGTCGATGTCCTCGCCGCCGGTCAGCTCACGGATGCGAGCGCCGAAGCGCTTCCACTCCTTGGGGTCCTGGGTGTGCTCGTCCTTCCAGAACCTGTAGCCCTCCTCGGAGCGGTTGATGATCAGCTCCGCGCCCATGGAGCGAGCGATCGCGGCCTTCTCCTCGTTGGAGACCACGCACACGGGCGTGGCGCCGCCGTTGAGGGCGTACTGCGTCGCGAATCCGCCGAGGCCGCCGGAGGCTCCCCAGATCAGCACGTTGTCGCCCTGCTTCATGTCGCCGCCGTTCTTCGACACGAGCTGGCGGTACGCCGTGCAGTTCACGAGGCCCGGGGAGGCGGCCTCCTCCCAGGTCAGGTGCTTCGGCTTGGGCATCAGCTGGTTGGCCTTGACCAGCGCGATGTGCGCGAGGCCGCCGAAGTTCGTCTCGAAGCCCCAGATCCGCTGCTGCGGGTCGAGCATCGTGTCGTTGTGCCCGTCGGGGTCCTCGAGCTCGACCGAGAGGCAGTGCGCGACGACCTCGGTGCCCGGCTGCCACTTGGTGACGCCCGGGCCGGTCTGGAGCACCACGCCGGAGAGGTCGGAGCCGACCACGTGGTAGGGCAGGTCGTGGCGCGCGGTGAGCGGCGAGAGCCGGCCGTAGCGCTCGAGGAACCCGAACGTCGAGACCGGCTCGAAGATCGAGGTCCACACGGTGTTGTAGTTGATCGCCGAGGCCATCACCGCGACCAGCGCCTCGCCCGGGCCGAGCTCGGGCAGCGCCACGTCCTCGACGTGCAGCGACTTGCGCGGGTCCTTGTCCCGGCTGGCGATGCCCTCGAACATGCCGGCCTCGTCCTTGTGGACGGTGGCGGCGCGGTAGTGGTCGGGGATCTCGAGGTTCGCGAAGTCACCGGTGGCGGTGTCTCCGGCCATGATCGCGTCGAGGATGTGCTGCACGTCGGCTCCTGGCTGGTTCAGGGGTCGGGACTTTCCCGGAGATTACCCACGGGTAACAGGCGGCAACCACCCCCTGTGACGTGTTCCTCAGTGAGAGGTGGCGGCGGGCTCGACGAGCTCCACGAGCACGCCCCCCGCGTCCTTGGGGTGGATGAAGTTGATCCGCGAGTCCGACGTGCCGCGGCGCGGCTCGTCGTACAGCAGGCGCAGGCCGCGCTCGCGCAGGATCGCGCTCACGGCCTCCACGTCGGTGACCCGGTAGGCCATCTGCTGGATGCCCGGGCCCTTGCTGTCGAGGAACTTGGCGATGGTCGACTCCTGGTTGAGCGGAGCCAGGAGCTGGAGGTGGCTGCCGGAGTCGCCGACGGCCATCATCGCCTCGCGCACACCCTGCTCCTCGTTGACCTCCTGGTGCGCCAGTCGCATGCCGAAGGACGTCTCGTAGAAGGCGATCGCGGCGTCCAGGTCGGGCACGGCGATGCCGACGTGGTCGATGGCGGTGAACAGGTGGGAAGCGGCGTCCAGGCTCATGGCCGACATGGTCGTACGCCGGGGCCGCTGCGGCGAGCGCGTGTGACGTGTTCCACCCTCGCCGCACCGGTGACCCGTGGGTAGGGTCGGCAGCAGAACCACCCCCGAGTCTCTGGAGGCACCCCATGTCCGGTCCGTCCGTCATCGTCGCGGGGGCACGCACCCCGATCGGCCGCCTCCTCGGTGGCCTGAAGAGCCTGTCGGCGGCCGACCTGGGCGGGGTCGCCATCAAGGGCGCGCTCGACAAGGCCGGCGTACGCCCCGAGCAGGTCGACTACCTGATCATGGGCCAGGTCATCCTGGCCGGCGCCGGCCAGAACCCGGCCCGCGCGGCCGGCATCGCGGCGGGCCTGCCCTGGGACATGCCGTCGATCACCATCAACAAGGTCTGCCTCTCCGGCCTCAACTCCATCGCGATGGCGGACCAGCTGATCCGCGCCGGCGAGGTCGAGATCGTGGTCGCCGGCGGCATGGAGTCGATGACCAACGCCCCGCACTTCCTGCCGAAGTCGCGCGAGGGCTTCAAGTTCGGCGACGTGAAGCTCGTCGACTCGATGGCGTACGACGCCCTCTACGACCAGGCCACCAAGCAGGCCATGGGCGGCCTCACCGAGCAGGTGAACGCCGAGGGCGTGAAGCTCACCCGCGAGGAGCAGGACGCGTTCGCCGCCGCCTCGCACCAGAAGGCCGCCGAGGCCTGGAAGAACGGCGTCTTCGACGACGAGGTCGTCCCGGTGACCATCCCGCAGCGCAAGGGCGACCCGCTGGTGGTCTCCTCCGACGAGGGCGTCCGCGGCGACACGACCGCCGAGTCGCTGGGCAAGCTGCCGCCGGCTTTCGCGAAGGACGGCACCATCACCGCCGGCTCCGCGTCGCAGATCTCCGACGGCGCCGCAGCGGTGGTCGTGATGAGCAAGGCCAAGGCCGAGGAGCTCGGCCTCGAGTGGCTCGCCGAGATCGGCGCGCACGGCATGGTCGCCGGCCCCGACTCGTCGTTGCAGATGCAGCCCGCCAACGCCACCCAGAAGGCCCTCGCCAAGGAGGGCATCTCCGCCGCGGACCTCGACCTCGTGGAGTTCAACGAGGCGTTCGCCGCCGTCGGCATCGAGTCGACGAAGGCGCTCGGCGTCGACCCCGGGATCGTGAACGTCAACGGTGGCGCGATCGCGCTGGGCCACCCGGTCGGCATGTCCGGCACGCGCGTGGTGCTGCACCTGGCGCTCGAGCTCAAGCGCCGCGGCGGCGGCGTGGGTGCCGCGGCCCTGTGCGGTGGCGGTGGGCAGGGCGACGCCCTGATCGTGCGTGTCCCGTCGGCGTGACCTCGCGGTCCCGGACCTCGTCGAGCGCGCCCGCGCCGGCGAGGCCCGGGCCGTCGCACGACTGATCTCGCTCGTCGAGGACGAGTCGCCCCTGCTGCGCGAGGTGATGGCGGCGCTGGCGCCGTACACCGGAAACGCGCAGGTCATCGGCATCACCGGCTCGCCCGGCGTCGGCAAGTCGACGTCGACCAGCGCGCTGGTCACCGAGCTCCGCAGGGCCGGCAAGCGGGTCGGCGTGCTCGCGGTCGATCCGTCCTCGCCGTTCTCCGGAGGTGCGCTGCTCGGCGACCGGGTGCGGATGCAGGACCACGCGCTCGACCGCGAGGTCTACATCCGCTCGATGGCGTCGCGCGGCCACCTCGGCGGCCTGTCGTGGACGACCCCGCAGGCCCTGCGGGTGCTCGACGCCGCGGGCTGCGACGTGGTGCTGATCGAGACCGTCGGCGTCGGCCAGAGCGAGGTCGAGATCGCCGGGCTTGCCGACACCACGATGGTGCTGCTCGCCCCGGGCATGGGCGACGGCATCCAGGCCGCCAAGGCCGGGATCCTCGAGATCGGCGACCTGTACGTCGTGAACAAGGCCGACCGCGACGGCGCCGAGCAGGTACGCCGTGACCTCCGCTCGATGCTCGCCCTGGCCGACCGGAGCGACGACGCCTGGCGGCCGCCGATCGTGATGACGGTCGCCCAGCGGGCGCAGGGCCTCGACGAGGTCGTCGCCGAGATCGACCGGCACCGCTCGTGGTTGACCTCGAGTGGCGAGCTCGAGCGCCGGCGTACCCGCCGCGCCCGCGACGAGATCGAGGCCATCGCCCTCACCGCGCTGCGCGCCCGCTGGGGCGACGTCCACGGCCGCTCCGAGCTCGACGAGCTCGCGACGGCCGTGGTCAAGGGCGAGACCGACCCCTACGCCGCAGCCGACGAGCTGCTGGACACGTTCACCGACTGAGCCACCACCTGAGGCCCATCTGGTCTAGACCGGCGTGTCGGGGTGCACAGGCGGCGCGAATGCCTGTAGACAGCGGACTGATCCATGCCATGACTCCGGGTGTCTGTAGATGGAGCTTCCCCCATGAAGAAGAAGGTCGTCGTCCTTGCCGTGGTCCTGTTCCTCGGCTTCTGGATGTTCACCAACCCCCAGAGCCTCGCCGACACGTCCCAGGACGCCGGCGGTCAGGCGGTCTCCATGACCGGTGACTTCTTCCAGGCGCTCATCGACTTCGTCGGCGAGCTCGGCGAGTAGTGGCCACCTCCGTCAGGCCGGGCTCGTGGGACTGAGTGGCTGGGCCGACCCGAAGATCGCCAAGCACCTGCTGCGCGACGAGGGCGAGGTCATCGTCGACGAGGTCCGCCACCACTGGTGCGCCTACGTCCGACCCATGCTCGAGGCCGCGGCCGCGGTGGGGCTCCTCGCGATCAGCGTCGTCGCCCCGATCGACGTCGCCTGGGCGCCGATGCTGCTGGCGTTCGCGGCCCTGGCCCACGCAGGCTGGCTCGCACTGCGTGAGCATCGCGACCGGTTCGTGATCACCAACATGCGGGTGTTCCGGGTCCACGGGGTGCTCAGCCAGAGCCTCGCCACCATGCCGCTCACCCGAATCCTGGACATCACCGTGCGCCGCCCGGTCCACGGCCGGATCCTCGGCTTCGGCCACTTCTGCTTCGAGTCCGCCGCCCAGGAGCAGGGCGTCCGTGACGTCCGGTACGTCGGGCGGCCCTACGAGCGTGACCTCTCCATCCAGCGCGTCGTCCAGCGATCCGGGCTGCGCGGCAACCGCGTCAACTAATCTCTCCGCGTGGCCCTGCCCTTCGACCCGATCGACGAAGCCGCCCGTCAGTGGGGCAAGCACTGGGACGGCGTGCCCGCGATGCACGCCGTCACGTCCCTGATGCGCGTGCAGCAGCTGGTGATCGGCCGGCTCGACGCCATCCTCAAGCCGCACGGGCTGACGTTCGCCCGCTACGAGGCGCTGGTGCTGCTGACCTTCTCGTCCCGCGGCTCGCTCCCGCTCGGCAAGATGGGCGAGCGGCTCCAGGTGCACCCGACGTCGGTCACCTCGATCGTGCGGCGCCTGGAGGCGGCCGGCCTCGTCGTACGCCGTGCCCACCCCGACGACGGGCGCGCCGTGCTCGCCGAGATCACGCCCGCAGGCCGCGAGCTGGTCGAGGTCGCGACGAGCGACCTGGTCGACGCCGACTTCGCGCTCGGCTCCCTCTCCGACGCCGACCTCGAGTCGCTGTCGTCCCTGCTGACGCCGGTCCGCAAGGCAGCCGGGGACTTCTGAGCCATGGTCACGGCCGACGACGTACGCCGGGTCGGGCTGGCGCTGCCGCGCACCTACGAGTTCTTCACCGGCGGCCGCTACAAGCTGAAGGTCCGCCAGATCGTCTACGTCGGCTTCAGCCGGGACGAGTCCGACATGGGGTTCGGCTACCCGAAGGACGCCCGCGACGGCCTGATCGAGTCCGACCCGGAGACGTTCTTCCTGCCGCCGGCCCGCGACCTGCGCTACCAGTGGGTGTGCGCCCACCTCGACCGGCTCGACGCCGAGGAG
This sequence comes from Nocardioides sp. GCM10030259, assembly GCF_042666375.1. Taxonomy (NCBI): domain Bacteria; kingdom Bacillati; phylum Actinomycetota; class Actinomycetes; order Propionibacteriales; family Nocardioidaceae; genus Nocardioides; species Nocardioides sp. GCM10030259. Next base: position 211,405 of record NZ_JBHTDF010000005.1, on the reverse strand, counting down.
ATGCGTGAGCTGGTCATCGACGCGTGGCGGATGTGCACGCCGAAGATGCTGCACGACCTGCCCGAGCTGCCGGCTCCGGCCGCGGCCGCGTGGAACGCCGTCGACTCGGGGGAGTGGGGCGAGGCGAAGGACCTGCTGCACCCCTACCTGCACTTCGCCGACGGCGGCGTCGAGCTCCGCGGCCGCAGCAACGTGCTGGCCCACCTGCGCAGCCATCCCACGTCGAAGCCGCCCACCGCCGTCGAGGTCCGCGACGGACAGGTCTACCGCTGGGCCCGTTAGGGGAATTTAGTAGGACGTCCTACTATCTCCCCATGACCGAGAACGCACGCGCCCGCTGGCAGGCCCGGTACGACAAGTCGCGGGTCCGCGAGTCCGACTTCACGACGCTCAGCGGCCTCGAGGTCGAGCCGGCGTACGGCGCCGACGACTCGGAGTGGCCCGGCGAGTTCCCGTTCACGCGCGGCCTCTACCCGACCGGCTACCGCGGGCGGACCTGGACGATCCGCCAGTTCGCCGGCTTCGGCAACGCGCAGCAGACCAACGAGCGCTACCGGATGATCCTCGGCCGGGGCGGCGGCGGGCTCTCGGTCGCCTTCGACATGCCCACGCTGATGGGTCGCGACTCCGACGACCCGAAGTCGCTCGGCGAGGTCGGCCACTGCGGCGTCGCGATCGACTCGGTCGCCGACATGGAGATCCTCTTCGACGGCATCGACCTGGGCGACGTCACCACGTCGATGACGATCAGCGGCCCGGCCGTGCCCGTCTTCTGCATGATGCTGGTCGCCGCCGAGCGCGCCGGCGTCGACACCACGACGCTCAACGGCACGCTGCAGACCGACATCTTCAAGGAGTACATCGCGCAGAAGGAGTGGCTGTTCGCGCCCGAGCCGCACCTGAAGCTGATCGGCGACCTGATGGAGTACTGCGCCGAGAAGATCCCGGCGTACAAGCCGCTCTCGGTCTCCGGCTACCACATCCGCGAGGCCGGCTCGACGGCCGCGCAGGAGCTCGCGTTCACGCTCGCCGACGGCTTCGGGTACGTCGAGCTCGGGCTGTCGCGCGGCCTCGACGTCGACGTCTTCGCGCCCGGGCTGTCCTTCTTCTTCGACGCGCACGTGGACTTCTTCGAGGAGATCGCGAAGTTCCGCGCCGCCCGCCGGATCTGGGCGCGGTGGATGCGCGACGTCTACGGCGCGCAGAGCGAGAAGGCGCAGTGGCTGCGCTTCCACACGCAGACGGCGGGTGTCTCGCTCACCGCGCAGCAGCCCTACAACAACGTCGTCCGCACCGGCATCGAGGCGCTGTCCGCCGTACTCGGCGGCACCAACTCGCTGCACACCAACGCGCTCGACGAGACCCTGGCGCTGCCGAGCGAGCAGGCCGCGGAGATCGCGCTGCGCACCCAGCAGGTGATCATGGAGGAGACCGGCGTCGTCAACGTCGCCGACCCGCTCGGCGGCTCGTGGTACGTCGAGGCCCTCACCGACAGGATCGAGGCCGAGGCGACCGCGATCTTCGACAAGATCCTCGCGATGGGCGGCTCCACCCTCACCTCCGACCAGCCCGAGAAGATCGCCGATTCGGTGCGCAACGGCGAGTGGCTCGTCACCCGCGGCCTGCTGCGGGGCATCGAGGAGGGCTGGTTCATGTCGGAGATCGCCGAGGCGGCGTTCCAGTACCAGGTGGCCCTCGAGAAGGGCGCGAAGAAGATCGTCGGAGTCAACTGCCACGAGGACTCCGTGACCCACGAGCTCGAGATCCTGCGGGTCTCCCACGAGGTCGAGGTCGAGCAGGTGCGCGCGCTCGCCGCTCGGCGTACCGCCCGTGACGAGTCCGCGGTGAGCGCCGCGCTGACCCGCATGGTCGACGCCGCTCGCGCCGACGAGAACATCATCGAGCCGATGCTCGACGCCTGCCGCGTCGAGGCGACGCTCGGCGAGATCTGCGACGCGCTGCGCGCCGAGTGGGGCGAGTACCGCGAGCCGGCCCGCTTCTGACCCGGAGGAGAGACCTTCGACCCGTGCCTGACGGGCCGGACTCTGGTGGAATCGGGGCGTGGACCTCCAGAGTGCCCTCGCCTCGCTGCCCGCCAACCCGCGCATCGTCGTCGCCGGCAACCACGTCATCCCGTGGCACACGGTCGGGCTGATCGACGACGCCCTCGACTCCTTCCGGCTCTGGACGCTCAACGGTCAGGTCGGCCTCCCGGACCGGGACGGCGTGACGCTCGAGACCTGCTTCGTCGGCCCCGGGCAGCGGCGCAGCCCGCGGCTGAGCTACGTGCCGTCGCGGCTCTCGATGGTGCCGACGCTCTTCGGCCGCCAGCTGCCGCCGGACGCCGTCGTGCTGCACACGACCCGCCCCCGCGACGGCCGCGTGTCGCTCGGCGTCGAGGTCAACGTGATGCCCGCCGCGCTCGAGGCGGCCAAGCGGCAAGGTGGCGTCGTGATCGCCCAGGTCAACGACCGGATGCCGTGGACGTACGGCGACGCGGTGATCGACCTCGACCTCGTCGACGTCCTCGTCGAGGCCGACGCCGCGCTCCCGACCGCGCCGACCACCGCGATCGACGAGACGTCGGCCCGCATCGGCGAGCTGGTCGCCAGCCGGGTGAGCGACGGATCGACGCTGCAGGCCGGCATCGGCGCCGTACCGGACGCGACGCTCACCGGGCTGCGCGACCGCAGCGGGCTGCGGGTCTGGACCGAGATGTTCTCCGACAGCATCTTCGCGCTCGAGAAGGTCGGCGCGCTGGACCGGAACGTCCCGATCACGGCGTCGTTCCTCTTCGGGTCGCCGGAGCTGCTGGAGTGGGTCGACGGCAACGACCGGATCCAGATGGCGCGCACCGAGGTCACCAACAGCCCGGCGCGGATCTCGCAGAACCCCTCGATGGTCAGCGTCAACACCGCCCTCCAGGTCGACCTCTTCGCGCAGGCCAACGCCTCGCGGATCAACGCCCGCATCCACTCGGGGTTCGGCGGCCAGACCGACTTCTTCGTCGGCGCGATGCACAGCGCCGGCGGGCAGGCGTTCATCGCGATGCGGTCGTGGCACCCCAAGGCCGACACCTCGACGATCGTGCCGCTGGTGGACGAGCCCGTGACGTCGTTCCAGATGACGGCGGTCGTCACCGAGCAGGGCGTCGCCGAGATCGCCGGCCACGACCAGCGGGAGCAGGCCCGCCAGCTGATCGACCACGCGGCGCACCCGAGCGTGCGCGAGGAGCTCCGCGAGGAGGCCGTCGAGCTGGGCCTGCGGTAGCGGGCCTCGCGCGATCTCTAGGATTGAGCCATGAGCCAGCAGTCGTTCTCCCGTCCCGGCGCCTTCGACCTGTCCGGACTCGCGCAGCCGGGGGCCGCGGGCGGTGACGCCCCCGGGGCCGGCGCGGGGTCGTCGTACGCCGTCCAGGTGACCGAGCAGAACTTCCAGCAGGTCGTCGAGGCATCGCTCACGGCGCCCGTGGTGCTCGTGCTCTACTCCCCGTCGCGGTCGCCCGAGAGCGCGACGTACGCGACGGAGGTGTCCACGGCCGTGGCCGGCTACGAGGGTCGCTTCCTCGCCGGCCTCGTCGACGTCGACGTCGCGCCCCAGATCGCCGCGGCCCTCCAGGTCCAGCAGATCCCACTCATGCTCGTGCTCGTCGACGGGCGGCCGGCCACGCAGCCGATCCCCGGCGTGCTGGGCAGCGACGAGCTGAGCACGTTGCTCAACCAGCTGGCCCAGCAGATGACCGCGCAGGGCATCGCGGGCCGCCACCAGCCCCGCACCGCCGCGCCCGACGGTGACGGCGACGGCGAGCCCGCCGCCGACCCGCGCTACGCCGCTGCCCAGGACGCGCTCGGCGACGGCGACATCGACCGCGCGGTGGCGGAGTACCAGAAGCTCGTCGACGCCAACCCCGCCGACGTCGAGGCCGCGGCCGGCCTCGCGATGGCGAAGGTGCTCCAGCGCACCCAGGGCGTCGACCTCAACGCCGCCCGCGCCGAGGCGGCGGCCAACCCTGACGACGTCGACGCGCAGACGATGGTGGCCGACCTCGACATGCTCGGCGGCCACGTCGAGGACTCCTTCGGCCGGCTGGTCGAGCTGGTGCGTCGTACCGCCGGCGACGACCGCGACCGCGCTCGCGAGCACCTGCTCGGGCTGTTCGCCGCGGTCGGCAACGACGACCCGCGGGTGCTCAAGGGCCGCCAGAACCTGGCGTCAGCGCTCTTCTGACAGCCCGGCCAGCACCGCCCGGACCGCGGGGGAGCCGGCCATGCTGCGCCGGTGCACGGCGATGACGTCGCGGGTGGGCTCGGGGTCGTGCGCGGGTACGGCGACCAGGTCCGCGCCCAGCGGCTGCCGGCCCAGTCGCGGGACCAGCGCGATGCCCTGACGCGCCCCCACCAGGGCGAGGTGGGAGTCGAACTCCATCGCGGTGTGCGCGATGCGGGGGAGCCGGCCGGTCCCGGCGTACATCCGGATGAGCCACTGGCGGCAGATCGTCCCCTCGGGGGTGGCGATCCAGTCCTCGTCCACGAGGTCGCGAGGAGCGACCCGCGCCCGGTCGGCGAGCGGATGGTCGCGGTGCACGATCACGTCGGCGACGTCGTGGGCGACCACGGTGGCCTGGAGGTGGTCGGGGATCGGGATCGGCACGTCGCCCCAGCGGTGGACGACGCCGATGTCGCTCTGGCCGGAGCCGACCAGCTCGATCGTGTCCCACGGCTCGCGCTCGGTGAGCGAGAGCGTGAGGCCGGGGTGGGCGTCGCACAGCCGGCCGACGACCGGCGCGACGAGTCCGCGCATCGCGGTCGAGAACGCCGTGACCCGCAGGTGGCCGGCGACCGCGTCGGCCCGCTGGTGGAGCGTCGACTCGACCTCCTCGAGGTCGGCGAGCAGCCGGCCGCCGGCGTCGACCAGGTGTCGTCCGTGGTCGGTGAGGATCACGCCGCGGCCCACGCGCTCGAGGAGCGGGACCCCGGTCTGCCTCTCGAGGCGCTTGACCTGCTGGGAGACCGCGCTCGGCGTGAACCCGAGCGCATCGGCGGCGGCGACCACCGAGCCGTGCGTGTCCACGGCCCGGAGGCTTGCGAGGGCGGCCAGGTCGATCATGCAGCGATGCTACATCGATCTATGCATGATCATTCGCTGGTCCTTCACGGTTTCGTGGGAGACGCTGGGACGCGTGAACCGCCGTGACTCCCTCCTCGCCGCCGCCGTGGCCTCCATCTGGGGCTTCAACTTCGTGGTGATCGACTGGGGGATGGACAGCCGAGGATCGAACGCCGTGCCGCCGCTGCTGTTCGCGGCGATCCGGTTCACGCTCGTGGTGTTCCCGGCGGTCTTCCTCGTGGCCCGGCCGGCCGCGCCGTGGCGGGTGGTGGCCGCGGTGGGGATCTTCATGTCGCTGGGGCAGTTCGGGTTCCTGTACGTCTCGATGGACGCCGGGATGCCGCCCGGGCTGGCGGCGCTGGTGCTCCAGGCCCAGGTCATCTTCACGGTCCTCATCGCGGCCGGCGCGCTCCGCGAGCTGCCGACGGCCGCGCAGGCGCTCGGGGTGCTCGTCGGCTCGGTCGGGCTCGCCGTCGTCGCGGTGGGTCGCGGCGGCAACGTCTCGGTGCTCGCCGTGTCCCTGTGCCTGCTCGGCGCGCTGTCGTGGGGGATCGGCAACGTCGTCTCCCGCGCCTCCGGCATCAAGGGTGGCCTGTCGCTCACGGTGTGGTCGGCGGTCGTCGTGCCCGTGCCGCTGCTGGCTCTGTCGCTGCTCGTGGACGGGCCCGCGGTCGTGGGCGACGCGCTGGCGTCGTTCTCCTGGCAGGCCGGGGTGTCCTCGCTCTACACCGCCGGGCTCGCCTCGCTGGTCGGCTACGGCCTCTTCAACGGGCTGCTCTCGCGCAACTCGTCGTCCTCGGTGGTGCCGTGGGTGCTGCTCGCCCCGGTCGTCGCGATGGCGTCGGCCTGGCTGCTTCTCGACCAGCGGCCGAACGCCGCCGAGCTCGGCGGCGGGCTGCTGCTGATCGTGGGCGTGCTGGTGGCGATGCGTCCGACCCGCACGTCACCGCGGCGCGACGATGCCGACCTCGTCGGTGCGCACGATCTGGCGGCCCAGCGGTAGCAGCGACACGGGGATCATCTTGAAGTTGGCGATGCCCAGCGGGATCCCGATGATCGTGATGCAGAGGGCGATGCCGGTGACGACGTGCCCGATCGCCAGCCAGATGCCGGCGACGACCACCCAGATCACGTTGCCGACGGCCGACCAGAAGCCGGCTGTCGGCTGCCGGATCACCATCCGCCCGAAGGGCCACAGCGCGTACGCCGCGATCCGGAACGACGCGATGCCGAACGGGATCGTGATGATCAGGATGCAGCAGATGATCCCGGCCACGACGTACCCGATCGCCATCCAGATGCCGCACAGCACCAGCCAGATGACGTTGAGCAGGAAGCGCACGCCGTCAATCTAGCGGGGTATCGAGACGCCGGTCGCGAGCTCGTTCCTCGGGCCGGGGAGCTAACGCCCGGACTCGGTGTACGCCGGGCCGTGGCCGGCGTCGACGTTGGCCAGGGCGGCGACGATGCGGCGGGCGGTGAAGTCGGCGCAGCGCTCGTGGACCTGCTCGACCGTGCAGAACTCGGCGGTGCGGATCTCCCGCGCCTCGCGGACGATCCGGTCGGTGATGGCCGCGTCGTGGGTGCCGCCGTCGAAGACCAGGCAGACGGCGTCGTCCCAGCCGCTCCAGGCCGGCAGCCAGTCGGTGAGCACGAGCTCACCGGGGGTGATGTCGAGGGCGAGCTCCTCCTGGATCTCGCGGCTGACCGCCAGCCGGGGTGACTCGTTGACCTCGACCACGCCGCCGGGGAGGTCCCAGTCGGCCTTGTAGGTCAGGTTGCACAGCAGCACCCGGCCGTCGTGGTCGCGGACCAGCATCTGGCCGATCGCGCGCTTGCGGGGCAGGAAGGAGTTGAGCAGCGCCCGGAACCCCTCGGGCTCGTTGAGCGGTGTGTCCGTCGCGAGCCGCGCGTAGACGATCCGGTCGACCGGGGCGCCGTCGACGGTGACGCCGCGCATCACGCCCTCGCGGCGCAGCCCCGACCACGTCGCCGCCCGCTGCGCACCCTCGTCGTGGGGGTCGACCAGCGCCTCGACGCGGGCATGGTCGGCGAGCGCCGCGACGACGTTGTGGCGGATGACGTCGATCGGCTCCTCGCCGGTCCAGCTGATCCGCGCGATCCCGTCCGCGATGGTGGTCACGGTCGTCGTCGGATGGGTCACATGGAGACTCTAGCGAGGCGGTTCAGGCCCGCCGGCGGAACCACACGGTCGCCAGCGGCGGTACGACGATCGTCGCGTGCGCCGGCTGCCCCGACCACTCGCCCTCGACCGCGGAGATCGTGCCGAAGTTGCCGACGCCCGAGCCGGTGTAGGCCTCGGCGTCGGTGTTGACGACCTCGTCCCACTCGCCGGTGGCCGGCAGCCCGAGGCGGTAGTCGTCGTGGGGCACGGCGGCGAAGTTCGCGACGCAGACGACCTCCGGCTCGTCATCGGTGCCGCGCCGGACGAACGAGAAGACGTTGCGGCCCGCGTCGTTGGCGTCGATCCACTGGAAGCCGGCGGGGTCGCTGTCCAGTGCCCACAGGGCGGGGGAGCCGACGTACGCCGCGTTGAGGTCGCGCACCAGGTCGGAGACGCCGCGGTGCTCGGGGTGGTCGAGCAGCCACCAGTCGAGCTCGCGGGACTCCGCCCACTCGGACTCCTGGCCGAACTCGATGCCCATGAACGTCAGCTGCTTGCCGGGGTGCGCCCACATGAAGCCGAGGTAGGCGCGCAGGTTGGCGAGCTGCTGCCACCGGTCACCCGGCATCTTGCGCAGCAGCGACCCCTTGCCGTGCACGACCTCGTCGTGGCTGAGGGGCAGCACGAAGTTCTCCGAGAACGCGTAGACGAGCGAGAACGTCATCTCGCCGTGGTGGTAGGCGCGGTGCACGGGTTCGTGGGCCAGGTAGTCCAGCGAGTCGTGCATCCAGCCCATGTTCCACTTGAAGCCGAACCCGAGCCCGTCGGCCGAGGTGGGCCGGGTGACGCCGGGCCACGACGTCGACTCCTCGGCGATCGTCGTGATGCCGGGCACCCGCTTGTAGACGGTCGCGTTCATCTCCTGGAGGAACTGCACCGCCTCGAGGTTCTCGTGGCCACCGTGGATGTTCGGCGACCACTCGCCCTCCTCGCGGGCGTAGTCGAGGTAGAGCATCGACGCGACGCCGTCGACCCGCAGCCCGTCGGCGTGGAACTCCTCGAGCCAGTAGATCGCGTTCGCGTAGAGGTAGTTGCGGACCTCGCGGCGGCCGAAGTTGAAGATGTGGGAGCCCCACTCCTTGTGCCACCCGCGCTGCGGGTTCGGGTCCTCGTAGAGCGGGGTGCCGTCGAAGCGGGCCAGCGCCCACTCGTCGGTCGCGAAGTGGCCGGGCACCCAGTCGAGGATCACGCCGACGCCGGCCTGGTGCAGGCGGTCGACGAGCAGCCGGAAGCCGTCGGGGTCGCCGAAGCGCGAGTCCGGAGCGAAGTACGACGTGACGTGGTAGCCCCACGAGCCGCCGAACGGGTGCTGCATCACCGGCATCAGCTCGACGTGGGTGAAGCCGAGCCCGGCGACGTACTCAGGGAGCTCGTCTGCGAGCTCCTCCCACGACCAGTAGCGGCCGTCGTGGTGCTTCTTCCACGACCCGAGGTGCATCTCGTAGATGCTCATCGGCTCGCTGACGGGGGAGCGGTCGGCGCGCGCGTCGATCCACGCCTGGTCACCCCAGTCGTAGGCGGACTCGAAGACCCGCGACGCGGTGTCGGCCGGCCGCTCGGCCCAGAACGCCATCGGGTCGGCCTTCTCGCGCCACTCGCCGTCGGGGCCGAGGATCACGAACTTGTACGACGTGCCGGAGCCGACGTTCGGGACGAAGAGCTCCCACACGCCGCTGGTGCCGAGCTGGCGCATCGGGTGCTCGCGCCCGTCCCAGCTGTTGAAGTCGGCCTTGACCCGCACCGCTCGCGCGGACGGCGCCCACACGGCGAAGGACGTGCCGTGGACCGGCTCGAGCGCGCCGGGGTAGTGGTGGACGCGCGCGCCGAGCACCTCCCACAGCTGCTCGTGGCGGCCCTCGTTGATCAGGTGGAGGTCGACCTCGCCGAGGGTCGGCAGGAAGCGATAGGGGTCGTCGTGCACGACCTCGTGGTCGCCGTACGTCGCGGCGACGCGGTAGTCGGGCACGTCGGGCAGCGGGATCACGCCGACCCAGATGCCCTCGTGCTCGTGGGTCAGCTCGGCCTCGCCGCCGGAGCCCGATTCGCCGCCCCACCGGACGGCGACCTGCGACGCGAGCGGCCGCAGCACGCGGACGGTCACGCCGCCGTCGTGGGGGTGCGGGCCGAGCACGCCGTGCGGGTTGCCGTGCTCGCCGTGGGCGATCTGGTGCAGCTCGGCGGTGCCGACCTGGAGGGTGTCCGGTGTGTCGGTTGTCATGGCGATCCCAACGTGGTGACGGCGGCCAGCGGGATGGTCAACCAGGCCGGCCGGTTGCGGGTCTCGTAGACGGTCTCGTAGACGAGCTTGTCGGCGACGTAGGCGTCGAGGAGCACCTGCTGCTCGTCGCTGAGCTCGCCGCCGGCGTACGCCACGAGGAAGTGGTTGCAGTTGCGGTGCGCCCACTCGTCCACGCGGTAGGCGCGCTGGGGCGCGGCCTCGGGGTCGTCCTCGCCCAGCGACCGCTCGACCACGCGCGGGGCGTAGTCGAAGGACCGCAGCATGCCGGCGACGTCGCGCCACACCGAGTCGGGTCGGAGACGCTCGGCGAGCGGCTTGGCCGGCTCGCCCTCGAAGTCGACGATCTTCCAGCCCCGGCTGGTGCGCAGGGTCTGCCCGAGGTGGAGGTCCCCGTGCACCTGCTGCACGGCGAGGCCCGGCAGGCCCCGGACCTTGTCGAACGTCGCGCGCAGCCGGTCGGCGTGCTCGGCGAGCTCGGGCACGATCCCGAGCGCCTCGTCGAGACGTCGGCTCATCGCGTCGGCGAGCTCGCCGGCGGCCGCGGCGTCGCGCTGCTCGGTGGGGAACTGCTCCGCCAGCAGCTCGTGCACCTCGCGCAGGGCGTCACCGAGCCGGGCGGACTCGGCGGCGAAGTCACCGCCGGCCTCGTAGGCGTGCAGGTCGGCCTCGGAGAGCAGGTTGCGCGCGCTCGTCAGCGCGAGCTCCCAGCCGTCGCTGGCGGTGCGCAGGAACTCCTGGAGCATCGCCAGCTGCATCGTCGTGCCGCGGCCCTCGTCGGCGTCCGCGTCGACCCAGTCGAGCCAGCCGTAGAGCGCGGCGATGTGGTCGGACCCGGCGCGGGTGAGCACGTCGTGGACGGTGATGTCGGGGTTCACCCCGGGCGTGATCTTGCGGAAGACCTTCATCAGCGAGTCCTCGCCGTACGCCACCGAGGAGTTGGACTGCTCGCCCGAGAACAGCGTGGAGTGCGTCTCGAGGTCGAGCTCGTGCTCGCCGATCCGGTGGAAGCGCAGGCCGCTCTCGTCGTTGAGGTTGCCGCCCGCCTCGCGGCCCGCGCGGTCGAACGCCCGCAGCCACAGCGCCATCGCCTCGCGGTCGTGCAGCGCGTCGTACGCGTGCACCCAGCCGTACGCCGGCTCCTCCCACCACCCGATGAACGCGTGGTCGAGCCGGGTCTCCGGCTCGGTGTATAGCGCCATCGGCACCTGGTAGACCTCGGTGCCGCCGGCCGCGTCGCCGTACGCGAGCTCGACGAGCTCGATGACGACCCACGGGCCGCCGTCGCCGCCCCCGGGCACCTCACCGATGCGACGCACGCTCGCGATCGAGAACGGACGGCCCTTGCCGCCGAACCACCGGGTGCGTTCGAGGTATCGCGCGAAGACGTCTGGCTCCCCCCCAGGAGATGTTGCAGTCACAGGAGTAGGCCCTCCTCGGTGGTCTCGGCCTCCGTGAGCCGGAACCAGTAGAAGCCGTAGCCGGCCAGGGTCAGCAGGTAGGGCAGCTCGCCGATCTCGGGGAACGGCACGCCGCCGAGCAGCTCCACCGGCCGCCTGCCCTCGAACCGGCGCAGGTCGAGCTCGACGGGCTGCGGGAAGCGCGACAGGTTGTTGACGCAGAGGATGAGGTCCTCGTGGCCGTCGTCGGCGAGATGCTCGCGCACGTAGGAGAGCACCGACGGGTTCGAGCCGCCGAGGTCGTGGAACGTGCCGAGCCCGAACGCCGGGTGGTTGCGGCGCGCGTGGATCATCCGGCGCGTCCAGTGCAGCAACGACGACGAGTTCTCGAGCTGGGCCTCGACGTTGACCGACTGGTACCCGAAGACCGGGTCCTGGATCACGGGCCGGTCGAGCTTGCCGGGCGTGGCCGCCGAGAAGCCCGCGTTGCGGTCGGCGGTCCACTGCATCGGGGTGCGTACGCCGTCGCGGTCGCCGAGCCAGATGTTGTCGCCCATGCCGATCTCGTCGCCGTAGTAGAGCACCGGTGAGCCCGGCAGCGACAGGAGCAGCGCGTTGAAGAGCTCCATCTGGTTGGTGTCGTTGTCGAGCAGCGGGGCGAGCCGCCGGCGGATGCCGATGTTGGCCTTCATGCGGGGGTCCTTGGCGTACTCGCCCCACATGTAGTCGCGGTCCTCGTCGGTGACCATCTCGAGCGTGAGCTCGTCGTGGTTGCGCAGGAAGATGCCCCATTGGCAGCTGTCCGGGATCGCGGGCGTCTGCTCGAGGATCTCCGAGATCGGAAAGCGGGACTCGCGACGCACCGCCATGAAGATGCGCGGCATCACCGGGAAGTGGAACGCCATGTGGCACTCGTCGCCGCCGACCGCGAAGTCGCCGAAGTACTCGACGACGTCCTCCGGCCACTGGTTCGCCTCGCAGAGCAGCACCCGGCCGGGGTACTCGTCGTCGACGACCTTGCGAACCCTCTTGAGCATCTCGTGGGTCTCGGGCAGGTTCTCCCCGTTGGTGCCCGGCCGCTCGTACAGGTACGGCACCGCGTCGAGGCGGAAGCCGTCCATGCCCATGTCGAGCCAGAAGCGGATCGCGTCGAGGATCGCGTCGTGCACCTTCGGGTTGTCGAAGTTGAGGTCGGGCTGGTGGGAGAAGAAGCGGTGCCAGAAGTACTGCTGGCGCACCGGGTCCCACGTCCAGTTCGACGGCTCGGTGTCGACGAAGATGATCCGCGCTTCCTGGTAGAGCTCGTCGGTGTCGGACCAGACGTAGAAGTCGCCGTACGGCCCGTCCGGGTCGGTGCGGGACTGCTGGAACCAGTCGTGCTGGTCGCTCGTGTGGTTCATGACGAAGTCGATGATCACGCGGATGCCGCGCTTGTGCGCCTCGCCGAGGAAGTAGCGGAAGTCGTCGATGGTGCCGATGTCCGGGTGGACCTCGGTGTAGTGCGCGACGTCGTACCCGTCGTCGCGCAGCGGGCTCGGGAAGAACGGCGGGATCCAGAGGCAGTCGACGCCGAGCCACTGCAGGTAGTCGAGCTTCTCGACCAGCCCGCGGAAGTCGCCGGTGCCGTCGGCGTTGGAGTCGCGGAACGCGCGGACGAGCACCTCGTAGAAGACGGCGGTCTTGAACCAGTCCGGGGTGCGCTCGTTCAGGACCTGGATCTCATGGGAGGTCTCGGTCACCGCGTCCTCCTCACCGCGAGGATGTGCACCGGCTCGTGGTACGGATCCAGCCGGACGTAGTTGTGCTGGTTCCAGGTCCAGTCCTCGCCGGTGATCTCGTCGTGCACGACGAACGCCTCGTGCTCGCCCAGTCCGAGCGCGCGCAGGTCGAGGTGGACCATCGTCTCGCGGGCGGCGTGCGGGTCGAGGTTGGCGACCACGATCACGGTGTCGTCGACACCGGTCGTGGCCCGCTTGCTGAACACCAGGATGTTGTCGTCGTCGCTCCAGTGCACGGTCAGGTTGCGCAGCTGCTGAAGCGCCGGGTGCGCGCGCCGGATCTCGTTGAGGCGGGTGAGGTACGGCGCGAGCGAGCGTCCCTCGCGGTCGGCGGCGTCCCAGTCGCGGATGCGGATCTGGTACTTCTCCGAGTCGAGGTACTCCTCGCTGCCGGGCCGGACGGCGACGTGCTCGAACAGCTCGTAGCCGGCGTACACGCCCCAGCTCGCCGACCCGGTCGCGGCGATCGCGGCGCGGATCTTGAACGCCGCGGGCCCGCCGTACTGCAGGAAGGCGTGCAGGATGTCGGGGGTGTTGACGAAGAAGTTCGGCCGCATCAGGTGGTCGGACTCGCGCGAGACCTCGACGAGGTAGTCCTCGAGCTCGCGCTTGCCGGTGCGCCACGTGAAGTAGGTGTAGCTCTGGTGGAAGCCGATCGCGCCGAGCGCGTGCATCATCGCCGGGCGGGTGAACGCCTCGGAGAGGAAGAGCACGTCGGGGTCGGTACGGCGGATCTCCTTGAGCAGCCACTCCCAGAACGCCACGGGCTTGGTGTGCGGGTTGTCGACGCGGAAGACCCGGACGCCGTGCGACATCCACAGCCGCACGATGCGCAGCACCTCCTGGCAGATGCCGGAGGGGTCGTTGTCGAAGTTGACCGGGTAGATGTCCTGGTACTTCTTGGGCGGGTTCTCGGCGTACGCGATGGTGCCGTCGGCGCGGGTCGTGAACCACTCGGGGTTGCTGGTCACCCACGGGTGGTCGGGCGCCGCCTGGAGGGCGAGGTCGAGCGCGACCTCGAGGCCGAGCGCGTTGGCGCGGCTGACGAACGCGTCGAAGTCCTCGAACGTGCCGAGGTCGGGGTGGATCGCGTCGTGGCCGCCGTGGCGGGAGCCGATCGCCCACGGTGACCCGGTGTCGTCAGGCCCCGGGTCGAGGGTGTTGTTGGGCCCCTTGCGGTTGACCTCGCCGATCGGGTGGATCGGCGGCAGGTAGATGATGTCGAAGCCCATCGCCGCGACGGCGTCGAGCCGCTTGGCGGCGGTCCGGAAGTTGCCGCTGGTGACCTTGCCGGTCTTCTCGTGGCGGGTCGCGCCCTCCGAGCGCGGGAAGAACTCGTACCACGCGCTGAAGAGCGCCTTCGGGCGGTCGGCGTACGCCGGATAGGGCCCCTCGACCGTCAGCAGCTCCCGCAGCGGGTGGGCGGCGAGCACGGCGCCGAGGTCGGGTGCCTGGAGCGCGGCCAGGCGGGCGGCGCTCGGCCGCTCGACGTCGTCGGCCGCCTCGATGGCGCCCCGGAGCACCGTGGTCGCGTCGGCGGTGGCCGGGTCGCGGGGGTCGAGCGTGGAGAGCACCCGCTGGAAGAGCAGCCGGCCTTCGGTGAACATCAGCTCGACGTCGACGCCGGCCGGGACCTTCACGCCAGCGGCGTGCTGCCAGGTCGCGATCGGGTCGGACCACGCGGCGATCTCGAACGTCCACGCACCGGGCGCGTCCGGCGTCACCCACGCGACGTGCCGATCCGGCACGTCGGGGTCCTTGACCATGCGCACCGGAGGTCGGCGCCGCCCGGCCGGGTCGACGAGGACGACCTCGGCGCCGAGCTTGTCGTGACCTTCGCGGAACACGCTGGCGGTGACCGGGAACGGCTCGCCCACAGTCGCCTTCGCGGCCTGCCGGCCCAGGTCGACCAGGGGCGTGACGTCCATGACGGGAATGCGTCCGACCATGAACTCCAACCTAGCGAGACTCGGTGAGGTGTGGGCAAGTGCCTGGGCCCCCCGTGCCCCGTTCGAGTGCCGCTCACGCCTCCCGTCGGACCACGCGGATCGTCACGACCTCCGACTTGGAAGGCAGGTACGCCGAGCCGTCCGGTACGAACCGCACCTGGATCCGGTGCCGGCCCGGCTGCATCCGCGACGGGAGCCGGACCGCGACCCAGCCGTCGCCGCGACCGCGGACCCGCTGACCTGCGCTGACCGGGACGACGCCGCGGCGGTGGCCGTCGCGCAGCACGACGAGCCGTCCCGCCTGCCCGACCGGTTCGCCGGCGTGCCGGACCCGGGCGTACGCCGTGACCGCGCGCCCGCGGGCCACACGCTGCTGGCGCACCACGAGGCGCGTCGTCGTCTGCTTCGACTCGGCCTTCGCAGCAGGCGGCGCTGCGGCACTCACCGGTCCACCGGCACTGCTCGCTCCACCGGCACCGCTCGCTCCACCGGCCGCCCCGGCCGCGAAGACCTGCAGCTCGGCGGCGTGCACGATCGTGCCGCGGTCGGAGGCAGTGACGCAGTCGGTGTCGTTGAGCGGGTCGTCGTCCTGCTCGCCGGCGTACGCCACCGTGCCCGTGCACTGGTTCTCCAGCGCGACCAGCCGGATCGCCGCCGCCTGCGTGGGCGGCACGTCGAAGCTGCGCATCGTCTGGTCGGGCGCGACCGGACGCGGGCGGGCGCCGGGGAAGGCGTCGTCGGCGGAGGTGTAGAACCTCGTCCACGTCGCGTCGGGCGAGCCGCAGTCGGCGACGCAGGCCTGCAGCTCGAACTTCCGCAACGCGGTGAACCGCGAGCCGGAGTCCGGGTCCTCGGCCAGCGGGATCGGGCTCGCCTCGGCAGGGGCCGGCCGCAGCAGCGCGCTCACCTGCACCCGGTCGATCGTGTGCACGTCGCCGGCCAGGTCGACCGCGACGTACGGCTTGGTGACGTCGACGTTGTCGGCCGTGACGCCGCCCCAGTTCGTGCCCTCCGTGCCGTCGATGAGCGCCTCGGCGTTGAGCGACCCGTCGGTCGCGCCGATGACGGCGGCGCCGGCGGCGGAGCTCGCCAGGTTGAGTGCGGAGTCGTCGACGGCGACGGTTCGCGCACCCCCGCCGTCCACGGTGAGCGTGAAGCGCGTGAAGCCGCGGTCGGGGGAGACGTAGAGCATCCGGTAGGTGCCGGTCGTGAAGTCCGCGCTGGCGCCGAGGTCGGTCGCCGGGTCCGTGTCGGCGACCGGCGTCACCCGCGCCTCGTAGTCGCCGACGTAGACATTGCCGGTGCCGGACGAGGTGAACGTGACCGTCGCGTTCGGGCCGGTCGGCGTCGCGAAGCTCGGCGTCGGCTCGTGGGAGTCGGAGTCGGGCGTGGAGGCGTCGCGGCCCATGCCGCGGCGGGCGTACGCCGCCCACAGCGCGTCGGCGTTCTCGCCGCCGAAGCGCATCTGGTCGGCGGCGATCATCGCGTCGCGGGCGTCGAGCATCGACGTCGAGCCCTGCTGGAGCAGGAACGAGTCGAACATCAGCTGCAGCCAGCGCCGGTTGCCCGGGCAGTGGTCGACGGCCAGCGGGCTCTGCGCCCCGTGCGCGACGGCGCAGTCGCGTTGCAGGTCGGCGTCGTCGTACGGGAACTGCGCGTCCCACTTCTCCACCAGGGCCTGGCGCACCTCCCACTGGGTGCCGTTCCAGATCTCGCCGTCGGCGTGCACCTCAGGACCGGTGGTGTCGAAGCCGTAGTCGCTGTAGCTGAGCGGGTTCTGATCGATCGCGTAGTCGCGGATGCCGGCGGTGTCGTTGCCGGTCGCGTAGGGCCCGACCACCCACGGGCTGGTGCCGTTGGAGTAGCCGTTGGCGAAGAGCAGCTCGGCGGCGTTCAGGTCGCCCCACGACTCGCCCATCGCGCCACCCTGCTCGGAGGTGAGCCCGTCGTCGGGGCCGCCGACCATCCGGTTGGTGATCGCGTGGGTGTACTCGTGGCCGACGATGCTCATGTCGAGCGCTCCGTCGGTGCAGGGGGCGTAGAAGGAGCCGGCGATCGGCTGGAAGAGGTACTGGTTCGTGATGCCGGGAACGCCGTCGTTGAGCGTGATCTGGTTGGCGTTGTCGCGGCCGAGGTACGACGGGCTGCCGCCGGTCAGCGCACCGGCCTGGGCGTTGCCGATCTCCTGGTCGCCGGGGACGCCGCCGTTGCCGCGGTTGTCGAGCTGGAGGTTGTAGTTGTCCTCGGTGAAGCCGAGGTAGTAGCTGTGGTCGTGCATGCGGTTGTGCGCGACGAAGAGGTTCGTGACGCTCGCGTCGACGTCGTTGCCGCCCGGCATCAGCTGGGACGGGTTGCAGCGGGTTTCGTTCCAGGCGTCGGTGAACCCGGTCGTGTACTCCCGTGTCGGCGACAGCGGCGCCTGGAACAGGCCGCCCGGGGCGAGCGGGTTCGCCCAGGCCTCGTGGGTGTTGGCGTTGTTGCCGATCGTGGTCATCGTGGGCAGGCCGTGCAGCGCGTCCCAGGGGCCGTCGTTGGCGGCCGTGGCCGCGAGCGGGCCGTGAGACGTGGTGCAGTCGTCGGTCGTGTCGGTCCAGCAGCCGACGACGGAGTTGTCGGGCACGGTGCCGACGTCGGTCGAGGCGAGGTCGGGGTTGGCGGTGAAGTAGCGCCATCGCGGGTCGACGCCCAGGTCGCCGGCGGACGGCGCACCTTGGTCGCTTGTCGAGACCAGCACGGCGTACTGGCCGACGACGATCGACGTGGCCTCGAACGGGCAGACCTCGATCGTGTAGGTGCCGGCCGGGAAGCCGTCGTCGTCCATGAACGTCGCCAGCTCGGGGCTGGTCAGCAGGTCGTGGGTCTCGTGCAGCCCGCCCGGGCCCTCGAGGGTGACGGTGACGTCGTCGGTCGGGAGCGCGAGGGCGGCGGCGTTGATCGTCCTGGTCAGGTCGTCGTCGAGCTCGAAGGCGTGCGCGGGACCGCAGGCCTCGTTGCTGACCGTGCCCTGGAAGACGTTCGAGTACATCGCGTTGTCGACCGCGTTCCGACGCACGAGCACGTCCTTGCTCACGCCGTCGACCAGCAGGCGGTACGCCGTGGCCGCGCCGCCGAGCACCTGCACGACGTTGGCCTCGAGCACCGGCCGCACCGACCCGTCGGCCATCGGCAGCGCCCGCAGCCGGACGGTCTGCTGCTGCGGGAAGCCGGGCACCGTGAGCCGGGTCCAGTTCTCGCTGACGGCCGAGACGATGTCGGCGACCTGGCCGGCGGGCACCCCGAGCCCGACGTTCGCGGCGGCCGCCAGCCACCCCTGGAGCGGCGAGACCGTGCCGGCCACCGGGGTGCCCGTGGCGCGGGACAGCGACGACGAGACGTAGGCGACCTGGCTGTCGGCGATGCCGACGGTCACGAGGCCACCGGTCGCCGGGGCCAGCCCGCCGAACGTCTGCCGGAGCAGCACCGCGTGGGCGTCGGAGCCGGCGAGGCGCTGGTCGTTGACGAGCTCGAGGGCGGCCACCTGGCCGGCGCCCAGCCCGAGCACTGCGGCGTTTCCGTTGACCCAGGCGCGGGCCGCGGCGACGGGGGACCCGACGGCCGCGCCGAGCGAGCCGTCGCGCGGCAGGATCGACGCCGGCGTACCGGAGTCGTTCCAGCGGAGCCGGACCGGGCCGAGCGCCGCGACGGCGGCGCGCTGCGCGGCGGTCGGGGCGACGGTGGCGCGGACGTCGACGTCACGCAGCCCGTGGACCGGGTCGCCGATCGTGCGGCTGGGCGCGGGGGTCGGGCCCGGCGTGGCGGGAGCGGGAGCGCTCGTGGCAGGAGGCTGGGCGAGGCCGGCGACCAGGGTGGCGGTGAGCACGGCCAGCACCCCGAGAGGCGCGGTGACGCGGTGGCGGCGGACGATCATGCCCCGTCAACGGCGGACACGGGCGACCGTTATGCGAACCGCGGCCGGTCTGGTCCAGCAACCCGATGTCGGCGCACTTTGATCGTTCCAAGAATCTCGCGGTAACGTCCGCATCGTGCGTGCCATTCGTCGATTCACCGTCCGTCCCGTGCTGCCTCCGGCCCTCGCCGCGCTCGGTGAGCTCGCCGGCAATCTCCGCTGGTCCTGGCACCCCGAGACGCAGGACGTCTTCGAGGCCGTCGACGCCCGGCTGTGGGCCGAGGTCGGCGGTGATCCGGTGCGGCTCCTCGGAGCCGTCAGCCGCCGCCGGTTCGAGGAGCTCGCCGTCGACGACGCGTTCCTCGGGCAGCTCGCCGGCGCACGCGCCGACCTCGAGCAGTACCTCACCGGCGACCGCTGGTACCAGCGCCGCCAGGCCGCGGGGGTCGACGGGCCTGCCTCGATCGCCTACTTCTCGCCGGAGTTCGGCATCACGGCCGTGCTGCCGCAGTACTCCGGCGGCCTCGGCATCCTCGCCGGCGACCACCTGAAGGCCGCGAGCGACCTCGGCGTACCGATCGTCGGCGTCGGCCTGCTCTACCGCCACGGCTACTTCAAGCAGGCGCTGTCCCGCGAGGGCTGGCAGCAGGAGACCTACCCCGTCCTCGACCCCGACGGCCTCCCGATCTCGCTGCTGCGCGAGGAGAACGGCGAGCGCGCGACGATCAGCATCGCGCTGCCCGACGGCCCCGAGCTGCTCGCGCGGATCTGGGTCGCCAGCGTCGGCCGGGTGCCGCTGCTGATGCTCGACGCCGACGTCGAGGGCAACCCCGACCACTACAAGGACGTGACCGACCGCCTGTACGGCGGCACCAGCGAGCACCGCCTGCGCCAGGAGCTGCTGCTCGGCGTCGGCGGCGTCCGGGCGCTGCGCGCCTACGCGCGGATCACCGGCCACCCGGAACCCGAGGTGTTCCACACCAACGAGGGCCACGCCGGTTTCCTCGGCCTCGAGCGGATCCGCGAGCTCACGGTCGCCGAGGGCGGCCCGCGCCTCGACTTCGACACCGCCCTCGAGGTAGGTCGCGCGTCCACGGTCTTCACCACCCACACCCCGGTGCCGGCCGGCATCGACCGCTTCCCACGCACCCTGGTCGAGCAGTACTTCAGCGACGCCGGCGCCACGCCCGGCGTACCGGTGGAGCGGGTGCTCGCGCTGGGTGCCGAGGACTACGAGGGAGGCGACCCGGGTGTCTTCAACATGGCGGTGATGGGCTTCCGGCTCGCGCAGCGCGCCAACGGCGTCTCGCAGCTGCACGGCCACGTCAGCCGCGGCATGTTCAAGGGCCTGTGGCCGGCCTTCGACGAGGCCGAGGTGCCGATCAGCTCGATCACCAACGGCGTGCACGCCCCGACGTGGGTCGGCCGCGAGGTCATCGAACTGGCGGCCAGCCAGGGCGCCGACCCGGAGAGCGACGACACCGAGGCGTTCTGGGCCGCGGTCGACAAGGTTCCCTCCACGGAGATGTGGGCGGTCAAGCGCCAGCTCCGCGAGCGACTCGTGACCGACGCCCGTCGGCGGCTCGCCCGGTCGTGGGAGGAGCGCGGCTCGGCCCGCGCCGAGCTCGGCTGGATCGAGTCGGCGCTCGACCCCGACGTGCTCACGATCGGCTTCGCACGGCGCGCCGCGTCGTACAAGCGGCTCACGCTGATGATGCGCGACCCCGCGCGCCTCAAGAGCCTGCTGCTGCACCCGGAGCGCCCCGTGCAGCTGGTGATCGCCGGCAAGGCGCACCCGGCCGACGACGGCGGCAAGAAGCTGATCCAGGACATCGTGCGGCTCTCCGACGACCCCGAGATCCGGCACCGCATCGTCTTCCTGCCCAACTACGACATCGCGATGGCGCAGCCGCTCTACCCCGGTTGCGACGTGTGGCTCAACAACCCGCTGCGTCCCTACGAGGCGTGCGGCACGTCGGGCATGAAGGCCGCCCTCAACGGCGGCCTCAACCTGTCGGTGCTCGACGGCTGGTGGGACGAGTGGTACGACGGCGACAACGGCTGGGCCATCCCCACGGCCGACGGCGTCGAGGACGTCGACCACCGCGACGACCTCGAGGCGGCGGCGCTCTACGACCTCATCGAGAACGAGGTCACCCCGCGCTTCTACGACCTCGACGACGAGGGCGTCCCGACCCGCTGGATCGAGATGGTCCGGCACACGCTGAAGTCGCTCGGCCCGAAGGTGCTCGCCACCCGGATGGTGCGCGACTACGTCCGCGAGCTCTACCTGCCGGCCGCCACCACCGGCCGCCGACTCAACTCCGACTACGCCGGCGCCGTCCAGCTCGCCGCGTGGAAGAAGAGGGTGCGCACCGGCTGGCACGGCGTCCGCGTCGAGCACGTCGAGAGCAGCGGTGTGGGCGACGCCCCGGAGGTCGGCGACTCCATGAGCGTGCGGGCGTTCATCGCCCTCGGCGACCTCGCCCCGGAGGACGTCGACGTCCAGCTCGTGCACGGCCGCAGCACCGGCGAGGACGAGCTGGTCGACACGACCGTCGACGTCCTGCACCTCGCGGAGTCCTACGAGGCCGGCCGGCACCGCTTCGACGGCGACGTCGTGCTCGACCACTCCGGCTCGTTCGGGTACACCGTCCGCGTCGTACCCCACAACGACCTGCTGGCCACCTCCTCCGAGCTCGGCGTCGTCGCGCTGCCATAGCGCGCTTCGGTGGTCGAGCTTGCCCAGACCCCGGAGCTGTCGAGGTCACCGTGGGCACGCACGTCACCGGGTCTCGACACGCGGGTCGCGACCTCGCAAGCTCGGTCGCGCCGCTTGCTCCTTGCGTTGAGCCTGCCGAAACGACCACCAACAGCGAGTCCGCTGGCGCGTCCTCGCTCACACGTCGCGGAAGACGACCACCGTGCGTCGGCCGATGGCGATCCGGTCGCCGGCCTTGACCTGGGTGCCGACGGGCAGGCGGAAGTCGGTGGAGAGCACGACCTCACCGGCCTGCACCCAGTCGTTCTCGGGGACCGTGATGCGCTGTGGCAGCCAGTCGGAGTTGAACCAGAGCATGAAGGACTTGTCGACCTGCTGCTCGCCGCTCGGCCCGGGCGCGCGCAGCGGGTCGCCCGACACGAACATCCCGATCGCGCGCAGGTTGGGGTCGTGCCAGTCGTCGCCGGTCATCTCGCGCCCGGACGGGTGCAGCCACGCGAGGTCCTTGGGGCCGCCGCGGATCGTCGGCCGCCCCTCGAACCAGTGCCGCTGGCGCAGCGCCGGGTGCTCACGGCGCAGCCGCAGCGCGGTCTTCGTGATCTCGTAGACGTCGAGCCAGGCGTCGTCGGCGCGCCAGTCGATCCACGAGACCTCGTTGTCCTGCGCGTAGGCGTTGTTGTTGCCGCGCTGCGTGCGCCCGCGCTCGTCGCCGGCGGTGATCATCGGGACGCCGTTCGACAGGCACAGGGTCGCCATCATGTTGGCCGCCTGCCGGCGTCGTACGCCGACGACGGTCGGGTCGTCGGTCTCGCCCTCGGCGCCGTGGTTCCACGACCGGTTGTTGTCGGTGCCGTCGCGGTTGTCCTCGCCGTTCGCCTCGTTGCGCTTCCGCTCGTAGGACACGAGGTCGCGCAGCGTGAACCCGTCGTGCGCGGTGATGAAGTTGATCGAGGCATACGGCGAGCGCCCGTCGTCCAGGTAGAGGTCGGAGGAGCCCGCGAGCCGCGTGGCCACGGTGCGGATGCCGGGGGAGTGGTTGCGCCAGAAGTCGCGGATCTCGTCGCGGTACTGGTCGTTCCACTCGACCCACGGCGGCGGGAACTCGCCCACGCGGTAGCCGTCCATCGAGGCGTCCCACGGCTCGGCGATCAGCTTCACGTGGCGCAGGATCGGGTCCTGGCCGATCGCCATCAGCAGGTGGTTGTTCATGTCGACCCGGTGGTCCACCCGGGTCAGCGCCGACATCAGGTCGAAGCGGAAGCCGTCGACGTGCATCTCGGTGACCCAGTAGCGCAGCGAGTCGAGGATCAGCCGCAGCGCGAAGGGGTTCGACGCGTCGACGGTGTTGCCGCAGCCGGTGACGTCCCAGTAGGCGTCCTGGAACGGCGCGGTCGACCCGCCGTCGCCCGAGCGGCAGTAGAAGCCGCGGTCGTCGAGGCCCCGGAAGGACAGCGTGGGCCCGAGCGGGCCGGCCTCGGCGGTGTGGTTGTAGACCACGTCGAGGAGCACCTCGAGGCCGGCGTCGTGGAACGCCTTGACCATCTGCTTGAACTCGGTGACCTGCTGGCCGCGGTCGCCGGAGGCGGAGTAGGCGTTGTGGGGCGCGAAGAATCCGATGGAGTTGTAGCCCCAGTAGTTCGTGAGGCCGCGCTCGACCAGTGCCGGCTCGGGCACGTACTGGTGCACGGGCAGCAGCTCCACCGCGGTGACGCCGAGGTCCTTGAGGTAGTCGATGACCGCGGGCGAGGCGAGCCCGGCGTACGTCCCCCGGAGCTCCTCGGGCACCCGGTCGTGGAGCATCGTCATGCCCTTGACGTGCATCTCGTAGATGACCGTGTCGCGCCAGCGGTAGCGCAGCGGCGCCTCCCCGCCCCAGTCGAAGCGGTCGTCGACGACCACGCTGCGCTGCACGTACGGCGCGGAGTCGCGGGTGTCCATCGTCTCCGGGTCGCCGTGGATGTAGCCGAAGATCGCGGGGTCGACGGTGACCTCACCCGAGACGGCGCGGGCGAACGGGTCGAGCAGGAGCTTGTTGGGGTTGAACCGCAGGCCCTGCGCCGGGTCCCAGGGGCCGGCGATCCGGTAGCCGTAGGGCGTCCCCGGCGCGAGGTCGGGGATCGCGCCGTGCCAGATGCCCAGCGCCTGCTCGGTCAGCCGGTGCTGCCGCTCACCACCGTGCTCGTCGAAGATGCACACCCAGGCGGCGGACGCCTGGGGCGCGTGCACCGCGAAGTTCGTCGACTCCGGCGACCACGTCGACCCGAGCGGCCAGTTGCGGCCCGGCCACACCGGTGCGCGCTCGCCGCGGCTCCTCCACAGTCCAGGGGTCACCCGCGCCATTCTTGCCGATGACGGCACAATGCCCGAGACCGGATCCGATGAACTGGAGTGACGAGAGGCGTGGTGCGTGATGGGCGAGTTCGTGCGACTCGAGGTGGCCGACGGGGTCGGGACGATCAGGCTGGACCGGCCGAAGATGAACGCCCTCAACGTCCAGGTGCAGGAGGAGATCCGCGCCGTCGCCCTCGAGGCCACCGAGCGTGACGACGTCAAGGCGGTCGTCCTGTACGGCGGGGAGCGCGTCTTCGCCGCCGGCGCCGACATCAAGGAGATGGCGGACATGTCGTACACCGACATGGTCAAGCGCTCCGGTGCCCTGCAGTCGTCGTTCACCGCCGTGGCCAAGATCCCGAAGCCGGTCGTCGCAGCGGTGACGGGCTACGCGCTCGGCGGGGGCTGCGAGCTGGCGCTGTGCGCCGACGTGCGCTTCGCGGCCGAGGACGCCGTGCTCGGGCAGCCCGAGATCCTGCTCGGCGTCATCCCCGGCGCCGGCGGCACCCAGCGGCTCACCCGCCTGGTCGGCCCGAGCAAGGCGAAGGACCTGATCTTCACCGGGCGCTTCGTCAAGGCCGACGAGGCGCTGGCCATCGGCCTGGTCGACCGCGTGGTGCCCGCCGGCGCGGTCTACGACGAGGCCGTCGCGTGGGCCGGGCAGTTCGCGGGCGCCGCGACGTACGCCGTCCGCGCGGCCAAGGAGAGCATCGACCGCGGGGTCGAGGTCGACCTCGAGACCGGGCTCGAGATCGAGCGCCAGCAGTTCGCCGCGCTGTTCGCGACCGAGGACCGGACCATCGGCATGGCCTCCTTCGTGGAGAGCGGCCCCGGGAAGGCGTCGTTCGTCGGACGCTGACGGGCCACTGGCGGCATACTCTCGGTTTGCGAAGCGCCCCGGATGGGGATGGTCGCCCCGAGCGACCGGGCAGGACACCCTGCGCGGCGAGGGCGACCAGGACAGGGTGAGGCAGGTGGCGACGAGGGTGGCCGAGCGTCAGAACAACAGCGGTGGCGTCGCCATGGTGCGGACCCGGCTGGCCCAGGTGATCTGGCTGGTCGCGGTGGTCTGCGCACTCCTGCTCGCCACCGGAGCGCTGCTGATCGCGCTCGACGCCAACCAGGACAACGCGCTCGTGTCGTTCGTCCTCGACGCCGCCGACGCCATCGACCTCGGCGTCTTCTCGCGCGACAACGGCATCTTCACCTTCGAGGGCAAGGACGCCGCGACGAAGAGCGCGCTGGCCAACTGGGGCCTCGGCGCGGTCGCCTACCTCGTCGTCGGTCGCATCCTGGAGCGCATTGTCCGGCCCTGACTCCCGCTGGGTGGGCTGTGACGTATCCGACCCCGCTCCGAGTTTCGGCGGTTCCTACGCGACGGTAGCCTCACGACCACATCCCTGGATTGAGGCCGCGTCTCCGCGTGCCTCGGAATCGGACACAGGAGGGGCCGTCCCGGCCACACCACCATGAACATTGTCGTCTGTGTGAAGTACGTCCCCGACGCCACTGCCGACCGGCAGTTCGAGTCGGACAACACCGTGGACCGTGTCGGCGTCGACGGCCTGCTGTCGGAGCTCGACGAGTACGCCGTGGAGCAGGCTCTCCAGCTGAAGGAGAAGGCCGGCGACGACACCGAGGTCACGGCCCTCTGCATCGGCCCCGAGAAGGCCCTCGACGCGGTGCGCAAGGCGCTGCAGATGGGCGCCGACAAGGGCGTCCACGTGAGCGACGAGGCGATCGCGGGCTCCGACTACGTCGCCACCTCGCTGGTGCTGGCCAAGGCCATCGAGAAGCTGAGCTCTGATTCTGGGAAGTCGCCGGACGTCGTGATGTGCGGCATGGCCTCGACCGACGCCTCCGGCGGCGTCGTCCCGGCGATGCTGGCCGAGCGGCTCGACCTCCCGCAGGTCACGCTCGCCTCCGTCGTCGAGACGCAGGGCGACCAGGTGCGTGTCAAGCGCGACGACGACACCGCGACCGAGGTGATCGGGGGCACGATGCCGCTGGTGCTGTCGGTGACCGACCAGTCGGGCGAGGCCCGCTACCCGTCGTTCAAGGGCATCATGGCCGCGAAGAAGAAGCCGCTGGAGACCTGGTCGCTGAGCGACATCGGCGTCGACGCGAGCCAGGTCGGCCTCGACGCCGCGTGGACCACGGTCGAGGAGACCACGGCCCGCCCGCCGCGCACCGCCGGCGAGATCGTCAAGGACGAGGACGGCTCGGGCGCCACGGCGCTGGTCGAGTTCCTCGCCTCGAAGAAGTTCATCTGACCCCCGAAAGCGGAGCGCTGACCCATGTCTGAAGTTCTCGTTCTCATCGACCACGTCGACGGCGCGGTCCGCAAGCCGACGTACGAGCTCCTCACCATCGCCAAGCGGCTCGGTGAGCCCTCGGCCGTCTTCATCGGCGCGGCCGACAAGGCCGCCGACGTCACCGAGAAGGTGAAGAAGTACGGCGCCGAGAAGGTCTACGTCGTCGACGACGCGCAGATCAAGGGCTACCTCGTGGCCCCCAAGGCCGAGGCGCTGCAGCAGCTCGCCGAGAAGGCCCAGTCGGGTGGGGGCGTCGCCGCGATCCTGATCCCGTCCTCCGCCGAGGGCAAGGAGATCGGCGCCCGCCTGGCGATCAAGCTCGAGTCGGGCCTGATCACCGACGCCGTCGACGTGCAGGAGGGCGGGGTCGCCACGCAGAGCGTGTTCGCCGGCAACTTCACGCTCACCGGCAAGGTCACCAAGGGCACGCCGATCATCACCGTGAAGCCCAACTCCGCCGCTCCGGAGGAGTCCGCGGGCGCCGGCACCGTCGAGGAGTTCTCCGCGACGATCTCCGACACCGCGAAGAAGGCGCAGATCGTGGCCTCGCAGCCGCGCAAGGCGACCGGTCGCCCCGAGCTCACCGAGGCCGCGATCGTGGTCTCCGGTGGTCGCGGCACCGGCGGCAACTTCGAGCCGATCGAGGGCCTCGCGGACTCGCTCGGCGCCGCGGTCGGTGCCTCGCGTGCCGCCGTCGACTCCGGCTGGATGCCGCACAGCTTCCAGGTCGGCCAGACCGGCAAGACCGTGTCGCCGCAGCTCTACGTCGCCAACGGCATCTCCGGTGCGATCCAGCACCGCGCCGGCATGCAGACCTCGAAGACCATCGTGGCCGTCAACAAGGACGAAGAGGCCCCGATCTTCGAGCTCGTCGACTTCGGTGTCGTCGGGGACCTCCACTCGGTCCTCCCGACCGCCACCGAGGAGATCAACAAGCGCAAGGCGTGAGCCCGGGCGTCTCGAGATCTGACACCGGAGTGGACTTCGCGTCCCTCGAGCCGCTCGAGGGCGGCTGGTCCGGAGAGACCTTCCTGGCCGAGGCCGGCGGAGAGCGCACCGTGGTGCGGCTCTTCGCCGGCCTTCGCCATCCCGCGGAGGCGGCCGAGATCCAGTCCGCGCTGCTGCGGCTGGTGCGCGGGCTGCTGCCGGTGCCGGAGGTGCTGGAGGTACGCCGCGCCGACCCCGACGCGGGCCTGCCGGCGCTGATGGTCACGTCGTACCTCCCCGGCGTCCGCGGCGACCTGCTGCTGCCGACCCTCGATGAGTCCGGGCTGCGGCGGTCCGGGGAGTCGGTCGGCCGGATCGCCGGCACCCTCGGCGGGATGCCGGTGCTGCGGCGCGGCCTCTTCGTGGACGGCGACCTGACGATCGAGCCCTACGACCTCACGCTGCCCGAGTCGCTCGGCGCGGTGGGGGTGGCGGCGCAGGCGCTCCTCGACGAGGAGACCCGCAGCTGCCTGGTGCACAGCGACCTCAACTCGAAGAACCTGCTGCTCGACCCCGACTCGCTGGAGGTCACCGGCCTGCTCGACTGGGAGTTCGCCCACGCAGGCCACCCGTTCACCGACCTCGGCAACGTGCTGCGCTTCGACCGCCAGCCGGCGTACGTCGACGCCGTCCTGGGGGCGTACGCCGAGCTGCGCGGCACCCCGCCGGCGCGGGCGATCGAGCTCGCCCGGGCCGCCGACCTCTACGCGCTGGCCGAGCTCGCCTCGCGTGCCGGCCAGAACCCCGTCGCCGACCGGGCCGCGGTGCGCGTCGAAGCGATCCTGGCGTCCGGCGACATCCACGCCGTCAGCTGAGCAGGCCGGCCATCCGCTTCGCGATGAGCTCCGTGGCCCGGCGCGGCGCCAACCGGGTCATCCGGTCGACCATCCGGGCGTCGCGGCCGATCACCACGCGGTAGCTGCCCTTCTCGATGCCCTCGACGATCTGGCGCGCGGCGTCGTCCGGCGCGGTGAGGTTGGCGGCCAGGTCGCTCGACTCGTCCATGCCGGGCACGGCGGCGCCGGAGTTGTCGGCGATGCCGGTGCCGACGCCGCCGGGGAAGACGGTCGTGACCGCGACGCGCGACCCGAGGAGCTCGGCGTACAGGCCCTCGGTGAAGAGCTTGACTGCGGCCTTGCTGGCGCCGTAGATCGTCTGCCCCGGCACGGGCGCGAGCCCGCCCATGCTGGAGACGTTCACGAGACACGCCGCCGGCCGGTCCAGGAGGTGGGGGAGGAACGCCTTGGACGTGTGCAGGACACCCCACAGGTTCACGGAGAGCACCCGCTCGATCTCCTCGTAGGGCAGGTCGGCGAACGGCACGAACTTCTGGATGATCCCGGCGACGTTGACCAGCCCGTCGACGCGGCCGTGCGCCTCGACCACGGCCGCTGGCAGGGCCTCGACCGCGGCCCGGTCGGTGATGTCGACGACGTGGCTGCTGAGCCGTTCGCCGGCTCCGGCCAGCGCTGCCGTCTCCGCGAGGCTGTCGCCGCGCAGGTCGATCGCGGCGACGCGCGCGCCGTCGCGCAGCAGTGCCAGCACCACCTCGCGCCCGATCCCGTTGCCACCGCCGGTCACCGCGAACACGTTGCCCCGAGTCTGCATGCTGGCAGCGTAGGAGTCGGCGGTCCCGCCGAACTACCCTCGCGACATGACGACCCAGCAGGACGTGCTCGCCGTCGCCGAGCGGGCCCGTACGGCGAGCCACGGCCTCGCGCTCGCGACCCGCGCGGCGAAGGACGCGGCCCTCGAGGCGATGGCGGAGTCGCTGCTCGCCCGCGAGGCCGACATCCTGGCCGCCAACGACGAGGACGTGGCCCGCGCGGAGGCGGGTGGCACCCCGCCGAACATCGTCGACCGGCTGCGGCTCACCCCCGAGCGGGTGGCCGGCATGGCCCAGGGCCTGCGCGACGTGGCCGGCCTGCCCGACCCGGTCGGCGAGGTGGTCCGCGGCGGCACCCTCGCGAACGGTCTCGAGCTGCGCCAGGTGCGGGTGCCCTTCGGCGTGGTCGGGATGATCTACGAGGCGCGGCCCAACGTCACCGCCGACGCGGCCGGCATCTGCCTGAAGTCCGGCAACGCGGTGCTGCTCCGCGGCAGCTCCAGCGCCCGGTCGAGCAACGCCGCGATCGTCGCCGCGCTGCGCGAGGCGGTCGAGGGCGCCGGGCTCGACGCCGACGCCGTCCAGCTCGTGCCGGGCGACAGCCACGACAGCGTCAAGGCGCTGATGCGCGCCCGCGGCCACGTCGACGTGCTGATCCCGCGCGGGGGAGCGGGGCTGATCCGCTCGGTGGTCGAGGAGTCGACGGTGCCGGTGATCGAGACCGGCGTCGGCAACTGCCACGTCTACGTCGACCGCGCGGCCGACCTCGACCGGGCGCTCGCCATCGTGCTCAACGCCAAGACCCACCGCACCAGCGTCTGCAACGCCGCGGAGTCGTTGCTGGTGCACGCCGACCTCGTCGACACGTTCGTGCCGCGGGTGGTCGCCGCGCTCCAGGACGCCGGCGTCACGATCCACGGCGACGAGGCGTTCCAGGCCCACGACGGCGTCGTCGCGGCGACCGACGACGACCACGCGACGGAGTACCTGTCGCTGGACATCTCCGCGGCCGTCGTACCCGACCTCGACGCGGCGATCGCCCACATCCGGCGCTTCTCCAGCCACCACACCGAGGCGATCGTCACCGAGGACGTGGCGGCCGCGCGCCGCTTCACCGCCGCCGTCGACTCCGCGGCTGTGCTGGTCAACGCGTCGACGAGGTTCACCGACGGCGGCGAGTTCGGCTTCGGCGCCGAGATCGGGATCAGCACCCAGAAGCTGCACGCCCGCGGGCCGATGGGGCTGCCCGAGATGACGTCGACGAAGTACGTCGTCACCGGCGACGGGCACGTGCGCTGACCACCCGTCCGGACGCCGAGCCGGACCGGTAGGCTGTCGGCCATGCCGAACCCGTACGTCGTCGCCCTCGCCGCGGAGGAGCACATCAACGAGAACGTGCCCAACGAGTGGCTCGTCGGTGGCGTGACTCTCGCCATCCTGATCGGGATGCTGCTCGCGCTGCTCGTCTTCGGCGCCGGACGAGAGCACAGCTGACGACCAGCCGGCCGGCCCCCGGCTCCCGCGCGCGTCGACGTGTGGGGGTGATGGGTGGCACGTTCGACCCGATCCACCACGGGCACCTCGTGGCCGCGTCGGAGGTGCAGGCGTGGTTCGACCTCGACGAGGTCGTCTTCGTGCCGACCGGCGCGCCGTGGCAGAAGGCGCAGCGCGTCGTCACGCCGGCCGAGCACCGGTACCTGATGACGGTGGTCGCGACGGCGTCCAACCCGCGGTTCACCGTCTCCCGCGTCGACATCGACCGGCAGGGCCCGACGTACACGATCGACACGCTGCGCGACCTGAGGGCGCAGCTGCCGGACGCCGATCTCTACTTCATCACCGGCGCAGACGCGCTGGCGGAGATCTTCACCTGGCGGGACGCGGGGGAGCTGTTCGAGCTCGCGCAGTTCGTCGGCTGCACCCGGCCCGGCTACACCATGGACGACCAGACCCTGGCCAAGATCCCCTCCGACCGGGTCACGATGGTCGAGATCCCCGCGCTGGCGATCTCGTCCACCGAGTGCCGCGATCGGACCCGCCGCGGCGAGCCGGTCTGGTACCTCGTGCCCGACGGCGTCGTCCAGTACATCGCCAAGCACCACCTCTACCCCAAGGAAGAAACGTGACCGCGACCGACCACGCTCTCGAGCTCGTGCACGCCGCCGCCCGCGCGGCGTCCGACAAGCTCGCCCAGCAGATCGTCGCCTTCGACGTCAGCGAGCAGCTCGCGATCACCGACGCGTTCGTGCTCGCGTCGGCCACCAACGACCGCCAGGTGAAGGCGATCGTCGACGAGGTGGAGGACAAGCTCCGCGAGATCGGCGCCAAGCCGGTCCGCCGCGAGGGCGAGCGCGACGGCCGCTGGGTGCTCATCGACTACGGCGAGATCGTCGTGCACATCCAGCACGAGGAGGAGCGGCAGTTCTACGCGCTCGAGCGGCTCTGGCGCGACTGCCCGACCATCCAGCTGCCCGCCGACGTCGTCTCGCATGAGCGCTAGGGCGTGTCTCCCAATTCGGCGCCGTCGCGAGCGTCGTCCGGGGCGTGCGATGGCAAGGCGCCGGAGCGAAGGCATACCGGGCGTCTGATGAGCGACGGCAACGCAGCCAGCGTGCGTCCTGGGCGGCGCGCAGCAGGCGTCCCGGATTGGGTGACACGCCCCAAGCGCCTCGTCCTGCTCCGGCACGGCCAGACCGCCTGGAACGCCGCCCGCCGGGTCCAGGGCCAGCTCGAGGCCGAGCTCGACGACACCGGGCACCGGCAGGCCGCCGCCGTCGCGCCGGTCGTCGCCGCGATGCGCCCCGCGGCGCTCTGGTCGTCCGACAGCGCCCGCGCCCGGCAGACCGCGGCGTACCTCGCCAAGGAGACCGGGCTCGACGCCGTCCACGACGCTCGCCTGCGCGAGTACTTCCTCGCCGGGCGCCAGGGCCTGACCCACGACGAGTACGCCGCGCTCGCGCCCGAGGAGTTCGCGGCCTTCCGCTCGGGCGACTTCGACGTCGTCCCCGGCGGGGAGCGGGCCGCCGACGTCGCGGCCCGGGTCGTCGCGGCCGTGCGTGACCTGCTCGCCTCGATCGGCCCCGGGGAGGTCGCCGTCGCGGTGTCCCACGGTGCTGCGGTCCGCGACGCCGTACCCGTCCTGCTCGGCTGGCCGGTCACCGAGCGCGCCGCCCTGCACGGCCTGGCGAACTGCGGCTGGGTCGAGCTCGACGAGGCGGAGCCGGGCGGCCCGCTGCGGCTGATCGCCTACAACCGCACAGCGTCCTGACGCACCGGGGACCCCGATTTCGCATCCCGCGAATCCGTTGGCTAGTATTCCGCGAGTTGTCACCCGTACGGGAAGCAACGAGTTTTGGGGCTGTGGCGCAGCTGGTAGCGCATCTGCATGGCATGCAGAGGGTCAGGGGTTCGAGTCCCCTCAGCTCCACCGAAGGTGCAGGTCAGGCCGTGTTCCGAACTCCCCATGAGGAGCTTCAGGACACGGCCTGATCGCATTTCGGCAGCAGTCGTCTAGGTACTCGCGTCGAGCCAGCTCGCCGAGGCCTCGAGGAAGGCCGGGCGCGAGAGGGCGCCGGCGCCGTCCGGCACGACGCCCAGCACGGGGAGGCCGGTGGTGCGGGGCAGGTCGTCGAGGTTGCAGCGTTCGGCGAGCCCGGGAGCGGCCGGCCAGGCGCCGATGACGAGGCCGATGGGCTCGTACCCGCGCGCACGGAGGGCGGCGACGGTGAGCTCGGTGTGGTTGAGCGTGCCCAACGTCGCCGTGGTGACGATGACGAACGACACGCTGAGGGGCGACTCGGAGCGGAGGGCGTCGGCGAGGTCGAGCAGGGTCCCGCCGGCGGTGTCGAGCCTGACGAGCAGCCCACCGGCGCCCTCGACCAGCACCAGGTCGTGGGTGCCGGCCAGGTCCCGGATGCGGTGGGCGTGCTCGGCGACCAAGGGGATGTCGCGGTGGGCGCGCCGGGCGGCCGTGTCGGGGGCGAGCGGCTCCGGCAAGCTGGTGTGCTCGTGCGCCTCGACGCCGGTCAGGCGGTGGATCTCGTGGGCGTCCGAGTCGCCGTCGGCGGCGCCGGTCTGCACCGGCTTGACCGCGGTGACGTCGTCGCCGTGCGCCAGGGCGTGGGCGGCGAGCGCCGCCGTGACGACGGTCTTCCCGACGCCGGTGCTCGTGCCGGTGACGATGAGGACGTCGCCGGTCATCGTCGGGTCGTGCGGACGACCGCATCGAGCGTCTTCGTCGCCCGCTCCCACTCGTCGTCCGGTGTGCCGGCGCTGACCGTGATCCTCAGCCGGGAGACGCCGTCCGGCACGGAGGGTGGCCGGAAGCAGCCGACCCGCAGGCCCTCGGCGAGGAGGTCCGCCTGGGCGGCCACCGCGATGACGGGCGACGGCATCGGCACGGACAGCACGGCGCCTGCCGGAGTCGGCACGCCGAGCAGGTCGGCGAGCGCGACCACGCGGCGGTGGATCGTCGCGGCGAGGTCGGGGCGTGCTCGCGCGATCCGGGTGGCCGCCAGCGCGCCGGCCGCGGCGGCGGGGCTCAGCCCGGTGTCGAAGATGAACGGCCGGGCGGTGTTGACGAGGTGCTCGACGAGGCAGGCGGAGCCGAGCAGGGCTCCGCCCTGGCTGCCGAGGCTCTTGGAGAGGGTCGCGGCGACGATGACGTCGTCGCGGCCGGCGAGGCCGCGGGTGTGCACGAGACCGGCGCCGTGGACGCCGACGGCGTGTGCCTCGTCGACCAGGAGCCACGCGCCGTGCTGCCGGCACGCGTCGGCGAGCTCGACCAGCGGGGCCTCGTCGCCCAGCACCGAGTAGACGGACTCGGTGACCACGAGGGTCCGGCGTCCCGGTGTCGCGGCGAGCGCTGCGCGCACGGCGGAGACGTCGTTGTGCGGCACCACGGTCAGGTGCGCGCGGGAGAGCCGGATGGCGTCGATGAGGGAGGCGTGGACGTGGGCGTCGGAGACGACGTGCGCGTCGCGGTCGGCGAGTGCGGTCACCACGGCGAGGTTGGCGTGGTAGCCGGTGGAGCAGGCCAGGGCGGCCGGCTGGCCGAGCCAGTCCGCGAGCTCGGTCTCGAGCCGGCGGTGGAGGGTCAGGGAGCCGGTGACCAGGCGGGACGCGCCCGCGCCGGCGCCCCACAGCAGGGCGGCGTCGGCCGCGGCGCGGCGTACGTCGGGGTGGCGGCTGAGGCCGAGGTAGTCGTTGCCGGCCAGGTCGGTGACCGAGTCGTCGGGCCCGCGGGCGGAGAGGCGCCTGGTGAGACCGGCGGCGTCGCGCGCCGCGGCCCGGTCGGCGAGCCAGTCGGCCCAGCGGGCCGACCCGCTGTCCATCAGGCGACCTCGGTCGCGCGGGCGATGGCGCGGCAGATGCGATCGGCGTCGGCGACGTCGGTGATGTACGGAGGCATGGTGTAGATCAGGTCCCGGAACGGGCGCAGCCACACGGCTTCCTCCAGCGCGGCCCGGGTCGCCTTCGCGACGTCGACGGGGTGGTCGAGCTGGACGACGCCGACGGCCCCGACGATGCGGACGTCGGCGACTCCGGCGGCGGTGCGCAACGGCTCCAGGCCGGTGGCGAGCGCGGCGTTGAGCCGGGCGACCTCGGTGCGCCAGTCGAGGCGCTCCAGGAGGTCGAGGCTGGCCAGCGCGACCGCGCAGGCGAGCGGGTTGCCCATGAACGTCGGGCCGTGCATGAGCACGCCGGACTCGCTCGCCGAGATGCCTCGGGCGACGTCGGTGGTGGTGAGGACGGCGGCGAGCGTCAGGTAGCCGCCGGTGAGGGCCTTGCCCACGCAGAGGATGTCCGGGGTCACCCGCTCGCTGACGAAGAGGTCGCCGGTGCGGCCCAGCCCGGTCGCGATCTCGTCGAAGACGAGGACGAGGTCGTGCTCGTCGGCGACCTCCCGCAGCACCGTCAGGCACGCAGTGTCGTACACGTGCATGCCGCCGGCGCCCTGGAGGAGCGGCTCCACGATGATCCCGGCGAGCTCGTGGGCGTGGTCGGCCGCGAGCCGCCTGACCCCGTCGGCCCACCCGGCGACGTCGCCGCCCGGCGCCGGCGGGCGGTCGGCGAAGACCTGCCGAGGGAGTGCCCCGGCGAACATCGAGTGCATCCCGCCGACGGGGTCGCAGACGCTCATGCAACCGAAGGTGTCCCCGTGGTAGCCGCCGCGGACCGTGAGCAGCCGGGTGCGCTCCGGACGGCCCAGCCCACGCTGGTGCTGCAGCGTCATCTTGATCGCGACCTCGACGCTCACCGACCCGGAGTCGGCGAGGAAGACGTGCTGGAGCGGAGCCGGGGTGATCGCGACGAGGCGCTCGGCCAGCCGCACCGCCGGAGCGTGCGTCAGCCCGCCGAACATGACGTGGCTCATCGACGCGCTCTGCTCGACCAGGGCCGCGTCGAGCTCGGGGACCCGGTAGCCGTGGATCGCCGACCACCACGACGACATCGCGTCGACGACCTCCGACCCGTCGGCGAAGGTGAGGCGCACCCCGGACGCACCCGTGACGATCCGGACCGGGGACGGCTCGGTCATCGAGCTGTACGGGTGCCAGAGGTGCTCGCGGTCGAACGCGAGCAGTGCGGCGTACTCGTCCACGGTCATGCGTTCGCCGGTACGTCGGTGCCGGCGCCCCGTCGCCGGATCGCCGGGTCGTGCGCCTCGCCGGCGGGTGCGGCGTCGGCGCCGAGGACGACGAACCCGCTGTCCTCCAGCAGCTGCAGGTCGGCGCGCGCGTCCTGGCCCTCGGAGGTGAGGTAGTCGCCGAGGAAGATCGAGTTCGCGACCTGCAGCGCGAGGGCCTGCAGGGTCCGCAGGTGCATCTCGCGGCCGCCGGCGATGCGGATCTCCGCGTCCGGGCAGACGAACCGAGCCATCGCCAGGATCTTCACGCAGCGGATCGGGGACAACTCCCAGGTGCCCTCGAGCGGGGTCCCGTCGAACGGCATCAGGAAGTTGACCGGGATCGAGTCCGCGTCGAGGTCGCGGAGCGCGAACAGCGCCTCGACGAGCTGCTCGTCGGTCTCGCCGAGGCCGGCGATCAGGCCCGAGCACGGGGACAACCCGGCCGCCTTGGCCTTGCCGACGGTGTCGACCCGGTCGGCGTACGTGTGGGTCTGGACGATGGCCTCGTGGTGGGACTCGGCCGTGTTGATGTTGTGGTTGTAGGCGTCGACGCCCGCCGCCTGCAGTCGCTCTGCCTGGCCGTCCTGGAGCAGTCCGAGACAGGCGCAGAGCTCGACGTCGGCGTACTCGCTCCTGATGGCCTCGGTCAGCTCGGTGACCCGGTCGATGTCGCGGTCGGAGGGCCCGCGGCCGGAGGAGACCAGGCAGACCCGCGTGGCGCCACCGCGCAGGCCGGCGCTCGCCTGCTCGAGGGTCTGGTCGACAGAGAGCCAGGAGTACTTCAGGATCGGCGCCTTGCTGCCGAGCGCCTGGCTGCAGTAGCTGCAGTTCTCCGGGCACAGGCCGGACCTCAGGTTGACGAGGTAGTTGACCTTGACGGTGTTCCCGAAGTGCCTGCGCCGGAGCCGGCCGGCGGCCGCGACCACGTGCATCAGCTCGGCGTCGTCGGCCCGGAGGACGGCCAGGGCGTCCGCCTCGGTCGCGGCCTCTCCCGCGAGGATCCGGTCGGCGAGCTGGTCGAAGGTGGCAGTCATGGGTCTCCTCGGCGGTTCCTGAACGACGTTCAGGTGAACGGCGTTCAGGTTAGGGCCGTCGCGACACCACGGCAACCCCTGGGCGAGCTGTCGATTCACCCGAAGAGGGTGAGCGTCGGCCGAGGGCGGGTCACGAGAGTCGGAGCGTGACAGCTCAGAAGGTCAACGTGGACAACTTCGCCAGGGCGGAGACCGATCGCATGTTCTCCGACCTGCAACGGGACGCGGGTGGGGTCAACAACCTCCTCCACCACCGAGAGCCCGCTCCGGTGGACAAGCAGACCGTCATCAGGCTGAACCGGGACACCCTCTACAGCTTCGCGATCGTCGACATCGCCCGAGGTGCGACGGTCACGATCCCCGATGCCGGTGAGCGCTACCTGTCGGTGATGGTGGTCAACCAGGACCACTTCATCAACCGGGTCATCCATGAGCCAGGAACCCACGAGCTGACCGTCGAGGAACTGGACACGCCCTATGTCGCCGTCGCCGCGCGGACGCTGGTGGATCCGCGGAACCCCGATGACCTCGCGGCCGTCGCCACTGTGCAGGACCAGCTCGCGATACACGCAGCATCCGACCGGCCGTTCCACATGCCCGACTACGAGACCGCGAGCTTCGACCGCACCCGCCAAGCGCTGTTGGGGCTTGCCGGGGACATGACCGCCTTCGAGAGGACGTTCGGGCGACGCGACGTGGTCGATCCCGTTCATCATCTGATCGGAACAGCCGCCGGCTGGGGTGGTCTGCCGGACTCCGAGGCCGCCTATGTCGGGGTCGATCCGAAGCTGCCGGTCGGCGACTACGAGCTCACCGTCGGCGCGGATGTCCCGGTCGACGGGTTCTGGTCCATCTCGGTCTACAACTCGGCAGGATTCTTCGAGCCCAACGAACGCGGCGCCTACAGCGTCAACAGCATCACAGCCGCCAGGAACGACGACGGGAGTGTCACCGTCCGGTTCGGAGGAGACGGTGACCCAGCACGCAACTCCCTGCCGATCACCGAGGGCTGGAACTATCTCGTCCGTCTCTATCGCCCACGTCCGGAGATCCGCAACGGAACATGGGCCTTTCCCGCCATCGACGCAGCAGGTTAGGCATCCGACCTCGGCCGATCGAAGCGTCCGCCAGGCGGCGGAATCACGAACCTTCGCGAGGTCCGTGCGCGGGTGACTCCACGTACGGTGGGCTCGTGCTGGATCCGTCGCGTGCCCGTCTGATCGCCGAGCAGTTCGGGTTGGGAGGGGGCGCATGTCTGCGCGGTCCCGTGGCGTTCGGGCGTCTTGGTGAGATCTGGCAGCTGGACACAAGGCGGGGCCGTTTCGCTGTCAAGCATGCGCACTTCGCGGTCTCGGTCGAGGGGGCGGAGTCCGACGCGGAGTACCAGGATGTGGTGCGTGCGGCCGGAGTGCCGATGCCAGCCGTCGTACGTGCCGTCGACAGCGCCGTGGTCGCGGACATCGGCGGCTCTCAGGTGCGGGTCTACGAGTGGGTCGACGTGCTGCCCGAAGATCGGCGACTCGATCCCGGCGAGTTCGGACGGGTGCTGGCGTCCATTCACTCGGCCGCAGTGCCCACCGACGATCCCGTTGACGGTTGGTACGTCGACCCGATCGGCGCCGAGGCGTGGCAGGAACTGCTGGCGCGCCTACGTCGGGCAGATGCCTCCTTCGCCGAACGTCTCGCGGACCTGCTCCCCAGCGTCCTGGAGGCAGAGGGAATCCTCGCCTCGCCGCGCCGGGTCCAGATGTGTCACCGCGACCTGTGGGCGGACAACGTCCGGCGTACACCGGGAGGCGGTCTGGTCGCCCTGGACTGGGAGAACAGTGGCCCCGGAGACGTGAACGGGGAGCTTGCCTGCGCGCTCTTCGAGTACGGGGTGGGTGACCCTGGCCGGATGCGCACCTTGTACGACGCCTATGTCGACGCCGGCGGACCCGGCCGCCTGGCCAACCGTGGAGACCTGACCATGCTCGTGGCCCAGCTCGGCCACATCGCCGTGGTCGGCTGCGAACGCTGGCTGAGCTCCACCACCGACCAGGAAAGAACACGCAACGCCGACTGGGTGGCGGAGTTCATCGGCGAACCGGTCACCGTCGAGACCGTCGATCGGATCCTCCTCGCCGTCAACGGCTGAGGGCGAGAGCGACCTCATCCTTCCTCCTGGCGGTGCCCCGCCTTCAGCCCTGCCCCGTCGGGGCGCTGAGACGCGGGTGGATCGGGCGAAGTCGGAACCGACGGAGTCGAAGTCATTGCAGAATGGTCTGACCGGTGAGAGCGCCGCGACGCTGCTTGAGGTCCAGGAGTTCCATGAGTGCGAGCCCGAAGTCCGTCGTCAGCGCACTGGCGATGACACTGGCATCTCTGTCCAGCGACTTCGCTGAGAACGAACTGGCGTACCTCGCGCTCACCAGCAAGGCTGAGTTGCCGGTGCGCGACCGGATCGCATGGCGGCTTCAACACGAGCTGAACGACTCGTACGTCGTCTCCAGGGAGTGGCGGAGGGCAGACATCGCGGTCTTGGCAGGAGAGACGCCCGTCCTCCAGGTCGAGGCGAAGGCCATGTACGCGTTCGACGTCCTGAACGCCAAGTCGCGGGCGAAGAACCTGGCCAAGTTGACGGCAGATGGACTCAAGATGGCTGCCCTCGCTCCCGACAGCGCTGCCTACCTGCTGGCCCTCATCACGCACGTTGACGGATCGGTGCCTCTGCACTTGAGGAGACACGTCGTGAAGCACAGCGGGGGGATCGTTGCCTCACTCACGAAGGAGGGAACCGCTGGAGCCGTCGGCGCCAGGGCTCGGCAGCTGTGGGAAGCGGACCTGGCTCGGTTCACATCGCCGTCGACACGCTTCGGTATCGCCGGCGGCACCATGTGGGGTCTGACGGTCGAGCTGGACGCGTACCTCATCGGCCCACTGTCAAAGGCGTGACGGAGGCAGACTGCTTGCGGCGGATGACCCGCCCTCGAACGCACTCGCACGGCAGATCCGGATGCGAAGGCCGGTTGGGTGATCCCGAACCGTTCGGTCAGACCGCGTGGATGAGTCATGTTCTCCCGAGTCTTGGTATTGACGCACGCACCGCGGGCGCGAAGCGTGGACCGGTGGGGCAGCGGCGTCGGGCCGCTGCCGGGAGCAGAGAGGGACGGGTCATGTTCGTACGCACCAGTGAGATCCAGGCTGATCCCGCCAAGATCGAGGACGGCATGGCCGTCGTACGGGACGAGATCTTTCCTGCCGTGTCCGGGATGGACGGATGCGTCGGGATGTCGATGCTCGTGAACCGCGACTCCGGCCGCTGCATCGCCACGACGGCGTGGGCATCCGAGGAAGCCATGATGGCCAGTGCCGACCGGGTGATGCCGCTTCGGAGCCGCGCGGAGGAGATCCTCGGCGGCAGCAGCGAGGTCCACCAGTGGGAGGTGGGCGTGGTGCACCGCGACCACGCCGCACCGCCGGACGCCTGGGCACGCCTGACGTGGCTCAGCGGCGATCCCGCCACGGCCGACCGGGCGCTCGACACCTATCGGATGGCGGTGCTGCCGCGGCTCCAGGAGATGGACGGATACTGCAGCGCGAGCCTGATGATCGACCGCAACGCCGGTCGGGTCGTCGGCACCGTGGTCTTCGACAGCCGGGAGGCCATGGAGGCCAGCCGCAGTGCCGCCCAGATGATCCGGGAGCGGGCTGCCCAGGAGCTCAACGCGACGGTCGGCAGCGTCGAGGAGATGGAGATGGTCTTCGCGCACCTGCACGTGCCCGAGATGGCCTGACGAGGCCACACCTGGCCGGTTGCGACCACACCTCGAGGAGTGGCCGTCGGTGGAGTGTGGTCTGTCGCGGCGGAGAGACGCGGCGGGAGCCAGCGGTTCGCGCTATTGTCGCCGCCCGGCCATCCCAGCAGGTAAGAGGCAGAGACGGGTTCCACCGGATGGTGGGAGAAGAGCTGGGAAGTAGACCCCGCCTGTCCGCCGGAGACCGCACCACTCGTCAGCGGCAGGACTTGAGCACGCGCCAGCACGCGGCGGATCGGGCTGGGTCACGTGTGCCACCGTTCGGCGTAGTGAACTCGTTGTACGAGGAGGGTGCAGGTGCACGTGATGGAGCAGCTTCCGCCTTTCGCGGCGTGGCGCTTCGTGGACGCAGTCGAGGGCTTCGAGGTCGTCTACACCGCGCCGGGCGAGATCCGGGGCCACACCTCCGCGGTCGAGGCCGGCCATCCGTACGCCGTCCGCTACCACATCCGCTTCGACGAGCAGTGGCGCACGCGCGAGGTCCACGTCAGCGCCGACACCGTTGCTGGCGCGCACGAAGTGAGGTTGGCGTCCGACGGTTCAGGAGGCTGGACCGTGAACGGCCAACCCAGGTCTGACCTCGACGGTCTGATGGACATCGACCTGGAGTCGTCGGCATGCACCAACACCTTTCCGGTGCACCGACTTCACCTTCCTGTCGATGAGACCGTCCGAGCGCCCGCGGTGTACGTCCAGGCGCTCGACCTCGCCGTACGCCGTCTCGACCAGACCTATCGCCGGCTCGACGCCGACAGCTTCCAGTACGTCTCGGAGGGTGGGTTCGAGGCCGTGCTGCGTTATGACGACAGCGGGTTGATCATCGACTACCCGGGCATCGCTGTCCGATTCGCCTAGCTGCCCACTGAGAGCGTGCCTGCACGCGGCTACGAATGACGCACCTCAGAACCGTTGTCGCGCAGGAGGTCTTGCGCCAGCCGCTGCGCCAATGGTGCCCGCCCGCCACGGTTCGGACCGCTCGAGCACGTAGCGACGCAAGACGTGTCGCCACGGAACGACAGCGAGGACCACAACGCCGAAGAAGCAGTTGATGGCGACTTCGGTCGTCGCTCTGTCGAGATCGCCGGCGACCACCTGTGGAAGCGCGACGACCGAGAGCCACAGGACCTTCCAGGCGGACTCCCGGAGCAGCACGGGAAGCAGCCTGGCGGGGTAGCGCAGGCCGATCAGGGCAAGTACCGACATCGCGACGAGCAGGCACAGGGTGACGCTCTCGTACAGCGGCAGCGTGTAGGCGGTGGGCAGCATCGGCCACTTCACGATGACCAGCCCGAGTCCCATGAACAGGTAGCCGACCCGCATGACATTCAGGCGGCGTGCGGACAGCCCTGGGACCGTTCGCGGGGCTGCCGGCGTGGTCGCGCTGGTGGTCGCGCTGGTCGTCGTGCCGCTGGTGGTCGTGTCGGTCATCGGTTCTCCAGGTGGGTGTGCTTGGTGGACGGATTCCCTGGCACGGAGCAACAGCCGATCGGTTCGGATCGAGCGGGCCGAGGTGGCCTCGGGCGCGGTGGTGGCCAGGGGTGCGG
The DNA here is from genome assembly GCF_042666375.1 of Nocardioides sp. GCM10030259. Classification (NCBI taxonomy): domain Bacteria; kingdom Bacillati; phylum Actinomycetota; class Actinomycetes; order Propionibacteriales; family Nocardioidaceae; genus Nocardioides; species Nocardioides sp. GCM10030259. The sequence goes on along the minus strand of NZ_JBHTDF010000005.1, from coordinate 169,898 downwards.
TGGTGGTCACGCCGGTGCTCCTGACGGGGTGACGGGGACGGATGCGGTACGGCGGGGTCGGCGGATCGCCCACTCCGCCACGGCGAGGTTGATCGCCCAGGCGGTGCCCTTGGCCAGGTCGCCGGCCAGGGGCCCGGTGCCGAGGACGGCGCCGCCGATGCCCTCGGTGAAGACCTGGGTTCCGGCGCCGAGGGCGAGGGCGTAGGCGCGGATCATCCAGGCTCGGTGCGTCGCGATGTCGCGGCGGCGGGCTGCCTGGACGCCGAGGACGAGGGAGGCGCCCATGGTTGAGCCCACGAGCAGTCGAAGAACCAGGAGGAGAGGTCCGGTGCCGGGCTGGGGCGGGTAGAAGAGCGTGAGCCACAGCGCGGCTCCGGCGACCAGCAGACCGGCGACCGCCAGCACTCGACCGGCTCGACGGTGCCACGCCCGGTGGCGACGGCGGAGTCCCGGAATGAACTGCAGGACGCCGACCAGCACGTAGGTTGCCGCGCCGAGGATGTGGACGACGAGTGCGACCGGGATGCCGGTGAAGCGGTCGTCGGCGGGCATCAGGTCGGGGCCACCGGCGAGCTGGACGAGCCGCAGCGTTCCGGCGGCGAGTGGCACGACGCTGAGGGCCACGAGTCCGGCAGGAACGAGCCGGCTCATCGGTCGCGCTCCGTGGCACAGTCGGGCCCGGGAGTCACCGAGATGAGCGGCACCCCGATGTCGCAGAGTCGCGCGAGGACGCCGTGCAGGGCGGCCTGGTCGGCCACCTGTCCGCGGAGGACGGTGACGCCACCGGGTTCGACGTCGAGCGCCAGGTCCTCCAGCCAGGCCGTCCATCTCTCGTCGATGCGGCCTTGCACCCGGATCTCGTAGCGGCAGGGTTCGTGCATGCTCATGACCGGCACGCTAGGAACGGGGCTGGTGAGCGGTCGTCACATCATGTGGTGACCGCCGTGGTGATCGTGGTTTCAGCCGTGGGTCGGCCGGGCCAGCAGGCCGAGCTGGTGCGCCCGGCTGATGGCCGCGCGCCGGTTGTTCACGCCGAGCTTGGTGTAGATGTGCTTGGTGTGTGTGCGCACGGTGTTGAGAGACACCACGAGCTCGCGGGCGATCGCGGGGCCGTCCAGGTCCGATCGCAGCAAACGCAGTACGTCGAGCTCGCGGTCGCTCAACGGGTCGAGCAGCTCCGGTCGCGGGCTGCGAGTCGCTCCCAGCGCCACTACCGCGTCGGTTCCTGACGCCGAGGTCGCCTCGAGCAGCCGTCGTACGTAGCCGGAGCTCGGCTGCCGAGCCGCGAGACCGCCGAGCAGGTCACCCAGAGCGGGCGCGGCCTCGACGAAGACCCGCACCCAGTTGTCCGGCTCGGCGAGCTCGATCGCGTGCTCGAGTGCCGCGAGCGCCCGGTCCGACTCTTCGGCGCCGCGGAGCGTCACCGCCCGGAGGACCTCCAGCTCGATCATCGACCCGACCCGCCCGCCCTCGTCGGCGGCCACCATCAGCCGGTCCAGAAGACCGACCGCCTCCTGCAGCAGCTCCGGAGACCCGCTGGCAGCGTGCTCGGCCATCAAGACCCGAGCCAGGGTGATGTGCTCGTACTCGTGCAGATAGCTGAGCTCGTCGTCGGCCGCGACGCCGTGCTGCATCGCCCAGGCACGCGCCTCGGCCAGGTCGCCGCGCGCGGCGAGCACGCGAGCCCGCGTCGCGTGGATGGGTTGCACGTTGGGCGAATAGTCTCCGACGTAGACCCGCTCGGCCTCGTCGAGGAGCTCCAGGGCGGCCGTCATGTCGCCCTCGGCAGCCCGCAGGCGAGCCATCCCGACCCGCCAGCGGTACGGGTTCTGCGCGAGAGCCGCCGCCTCTCCGAGCTCGTCGGCGCGGCGCAGGTACTCAGCCGCCCCTGGCAGGTCGTTGTGGTACCAGGCGACACGAGCGAGACCGACGAGCATGTCGGCCGTGCCCCGCATCACCGTCGGCCCGGAGGAGGTCTCGGCAAGCTCGAGCGCATGCTGAAAGGTTCGCCGGGCCTCGCGGAGCCGACCCAGCCGCAGCTCCATGTCGGCCATCGCGATGGAGCAGCCGAGCACGTCGGCGATGTGCCCGGCCCGGGCAAGTGCCGCTACGGAGGTCGCATAGCTGCGGTGCGCGGTGGCGATGTCCCCAGTGGTCCACGAGGCAAGCCCGGACAGCGCCGCGGTGGCGCCGACGACCAGGTCGTCCCCGGGTGCGGCGATCGCGATGGCGTGCTCAGCGCGAGCAATCGCACCTGCCGGGTCACCGCCGATGAGCGCGAGCGCCGACCAGTACATCTCGATCTCGGCCGGCAGGCGCGGGAGCTGGACCGGGTCGACGACCACCAGGTCCTCGGGCTCCGCCAGCATCCGCTCGACATCGCGCAGCCGCAGGTCGACACCGGTGAAGTCGTTGCTGGACATCAGCCCGCCGACCAGCCCCATCGCAAGCACCGGGCGACGCCGCACCACCTCGCCGGGCAGCTCGAGGGCCCACTGGCGGATGACGTCTTCGCGCCGTCCGCGCTGCAGCTCCGGAAGCGCGAGCTCGATGAACTCGACGGCCCTGTCCACATTCCCGGCGGCGAGGGCATGGCGCACCGCGGCCTCGGGCTGGCCCCCGTCGTGGTACCAGCCGGCCGCTCGCTCGTGGAGCAGCGGGAAGTCTCCGGGCCGCTCCTCGAGCAGGTGCGCGCGCAGCACGTCGGCGAAGAGGTGGTGGTAGCGGTACCACGTTCGGCTGCCGTCCAGCGGTACCAGGAACAGGTTGGCCCGATCCAGTGCCTCGAGCATCGCTCTCCCGCTCATGCCAGCGGGCAATGTGGTCACCGCATCGCACTGCGGACCGGTCAGCCGGTCCAGGACCGAGGTGTCGAGCAGGAAACGTCGTACTTCCTCGGTCTGCTGGCTCAAGACCTCGTCGGCGAGGTAGTCGACGACGAACCGGTCGTCACCGGCGAACCCGGCGATGAACCTGGACCGGTCGTTCAGGTCCCGGAGAGACAGGGCGGCGAGTTGGAGCGCTGCTGCCCAACCCTCGGTCCGAGCCTCCAGCGTCGCCAGATCGCTGGTCGCGAGGTCGAAGCCGTTGAGGTCGTTGAGATACGTCGCCACCTCGTCGCCGGTGAAGCGCAGGTCGGCCGCGCGAACCTCGACCAGCTCGCCGCGGGCACGCAGCCGGGGCAACGGCAGTCCGGGGTCGGCCCGGGTGCTGATCACCAGCCTCAGCTGCGGCGGGAGGTGCTCGACGAGGAACGTCATCCCGGTGGCGACCTCGACGGAGTCGGCCAGGTGGAAGTCGTCGAGGACGAGTGTCACCTCGCCCGAGTGCACGCTCAGCTCGTTCACGACCCCGGCGAGCACGCTCTCCACAGGCGACTGCCCGGACTGCAGCAGTGTGAGGGCGGCCGCGCCGGAGCCGGGGACGGCCCGGTCCAAGGAGAGGAGAGCGTAGGTCCAGAACGACGTGGGCTGGCGGTCGCGCTCGTCGAGCGACACCCAGGCGACCGGACTCGGCTCCGGGCCGTCGGGAGCCAGCCAGGCGCTGAGCAGCGTCGTCTTGCCGAAACCGGCCGGCGCCGAGACCAGCGTGACCGGAGCCTGCGACGCGCGGTTCATCAGGCCGGCCAGCCGTGGGCGCGGCACGACCTCGCGGCGCGGTCGCGGCTGGAGCAGCTTCGTCTCGACCAGCGCGTCGGTCATCAGTGCCGGCCTCCGGACGCGTCGGCGTCCGACTGGTCGTGGAGGTGCATCCGTTCGTCGGGGCGTCCGAAGATGCTCAGCACCTCGGCGGAGCCGCCGCCGGTGCTGACGAACCAGTGCGGCACCTGCGGGTCGAACTCGGCGGCCTCGCCGATCCGGTCCAGCGCCGCAGCCAGGGCCACCGAGGAACCATCGCGCTTCCCGGCGTCGTCCGGCGACGTGCTCACGAGGCCATTCCAGCGCGTGAGTCCCGGGAATGGCAACGACCATTGTCGGAGCCGGGATGCCGCGCGCACTCTTGCCGTGCCGCGCGCCGCGATGCGTGCCGCCCGGCGTTGTCGCGAGCTCGGGCGCGCCGCCCCTCGAGCCGGCCGGCGGATATCACCAGCGCGCTCACCACCTGTGGTGACGACCGCTCACCACATCGGTTCCTAACTTCACCGAGCATCAGCACCGTTCATCAGCACCACGCCGCCGCGGGTCTCGGGACCAGCGACCTGCAACGCGCCGAGCCGGCCACAATCCCGAAAGGCACGACCATGAACCGAATCACCCGCGCCGTGGCGATGGCCAGCGCGAGGCACCCGTGGCGCACGATCGCGAGCTGGGTGCTCGCCGTCGTTGCCGTCTTCTTCGTTGCCGCCGTCGGCGGCGGCACCTTCGCGGACGACTTCTCCGCACCCGGAAGCCAGAGCGCCCGGGCGATGAAGCTGCTCGACGACAACTTCGCGGAGGCCGCGAAGGGCAAGGCCGTTGTCGTGTTCGAGGCGCCTGAAGGCACCGACGACCGGGCAGCAGTCACCGACGTGCTCGACCAGGTCACCGCCCTGGACCACGTCGCGTCGGTCACCGACCCGTTCCAGGCCGGCACCATCTCCGCCGACGGACGCATCGGTTACGCCGAGCTCACCCTCGACGTCCCCGAACGCGAGATGGGCAAGCCCGCGTTCACCACTCTCTCCCATGGCGTCACCAGCATCGACACCGACGACGTGCGAGTCGAGCTCGGCGGCGACGCGGTCTTCCTGAACTCCGAGGACAGCAGCTCCGGCCACGTCGGCATCGGACTCCTCGTGGCCCTCCTGGTCCTCCTGGTCGTGTTCGGCACGTTCGTCGCCGCGGTCCTGCCCATCGGACTCTCGCTCATCGCGGTCGGCGCCGGCATCGGGGGCATCACGCTGCTCGCCTCGTTCATGAACGTGTCCGTCTCCGCCATCCCCGTCGCCGGCCTGGTCGGACTCGGCGTCGGCGTCGACTACGCCTTGTTCGTCGTCGCCCGGTACCGCGAGAACCGCGCCGCCGGCAACGACAACCGTGGGGCTCTCTCCGCCGCGATGGGAACCTCCGGTGCGGCCGTGGTGTTCGCCGGCGGAACCGTCGTCATCGCGACCTCGGCACTCGCCATCACCGGCGTCGGCGTCCTGACCTCCATCGGACTGGCGACCGCGATCATGGTGTTCTCCTCCGTGGTCGCAGCCATCACCCTGCTGCCCGCGTTCCTCGGCCTGCTCGGGGACCGCATCGACAAGGGCCGCGTCGTCCGCCGCCACCGGCCCGCCAAGGCTGCCGAGGACAGCGCTTGGTGGCGCTTCGGTCACCGAGTCTCGGCCCGCCCGTGGCCGTACCTCGTCGGCTCCGTCGTCTTCCTGTTCGCCATCGCGGCCCCGGCCCTGTCGATGCAGACCGCGTTCCCCGCCGCCGGCGATGCACCCGAGGAGACGACCCACCGTCAGGCCTACGACCTGCTCACCGAAGGTTTCGGCGAAGGCATCAATGCGCCCCTCACCGTCGTCGTCGACCTCACCGCTCCGGGGACCGACGCTGACGGCGTCACCTCGGTCGCGGCCGACATCGCAGCTGTCAGCGGCATCGTGGCGGTCAGCGACCCCATCACCTCCGCGAACGGCCACACCGTCGTGTTCACCGCGACCCCGGCCACCGGCCCCGCCGACCCAGACACCTCGACGACCATCGACAACGTCCGCGACGTCATCCCCGCCAACGGCTACGTCACCGGCATCACCGCGGTCACCGACGACCTGAACGCCCAGCTCTCGCAGACCCTGCCGCTGTTCATCGGCGCCGTCATCGCAGTGTCCTTCCTCCTGCTGATGCTGGTCTTCCGGTCCATCGCGGTCCCGCTCAAGGCCGCCGTCATGAACCTGCTCTCCATCGGCGCCGCCTACGGCGTCATGGTCGCGGTCTTCCAGTGGGGCTGGGGCGCCACCCTGCTCGGCCTCGACGGACCGACCCCGATCACCTCCATCATCGTGGTCATCATGTTCCCGATCCTGTTCGGGCTCTCGATGGACTACGAGGTGTTCCTGCTCTCCCGCATCCGCGAGGAGTACCAGCGCACCGGCGACAACACCGAGTCCGTCGCCCGCGGCCTCGCCGGCACCGGGCGCGTGGTCACCTCGGCAGCGCTCATCATGGTCGCGGTCTTCCTCAGCTTCGTCGCCAGCCCCGTCCCGTCACTCAAGATGCTCGGCCTCGGACTCGCCACCGCCATCCTCGTCGACGCCACCATCGTCCGCACGGTGCTCGTGCCCGCCACGATGGCCCTGCTCGGCAAGGCGAACTGGTGGATCCCCGCCTGGCTCGACCGAATCCTGCCGCAGCTCACAGCTGAAGCTGACGGTGCCGGTCGACCGCTGGCGGCCGTGCCGGCCGAGACACACGCCAGCGACCTCGTGAGCAGCTAGACCGCACGAAAGTCGGGCGGGCCCAGGTGGCCCGCCCGACGTGTGCGGCCCTCCGCAGAAGCTTCAGGCTCACCGGACGGCTCCAGCGTCGTCTCCCCGAGCAGGTCCGCGTACTCCTCCACAGCGGAGTTGCGATCCGCTTCACCCAGCGAGTACTGCGTGCGCTGGGGATCTCTTCGGAGGAGGCCACGGCGCTCTGCTCGAAGCCGTTGCCCGAGCTTCCCGACCTCGGACAGGACCGGCCGTTCATCGCCGCGGCGTGCGGCTGCGGGCTTTGCAGGGCGGCAGGTGAACTTCTACAGCGGCAGCCTGACCCGCATCACCGTGCCGACCTCCGGGGTGATGATCTCGATGGCGCCGCCGTGCCGCTCGACGACGATCCGGCGGGCGATGTCGAGTCCGAGGCCGGTGCCCTTGCCGACGTCCTTGGTCGTGTAGAACGCGTCGAACGCGCGAGCGGCGACCTCCGGGCTCATCCCGGTCCCGGTGTCTCCGATCTCGACCACCACGTCGGCGCCATCGAGCCGGGTGGTGATCGTCAGAAGGCCGGTCCCGTCCATCGCATCGACGGCGTTGCCGATCAGGTTGGTCCACACCTGGTTGAGCTCTCCGGCGTACGCGTCAAGCGGCGGCACGTCTGCGGCGTACTCACGCTGCAACCGAACCTCCCGCAGGCGGCCGCTGAGCATGGTCAGCGTCGACTCGATGCCCTCCACCACGTCGGTGCGCTGACGCGATGCCCGGTCCAGCTGGCTGTAGGAGCGGGCAGCGTCGACGAGCTCGGAGATCCGGTGGGTGGCTTCGTCGATCTCGGCGAGCAGCGCTCGTGCCGACAGCGTGCTCGACACCCAAACCAGCCCCGGTGCCAGAGTCCGGTCGTCGAGCACTGCGGCCGCCTCGTCGCACCAGGCCAGGTCCACCCTGGCCGCGGCCAGCACCGGCGCGAGCTGCCATGCGTCGGGCACCTTGCGGTGCTCCAGCCAGTCGGCGATCTCTTCCTCCCGGTCGGCGAGCGCGAGCGCGTCGGGGACCTGGTCCGGTCCGGGAATCCGCTTTCGCAGGGCGTCGAGCGCAGCGAACTGCTCCGGGGTCAGGCGGCCCTCCGCCAGGTCGCCGAGTGCGGCGAGCAGTGTGCCGGCCGCGTCGTTGAGGCCCGCGACGGCCCTGGTCGCCGCGGCCGCGGGGTTGTTGAGCTCGTGGGCGAGTCCGGCTGCGAAGGTTCCGAGGGTGACCAGGGCGTCACGCTGCCGCGCGGTCGACTCGATGCTGCGGGCGGTGTGGTACAGCCCGGCGATCAGGTGCCCGCCGAGCGGGGACCATTCCTGCACCAGGTCACGCAATGCGAGCGCGGGTATCCGCAGCAGCCGGCTGGAGAGCACGACCCGGCCGCTGGCGAGGTAGACGCCGTCCTCGTCCCATGCACGGAAGCCACCCGCCCAGCGGCCGGGCTCCATCCGTCCGACCCGGACGATCTCGGGACCGATCCGGCGGTGCAGGTCGATGACGCCGTCGACAAGCACCCACCAGAAGTCGGCGTGGTCGCCCTCGTGCCACACCTCGACGCCGGGCTCGACGGGCAGGTCCTCGCCGGCTGCGGCCAGCTCCGCCAGCTGCTCGGGGGTGAGGCCGGTGAAGATCTGCAACGTGCTGAGCTGCTCGAGCAGGTCGGGTCGGCTCATCGTGGCCTCCTCACATCGACGCCAGGTAGCGGTGGACCAGGTACACCGACATCGCTCCCTCGCCGACGGCGGAGGCGACCCGCTTCATCGAGTCCAGACGCACGTCGCCGGCGGCGAACACTCCGGGCACGTTGGTCTCGAGCGGGTACGGCGGCCGGGGGAGTGCCCAGCCGCCGGCGGGCAGTCGGGGGAGCAGGTCCGGGCCTGTGACCACGAACCCGTGGTCGTCGCGGACCACTCCGTCGCCGAGCCAGCCGGTGCGCGGTGCGGCACCGATGAACACGAACAGCCAGCTCGCGTCGACGCGTGCTGACGCGCCGGTGTCGCGGTGCGTGATCGTGAGCCCCTCCAGGTGGTCGCTGCCCTCGGCGCCGGTGACCTCGGAACGGCAGCGGACCTCGACGTTGGGGGCGGTGACGATCCGGTCGACCAGGTAGCGCGACATGCTGTCGTCGAGGTTGGCGCCGCGGACCACCATGACGACCCGTTTCGCGTACCGGGCGTGGTTGAGGACGGCTTGGCCGGCGGAGTTGGCCGCGCCGACGACGTACACCTCGTCGCCCTGGACATTCGCTGCGTCCGTGGCGCTTGCGCCGTAGTAGATGCCGCGGCCGGTGAGGTCGTCGATGCCGTCGCCGGCCAGTCGGCGGTACGCGACGCCGGTCGCGACGATCACCGACCGTGCCTCGATCTCGGCGCCGTCCATCAGGACCGCGTGGACCGGGCCGCGGGCCTCGAGCCCGGTCACGTCCCGGGCCAGCACCATCTCGGCCCCGAACCGGGACACCTGGGCGATCGCACGCTGGGTCAGGTCCGAGCCACTGAGTCCCCGGGGGAAGCCGAGGTAGTTCTCGATCGCGGCGCTCTGGCCGGCCTGCCCGCCGGGGGCCTCACGTTCGACCACGACCGTGCGCAGTCCTTCGGACGCGGCGTACACGGCCGCCGCGAGACCGGCAGGTCCGCCGCCGACGATGCACACGTCGTAGAGCGGCTGCTCGGCCTGGGTGCGCAACCCGAGCGCGCGGGCCAGGTCCAGGATCGCGGGGGAGCGCAGCGTGTCCCCGTCGGGGACCAGCACCAGCGGCAGGTCGGTCGCGCGAGCATCGGCGAGGTCTGCGAGCCGTCGACCCTCGTCGTCCTGCTCGACGTCGAACCAGTGGTAGGGCACGTGGTTGCGGGCAAGGAAGGTCTTGACCTCGTAGCTGCGGTCCGACCAGCGGTGCCCGACGACGCGCACGTCGTGGTCGTGGGAGGGGTTCTCGGCCACCCAGTCGGACAGGAGGTCGTCGACCACGGGATAGATCCGCTCCTCCGGCGGGTCCCACGGCTTGACGAGGTAGTGGTCCAGCCCTATCTCGTTGATCGCCGAGATCGCGACCGCGGTGTCGGCGTACGCCGTCAGCAGCAGGAACTTCGCAGTCGGAGCATGCATTCGGGCCAGACCGAGCAGCTCGATGCCGGTCATCTCCGGCATCCGCTGGTCGGTGACGATCATCGCGACCGGCTGGTCGCGCAGCGCCAGCTGGCTGAGCAGCTCCAGGGCCTCGTCGCCGGACGTGGCCCGCACGATCCGGTAGTCGGCGCCGTACCGGGCGCGCAGATCCCGGGCGACCGCTTGGGAGACCAGCGGGTCGTCGTCGACAGTGAGGATCGTCGGCCGGGACATGGTTCCTCGGAGAATAGACCGAACCGCGGCGTGATCCCGTCGGACAGGAATCCCAAAATTGGGGACGTCGAAGGTCACGATCGACGACGACATCCTGGGCATCTCCCCGCGTCCGCCAGGCGGCGACGAGACGCACGGCCTCAGCCCAGCGGGACGCCGCAGATTCGTGCGCTCCCGTCGTGGGGGCGAGACGTTTTGCGCCAGTGCCCGGTGGGCACCCCTCCAGGCGCGCGGTTTGCGCCGGTTGGAGGAAAGGACGCGCTGTGGCTCTGGTGACCGAGGTGCTCCTCGTGAGCGGGGTGGCGTTGGACCTGGTGGGTGCGGGTGTCCTCTCGCACGCCCACAACGCCGAGTCGATCGTCGAACTGCGCGAGGAGATCGGCGAGGAGGGCGCCGCGGTGGGGGAGCCCGACGCGATCTCCACCCACGCGAAGCTGTTGGCCGAGAAGCGGATCGGCTTCATGCTCCTGACCGTGGGGCTGATCGTCTACCTCAGCGGGGTCGTCATGAAGAGCCCTGAGGACTTGGCGGTGGTCGGCACCCTCGCAGGGGGTGTGGTGATGGCTGGCCTCGTGACCAGCGTGGTCTTCACCCGAGTGGTCGGCAACCGGATTCGCGAGCAGGCACGCGCGGCGCTGGAGCAGCAAGACCCTGACGCGCTGCCTGAACAGTAGCGACCCTGCACCTGGATTGACTCGCCGACGTTGGCCCCATTGCGGTTGTCGGCCCATCAACCACCGCTTCGCCGCGCCTTCCTCCTCGCATCAGACCTGCCAGGGTCACGACAGAGGCCGGCTGACCCCCTGGGTGACCAGCCGCCCGAGGAGATCGGCCCCTTGCCGGAAGACCGCGTCCATCAGGGCGCCGTGGCGGCGGACAGACGCAACATTCAAGATGCGGATCGCGCGCAGGCTGGGCGATCGCCAGGTGGCTGGTGCCCCCGGGAGATCTTCCCGGGTACGGCGGGAACCGACCTGAGGCGCGAGGCGGAACCGTTCCGCAGGATCTGGGGCATCCGATTCCCTCAGCCTTGGAGGCAACGATGAACCCCATTCCCCGACAGTTGTGGCGCGTGGCCGGCGTGCTCGCCATCGCCCATGTCGTGCTGATTCCGATCTCTCTCGCCTTGGAGATGCCGGCGCTGTTCAGCGACGGCGCCGACGGCATCGCCGACGCCTACGGCGACGGCAACATGGCACTCTCGTTCACCGGCGGGGTGATCGAGAGCGTCGCCTTTCTGATGCTGATCCCGGTGCTGGTGTTCCTCGGACGCGTGCTCGGGCGCGGCAGCGAGCTCGGAGGATGGGCTGCCCAGACCGGAGTCATCTGCGGCGCGGCGTACGTCGCCGTCACGTTCGCAGTCGGCTTCCCGGGAGGCGCCGCCGCGATGTACGGCGTGCAGCACGGTCTGGATCTCGAGGCCGCCCTGGCGATCAACAACCTGCGCAACTTCGCGTACTTCCTGAGCCTCCTCCTCCTCGGCGGCAGCACCCTCGGCTTCTCGGTCGCCGCCCTGGCTGAGGGCGTGCACCGACGGTGGTGGGGCCTGTTCGGATCGGTGACGTCGGTGGCGCTGTTGGCCTCGACGCCGCTGGCCGCACTGCAACTGCACGACTGGGGCGTCCTGGTCTGGATGGTCTGGTTCCTGGGGGCGGGCGTGCTCATGGTGAGGCATGTGGAAGACCGCGCCGACGCGGTCGTTCCGCAGCGCGAACGCGTGCGTTCGGGCACGCTTGAGCCGAGGTGATCGAATGCGCGTGCTCCGGGTGACCGTGGTGCTGCTGGTGGCCGGGCTGGCGGTTGCCGGTGCCGTCTCCGCGGTTGCCGTCACGGGATCACGCGCGGCGTTCGACGACCTGGTGATCGTGCTGGCGGTGGCGGCGTACGCCGCGGTCGGCACCGCTGTCGAGCTCGCCCGGCCGGGTCACCCGGTCGGGCGGCTCATGCTGTGTGGCGCAGCCGCGTGGGGCGTCGGCGAAGGTTTGCTCGCCTGGGGAGTCACCTGGCTGACCGACGCTCCTGACTCGACGGCGGCCGCCGTGCTCGTCGGCGTGCTGGGCACAGCTTGCCGTGGCTTCGGCTGGCTGGTCCTGGTGTTGGCACTGCCGCTCGTCTTCCCGGACGGTCGGTCGCCCAGCGTCCACGCCTCCCGAGTGGTGGCGGCGGCGGTCGTGTCGTTCAGCGTCGCCGCGCTGGTGGCACCTGTTCCTCTGGAGAACCGGATGTCGGACGTCGACAACCCGATCGGGCTGCCGGCGTCCTTGCAGACGATCGCCGACCTCCTGGCGGTCGGATCGCTGGCACTGGGCTTCGCAGCGCTCGTGATGGTGATCCGGGGGATGATCCGGCGATGGCGGACCGGGGACGCCATGGTCCGCCAGCAGGTCCTCACCTTCGGTATCGCGTTCGCCTTGCCGCTGCTGGTGCTGCCGCTGGCCGCGACGCCGGCATCGAGGCCGTGGATGTTCGCCCTGTCGGCCCTGCCAGTGCCGGTGGCCGTGGCCGTGGCGATGTTCCAGAAACGCCTCTACGACGTGCAGTCGGCCGCGAACCACACCCTGACCTACGTCGCGCTCTCCGCCGTACTGGCGGCGGTGTACGCCCTGGTCGTCGTCGGCGTGGGCGTGATGTTGCAGGACAGTGGCGCAGCCTGGCTCCCGCTGGCGGGAACGGCCGTGGTGGCCGTGGCGTTCGCCCCCATGCGGGACTGGCTCCAGGGTCTGGTCAATCAGCTGACCTACGGTCGGTGGGCTGCTCCAGCAACCGTGCTGGCCGACACCGGCCGGCGACTGGCAGACGCTGCCGACTCTCCAGCACTCCTCGACGAGCTCACCGACGAGATGGTCCAGGGCCTGGGCTTCTCGTCCGCTGAGATCCGGGACGCCGGCGGTCGGGTCCTCGCTGTCACCGGTAGCGCGACGCAGGTGACCGATCGCCTGCCCCTGACGGCGTACGGGCGGCAGGTGGGTGAGCTGCGCTGGTCGGGTCGGATCCTGCGTCCGGCCGACCGGTCGCTGCTCGCGGCGGTAGCGAACCAGATCGGCGCGGCAGTGCACGCCGCCGGCCTCGTCGACGAGCTCCGTGAGGCGCAGGGACGGCTCGTGGTCGCCCGGGAGCAGGAACGGCGTCGGCTGCGAGGAGACCTGCACGACGGGCTCGGCCCGGCACTCGCCGGGCTGGGGTTTCAGCTCGACGGCATCCAGAACCTCCTGGCGGACGGGCGGTCCGTCGAGGACCGTCTGGCTCGGTTGCGAGCGGGCATCACCGAGACAGTCGCGGAGGTGCGGCGCATCGTTGACGGTCTCCGCCCGCCGGCCGTCGACGACCTCGGGTTGTTCGGAGCGATCGCCGAGCTCGGGCGAGAGCTGGCGGACGGGTCGGGGCTGGCAGTCACTGTCGACCTGCCCGGCCCGGGGCCCGAGCTGCCCGCCGCCGTCGAGGTGGCGGCGTACCGCATCACGCAGGAGGCCCTGACCAACGTCGTCCGGCACGCGCGTGCGTCGCGGTGCCGGGTGACCGGGTCGTTGTCCGACGATGGGCTCGTCATCGTGGTCGTCGATGACGGGTGTGGGGGTGCTCAGGCCGGCACCGGGCTGGGGATTCCCGGCATGTGCGATCGCGCCGGCGAGATCGGAGGCTCCGTCGAGGTCGGAGGCTCCGGCGAGGTCGCGACCCCGGGTGCGGGCACGGCAGTGACGCTGCGTCTGCCGCTGAACGTGGAGGTCCGCACGTGATCCGGCTCCTCATCGTCGATGACCACCCGTTGTTCCGCGCCGGTCTGACCAGCCTGTTCGAGACCGTCCCCGACGTCGAAGTCGTCGGCGAGGCCGTCGACGGGGACGCCGCGGTCAGGACCACGCTCGAGCTACGCCCCGACGTGGTTCTCATGGACCTCAACCTGCCTCGTACGCCTGGCCTCGAGGCCACCCGCCGGATCGTCGCAGCAGCCCCTGACTGCTCCGTGCTGGTCTTGACCATGCAGGGCGACGACGCGTCGGTGGCCGCCGCCCTCAGGGTCGGCGCCCGGGGATACCTGCTCAAGGACTCCGGCCAGGAACAGGTGCTCGCAGCGATCCGCACCGTCGCGATGGGCGGGGCTGTGGTCGGACCCGGCGTGAACCGTCGTCGCTTGTCCGACGGACAGCCGACCGGTGCACCGCTCACCGGCCGCGAGTCCGAGGTGCTCGCACTGGTCGTGCGCGGAGCCAGCAATGTCGAGATCGCGCGCGAACTCGGCCTCACCCTCAAGACGGTGCAGAACCACGTGTCCAGCGTGCTGGCCAAGCTTCAGGTCCGTGACCGTACCCAAGCGGTGCTCAGGATGCGCGGGCTCGACTGACCGATGGAAGCCCGACCATCGGCATGAGCGGACGCCTCGATGACGCCGGCAAGCGGCGGAATGGGTCGCCCTGGGCGGTGCAGCAGGGTGGGACAGCAGACGGGCTGCGCCGGGTGGGGTCCATCGACTCGGAGGGGACGCGTCCCAGAGCTGACCCGGCGCCGGACGACGAGGCTACGAGCGCCGTGCGACGACCTCGACGATCACCGGCGCTGCGAGCTCGGTGGCCGTGAGCAGGTCGTGGAAGCGATGTGGGCGCCCGAGCGTCACGCGGGTGCCCAGTCGGGCAGCTCCACCGACCGCCAGGCAACCGGCAAGCAGTCGCATGCGGGTCAGGTCGGCCTCGTCGCCGGATGACGCCTGCAGCCACTGGTGGCCGTAGCCGGCAAAGATCGCGCCCATGAACCGCAGATGGGAGTCGACGGTCGCGTTGCCGTCGATCCCGGGTTCGAACCTGACCCCACTGACGATCTGCATGGCGCCGATGCCGATGCAGGTCCAACCCGTGATGCGTCCGAGGACGGTCAGTGTCGACATGGTCCATGGTCATCACGGGCTGTCAACGGAACGCAAGCGGTCAGACGGCGAGGCCTACCCAAAAGACCGCTGCGCCCGGCTCGCCGCGGAATGACCGACGTCGCGGCTCGCTGCCGGGTCGTGATGCGTAGCGGTCTCAGCCGCCGCTCCCATAGGGACGGGTGATGATCTCCAGCCAGTGCCCGTCGGGGCCTTCCCAGTAGAGCCCACGACCTCCGTCCTCGTGGTTCACCTCGTTCGGGTGTCTCTTGAACGGGTCGGCCCACCACGGCCGACCGTCGTCCTGCAAGCGACCGAGGATGAGGTCGAACTCTTCTTCCCCGACGAGGAAGGCGTAGTGCTGACCGTGGATCTCGCCGTCGGTGTCCATGAAGTCCAGGCTGACCGCGTTGTGGAGCTTGAGCTCGGCGAACGGTCCGTAGGCCGTTGCCTCCGGCAAGCCCAGTACCTGGCCGACGTCGCGGGCCGCGTCCCATCTGTTCCTCACGTGCACGATCGTGTGGTTCAGCTCGACACTCATCAGGTTCCTCCCGGGAGTGCTGGTCCTGGCTCGCGCGCCAGTCATGCCAGTCTGCACCCGAACTGCCCTCTCGACGCGTCAGTGGTGTGATTCAAGCGTCGGCAGAGAACAGGCGGGGCGATGACACACTCGCCGAACGCAGACGTCAGCCCACCTTGCGGTACTTGCGGTGCATGGTTTGCCGGGTGACACCGAGCAAGGTTCCGATCTCGGCCCAGCTCAGACCCTGGTGGCGGGCTCGTCGAACCGCGACCTCCTCACGCCGAGCCAGCTCCCGCTTGGTCTCCGCGACGGCCACCAACTCCGCCACGACCCCGCCGTCGCCGTCGTGCGCATCTGCCGATGTCTTCATGCCTGTCAGCATATGCTGACACGCAAATGTTGGATCGTCGCAGATCCATCGTCTCGCGTCTCGACCGTTCGACCTGACAACCTAGGGACTCAGTCGCAGACCGACTTCCTCCAGCTCGTGTTCCACGTGCAGCCGCTCGAGCTCGCGCGCTGGACCCGGGGCCATCCCGCTCAGGGTGTCCGGGACCTGCAGAGCCAGGCAAGCATCGACCAACAGGTCGTCATAGGCCATGGCCAGCCCGAGGCGGCGGGCCATCGGCGTCCCGGGGGGAAGCGCGGCCAACTCACCGTGGAGGCGGCGGGCGTTGCGAGCGATTCGCTCGATCGGTAGGCCCCTCGGCTGCTCAGGGGCGGCGACCAGGCCACGCCGCACCCGATTGATGAACTGTCCGATCTCTCGCTGGTAGAGCGCGCCGCCAACCAGCGCGCCCAACCACAAGGTGCACAGGGCGATGACGACCAATGCGTGCACCGGTACGGCGGCAAGCGCGTACCTCATCATTCGACGGTAGACCCGCCGTCGGGCCGCAACAAGGCGCAATCGCGCCGGCAAGAGCGTGCCCCGGCAGGCGACGGAAGGACGCGCCGCCAGGACGCGGGCTACTCGGGTGTGTCCACGTAGTAATGGCGCCAGACGGATTGGGCGACGCATCCCGGCCGCTCCTGGCCTTCGATCTCGATGCGTATGTCGAGGGTGAGCTGTTCGCCGAGCTCGATGGGCTCGACGGCCGCCACGACGACGTGCATCCGGATCCGGGCACCCACCGGCACCGGACTCGGAAATCGGACCCGGTTGTAGCCGTAGAACATGAGTTGGCCGTCGGTGACGCTCAGAAGCGACTCACGCAGGTGCGGGAGTGCTCCGAGAGTCATGTGGGCGTGCGCGATGGTGGTTCCGAACAGCCCACGCGCGGCACGCTCGGGATCGTTGTGCGCCCAGTGCCAGTCCTGGACGGACCTGCTGAACGAGTCGACGTTCTCCTGGGTGACTTCGACCCAGTCCGACGGCCCGAGCGCCCTGCCCACCAGGCGCAGCGCGTCCTCGGTCCCGTTGATCTGAACCCTGCCCTGCGGCTCGGCCACAGCTACCAACTCCCGGGAGAGGTCCCTCACGTCCTCAAAACTCTGGTGAATCGAGGGGCGATCGCTTCCGACGGAGAACCGAGATACCCGATTCTCGGCAGTGTGGTGCGTCCGGCAGGCGGCGCTTCGACCGTGTCCTTCTTGGCCCGCATCCCGCGCCGACGCCAGGCGCTGCCGGGGTCGGTCAGTCCTCGTCCAGGCGGCGCAGGACGGAGAGCGCCACCTTCGCGAGCGTGCGCACCTGGTTCGCCGACAGGCCGTCGAACACGAGCCGCCGGACCAGGTCGACGTGCGCGGGAGCCGCCTCCTCGATCGCTCGCCGGCCGGCCGGGGTGAGGACGACGTACGCCCCGCGGCCGTCCTCGGGGCTGGCCTCCTTGGCGACCAGTCCGCGGGCCGCCATCCGGGCGACCTGCCGGGAGACCCGGCTCTTCTCCCACTGCAGTCCCTCGCCCAGCTCGAAAGCGCGGAGCCGGGCCTTCGGGACGTCGGTGAGGTGCACGAGGACGTCGTAGTCGGAGAGCGAGAGGCCCGCGCTGGCCTGGAGCTCGCGGTTGAGCCGGGAGGAGAGGTGGGCGTGCGCATCGAGCCAGGCGCGCCAGGCTCGCTGCTCGTCGGCTCCCAGCCAGTGCTCGTCGCTGCTCACGTGCGCGAGTCTAGGAAGTCGGGCCGTCGCGACTGTTGACACCGGACTGGCCGAGGAATGTAGTTGTCACAACAACCAGTCGGGCTCCGGAGGACGACATGGGCGCCTGGAACTTCATGAGCTACGAGAGCAAGGCCAACCTGCTCGACGCGGTACGCCGGGAGTCGGCCGGGATGTTCGCGCTCGCCGAGGACCCGGAGACGTGGATGGCGCCGACCGGAGCGGGGCACTGGCAGGTGCGCGACGTGTTCGGCCACCTGATCGACACGACCGAGACCTACTTCGTCGGGTTCGACGCCGCTGCCGGCAAGGGCGACCCGCCGCCGTTGGTGCCATTGGTCGACATGGCCGTGCACGTGGACCGAGGTGCCCAGGAGCTCCGGTCGCTCGACCGCGAGGCCGCCCTGGAGCGGCTGCGGGCGGCGCTGGACAGGATGCTCGCGATCGAGGATGCGCTCACCGAGGAGGACTGGGGGAGCCTGGTCCCGCACAAGTACATGGGCCCGCTGCCGGCGTTCTTCTACCCGGTGTTCCAGCTGGTCGACTACGCGGTGCACAGCTGGGACATCCGCGAGGGGAGCGGACACCCGCACGCGCTGGAGGGTCGCTCGGCCGACCTGCTCGTGCCGCTCTGCTTCGTGCTCTGGACCGCGACCGCCAAGGTCGGGCCCGACACCGAGCCGATGGAGCTCGGCGTCCGGATCACCTCGGGGGAGAACGCCGGCGACACGCACGTCGCGGTCGGTCCCGACGGGCTCACCACGAGCGAGGACAGCATCGCCGACGTGCCGACGGTGATCGAGTTCGACCCGGCGAGCTTCGTGCTCACGGCGTACGGCCGGACGAACGCCGGCACCGTCCACGGGGACCGCGAGCTGGGGCACGCGTTCCTCAACGGCTTCTTCCGGATCTGAGCGAGGGATCGCCGATGTCCATGGACCTGGCCGCCCTCGCGGCGGAGCGCGACCAGATCAAGCGAGACCTCCTGGTCGACCGGGGCGTCCGACCGCCCAGCAGCGCGCGGGGGCTGCACCACTTCGCGCTGATCAGCTCCGACGTCCGACGGACGGTCGAGTTCTACCAGGGCCTCCTGGAGTTCCCGCTCACCGAGATGATCGAGAACCGGGACTACCCGGGCTCGACCCACTTCTTCTTCGACATCGGGAACGGGAACCTGCTGGCGTTCTTCGACCTGCCCGGCCTCGACCTCGGTCCGTACGCCGAGGTCCTCGGCGGGCTCCACCACCTGGCCATCTCGGTGACCCCCGAGAGGTGGGAGCACCTGCGCGGCAAGCTCGAGGCCGCCGGCGTCGAGCACCAGCTGGAGAGCGAGGTGTCGATCTACTTCCGCGACCCCGACGGCGCTCGGCTCGAGCTGCTCGCCGACCCGCTCGGCGAGATGTACGGCGCGACGGTGCTGTAGTCCGGTCGTCACTCCCCGGGTTCGACGAGGGTGCTCACGGCGTCGCGCACCGAGCGCTTGTGCAGGAGCGCGAGCCGGGCCGCCTCCTCGGTGTCGTGCCGACGCAGCGCGGCCATGATCCCGCGGTGCTCCTCCTGGGAGGTCGCCAGCCGCTCGGGCACCTTGCGGAACACCCGCTGGAAGCCGGAGTGGCGCTGCCAGATGTCCATGGTGAGGTCGCGGAGCATGTCGTTGCCGCAGCAGCCGATGATCGTGCGGTGGAAGGCCTGGTTGAGGTCGGAGAACCCCGGGCCGTCCTGCGCCGCCACCGCGTCATCCATCTTGGTCATCAGTGCCTCGAGCTCCTCGAGCTCGAGGTCGGTGATCCGCTCCGCGGCCAGGCCGGTGGCGATGCTCTCGAGGTGGGAGCGGATGAAGTAGGTCTCGTCGACCTCCTTGGCCGTCAACGACGTGACCCGGGCGCCCGCGTAGGGGATGGTCTCGACCAGCCCGTCGCGCTCGAGCATCCGCAGCGCCTCGCGCACGGGGATGTCGCTGGCCGAGTAGTGGTGGCCGATCTCGCGCAGGACCAGGCGGGCCCCGGGCTCGATGTCGTTGGCCAGGATGCGCTCGCGCAGCGCCTGGTAGATGGACCGCGACTTCAGGTCGGCCATGGGAGATCCCTTTCCAAAGGGTCTGGACAGGCAGATCATATCTGATATTGTTCTGTGACGCGCACCACACACAGCGGCGAGTCGTCGCGACCGGAGCGGAGGCCAGGACATGAGGACCAGGAGGCTTCGGGCGGCTGCGGCGGTCGCGGCCGGGATGACGGCGCTGGCCGTCAGCGGGTGTGGTGGCGACGGCGGTGGTGCCGCCGAGGGCGCCGGCGAGGGCACCCTCCGGGTCGCGCTCGGCGACATCGAGTCGGTCGAGACGCTCGCCCTGTTCGTGGCCCTCGAGCGGGTGAAGGAGGAGGGCATCGACGTCGAGCTCACCGAGCTCGCCGACGAGGACCTCGCCAACCAGGCGGTCGTCGGCGGCCAGGCGGACGTCGGGCTGGGTGCGCCGTACGCCCTGATCCAGGGGTCCGGGGCGCCGCTGCGGATCTTCTGCCAGCTCTCGGGCGCACGCTTCTTCCCGGTCGTCGACAAGGCGGCGTACCCCGACTGGCAGTCGCTCGACGGCGAGACCTTCACGGTCCACTCCCGCGGGTCGACCACCGAGGCGCTCGCGAAGATCGTCGAGGAGGAGGAGGGCATCGAGTTCGGCGAGATCAGCTTCGTGCCCGGCGCCGAGGTACGCGCCACCGCGCTGCTGCGCGGCAACGTCAAGGCCGCCGTCCTCGACATCCCCGCCACCAACTACGTGATGAGCGAGTCGCCCGACACCTTCCACGTGCTCGAGACTCCGGAGACCGATGCCAGCGACGAGGTGCTCTTCGCCAACACCGAGTGGCTCGAGGCCAACTCCGACACGGTGCAGGTGCTCCTGGAGCAGGTGCTCACGGTCTGGCAGTCGATGAGCGAGGACCCGCAGTTCATCGTCGACGAGCGCGAGCGGCTGGGCCTCCTGGAGGACCTGCCGGCCGAGCTCGAGGAGGAGCTGCTCCCGTACTACGAGCAGGGCGTCGAGGAGGGTCTCTTCACCCAGGACTGCGGCGGCGAGGCCGCGGCCCAGGACGACTTCGAGTTCTACGCCGCCGCGGGCCAGCTCACCGGCGACCCCGCGAGCCTGCAGGTCGAGGACTTCTGGACGCTCGAACCCATGCAGGCCGCGCTCGACGCGGTCGAGGAGTAGCCGGTGGCCGTCGACGCACCCGTGCGCCTGTCCAGCGCGCCCAGGGCGACGCCCACCCGCAGGGTCGCCAGCCGCGCGACCCAGCCGTGGGTGCTGCGGACCGCGTCGATCCTGTTCGTGCTCGGCCTGTGGGAGTGGGCCGGCCGCGTCCCGGTCAGCATCGCCTTCCCCACCTGCAGCGAGACCCTGAGCGCGTTCGTCTCGATGATCCGCGACGGTACCTTCGCGGAGGCGTACGCCGAGACGCTCGGACCCCTGCTCGTGGGTGTCGGGCTCGCCGCGGCCGGCGGCATCCTCGCCGGCCTGCTGATGGGGCTGTACCCACGTGCGGAGTGGTTCGGCCTGCCGCTGTTCATCGTGCTCCAGGCGTCGCCGTCCGCGGCGATCATCCCGCTGATCACCTTCGTCTACGGCATCGGGTTCACCGCCAAGGTCTTCGCCGTGGTCCTGCTCAGCGCCCCGGTGATCGTCCTCAACTCCTACCGGGGGATCGCCAACACCCCCGCCAACCTGATGGAGATGAGCAGCGCGTTCATGGCGAGCACGCACCAGCGGATCTGGAAGATCGTGATCCCGGCCGCGAGCGGCCTGATCTTCGCCGGGCTCCGCCTGGGCCTCGCCCAGGGCTTCACCGGCGCGATCCTCGCCGAGCTGATCATCACGCCGACCGGAGTCGGTGACCTGATCACCTACTACCGCTCGGTGGCCGACTACCCCCGGATGTTCGCGGCGATCCTCTCGATCATCATCTTCGCCAGCGTCAGCATCAGCCTGCTCCAACGCCTGGAGCTCCGCCTGTTCCGCCCCGAGATGAGGCCACAGTGACCAGACCACTGACGGAACGAGTGACCGTGACCGACCACCAGCCGACGTCGGCCGACCCCGCCGTCCGGGTCGTCGACCTGGTCAAGGACTTCGGGGAGAAGCGCGCCATCGGCGGGGTCTCCTTCGACATCCCGCGCGGCGAGCTGACCAGCATCATTGGCCCCAGCGGCTGCGGCAAGACCACGACCCTGAAGATCATCGCCGGGCTCGTCGAGCCCACGGCCGGCCACGTGGAGGTGGACGGGACACCGGTCACCGGGCCGGGTCCCGACCGGGCCGTGGTCTTCCAGGACTTCGCGCTGATGCCGTGGGCGACGGTGCTGCGCAACGCCGCCTTCGGCCTCGAGCTGCGCGGCGTACCCAAGGCCGAGCGCGAACGCACGGCCCGCGAGTACGTCGCCAAGGTCGGCCTGGCCGGCCAGGAGGACGCCTACCCCCACCAGCTCTCCGGTGGCATGCGGCAGCGGGTCGGGCTCGCCCGGGCGCTGGCCGTCGACGCCGACATCCTGCTGATGGACGAGCCGTTCGCATCCGTCGACGAGCAGATCCGCCGCAAGTTCCAGGAGGACCTGCTCGACCTCCTCGGCGAGGAGGACAAGACGGTCGTCTTCGTCACCCACTCGATCGAGGAGGCGGTCTACGTCTCCGACCAGATCGTGATCCTGACCCGCGGACCGTCCCGGCTCTCCAAGGTCATCCGCCCGGGTCTCGACCACTCGGCCGGGTCCGACTCGGTGCGCCGCAGCAGCGCCTACCTCGACGAGGTCGAGCGCATCTGGCGCGAGCTCGAGGGCTACCTGGAGGAGTGACATGACCTTCCGCGGACACCGCGTCCCCATGATCTTCTCGCTCCTGGTGTGGTGCGTCCTCTGGGAGATCGTCGGCCAGCTGGGGCTGATCTCCCTGCTCCCGCCCCTGAGTGAGGTCATCGGCGTGATGGGAGAGGTGATGGGCTCCGCCACCTTCGTGGAGGCCATCACGATCACGATGCAGGCCTTCCTCATCGGGATGGCCCTGTCGTTCGTCATCGGGATCTCGGTCGGCATCCTGATGGGCACGAGCAGGGTGGTCGGGTCGGTGATGGGCATGTGGGTCAACATCTTCGAGAGCTCCCCGCTCACGGCGGTCGTCCCGGCGCTGATGGCGCTGCTCGGCTTCGGGCTGCCGACCATGGTCGTGACCGTGTTCCTCTTCTCGGTGTGGGTGATCGCGCTCGACACCCAGGTCGGCGTCGAGCGGGTCAACCCGTCCCTGGTCGAGATGGGTCGCTCGTTCGGCGCGACCAAGCGCGTCATGTTCACCAAGATCGTCCTGCGCGCCGCCCTGCCCGAGCTGCTCGCCGGCATCCGCCTGGGCATCATCCGTGGGATCAAGGGTGTCGTCATCGGGCAGCTGCTGATCGCCGTGGTCGGCGTCGGCTACCTGTTCGAGCTGTACTCGCGGAACTTCCTGATGCCCGAGTTCTGGTCGTTGCTGATCGTGCTGTTCGGATTGGCGTTCGCCGCGTCCGAGGTCGTGGCCCACTTCGAGAGGAAGGTGTCCTTCTATGCCTCCAGTCGCTGACTCAGACCAGCAGGAGCGGTACGCCGTACGACCCGAGCCCCGCACGGTCCTCCGGGTGGACGGGAGCGACCAGGTGTTCCCGGTGGGGCGGGTCTTCTGCATCGGCCGCAACTACGCCGAGCACGCCGTCGAGATGGGCCACGACCCCGACCGCGAGCCGCCGTTCTTCTTCTCCAAGCCGCCCAACGCGGTCGTGCCCGACGGGAGCGAGCTCGACTTCCCGGTCGCCACGGAGGACCTCCACCACGAGATCGAGCTCGTCGTCGCGCTCGGCGCGGGTGGACGCGACGTGCCCGTCGACCGGGCCCTCGAGCTGGTGCACGGCTATGCGGTCGGCCTCGACATGACCCGCCGCGACATCCAGGCCGTCGCCAAGAAGGCCGGGCGCCCCTGGGACATGGCGAAGGGGTTCGACGAGTCCGCGCCCTGCAGCGCGCTGCGGCCGGCGGCCGAGATCGGCCACCCCGCCGCGGGTGCGATCTGGCTCGACGTCAACGGCGATCGACGGCAGCAGGGCGACCTCGCCCAGCAGATCTGGTCGGTGCCCGAGTCGCTCGCCTATCTCAGCACCCTGGTGGCGCTGCGGGCCGGTGACCTGCTGATGACCGGCACCCCGGCCGGCGTCGGCGCGGTGCAGCCCGGCGACCGGCTGCACGGCCACATCGACGGCATCGGCGACCTGACGGTGGACTACCGGCCGGCCTGAGCCCCCGTGCCGATGCTCGGGGCGATCCCGGGGACCTTCGCACCTACCGGCGTGCTCCGTCCCGGGCGTCACTGGTCCCGGGAGGTGGTGACCGTGCCGACCGACAGCAGGTCCCCGCGGCGTACGCCAGCGTCGAGCTCTACTGGCTGCCGCTCGGCGCCGGCGACAACACGCACTGCGTGCGCACGAACGGGCGCGTGTTCGAGTGGATCGCGGCGCGGGCCCAGCACCGGGAGCGTTGCGACCTCTACCACGCAGCGCTCGAGGTCGGCCTCGACGCGAAGCGGTACGCCATCGAGATGGCTCCCGTGTGGAGCACGAGTACGCCGGGCCGCGGAGTGGTGGGCGAGGGGCCGGTCGGTCTCCGGTGCCTCGGGCGCTCGAGGCTGTTCCGCTACGAGGTCCGGTGCTGGCCCGGCGGCGCCATCCCCGACATCGCCGAGGCCGTCGACAGTCCCCGGCGCATCGGCACCGATCCCGTCCAGGCAGCACGGATCCTGGGACTGGCCCCTGCCTTCCCGACAGCCACCTGGGGCCGCGACGAGCTCCGCACCGGGGACATGTGGAACTCCAACTCGCTGATCGCCTGGCTGCTCGCCCGGTCGGGCCACGACACCGATCCCATTCACCCACCCGCGCACGGCCGCGCACCCGGCTGGACGGCCGGCCTCGTCGCCGCGGGCAGGGAGCTCGGCGGCCGGTAGCCCGTCAGCCGGTTCTCCGGCCGAGGGTTGTGCCCCGGTGCGACGTACGCCACAATCGCGAACATCATACGTATCACTAATCGGGAGTTGCGGATGAACGTTCGACGTCCTCTGAGGGCGGTCGCCGCGGCAGTTGCCGCTGCGTCGCTGGTGACGATCGGTTCCGGCGGAGGTGTGGCGACCGCAGGGTCGCCCGCGGCGGCGGCGGCCGACGTCGTCGTCTTCGTCGCGCCCGACGGCGACGACGCCGCCGCCGGCACTCGAGCCGCGCCCCTGCGCACGATCGAGGCCGCGCGCGACGCGCTGGCCGGCCGTACGAGTGCGCAGCGGCCGGGCACGGTGTGGATCCGGGGCGGTGAGTACGTGCTCGACGACTCCATCGACCTGACCGGGTCAGAGCACTCCTGGGTCACCTACGCCGCCTACCGGGGCGAGGAGGTGCGCATCACCGGTGCGCACGAGCTCGCCGCCGAGGGCTGGAAGCGGCTCGGGGACCTGACTGCCGACGAGCTCGCCTCGCCCGCGTTCTCCTCCAGCACTCGACTGGACACGCCGGCTCTCAGGGAGGGCGTCTGGGTGTACGACCTCGGAGCCGCAGGCATCGACCCCGGGACGCTGTACAAGAACGGCTTCAACTGGCTGCCACAGCCCTTCGCCCCCGAGCTGGTCGTCGACGGATCCACCCAGACCCTGGCGGAGTTCCCCAACGGCACCGACTGCGCCGAGGAGACCCCGGGTTGCTACCTCTACGGCGACGGTGGCAAGTGGGACGTGCCGGCCCAGAACGACCTGATCATGCCCGACCTGCGGGACCGCTTCGGTCCGGAGCCCGCCTGGGCCGTCAGCGGCACCACGCCCCGCGCACAGTTCGAGGACAAGAAGCAGATGCTCCCGAGCCCCGAGGACCGCAACACCTGGTCCCAGGACGAGATGCGCAGGATGACTCCGCCGCGCTACGACGTCGGCGGCCGGCTGCTCGAGGGCAACCGCTACCAGAAGTGGGCGCCCGAGGCGGTGCCGACGATCAAGGACTGGGGCACCCGCGGATTCGGCGAGTACGGGAACATCGCCGTCCAGGCCGACCCGCAGTTCGTCGAGGACATCGACAACAGCCGCTACGAGACCGAGGCCTGGCTGTCCGGCTACCTCGGCAACAACTACGCCAACGACATGGTCCGCCTGCTGTCCTGGAGCGGTACGACGATGTGGGCGAAGTACCCGTCGATGTACTGGCCACGCAACGACTACACGAAGGTCAAGGCGATCAACATCCTCTCGGAGATGGACGCCGAGGGCGAGTACTACATCGATCGCTACGACGGGAACGACGTCGTCTACTTCAAGCCAGCGGGTGGCACCGTCGAGGGCAAGCAGGTCACGCTGCGGGCGTTCGACCAGAACCTCTTCGTGCTCGAGGGCACGAAGGGCGTGACGCTGCGCGGACTCTCGCTCTCGGACTCTCTCGTCAGCGGCGTCCAGCTGCGCGACGCCGAGGACACGCTGATCGACGGCCTGGAGATCTCCAACGTCAGCATGGACGCCGTCCGGATCGGTGAGACCACCGAGTCCATCACCGCGCTGCCCGACTACGAGACGGTCCGAGGCGGCCACGACAACGTCGTGCAGAACTCCTACCTCCACGACCTCGGTGGCGGTGGCGTGCTGCTCGGGGGAGGGGACCGCAAGACGCTGGAGCGCGGCAACAACGTGGCGCGGAACAACGAGATCACCCGGTTCTCGAAGCTCGCGACGTACACCCCGGCCGGCTACCTGTACGGCGTCGGCAACACCTTCGAGCGCAACTATGTCCACGATGCGCCGCACATGGCCGTGCAGATCATGGGCAACGACATGAAGGTCAACCAGAACCACTTCTACGACCTCGTGAAGAACGCCGGGGACCAGGGCGTCGTCTACACGGGACGTGACTACACCTACCTGGGCAACGAGGTGGCGTACAACCTGTTCGAGAAGATCGGCGGCAGCAACGACGCGTTCTACATGGACGACGGCGTCTCTGGGATGCGCTTCCACCACAACGTCGTGAAGGATGCGCACTCCGGGCTGTTCTTCCAGTCCGGTCACAGCAACAAGGCGACCGACAACGTCTTCATCGACGTGGACCAGACCGGGCACGACCAGCTCTACCACCGCAACGGCGAGGCCAAGCTCCCGGTCTCGAACGGCTGGGTGGTGCAGAGCCGGTACAACGAGTTCCTCGACGTCCGCGAGGGCGAGAAGTACAGCAGCACGCCCGAGAACGTCGCCCGGTGGCACCGCCACTACACCGACGGCAGGACCAGGTACTCCGACGGCACCAAGATGCTGTTCCCGGAGATCGACGACTGGTACGTCCCGCGGGTGACGAGCACGGGCGCGGACTGCCAGTCCGCGGACTACGCGACCGAAGCCACCAACGGGTGCAGCCGAGCGACGGTCTGGGAGGACCCCGACTCGCTCTACGTGCCTGCCCGCAACGTGCTCGATCGGTCGGTGATCATCGGTGGGGGCGAGTACCGCCCCAGCGAGAGCTCCTTCGCCAACCCCGCCGCGAGCTACCGCCTCGAGCGGTGGAGCGATCGGATCAACACGAACCTCAGCAAGCCGGCGTCTGTGGACGCCGCCGGGCTCGACCTGGCGACGCTGAAGTTCTCGTACCGGGGCGAGGTGGCCGAGGAGTTCGGCCAGGACTGGATCGCCACGTGGAACCGCCTGGTCACCCGCGACGGCATCGGCCTCCCGGGAGGCCCCGCCGCGGACTGATGCGCGAGACCACGCCCCGCGGACTCGGTCAGGGCGCCTGCGCGATCCACTCGCGCAGGCGCCCTGCCTCGTCCGCGAGCAGCTGCTCGTCGTCGTCGGGGAGGAACTCCAGCAGCAGGTCGACCGGTCGACCGGTCGACGCGAGCAGCTCGATGGCGCCGGTCCAGAGGTCCGCCCGCTCCGCGAGCCGCAGCCGCGTGATCCCGGGCCACCAGGAGAAGACGTGCACGGCCCGCACCTGGGGCAGCAGCTGGGCCAGGCCTGCCAGTGCGACGTCCGTCGCCTCCCCGACCCGTGGTTGCCAGTACGTGCCGACGTTGGGCCGGTCGACCGCGGCGAGCAGCTCGAGCGTGGCGGGGACGGTGTCCGCGAGGGTCCGGTCGTGGTGCTCGAACGCCAGCTCCAGACCGTGCGCGGCGGCGAGGTCGGCCAGGGCCTGCACCCGATGTACGACCGCGGCACGCTCCTCCGGGGCGGCTCCGGCAGACCCGGTGGTGCCGGCCCAGACGCGAAGCCGACGACACCCGAGCTCCCGGGCGGCCGGCAGCAGCGCCCGACCGTCCTGGTCCGCGGTCGCCCGCCAGTAGGTGCCGTAGGAGGCGACCGCCAGTCCCGCGCCTCGGGTGAGGGCGGCGACGTCCTCGAGGTCCGCTGCACCCCCTGGCGGGGCGTGCACGTCGGCGCCCCACTCGATGCAGGCGAGGTCGGCCTCGGCCGCGAGCGTCACGACCCGGCGGACGGATGCCGAGCGCAGCGTCACCGAGCAGAGGCCGGCGCGCAGGAGAGTCATCGCGGAAAGCCCTTTCCATTCTCGATCATGTCCCGATAGGGTCACGGTAAGCGCTTTCCCAGAGGAAGGGAACCATGACTTCTCGGCTCGGCATCATCATGAACGGCATCACGGGGCGGATGGGGTACCGACAGCACCTGGTCCGGTCGATCCTGGCGATCCGCGACCAAGGCGGCCTCGAGCTCGCCGACGGGCGGCGGGTCGAGATCGACCCCATCCTGGTCGGCCGCAACGCGGACCGCGTGTCCGCCATCGCGCGCCAGCACGACATCGACCGTTGGACGACCGACCTCGACGCGGCCCTCGCGAACGACGACGACGCGATCTACTTCGACGCCCAGCTCACCGCCGTCCGTGCCGCCGCCGTGCACAAGGCGATCGCGGCCGGGAAGCACGTCTACGTGGAGAAGCCGATCGCCGACGACGAGGCGCAGGCGCTCGGGCTCGCGGAGGCGGCCGATCGCGCCGGCGTCCGGCACGGCGTGGTCCACGACAAGCTGTACCTGCCCGGCCTGCGCAAGCTGAGCCGCCTGGTCGACGGGGGCTTCTTCGGCCGGATCCTCTCGGTGCGCGGAGAGTTCGGCTACTGGGTCTTCGAGGGCGACTGGCAGGTCGCCCAGCGGCCGAGCTGGAACTACCGCGCCGAGGACGGCGGCGGCATCGTCACCGACATGTTCCCCCACTGGAGCTATGTGCTGGACAACATCATCGCCCCGGTCGAGGCGGTGACTGCGCGGATGGTGACGCACATCGACGAGCGGTGGGACGAGCAAGGGAAGCCCTACCGGGCGACGGCGGACGACGCGGCGTACGCGATCTTCGAGCTGGCGGGCGGCGTCATCGCCCAGCTGAACTCCTCGTGGGTGACGCGGGTCCACCGCGACGAGCTGGTCGAGTTCCAGGTCGACGGGACCGAGGGCAGCGCGGTCGCGGGCCTCCACCAGTGCCGGGTGCAGCACCGCTCGCAGACACCGCGACCCGTGTGGAACCCCGACCTGGTGGAGGCGACGTCGTTCGCGGACCAGTGGTACCCGGTTCCCGACAACGACGACTTCGACAACGGCTTCAAGGTGCAGTGGGAGCTGTTCCTGCGCTCGGTCCTCGGTGACGCCGACCACCCGCACGACTTCTGGTCCGGTGTGCGCGGCGTCCGGATGGCCCGGGCCGGCGCGCAGTCGTCGGAGGAGGGCCGACGGGTCGCCCTCGCGGAGCTGGGCTCGTGACCACCACCCGCGAGACGACGGCCGAGGTGCTGCTCCCTGCCGAGGACGGCACGCTGTACCTGCACCGCCTCGGGGAGCCGCGGCACTGGCCGAGGCCGACCGCCCCGTTCGTCGCCCGCAAGGCGTACGCCGCTGCGCACGTGGTGCCCCGATCACTCGGCGACAACGTGCCGGGCGCACCGGCGGACCTCGACTGGGACGCGACACTGGCGGCACGGCACCGGATCTGGGCCTCGGGCCTCGGGGTCGCGGAGGTGATGGACACCGCGCAGCGTGGCATGGGCCTGGACTGGTCGACTGCCGCCGAGCTCGCCCGCCGTACGGCGGCAGAGGCGCGATCGGTCGGCGGAGCGGTCGCGAGCGGCGCCGGGACCGACCACCTCGACCTGGCTTCGGTGTCTCCGGGCGACCGCGGCCTGGCCACGGTGCTCGCGGCCTACCGCGCGCAGCTCGAGGTGGTCCTCGACACCGGTGCGACCCCGGTGCTGATGGCCTCCCGGGCCTTGGCGGCGGCAGCGCGCGGGCCCGAGGACTACGCCCAGGTCTACGGCAGCCTGCTCGCCGAGGTCGACCGACCCGTCATCCTGCACTGGCTGGGGGAGATGTTCGACTCTGCCCTGCGCGGCTACTGGGGTGCCGTCGACGTCGATGCCGCCACCGAGACGTTCGTCGGCGTCGTCAACGAGCACGCGGCGAAGATCGACGGCGTCAAGGTGTCGCTGCTGGACCAGGATCACGAGGTCCGGCTGCGCGGGCAGCTGCCCGAGGGCGTGCGCCTCTACACGGGCGACGACTTCCACTACCCCGACCTCGTCGTCGGTGACGAGCACGGCCACTCCGACGCCCTGCTCGGTGTGTTCGCCGCCATCCACCCTGCCGCGTCGGCCGCCCTCCAGGCGCTCGATCGGGGTGACCGAGCGGAGGCGCATGCCGTGCTGACCTCCACCGTCGAGCTCGGTCGACACATCTTCGCGGCGCCGACGAGCAGCTACAAGACGGGGATCGCCTTCCTGGCCTGGCTCGACGGTCACCAGGACGGCTTCGCCATGGTCGGCGGGCTGCAGTCCTACCGCTCGGTGCCGCACCTGGTCCGGTTGTTCCGGCTCGCCGACGAGGCCGGTCTGCTCGTCGACCCCGGGCTCGCTGCGCACCGCATGGGCCGTCTGCTCGAGGTCGCCGGGGTCAACGCGTGACGCCGCTGGAGCGGCTCTCACTCAACACCGCGACCACGAAGCGCTGGACCCTCGAACAGGCCGTGGAGGGGGCTATGCGCGCCGGCCTGCAGTCCGTCGGTGTGTGGCGCGACCGGGTCGCCGAGCACGGCCTCGAGGCCTCCGCCCGGCTGCTGCGCGACCACGGGCTGAGGGTGTCGTCGCTGTGCCGCGGCGGTTTCCTCACCGCGTCTGCCGACGACGAGATCGCGGCCGCGCTCGACGACAACCGTGCGGCCATCGAGGAGGCGGCGACCCTCGGCGCCGAGGCGCTCGTCATGGTCGTCGGCGGACTGCCGCCCGGTGACCGGGACCTCGCCGCCGCTCGACGGCGGATCGCCGACCGACTGGACGTGCTCGTCCCGGAGGCCGCTGCGAGCGGTGTGCGACTTGCGCTCGAACCGCTCCATCCCATGTACGTCGCCGACCGCGCCGTGCTCTCGACGCTCGGCCAGGCCCTCGACCTGGCGTCGCCGTACCCGGCGGCCTCGGTGGGCGTCGTGGTCGACACGTTCCACGTGTTCTGGGACCCCGACCTGCCCACGGCGCTCGAGCGTGCAGGGCGCGAGCAGCGGATCGCCAGCTACCAGGTCTGCGACTTCAACCTCCCGATCGCGGCGGACGCCCTGCTCTCGCGTGGGATCATGGGCGACGGCGTCGTCGACCTCCCCGCCATCACGCGGCTGGTCCATGCCACCGGCTACGCCGGTGACGTCGAGGTCGAGATCTTCAACCAGCAGGTCTGGGACACCGATCCCGACGCCGTCGTGGCGCGGGTGGCGGAGCGCTACGCCGAGCTGGTCGCGCCCGCCCTCTCGTGAGGGCGGGCGCGCCGCCTCACAGCTGACCGCGGTAGGTGGTGCCGAGCGTGGAGATGTCGGTCGAGCGCGACGAGCTGTCGACCCGGCGCATCCCGTCGTTGGCAGCGAGGAAGAGCGGCGCCTCCGGGTAGCGCAGATCGTCGGGCAGCGGCTCCTTGTCGGTCCAGGCGAAGAAGTCGCGGCCGAACACCGACCGGTCCTTGCGGCCGTGGATGTCCAGGTCGCCCGCCGTCAGCGGGCTCCGGATGCACCAGTGCACGCCGTACTCGGCCCAGACGGCGCGCTCGGTCATCAGCACGGACTGCCGGTCCTCCGCCGCGAAGACCGTCGTCCAGAAGTCCTCGCCAAGGTCCTCGACGTCGTCTGCCAGGAACACGAGGTCGTGGGCGTGCCACGCCGTGCTCGGCGCGACATCGGCCTCGTTGCCCCAGTGCGTCGCCGAGGCGAAGTAGCCGGCCGGCACCTGGTAGTGGGCGTAGGTCGCCCGGCACCGCGCCACGAAGTCCTCGAGCTCGGCGTCCGGTGCGACACGGCAGACCTCGCGCATGCCGTGCAGCGTCAGCCCCATGCCGGCGATGAGCATCGGGGTGTCGCTCTTGAGGGTCGAGCCCGGCGCGACGTACCAGTACCGATGGAAGCGCGTCTGGCCGTCGTTGTCGGTCCACGCCGACCGGGCGACGTGTCGGCACAGGCGCCGGGCCTCGTCGAGGTAGCGCTGATCGCCGAACCGTCGGTGGCCCAGCACGAGGGGCACGATCATCAGGCCGTAGTACTCCGCCGGCTCCAGGATGCCGCCGCGAGCCCGGTCCTCGGCCTGGCGCCAGGTCCCCGTCGAGTCGGCGTCGGGGACGCCCGCCTGGTGGTGCCGGTCGATGAGTACGTCGAGGTCCTCGCGAATCTCCTCCAGCCCGCTGTCGTCCCCGGTGACCTCCGCCAGGAGCAGCTTGACCCAGACCCTGGCGTACTCCTGGTTGCAGGTGCCGTCCTCGGCGGGGCGCCCGCCACCGAAGCCGTGCAGTGCGACCAGGTTGCGACGCACCACCTCGAGGACGTGGTCGGTCTCGGCCTGGTCCAGAAGGTGCCCGGCGTGCTTGAGGCCGAGGAGCAGCCCGAGGCTGCCGGTGGCGTTGTGGATCAGCCCGCTCGTCGCGGACTCGCCGACCTGGAAGCCGACGTGGCGGTACTGGTCATCCTCCTGGAGAGCGTGGCTCTGGTACCACATCATCCGACGCCAGATCTCGATCGCGCGCTCGTCGGGCCGAGCGGCGACAAGCTGCGCGATCGCGCCCGTGCCGGGCGCCGAGAACGCAGCGTGGCCGGAGGTCCAGTCGAGGAACGTCGCCGGGTTGGTGCCCCACACGCTGTGGTTGTGGAACCCGTTGATGGCGCCCTGGTCGGTGACCCAGCTCAGGAACCAGCGGGTCAGGTGGGCCAGGTCGGGACGGGGGTCGGTCACGGGCTTCCTCTCGGAGAGTCGATGGTGGCTTGGTGCTCAGGCGCTGGTCGCGAGCGCGCCCGGGTCGACGGGTCGCAGCGGCGGCCGGCCGTCGATCAGGGCCCGCACCTCGTCGACGACCGCTCGGCCGAGGCGGAGCAGCTCGCGTCCCTGCGAGCCCGCGATGTGCGGGGTGATGGTGACGTTGGGCAGCATCCACATCGGATCGTCGTGGGGGAGCGGCTCGGGCTCGGTGACGTCGAGCACCGCCTGCAGACGGCCGTCGAGGAGCTCGACCCGCAGGGCGTCGTGGTCGACGACGCCACCCCGGGCGGTGTTGATCAACGTCGCGCCGTCGGGCATCAGGGTGAGGAGTCGCGAGTCGACGAGGTGACGCGTCTCCGGCAGCAGCGGCGCATGCACGCTGAGCACCCGGGATCGCGCGAACAGCTGGTCGAGGGGGACCAGCTCCGCGCCGAGGGCGGACGCGTCGGCAGCGCTGAGCGTGGGGTCGGAGACCAGGACGTCGATGTCGAAGGGCGCCAGCAGCTCGATCAGTGAGCGTCCGGTCGCCGAGGCGCCGAGGATGCCTACGGTGGTGCGGTAGTTGCCGGCGATCGTGTCGTCCATGGTGAGGTCGGGGGCGGTGCGTTCCTGGCGGAACCGCTCGGTGAGGGGGAGGACGTTCTTCGTCGACCAGAGCACCGCGCCGAGCGCGAACTCCGCAACCGGTCGCGCGTTGATCGCGGCACCGCTCGTCACGCGCACGCCGCGCTCCCAGACCTCCGGGCACAGCAGGTGCTTGACGGACCCGGCGGCGTGCACGACTGCGCGCAGCCTCGGCATGGCTGCGAGTGCGGTGGTGTCGATGACGGGGGAGCCCCAGGACGTCACCAGGATCTCGACGTCGGCCGCCGGCGGAGAGCCGAGGTCCTGGAGCACGACGTCGCTGTCGAGACGGACGAGGTCCTGCAGCTCCGCCAGGAGAGCGACGTCGAAGAACCGGTGCTGCAGGCCCGGGGTCATGGCGAAGGCGGCCAGCATGGGCGTCCCGTCTGCGGTCGGAGGGGCGGAAATTCGGTCTTGCGGGACCAAACATAGGATGTGTTATCTTCATCACGCAGCGCTGGGATAGCGCTTTCCCACACCCTAGTCGGTGGCCGCGGAGAGCACCAGCGTCACCGAGGACCGACCCCGTCGACGAAGCCCGGCGGGCAACTGAACGGAGAACCCAGTGGTGGCACGAGTGATGAGGAAGGCGAGCGTCGCCGGGATGGCGGCGCTGTCCCTGCTGACGATCTCGGCGTGCGGCGGAGGCGCCGACGACGGCGGCAGCGAGAGCGGCGGGGAGGTCCGGATGCTGGTCAACCTGACCGACAACCTCACCACCGAGTACTGGAACGACCTGGTCAAGCCGTTCGAGAGCGAGACCGGCATCGACGTGAAGATCGAGGGCCCCACGGGCACGAACGTCAGCGAGACGTTCACCTCCCAGCTCGCCGCCGGCACCGCCCCGGACGTCATCCAGTCGATCTTCCCCGACGAGCAGATCGCCCCCGAGCTCCTCGACCTCACGGACGAGAGCTGGATCAGCGACACGCCGATGGTCGACACCTACGCGCTCGACGGCAAGAACTACGTGACCGGCGTCGGCTTGCAGGCGCAGTCGCTCGTCTTCTACAACAAGACGGCCTTCAAGAAGGCCGGCATCCAGGGGACGCCGCAGACGTGGGACGAGTTCACCGAGGCCCTGGGCAAGCTCGGCGACGCCGGCTACACGCCGCTGCAGACCGCGGGGCAGTGGCAGACCGGTCTCCAGCTCCAGCAGCTGTGGCACCCCACGCAGAACACCACGCAGCCTCAGTGGCAGACCTCCGTCAGTGACGGCGACCTGAGCCTCGGGGAGACGTTCGAGCCGATGTTCGAGCACTACTCCGACTGGCTCGACGACGGCTACATCGCGAAGAGCGATGTCGGCCTCGACCCGACCACGGCCGACGCCAACTTCATCGAGGGCAAGGTGGGCATGTACCCGCTCGGCAGCTGGCTGGTCGCCAGCATCGACAACGCAGGCAAGCTCCCGTTCGACGTCGGGGTGTTCTCGCCGCCGGTCGACGAAGGCATGGCCTACCCCGGTCCGCAGGGTGCGACCATGGCGGACCCCTACATGGTCTGGGCCGGCACGGAGCAGTCCGACGACGCGCTCTCGCTCGTCGAGTACCTGGTGACCGACGAGGCCGCGATCGACGCGCAGCTCAAGGCCGACGGGGTCTTCCGTGCCGGCTCGGACGCGCAGAGCTCGCCGGTCGGCAAGGAGATCCAGACCATCATCGACGAGGCTCCCGAGCTGGCAGCCGTCGGCGAGGGTGCAGGCGACATCCGGCTCCCCGTCGTGGGCCTCAACGACAAGTTCACCGAGATCGTCCAGAGCCTCTACACGGGCACGAGCCCGGAGGACGCCGCGAAGGCCCTCGACGCGTGGGCCGAGGAGAACAGCTGAGCCGGGTCCACGAGGCGCTTTGATGAGGAGGGAGACGATGGCTGTCATGACCACCACCGCCGCCGAACCGGAAGCCGGCGGGGCCGGCTCCGGGGCGGAGCCAGGGCGGAGTCCGCTGGACCCGCGCCGGCCGTTCCGCCGGGCACGACGCGCGCGGCCGCGAACGTCGCTGCTGGTCGAGCTGTCGATGGTGGTGCCGGCCATGGCCGTCTTCGTCGCCCTCCTCGTGGTGCCGGTGGGGTACGCCGTCTACTACTCCTTCACCGACTACAACGGCTTCCCGACGCAGACTCCGGAGATCGTCGGGTTCGACAACTACGTCCACCTGTTCCGCAGCTCCGACGTGACCGGCTCGATGGTGGTGACCGCCGTCGTCGCGGTCGGCGGGTCGCTGCTGGTCAACGCGCTCGCGCTCGGCCTGGCGCTCCTGTTGTGGCGGACGACGAGGTTCACGGCGTTCGCACGGGTCGTGATGTTCTACCCGCACGTGCTCAGCCTGATCGTGGTCGGGTTCCTCTGGGCGGCGATCCTCGGTCCCCAGGGCGCGGTCAACTCGGTCCTCGAGTCGCTCGGCCGCAGCCCGATGCCGTTCCTCAGCGACGAGACCTGGGCGCTCGGCACCCTCGTGTGCGTCATCGCGTGGGCACAGTTCGGCGTGCAGCTGCTGATCTACCTCGCGGGGCTCCAGGCGGTGCCGGACGAGCTGATGGAAGCGTCCCGCATCGACGGAGCCAACCGTTGGCACACGTTCCGGCACGTGACCTGGCCGGCGCTGGGGCCCTCCGTGACCGTCGCACTGGTGACCTCGATGATCTCGTTGCTCAAGACCTACGACGTCGTGGTCTCGCTGACGGGTGGCGGGCCGGCCGGGTCCACGAAGACCTTCGCCTACCAGATCCTGGCCGTGGAGTTCCCGAAGCGTCAGGTCGGGCTCGCCTCGGCCGAGGCGGTCGTGCTGATCCTCGTGGCGGCGATCCTCGCCTTCGGAGTGATCGCACTCCGCCGGCGCGCGGACGGGGCGGCGGCATGAGCGCCGTCACCGACGCTCCGCGCGGGTCGCGCACCCGCACCCGGGGCGAGCGGCGCTCACCCGGGTGGTACGCGGCCGTGACCGCGCTCTGCCTCCTGATGCTCGTGCCGATGTACCTGCTCGTGGTCAACGCCTTCAAGGACCAGCAGGACATCGTCAGCAGCCCCTTCTCCCTCGTTCCGGGTGACCTCACCGTCCAGCACCTCGCGGATGCGTGGAACAACCCCGACTTCAGCATCGCGTTCGGGTACGGCGTGACGTTCGCGCTGGTCGCCTGCGTCAACATCCTGGCCATCGGCGTCTGCGCTCCGGCGGCGTACGTCATCGCCCGGTCGCCTCGGCCGGTTTTCCGGGCGGCGCTGTTGTTCTTCGTCGCGGGTATGTTCATCCCGACGCAGGTGATCCTCGTGCCGGTGATCTTCGTGCTCCGGGCGCTCGGCCTGATGGCCACCTTCCCGGGCCTGGTGCTCTTCATGGCATCGACGACGGTGCCGTTCACGATCTTCGTCTTCACCGGTTTCATCCGGATGCTGCCGTCGTCGCTCGACGAGGCGGCCGCCATCGACGGGGCCGGTCCCTACCGGACGTTGTGGCGGGTGATCCTCCCGCTGATGAAGCCGATCGTCGCGACGGTGTTCATCCTCAACTCGCTCAGCGTGTGGAACGACTTCGCCAGTCCGCAGCTGATCCTCGGACCGGGTTCGGGGCTCTACACCGTGACCACGGGCGTCTACGCGTCCGTCGGCGAGTACTCCGCCGACTACACCCAGGTGTTCCCTACCCTGCTCCTCGCCGTCCTTCCGATCCTGGTGGTCTTCGTCCTGACCCAGCGCTGGGTCATGAGCGGCCTGGCCGCGGGATCCGTCAAGGGCTGACGGCCGGGATGGTCGATAGTCTGACGCCCGGGAACGCCCTCGAGCGGCGGGTCCCCGAGAGAGGGGAGTTCGTCATCGGCAACGCCACGCTCGCGGACGTCGCCAGGGAGGCCGGTGTCTCGACGGCGACCGCGTCGCGCGTCCTGAACGGCAGCGCCCGGAAGGTCGCCGAGGAGTACCGACAGCGCGTCATCGCGGCCGCTGAGCGTCTCTCCTACACCGCGAACCTCGCCGCCCAGGCGACGGCCCGGGGGATGTCCGCGACGGTGACGCTCCTCGTCCCCGACATCACGGACCCGTACTTCTCGATGCTGGCAGCCGGGGTAGGCCAGGGTGCGGAGGAGTCCGGGCTGATGACCACGATGGCACTGACCCGTCGCGATGCGGCGCGCGAGGTCGAGCTCGTGCGCACGCTGCGCGGTCAGCGGCCCCAGGCCATGGTGCTGGCCGGTTCGCGGGACGCCTCCGGCGCGCTGGCGGCCGACCTGGAGCGCGAGCTCGAGGCGTACGTCGGGCTGGGCGGACGGCCGGTGTTCCTCAGCCAGTCGACGTCGCCGTACCCCTCCATCGACTTCCGCAACGGGCAGGCCGCTGCGGAGCTGGCGCGCGAGCTGGTCGGCATCGGCTATCGCAGGTTCCTCGTGCTCGGCGGCCCGGTGGGGCTGATGACGACCCGGGAGCGCCTGGACGGGTTGCGCGAGGGAGCCGCTACGGCGGGCGTGCCGATCGCCGACGATCGCGTCGTCGAGTGCGACCTGTCGCGCGATGGCGGGCACGCTGCCGTGACCTCGCTCGCCGACGACGTGCTCGCGGACGCCGACGTCGTGGTGGCGATCAGCGATGTGATCGCTGTCGGCGCCATGACCGCGCTCCGCGGTCGGGGCGTGCGCATCCCGGAGGACGTCGGCATCGCGGGCTTCGACGACATCCCGGCGGCCCGTGACACCGTGCCTCCGCTGACGACGGTCCGACTTCCCCTGGTCGCAGCCGGCCGGGCGGCGGTCCGCGTGGCGCTCGGCCACGAGGAGCCGCCGGAGAGCCTCGCCGGAACCGTCGTGCTGCGGGACAGCACCCCGCCGCGACGATGACCGGCCCGCTGGTCGTCCTGGCGCCCGACAAGTTCAAAGGCTCTGCCACGGCCTGCGCGGTGGCCGATGCGCTCGCGCGCGGTCTCGCGCGCACGGCTCCCCGAGCCCAGGTCGTCCGGCGGCCCATCGCCGACGGCGGCGAGGGAACCGTCGACCTGCTGCTGGAGCACGGTTGGGAGGAGCGCCGCGCCACGGTCGAGGGCCCGTCCGGCGAGCCCGTGGTCGCACGTTGGGCGCGGAAGGGATCAACCGCCGCGGTCGAGGCTGCGGCGGCCTGCGGGCTCGCCCTGCTGTCCGCCCCGCCCTCACCGTGCACCGCGGTCGAGGCATCGACCCGCGGTGTCGGCCAGCTGCTCGATCGTGCCCTCGAGCCCGGAGTGACCCGTCTCGTCGTCGGGGTCGGGGGCACCGCCACCACCGACGGGGGCCGGGGAGCCGTCGAGCTCCTGCTCGGCGACCGTCTCGGTCGACCACCGGGCCGGTGGGAAGGAGTGCGGGTGGACGTCGCCTGTGACGTGCAGAACCCGCTTCTGGGTCCGTCGGGAGCGGCGGCCACGTACGCGCCCCAGAAGGGGGCGGACCCGGCCACGGTCCGCTCGTTGGAGGTGCGGCTGGCCGGGTGGGCCGCACGCGTGGCTGAGACGTGTGGTCGTGACGTCGCCGCGATGCCCGGCGCGGGCGCCGGGGGCGGTCTCGCCTTCGGTCTGGCAGCCGGGCTCGGCGCCGAGCTCGTCCCGGGGCTCCTGACGCTGATCGAGCTGACCGGCACCGCCGACGTGGTGCGCCGCGCCGACCTCCTCGTGGTCGGCGAGGGCTCGTTGGACCAGCAGAGCCTCTTCGGCAAGGGACCCGTCGCACTCGCTGGTGTCGCGGCCGCAGCCGGCGTACCGGTGGTGGCGGTCGTGGGGCGCAGCCTGGTCGACGCCGGCGCCGCTGCGGAGGCCGGGATCGGGCGGGTGCACACGCTGCTGGAGCTCGAACCTGATCCGACCGCCTGCATGGCGCGGGCAGTGGAGCTGCTGGAACAGGTGGGCGCCGAGCTGGGGCTCGGGTTGTCGACCCTCGTCTGAGCCCGCCTAGCGTCGACGGAACGTCGCCGCTCGTTTCTCCGTGAACGCTCGGCGGCCCTCGGCTGCGTCCTCGGTGGCGAAGCAGATCGTCTGGAGGTCGCGCTCGTAGCGCAGTGCGTCGTCCTCGGACATCGCCGCAGCCGCGCGAAGGTTCACCTTCGCGGTCTCGACGGCGATCGGCGCGCGGGACGCGATGGTGGTCGCGAGCTCACGCGCCCGGTCGAGCAGGAGGTCGGAAGGCAGTACCTCGGAGACGAGGTGCCAGTTCAGCGCCTGCTGCGCGTCGATCGCATCGCCGGTCATCAGCATCAGTGCCGCGTTGCCCGGCCCGGCCGCGCGGGAGAGGAAGGCCGCCATGCCGCCTCCGCCGATCCAGCCGAGCTTCACCTCGGGCGCGCCGAAGCGTGCGGTGTCGACGGCCAGCCGGATGTCGCAGCTCAGCGCGGTCTCCAGGCCGCCACCGAGGGCATACCCGTTGACCGCTGCGATGGACGGCTTCACGAGGCGGCGCAGCGCGTCGCAGTAGTCCACTCGATTCCGGAAGTCCCACGGAGTCGCGTAGCCGTCGAGGGCGGTGACGTCGGACCCGACGCTGAACGATCGGTCGCCGGCGCCCGTCAGCACGACCGCACGGATCCCGTCGTCGCGGTTGCACCGTTCCACGGTGGCGACCAGGTCGCGGGCCATGGCCGGGGTGACGGCGTTCAGCTTGGCCGGACGGTCGAGCGTCACGACGACGACGCCGGTGGTCGGGTCGTGGTCGACGCTCACGGTGCCATCGGTGGCGCTCATCGGAACCTCCTCGGTGGGAATGGGTTGACTGTACGGATATGACGTCATACGTTTCAACTGGTCCGGCCAACGTGATGAAGGAGCAGCCGTGCAGGTCGTGAGGGTCCGCCCCCGAGATGGCGAGGAGGCCCGGGCTGCGGTCCGGACCGAGCGAGGGGTGCACCCCCTCGGCATGGACGTGCACGAGCTGCTGCGCTTCGACTCCTCCGGGTTCCGGACGGCGGTCGAGGCGGCGGCTGCTGCTGACCCCGTGGGCGACGAGCTGGACCTGTGCGCACCGATCGCCGGCCGGACCGAGGTCTGGGCCGCGGGCGTCACGTACGAGCGATCCCGGGTCGCCCGGGTGCAGGAGAGCGAGCGCGACGCCGACGTCTACGACCGGGTGTACGACGCCGAGCGCCCCGAGCTGTTCTTCAAAGCGGCGGCGTGGCGGGTGTCGGGCGATGGTGCGCCGGTGAGCGTGCGCGAGGACTCCGAGGTGAATGTCCCGGAGCCGGAGCTCGCCGTGGTCGCCAACTGCCGCGGGGAGGTCGTCGGCTGGACGATCTGCAACGACGTCAGCTCCCGCAGCATCGAGGGGGAGAACCCGCTGTACCTGCCGCAGGCCAAGGCCTACCTCGGCGCGTGTTCGCTCGGCCCGGGCATCACACCGGTGTGGGAGGTGCCGGACCCGAGGGCGATCGGCATCCGCATGACGATCACGCGCGCCGGCGCGGTGGTCTGGGACGGCGAGTCCACCACCTCCGAGCTGCGGCGCGATCCGGAGGAGCTTCTCGCGTACCTGCACCGCGCCGACGAGTTCCCCGAGGGCGTCGTGCTGGCGACCGGGACGAGCCTGGTCCCGGAGCTGCCGTTCACGCTGCGCGCCGACGACGTCGTCTCGATCGAGCTCGCCGGGCTCGGCGTGCTCGCCAACCCGGTGGTCGTCGGCAAGGCCGCGGTCTCCACCCTTCAGCCGGCGGGCGCCCGGTGACGGCGACCCTGGGCGAGTCCACCGCCGGCGACGTCGCGGAGGCCTGCGCGCTCGCGGCGTCCGCCGCTGCCGGATGGGCGGCGCTGGGCCGCGCAGGGCGGGCCGGCGCACTGGGTGAAGCCGCCGAAGCGCTGGAGTCCCGGGCCGACGAGATCGTTGCGGTCGCTGACTCGGAGACGCACCTCGGACGCGGCCGGTTGACCGGCGAGCTCTCCCGGACGGCGTTCCAGCTGCGATTCTTCGGTGACGTCCTCCGCGAGGGCAGCTACCTCGAGGCGACCGTCGACCACGCGGACGAGTCCGCGATGGGGCCACGTCCCGACCTGCGCCGGATGCTGGTGCCGGTGGGTCCGGTGGCGGTCTTCGGCGCCAGCAACTTCCCGCTCGCGTTCTCCGTGCCCGGCGGCGACACGGCCTCCGCCCTGGCCGCCGGCTGCCCCGTGGTCGTCAAGGCGCACAGCGCTCACCCGGCGACGTCCGTGCTGTGCTTCGAGGCGCTCCGGTCGGTGCTGCCGGACGGCGTGGTCGAGCTGGTTGCGGGACGGCAGGCGGGCCGTGACCTCGTCACCGACGGACGGATCAAGGCCGTCGGCTTCACCGGGAGCGTCTCCGGCGGTCGCGCGCTGGCCGACCTCGCCGCGGGGCGCCCCGACCCGATCCCCTTCTACGGCGAGCTCGGCAGCGTGAACGCGGTGGTCGTCACGCCGGCCGCCGCCGCCGCACGCGGCACGGCGATCGGTGCGGGGCTGGCCGGCTCGTTCACCCTCGGGGCCGGACAGTTCTGCACGAAGCCCGGCCTCGCGCTGGTCCCCGCCGGTCCGGCCGGTGACGCACTCTGCGACGCGCTCGGCGAGGCGGCCGCCGGCCGGGAGCTCACCCTGCTCACCGAAGGCATCCGGACGTCGTACGCCGACGCGGTCGGTCGCGACGAGCCCCAGGGCTCGGTGACGCCGACCATCGTCGAACGCACTGCCGACGGCGTCTCCGCCGAGGACCTGGAGGAGGTGTTCGGTCCGTACCTCGTGGTCGTCCGCTACGCCGACGAGGCGCAGCTCCGGTCGGTCCTCGACCAGCTGCCGGGGGCGTTGACCGCCACCGTGCACGGAGAGGACTCCGACGACCTCGGGCTGAATCTCGCCCGGACGCTGGTCGACCGCGTCGGCAGGGTCGTCTGGAACGGCTACCCGACCGGCGTCTCCGTCGGCTGGGCGCAGCACCACGGCGGTCCGTGGCCGGGCACGAACACGCTGCACACCTCGGTCGGGGCGAGCGCCCTGCGCCGGTTCCTGCGGCCCGTCGCGTGGCAGTCCGCGCCCGCGTCGATCCTTCCGATCGAGCTCCGTGACGAGTGCCCGGGCATCCCGCGCCGCGTCGACGGCGTCCTGCACACCCCGACGAGAGGCTGAAGACCGTGCCCGTGCTCACCGGCTACCGGGTCCTGGACCTGTCCATCGCCATGGCCGGGCCGCTGGCCGCCATGAGGCTCGGCGACCTCGGCGCCGACGTGGTCAAGATCGAGCCCGTCACGGGCGAGTGGCAGCGCCACGCCTCGGCGGGCGGCGCGGTGGGACGCGAGGTGAACGCGTCGTTCCTCTCGCTCAACCGCAACAAGCGCAGCCTGGCCGTCGACCTGAAGACGGACGAGGGCAAGGCGCTCGTGCTGCGGCTCGCGTCCGAGGCGGACGTGGTGCTGCAGAACTACCGACCCGGCGTCGCGGCCCGTCTGGGCGTCGACTTCGAGTCCGTCCGGGCCGTGCGCCCCGACGTCGTCTACGTCTCCATCAGCGGGTACGGCGAGTCCGGTCCGTACGTCGACCGGCCCGGCCAGGATCTGCTGCTCCAGGCCCTGACGGGCGCGCTCTACAGCGCCGGCCGCGCGGAGGACCCGCCGCAGGCGGCGCCGTACTTCGTGGCCGACGCGGTCACCGCGTACTCGGCGTTCGAGGGAGTGCTCGCCGCGCTGCTCCACCGGGAGCGCACCGGCGAGGGGCAGAAGGTCGAGGTCAACATGCTCGACGCCGTGATCGCCATGCAGATCCAGGAGCTGTCCGTGCGCACCGTCGGCGGCATCCCTCAGGTCCGCGGGCAGGAGATCCATGCCCACTCCTACATCAGGGCGCCGTACGGCATCTATCCGACGGCGGACGGTCACGTCGCGCTCGCCTTCGCCGATCTCGCGGTGCTCGCCGACCTCTTCGGCGACTCGGACCTGGCGCGGTTCGACGCGGAGCGCGACGGCTTCCGGCATCGAGACGAGATCTCCGCCGCGGTCGCCGCCCATCTGCGCACCGGCACCACCGCCGGCTGGCTGGAACGGCTCGGCGGCGCCGGCGTGTGGGTCGGCCCGGTCAACTCCTACGACGAGGTGTTGTCCGACCCGCAGGTGCTCCACAACGGCAGCTTCGTCACCTACGAGCACTCGACCGAGGGCACCGTCACGACCCCGGGCTTCCCCTTCCGCCTGAGCGAGACGCCGGCCGCCGTCGTCCGCGGTGCCCCCACCGTCGGCGAGCACACTGCCGAGCTCCTCGCCGAGCTCGGGCTGTCCGAGGACGAGGTCGTTGCCCTCCTGCGCGACAAGGTCGTGGCTTGAGCCGGGGCACCGTCGCCGTCGTCACCGGCGCCGGCGGGTCTCTCGGCCGCGCGACGGCGCTCCGCCTCGCCCGGGACGGTCACGCGCTGGCAGTGAGCGACGTCGACCCGAGCTCGCTCGACGAGACGGCCGCCCTGCTGCGTGAGCTGACCGACCGGGTGCACGCCGAGATCGTCGACCTCCGCGACGAGGGCGCCGTCGCTGCCTGGTTCGACGAGGTACGACGGGCGCTCGGCCCGGTCACCATCCTGGTCAACAACGCGGCGGTCTACCCGACGGCCCCGTTCCTGGACATGGAGGTGTCGGACTACGAGGCCGTGCACGGGGTCAACCAGCGCGGCTACTGGCTGTGCGCCCAGCACGCCGCTCGGCAGATGCTCGACGCCGCCGCGCAGGGCTCGATCGTCAACGTCGCCTCGATCACCATGCACGGCGGGTGGGAGCACCTGGCCGCCTACGTGACCACCAAGGGTGGGGCGGTGGCGATGACCCGCGCGCTCGCGCGTGAGCTCGGTCCGCACGGGATCCGGGTCAATGCGGTGTCGCCGGGTGCCTTCAAGACGGCCGCCGAGGAGATCCACGACGACCCGGAGGCGTACTCCGCGATGGTCATCGAGCGCC
This sequence comes from Nocardioides sp. GCM10030259, assembly GCF_042666375.1. Taxonomy (NCBI): domain Bacteria; kingdom Bacillati; phylum Actinomycetota; class Actinomycetes; order Propionibacteriales; family Nocardioidaceae; genus Nocardioides; species Nocardioides sp. GCM10030259. The sequence continues at coordinate 125,886 of NZ_JBHTDF010000005.1, read as the reverse complement.
AGGCACTCAAGCGCCGCGGCGCTCCCGCCGAGCTGGCGGCCGTCGTGTCCTTCCTGACCGGCCCGGACGCCGCCTTCGTCACCGGTCAGACCATCGAGGTCAACGGCGGCTGGGTGATGTCATGAGTGCTCCGTCCCGGTCCCACCTCGCGCGCCATGCCGGCGACCAGAAGGTCTACGGCGGCGTCCGCTCGGTCGTCCTCGACGACGGGGTCGAGCGCGGCATCCGCGTGCTCGAGTTCACCACCGGGGGCGGCCTCTACTTCGAGGTGCTGGTCGACCGCGCCATGGACATCGGCGTCGCCGAGCTCGACGGGCACTCCGTGGGTTGGCGCTCGCCGACCGGGTTCAGGCACCCTGGCCTGCACGAGCAGGCGGACGAGGACGGCCTCTCCTGGCTGCGCAGCATGTCGGGCCTCGTCGTCACGGCCGGGCTCGACCACACGTTGTTCGGCGGCGAGGTCGACGCGAGCCACTACGCCTACCCGCCCCGGCAGACGGTGCGACACGGGCTGCACGGCCGAGTCGCGAACATCCCTGCCCGGCTCACCGGGTACGGCGAGCGCTGGCTCGACGACGGACACTGCGTGCTGTGGGCCGAGGGCGAGGTCGTGCAGGCCACGAACTTCGGGGAGCACCTCGTGCTGCGCCGCCGGATCGAGGCGGACCTGGGCGGCACCGAGATCCGGCTGGTCGACACGGTGACCAATGCGGGCTTCGAGCGGACGCCACACATGTTCCTCTACCACGTGAACGTCGGCTGGCCGCTGCTCGACCGCGGGACCCGGTTCGTCGCCGATGTCGAGCGCACCCTGTGGCAGAGCGACAGCGTCGCCACCCAGGGGGCGGACCACCTGGTCTTCGACGAGCCGGTGCGCGGCTTCGTCGAGCAGGTCTACGAGCACCAGCTCGTCGCCGCTGACGGGAGGCACCGCGCCGCTCTCGTCAACGACGGGCTCGGCCTGTCCTTCGAGCTCGATGTCGACGCCACGGCGTTCCCGTGCTTCTTCCAGTGGCTCAACCTGCGCGAGGGCGGGTGGGCGGTGGGGCTGGAGCCTTCGACGCACCACGTCGCCGGTGACGCCGCCGCGCGCGAGGCCGGGTCGATGACCTGGCTCGAGCACGGCGAGCAGCGGCACTACGACACCGTGCTCCGCTTCGCCCGGGGCTGAGGCGGACTCAGGAGTCGGTGCTGCCCGCGTGGTCGGGCAGGCGCCGGCGCCGCCACGCCTCCAGGATGTGCACGTTCATCGCCTCCTGGGCGCGCACCGGATCCTGGTCGGTGATCGCGGCGTGGACCGCCTCGTGCTCGCGCAGCGTCAGCGCGAAGGCGTCCGAGAGGTCCACGCCGTGGTAGCGGGAGCTCTCCAGCGCCCGGTCCATCAGCGTGCGCGCGATGCTGCTCGCCAGGCGGTTGCCCGAGAGAGCCATGACGGTCTCGTGGAACTCCACGTCCGCCGCGCGGAAGGCCGCCTCGTCCTCCACCGTCTCCCGCATCCGTTCCAGCGCCCGGTCCAGCTCCGCCAGGTGCTCCGCATCGCGCCGCCGGGCGGCCTCCGCGGCCATCACCGACTCCAGCTGGGCCCGCACCGTGCTCAGCTCGTCCAGGATCCCGAGGGTCTGGTCGTGCTTGATGAGCGCCGTGAGCACGACCCGGTCGAGCGTGTTCCACGCCGTCACCGGGCGGACCTCGGTGCCGCGGCCGCGCTCGATGCTGACCAGGCCCTTCTCCTCCACCCGCTTCACCGACTCGCGGATCACGGTCCGGCTGACGCCGAACTGCTCGCTCAACGGTCCCTCCGGCGGGAGGGTCTCGCCGGGCGTCAACCGTCCGGAGACGATCGCGTCGACCAGCTCCTCGACCACGGCCACGCCGAGCATGGGGTTGGGTGGGCGCTTCTCGCCCAGGACCAGATGAGTGCTCTGCTGCTCACGGGACATGGCCGGAGTGTAGGACCTCATACGTCCGACCCGCTCACGACCTGACCGCACATACGACATCATATGTTTGCTAGGATTTGCCGAGTCCCGCCCCGACGTCCTGAGGAGGTGGCCGCCATGCGGATCACCGGCTATCGCACGCTGACGACCCTGCACCGCTGGGGCCGGCCGATCGGCGACGCCAACGGACACGTGGCGTCGGGCGTGACGAGCATCCCGATCGTGCTGCTCGACACCGACAGCGACCTGGTCGGCGTCGGCGTGGGCAGCAACGAGGACCTCGACCGTGTCTTCCCCGCGCTGCTCGGCGAGGATCCCCGCGCCGTGACCGCGCTCTACGACCGGATGCTGGCCTCGGTCTTCAAGACTGGTCACGCCGGTGCGACGTTCGGAGCCATCGGCGCGCTCGACATGGCGCTCTGGGACCTCAAGGCCAAGGCCGCCGGCGAGCCGCTGTGGCGCCTGCTCGGCGCCGCAGACCGGGTGGTGCCCGGGTACGCCTCCGCGCTCGACGGGCCCCTCGACGACGACGACCTCGTCCGGACCCACCGACGGTTCGCCGAGCGCGGCTTCACCGCGGTCAAGGTCAAGGGCGGGCTCGACGTCGCGACCGACGTACGCCGCCTCGGTCTCGTGCGCGACCTCTACGCCGACGCGCACCAGGTGGTGCCGCGGCTGATGCTGGACGCCAACGAGTCGTGGTCGCGCAAGGAGGCCATCGGGCACGTCCAGCGCATCGAGGAGCAGGTCGACCTCGCGTGGGTCGAGGAGCCGGTCCGCCGCTGGGACGTGGAGTCGCACGCGATGGTGACCCGTGCCGTCCGGGCGGCGGTCGCCACGGGGGAGAACCTCACCGGACTCGAGCAGTTCCGCCCACTCGTGCAGGCCGGCGCCGTCGACGTGGTGCAGACCGGCAGTGTCTGGGGCATCACCCACTTCCTGCGCGTGGCCGCGCTCGCCCACGCCTTCGACCTGCCGGTGAGCCCGGTCGGGTACAACGCCAACCCGCTCGCGCACGCCGCGGCCAGCGTGCCCAACCATCTCGCCCTGGAGGTCCAGGACCTCGACGCCCCGGTAGGTCTGCGCGTCGACCAGGAGATCGCCGACGGCTGCGTCGTGCTCGGCGACGCGCCCGGCCTGGGCCTCGAGGTCGACGAGCTCGAGATCGCGGAGCTGGCCGAGGCAGCCGACTGGGGTCGGGCGCGCGGCCCGCACGTGCGGCCCGAGCGCGCCGGCCGTCGACTGATCTCGCCGGAGCCGCACGTGTACGCCCCCAACCTGAGCGTCGTCGAGCCGATCGCCCGGGCGACCGGCGACTAGGGCGCGGCGTTCGTGTCCCGTCCGCCCCGCATCGACGCCCACCACCACGTCTGGGATCCCGTTCGGCGCCCCCAGCCCTGGACCGACGGGCTGCCGGTGCTGCAGCGGGAGTTCTCCATGGAGGAGCTCGTCCCGCAGCTGCATGCAGAAGGGGTGGACGGCACCGTTGTCGTCCACACCCTGGCCAGCCTCGCCGAGACCCACGAGCTGCTGGCGCTGGCTGCGCGCGAACCGCTGGTCGCCGGCGTCGTCGGCTGGTTCGACCTCACGGACCCGGCGCTCGACGACGTCCTCGCCACCGCGCGGGCCCACGCCGGTGGGCGTCGCCTCGTCGGGGCGCGCCACCAGCTGCAGGTGGAGCCGGATCCCCAGTGGTTGACCCGGCCCGAGGTCGCCCGCGGCCTGACCTGCCTCGCCCGGCACGGGCTCGCCTACGACGTCGTCGTCTCGCCGGGACAGCTGGCGATGGTCGCAACGGTCGCGTCCCGGCTCCCGGAGGTCCGGTTCGTGCTCGACCATGCCGGGAAGCCGCCGATTGCGGGCGGCGACCTCGCCGACTGGGTTCGCGACGTTCGGGCGCTCGCCGCGCACGACAACGTCGCCGTCAAGCTGTCCGGGCTCGTGACCGAGGCCTCCTGGTCCGGCTGGAACGCGGACGACCTCCGGCCGGTCGTCGAGACCGTTCTGGAGGCCTGGGGCCCCGACCGCACCATGCTGGGCTCCGACTGGCCGGTCTGTCTGCTCGCCGACGCCGACTACGCCCGCGTCACCGGGGCCCACGAGCTGCTCGTCGCCGGGCTCGGCCCGGACGAGCGGGACGCCGTCCGCGGAGGGACGGCCCAGCGCATCTACGGCCTGGAGGTCGCGTGAGGACTCGCGAGGTCGGGCGGACCGGGCTCGCCGTCAGCGAGCTCGGCTTCGGCGGCGCGTCGCTCGGCAACCTCTACCGGGCGACCGACGAGACGGGCGGCCGGGCAGCCGGGCAGCCGTCGAGGCGGCGTACGACGCGGGCATCCGCTACTTCGACACCGCTCCCCACTACGGACTCGGCCTCTCGGAGATCCGGCTCGGTCGCGCCCTTGCCGGCGTGCCGCGCGGCGAGCTCGTCCTCTCCACCAAGGTCGGGCGCGTCCTCGAGCGCAACCCGCACCCGACCGGGTCGGACCTCGAGACCGGCGGCTTCGACGTGCCCGACACCTTGCGGCGCCGCTGGGACTTCTCCGCCGACGGTGTGCGCGCGAGCCTCGAGCAGAGCCTCGAGCGGCTCCGTCTCGACCGGGTGGACATCGTCTACGTGCACGATCCCGACGACCACGTCGACCAGGCGATCGACGAGGCGATCCCGGCGCTGGTCGAGCTGCGGGAGCAGGGCGTCGTCGGCGCCGTGGGCGTCGGCATGAACCAGTGGGAGGCGCCGCTGCGCATGGTCGAAGAGACCGACCTCGACATCGTGATGCTCGCCGGGCGCTGGACGCTGCTCGACCGGAGCTCGCAGCCGCTCCTGGACGCGTGCACGGCCGGTGGCGTGGCGGTCGTCGCGGCGGCGCCGTACAACTCGGGACTGCTCGCCCACCACCGTCCGGCGCCGGGCGCACGGTTCGACTACCTGCCCGCCTCCGGGGACCTGCTCCGCCGCGTCCACGTGCTCGCCGACGTCTGCGAGCGCTGGGAGGTCAGCCTGCCGGACGCCGCTGTCCAGCACCCGCTTCGGCATCCCGCGGTCGCGTCGGTCGTCGCGGGCCTGCGCGATCCCGACCAGGCCCGTCAGCTGGTGGCGCGGTACGCCGCCACCGTGCCGGCGGAGGCGTGGGCCGAGCTCGACGGCTGAGCTCGTCGTGCGGCCGGGTGCTGCTGACTCTTGACACATCATACGTATGACGTAAGACTCACTGTGGCGCGCATCACGGCGGTCGCATGGCTCGCTCGGCGCCGGATCTGTTGGTTCGTACTCGGGAGCAACCATGGAGATCAGCCGTAGACAGATGTTGATGGGGACCATGGCTGCGGCCGTGGCCACCGGGCTCGCCGACTTCGCCAGACCGGCCTCGGCCGTGGTCGGCGAGGCGGCCGCCGGGCCGGCCCAGCTGTGGTACCTGGGACCGGCGGGCCGCTGGGCCGAGGCGCTGCCGATCGGCAACGGCCGACTCGGCGGCATGGTGTTCGGTGGGGTGGCCGAGGAGCGGATCCAGCTCAACGAGGACACCATCACCGCCGGAGGTCCGCACGATCCCGTCAACCCCGGCGCCCGCGAGGCCCTGCCGGAGGTGCGTCGACTGGTCTTCGAGGGCCGCTACGACGAGGCCCAGCAGCTGGCGCGCGCGCAGGTCGTCTCGCGCTACTACGAGATGTGCTACCAGCCGCTCGGAGACCTGCGCATCGCCTCCCCGGGCGCGGGCGAGGCGACGGACTACCGGCGCGAGCTGGACCTCGACCGGGCGGTCACGACGACGCGCTTCACCCGCGACGGTGCCACCTTCACCCGCGAGGCGTTCGTCTCGCCGGTCCACCAGGTGATGGTCGTCCGCTACTCCGCCGATCGGCCCGGCGCCCTCGATCTCGACATCAAGCTCGACGGTCCGCCACCGGTGGGCAAGCCGCCGTGGGCCGCGGCGCCGACCGAGTCCCCGGTGTGGTCGACGTCGGTCGACCCGGCGGGTGACCTGGTCCTCACCGGACGGCCGTCACCCCAGTTCGGCGTGGACGCGGCGATCCGGTTCGTCAGCCGCGCGCGCGTCGTCGCGGACGGCGGCAGGACCACCCGGGCCAGCGACTCGGTGTCGGTGCGCGGCGCCGACGAGGTGGTCGTGATCCTGGCGGCCGCCACCAACCATCCCGTCGACGCGCCCGCGGCGCCGCCCGAGGACGTCGTCGCGGCGCAGGTCCAGCGGGCGGCGCGGACCCCCTTCGGCCGTCTGCTCACCGACCATGTCCGGGCCCACCGCGAGCTGTACCGCCGGGTCTCGATCGACCTCGGCACGACGGCCGCGGCCGTCCTTCCCACGGACCAGCGGGTGCAGCAGTCCGCGGCGCTCGACGACCCGGCCTTCGCGGCGCTCTACTTCCAGTACGGCCGCTACCTGCTCATCTCCAGCTCGCGAGAGGGCACGCAGCCGGCGAACCTCCAGGGCATCTGGAACGAGCGCGTGGCCCCGCCGTGGCAGAGCAACTTCACGCTCAACATCAACACCGAGATGAACTACTGGCTGGCCGAGCCGACCGCCCTGCCCGAGTGCACCGAGCCGCTGGTGCGCCTCGTCCGCGGGCTGGCGGAGGCCGGGGCGGTCACCGCCGAGAGGATGTACGGCGCACGCGGGTGGGTCGCACACCACAACTCCGACCTGTGGCGGGGCACGGCCCCGTTCGACGGCCCGCAGGGCGTGTGGCCGGTCGGGGGCGCCTGGATGTGCCTGCACCTGTGGGACCGCTACGACTACGGTCGCGACGCGGCGTACCTCGCCGACGTCTACCCGCTCATGCGCGGCGCCTGCGAGTTCTTCCTCGACACCCTGGTCCCGCACCCCGAGCGCGGCTGGCTGGTGACCAACCCGTCCAACTCGCCCGAGAACAGCCACCACCCCGGCCAGATGCTCTGTGCGGGGCCGGCGATGGACATGCAGATCCTCCGCGACCTGTTCGCCAACACGGCGCGCGCCGCGGCGGTGCTCGGCGTCGACCCGCTGCTCCGGGACCAGCTGGCCGAGGCCGGGTCGAGGCTCGCGCCGCACCAGGTCGGTCGCGATGGACAGCTGCAGGAGTGGCTCGACGACTGGGACAGCACCGCACCGGAGCCGGCGCACCGGCACATCTCCCACCTGTACGCCGTCTACCCGAGCGGCCAGATCGACATCCACAAGACCCCGGCGCTGGCGGCCGCGGCCCGGCGATCGCTCGAGCTGCGAGGCGGTGGGACGGACGACGACGGCTGGGGCGTGGCACTGCGCTCGGTCCTCTGGGCGCGACTGGGGGACGCCGAGCGGGCACATGAGGCGCTTCGTGTGCTGTTCTGGCCCGAGCGGCACAATCCGAACGTCCTGAACGGCAGGACCTACTACCAGATCGACGCCAACCTGGGTGGTCCCGCCGCGATCGTGGAGATGCTCCTGCAGAGCGTCGACGACGAGATCCGAGTGCTCCCCGCGCTGCCGGATGCCTGGCCGCGCGGCGCCGTCAAGGGCCTCCGGGCTCGTGGCGGCTTCACCATCGACATCGCGTGGCGCGGCGGCGACCTCGGCACCGTCACGCTCAGGTCGAGCCTCGGCCACCGCGTGCGCCTCCGCACCCCGGGGCCGGTCTCGGTCGGCACCCGGACGCGAGGCGTCACGCGCCCGGAGCCGAACGTCGTCGAGTTCGACACGGACGCCGACGGCGTCTACCACGTCGAGCCGATGTGACCGGCCGGGCCGGGCTCGAGCCCGGCCCCGGTCGTCGTCCGCATCGTGACGCCCACGCGGTGGGCGTCCTGGCGCGGCGTGTCCCGACGGGCGCTCGGCCCGCCGGGCGGCACGTCGTGCCCGACCCACTGGAAATCACCGAAGAGAGCGGCAGCTCGTGTGCTCGCGGAGTTCCGCGGCCGACTCGGGCGCCATGGCGAGAGGATGATCATGTCACTTGTTCGGAACCGCGGCCGCGGGTTGCTCGTGGCCGCGGTCAGCGTAGTCACGATCGGAGGCGCAGCCGCCGTCGGCGGCGTCGGCGGAGCCGGCGTCAGCTCGGCGGCGGGTGGGCAGTGCCGCACGTTCTGGGTCTCGCCGGACGGCGACGACGGCGCGCGGGGGACCCAGGGGAGCCCGTGGCGCACGGTGGAGCACGCCCGGGACGAGATCCGGGCCCAGGGCATCACCGACGAGCGCCGGATGCGGTGCGACGTCACGGTGAACCTCGCGGCCGGGGAGTACCCCGTGACCGAGACGTTCGAGCTCACCGACCAGGACTCCGGGACCAACGGGCACCAGGTCGTCTACCGCTCGGCGGACGGCCCCGGCAAGGCGGTGCTCCTCGGCGCCGAGGAGGTCACCGGGTGGGAGCCGTACCAGGACGGCATCTACCGCACCCACGTCGACCCCGCCAAGCCGTTCTACACGCTGTTCGAGGACGGCGAGCGGGCGACGATGTCGCGCTACCCCAACCGGGGCACCGAGGACGAGTGGTCGCCGTACCTGACCTCCCGTCTCGGTGAGCCCGAGAAGGAGGCCGTGCACCAGTGGCTGTACTGGGAGGAGGGGGACTGGGACCCGGCCTGGGACGACACCCCGGAGAGCAACCCGCTGGCGAACGCCCAGCTGACCGTGTGGTCCGGCGGTTCGTGGAGCTGGTTCACCGACATCGTGCCGATCGGCGGTGCCGACTACCGCAAGGGCTTCACCACCCTGAACTACTGGACTCGCTACGCGCTCGTGAACAGCCGGGGCGGCTCCCGGTACTTCATCCAGAACGCGATGCCCTTCCTCGACCAGAAGGGCGAGTACTACTTCGACTACAAGGCCGGCGAGCTCTACTACAAGCCCCGCGGCGACATCGCCGACGTCAAGATCATGCGGCCCACCGTGACGCGCGTCGTCGACATCCAGGGTGCGTCGCCGGACCGGCGGGCGCACGACATCACCTTCGACGGCATCGGCCTCCAGTACTCCGACTTCGTGAACTGGTACCGGTCCGGCTGGATCAGCGCCGGTGACTCCGGAGAGGTGCACAAGTACCCCGAGTACGACCGTCAGATCGAGATGCCGCGCAACCGGTTCGGCGCCATCACGCTGCAGAACACCAGCAACATCACCCTGTCGAACCTGCGCATCTCCGACACCGGCTACATGGGGGTCTATGCGCTGTTCGCCAACGACCACCTGACCGTCGAGAACTCCCTGCTGGAGAACCTCGGCGCGGATGGCATCAAGGTCGAGGGCGGGTATCCCGGGGAGGGCGACGTGGCGCACAGCAACACGTTCCGCAACCTCTACATCGACCACGTCGGGGAGCTGGTGCCCGGCGACGCGGCCGGCATCGAGCTGATGGACACCGGCGACAACACGGTCGAGCACGTGAATGTGCGTCACTCGGCCAGGTACGGCATCAGCCTGGAGTCGCGTCCCGAGGTGAGGGACGGCGAGCAGTACACCGACGGGAACACCTTCCGCTTCATCGAGATCCAGGAGGCGGGCCTGGACTCCGGCGACATGGGTGCCTTCTACACGTACGGCGTGGACAACCAGGAGCCGCACCCGGTCCAGAACACCGTCGACCAGGTGGTCATCGGCGACGTCATCCCCGACGCCTCGATGCCCGACAGCGGCACCCGCGGCGTGCACATGGACGCCGGTGGCTGCGGATTCTCGTTCAGCAACATCGAGGTCGGCAGGACGACCGACCAGTCCTACCAGTCCTACAAGTGCAACGAGGTGTCCAACGGCAACTGGGAGGCCGGCTTCGACGCCTCGAAGATGCAGTACGACAAGATCGGCGTGACCGAGGACTTCCCGTACCCGGTCCCGCAGGACTGAGCCCGCAGTACCCGTGACAGCCGGGTCGTGCCGCGCGAGCGGCCGGCCCGGCTGTCCCGCGCCACCGCCGCCCGCTGAGGCAGGGGAGGAGACCGCCTCCCGCCGGACGGCGTGACCGTCCCGCGGGTGGGTGACCGCCGCTTCGCGAGTCCGTCGACCGCGAGGAGGACCGCTCCAGCGGCCAGCGCCATCGCCCACCCGCTCGGTTCGGGCCAGGCACCACCCAGGAGGTCGGCGACCGGAGGGACGCCGAGGAACACGACGAGCAGGAGGACCTCGGCGGCGATCGCGACGAGCACGGAGGGGTTGCCGCGCGGGTCGAGGCGCCACGCGGCGCGGGTCGTGCTCCGGCAGGCGATCGCGTTCGCCATCTGGCAGACGGCGATGACGGCGATCGCCGTACCTGACGCCTGCGCCAGCGTGGTGGCGGACGGCTCGGCGCCCCACGACCAGCCGTCGCCCCTGAGCACCCACGCGAAGGCCGTCAACGACAGGAGCGCCTCGGTCGCACCCAGGACCAGGAAGGCCCGCAGCAAGAGGGCGCGATCGAGCACGGTACGCCGCCGGCGCCCGCGCATGATGTCCTTGCGGGGCGGCTCGGTGCCGAGCGCGAGCGCCGGGAGCATGTCGGTGCCGATGTCGAGCGCGAGCACCTGCAGCACGCCGATCGCGAGCGGGAAGCTGCCTCCGGACAGTGCCCACAGGGCGAACGGCGCCAGCTCGGCGACGTTGTCCGTGAGGTGGAACGTGAGGAACCTGCGGACGTTCTGGAACGTCGCGCGCCCGAGCTCGACGGCGGAGACGATCGTCGCGAAGTGGTCGTCGAGGAGCACGAGGTCGGCAGCCTCGCGGGCGACGTCGCTCCCGCTGGCTCCCATGGCGACGCCGACGTCCGCCTCCCGCAGCGCCGGCGCGTCGTTCACCCCGTCACCCGTCATCGCGACGACGTGGCCGCGCCCGCGCAACGCCTTCGCGATCCGCAGTTTGTCGGCGGGCGTGGCGCGAGCGACCACGGCACCCACGCCCGTGTCGAGCAGCGCACCGAGCTCCCGGTCGTCGGCGGGCAGCGAGCTGCCCTCGCACACCAGCCCGCCCTTGCCGATGAGGCCGACGTCCTCGGCGATGGCGCGGGCGGTCCTGGGGTGGTCGCCGGTGATCATCACGATGCCGATGCCGGCGTCGCGGCAGGTCTGCAACGACTGCGCGACGTCGACGCGCGGCGGATCCTCGAGCGCGAGCAGGCCCAGGAACCGGAGGTCGGCTTCCATCTCCTCGCCGACGTCTCCCGCCCACTCCCGGCGCGCAACACCCAGGACGCGGAGGCCGCGGTCCGTCAGCCGGTGGAGCTCGTCGACCGCGTCGTCCGCGCCGGACGTGCACCGCGCCAGGATCGCCTCCGGAGCCCCGAGGACGTGGACCCGGCCGGCGCGCAGGCACGAGGTGAGCATCCGGTCGGCGGTGTACGGGCGGAGCCGGGACTCGACGGGACCGGCGCCGTCGGGGTGGGCGGAGCCGGTGCGGATCGCCAGGCAGTGGATCGCTGCCTCCATCGGGTCGCCGTCCACGACCCAGGCGGGTCCCCGGCGCGTCACCCTGCCGGTCACGCACGCGAGTGCGGACTCGGCGACGGGAGCCGCGAGCTCGGCCGCGTCGTCGGCGCCACTGAACGTCGCGACCGGCTCGTAGCCGCTGCCCGCCACGTGGATCCAAGCGGGCGGGGTGACGACCTCGACGACGCTCATCCTGTTCTCCGTCAGCGTGCCGGTCTTGTCCGTGCAGATGAACGTGGTCTCGCCGAGGGTCTCGACGGCGTCCAGACGCCGGACCAGCGCATTGCGGCTCGCCATGACCTGCGCGCCGCGGGCCAGGGACAGCGTCACCGTCGGCAGCAGGCCCTCCGGGACGAGCGCCACCGCGACACCCACGCCGAAGAGGAAGGACTCGGTGGTGGAGAGGCCCAACGCCAGCGACGCGGAGCCGAGCATGACCCCGGCGCCCGCGGCGACCGCGGCGATCACGCGTACGACGGTGTGCAGCTGGACCGTCAGGGGGCTGGGTGGCCGCTGCGCGGTCGCCGTCAACGCGGAGATCCGCGCCAGTGTCGTCGACGCCCCGGTCGCGGTCACCTCTGCCTCGGCCATGCCCTGGACCACGAACGTCCCGGCCATCAGCAGGTCGCCGACCCCGTGCCGGACCGCACCGCTCTCGCCCGTGGTCAGCGACTCGTCGACCGTCAGGTTGTCGACCTCCACGACCGTCATGTCTGCGCCGACCCGGTCGCCGGCCTCGAGCAGGACGACGTCGCCGACGACCAGCTCGCTGACGGCGACCCTTCGTCGGGCGCCGTCACGACGGACGCGGGTGCCCGACGGGAGCATCGAGCGCAGCTGCTGCGTGGACCGATCGGCGCGGTACTCCTGCCAGAACGCGAAGAGCGCGTTGAGGACGACGATCACGACGATGGCGATCGCGAGGGCCGGCATGCGAGCCAGCAGGGCGAGCCCAGCCGCGACCCAGAGCAGCACGGCGAGGAGGTGGGTCAGCTGGCCGGCCAGGAGCGCGAGCGGCCGCGGGCCGCGCGGCGCGGGCAGCTCGTTGGGTCCGTCGCGCCGGCGGCGCCGCTCGACCTCCGCCGTGCTCAGCCCGCGGTTGCGGTCCATCAGCCCGGGGTCGGCCCCAGGCGCCGGCCGGTGATCGCGTCGACGGCGATGGTGACGACCGCCGACCGGGGGCCGCTCGGCCAGGGGTTCGGACGGGAGCCGCCCGCGTCGTCGCCGTACCGGACCGCGGCACGGCCCCGGGCGAGCACGCTCCATCCCCGGTGCGTCGCCTCGTCGATCCGGTCGACCTCGAAGGCGACGCGCTCGAGGTCGACCTTCTGCACGAGGGCCGAGCCGCCTCGCGTGCGGATGCGGATGGACCGTCCGTCGACGACGTGGTTCACCGGGAGGACGACGGGCCCGTCGGCGGTCGTCCACGCGATGCGCCCGACCTGCGTCGACCTCAGCAGGTCCCAGCAGGCCTGGTCGGAGAGCTCGGTCAGGTGGTCGTCAGCCGTGGTGGCCATACTCCACCGTCGCGTCCCGAGCGGGGCCAGCGGGAGGTGCGTCGGTCACGCCGCACAGGGACCAATGTCTCGACGTTGCGGACGACCCTCGTCAACCCGTGGTGACGTGGGGTACGACGCGCCGGCAGGGCACGAACACCTCGGTGCGCGGCATGGGTACGTCGGGCCCGTCGAGGTAGCGCTCCCAGGCGCCGTCGAGGCACTCGAAGCCGTTCTCGATCGCGCAGGTGGACAGCGCCTCGTACGCCGAGCCGAGCCCTTCGTAGCGACCGGCGTGGGTCGTCCAGACGACATGGCCGCCGGGCAGTGAGGTGGGGCGTACCCGCCCCTCGGGTGTCACGGCACCGGCCACGGGGAAGCCGGCCTCGAAGAGCCACCGGTCGGCTCCCCGGTGATAGCGCGCGAAGGGTGGACCGACGAGTTGCACGCCCTGGGCCGCGGCGATCCGCGCGACCTCCTCGAACGCCGCGCCGAGGTGCGAACCGATGTCGTCGGGTGCGGCCTCGTCGGCCACGACGGCGGCTGCCTGGGCCTGCAGATCGGCGAAGGTGACGGAGTAGGTCATGCCGCGAGCATCTGCCCGGTGAACGGTCGTCGTGAGGGGAGAAGGTCCCCGGGTGGCCGCGCCCTTCGGCCCGACGGCAGCCGCCGAACCTCTCCTCGTGGTCGTCTTGGAAGCCCTACCCTTCGGGCATGCGGGCACGACTACCGCTGCCGACGTGGGTGCGCGGGTACCAGCGCGGCTGGTTGCGCGGTGACCTGCTGGCCGGTGTCACCATCACCGCCTACCTGATCCCGCAGGTGATGGCGTACGCCGAGCTCGCGGGCCTGCCCGCCGAGGCCGGCCTGTGGGCGTGTGTCGGCGCGCTCCTCGTCTACGGCCTCCTCGGGTCGTCGCGCACGCTGTCGGTCGGCCCGGAGTCGACGACCGCCCTGATGACCGCGGCGGCGATCGGCTCGGTGCCGGGCGCGACCGACGATCCGGAGTCGTTCGCGGCGGCGCTCGCCCTGGCCGTCGCGGCCGTCTGCCTCGTCGGGTGGTTCGCCCGCGCCTCGGTCCTGGCCGAGCTCTTCTCGCGGCCGGTCCTGGTCGGCTACATGGCCGGCATCGCCGCGATCATGGTGGTCTCGCAGCTGGGCAAGCTGACCGCGATCGACGTGGAGGCGGAGGGGTTCTTCCAGGAGCTGGTGTACGTCGTGCGGCACCTGGACGAGATCCACCTCCCCACGTTCGCGCTGGGGTGCACGACCGCGGCGGCGATGCTGCTCGCGTCGGCGTACTTCCCCCGCGCTCCGGTCGCGCTCCTCGGCATGCTGGGCGCGACCGCCGCTGCGGCCCTGCTGGGGCTCGAGTCGCACGGCGTGCAGCTGGTCGGCGACATCCCGGCCGGGGTGCCGACACCCGGCCTCCCCGACGTCGACGTCGGGACGGTGGCGGCGCTGCTCGCGCCGGCCCTCGGCGTCGCGTTCGTCGGCTACACCGACAACGTGCTCACCGCGCGTGCGTTCGCGAGCAAGCGCGGCGAGGTCGTCGACCCCAGGCGCGAGCTGCTCGCGCTCGGCGCCGCCAACGTGGGGTCGGGACTCATGCACGGGTTCCCGGTGAGCAGCAGCGGCAGCCGGACGGCCATCGGCCACGCGGTCGGCGGTCAGACCCAGCTGACCGCCTACACGACCGTGGTCGCCACGGTCGTCGCCGTGCTCGTCGCGCGGCCGCTGCTCGAGGCCTTTCCGGCCGCGGCGCTCGGCGCGGTGGTCGTGTACGCCGCCACCAAGCTGGTCGACGTCGCGGAGTTCCGCCGGCTCGCGGCGTTCCGTCGCAGCGAGCTGGTGCTGGCTCTCGCCACCACGGCCGCGGTGCTGACGGTCGGGGTGCTGTGGGGCGTGCTGGTGGCCGTCGCCCTGTCGGTGCTGAACCTGCTGCGGCGCGTGGCCCATCCCCACGACGCGGTCCTCGGCGAGGTGCCAGGGCTCGCCGGCATGCACGACGTCGACGACTACCCGTCGGCCGAGCTGGTGCCGGGGCTGCTGGTCTATCGCTATGACTCTCCGCTGTTCTTCGCCAACGCGGAGGACTTCCGCACCCGTGCCCTGTCGGCGGTCGCGGACTCGGCTGCGCCGGTCGAGTGGTTCGTGCTCAACACGGAGGCGATCATCGAGGTCGACATCACCGCTGTCGACGCGCTCGAGTCCCTCCGCGCGGAGCTCAGCGCCCGGGGCATCGTCTTCGCCATGGCGCGGGTCAAGCAGGACCTGCTCAGCGACCTGGAGCCGTCGGGGCTGCCGGACCGGATCGGCCGTGACCGGTTGTTCCCGACCCTGCCGACGGCGGTCGAGGCCTTCCTCGAGAGCCGGTGACGCGGCGCGGGCGAGGAAGGGTCGATGGACCCGGCCGGGACCGGCCTTCCGGCCGTGACGGTGCGGTCGGCGCCACCGGACCATGGGAGCATGGGCCAGCAGATCGAGTCCGGAAATGTCGTGGTCGCCGTCGACGGTTCGCCGCACGCCGACCGAGCCGTGGGCTGGGCCGCCCGCCAGGCACACCTGGAGCGACGCGGCCTCGTCGTGGCCGCTGCCGGCGACGGCGCCCCGGCCATCGCCGAGCATGCGATGGAGCTCGCCCTCGGGACCCACCCGGAGCTGGCCGTCCGACCGGTCTGCGCGAGCGCCGACCCACGGCGCATGCTCCTGGACATGTCGGCCGCCGCCCACCTGCTCGTCATGGGCTCGCGGGGCCGGGGCGCGATGCGCAGCATCCTGCTCGGCTCGGTGAGCGCGGCCGTCAGTGCGCACGCCGCCTGCCCCGTCGTGGTGTGCCGGCCACCCGTCTCGCGCCAGGCCGGGTACGGCGTGGTCGTCGGCGCCGACGGCTCCTCCCAGTCTCGCCCGGTCATCGAGTTCGCCTACCGGTTCGCAGCGCTCCACGGGCTGCCGCTGACCGTGCTGCACTGCTTCTGGGACGCCGTCGCAGCAGTCGCCGCCTACCGGGAGGCGAGGGGACGGACGGTCGATGCGCCCGATCTCGAGGAGCTGCGCGCGCTCCTCTCGGAGTCGGTGGCCGGCTTCGCGGAGCAGTTCCCGGACGTCGCGGTCAGCCTGGAGCTCACGCACGGCCTGGCCGACGAGTCGCTGGCCCCACGCAACCGCGCGTGGGACCTCGTCGTCGTCGGCCGGCACCCGATGACGCGGCTCGACCGGGTGATCACCGGGTCGATCGCCACCTCGGTCGTGGAGCGCTCGAGCGGCACGGTGGCGGTCGTGCCCGAGATCACGACCTGACCCGCCGCCCTACATCTCGAAGACGATGCGCGCGGTCGCACGCCCCGCGAGGACGTCGTCGACGGACTGGTTGACCTCGTCGAGCTTGCGGGTCTCGGCGACCACCCGGGTGCGTCCCCGCGCGTGGAGGTCGAAGACCTCGGCGAGGTCCTGACGGGTGCCGACGATCGAGCCGATCACCGAGATGCCCTTGAGGACGGTCGGGAAGATAGGCAGGCTCATCGGGCCGTCGGTCTCGGGCGGCAGCCCGACGCAGACGAGGCGGCCGCCCCGGCGCAGCGCCGCGAAGGCCTGCTCGAAGACCGAGGGCATGACGGCCAGCACGACCGCGACGTCGGCGCCACCCAGCGCCTCGATCGCCGCGACCGGGTCCGTCTCCGCCGCGTTGACGACGTGGTCGGCCCCGAGCTCGCGGGCGAGCTCGAGCTTCTCGGGCTCGACGTCGACCGCGATCACGGTGCCGCCGACCAGGCGGGCGTACTGGACGGCCAGGTGGCCGAGCCCGCCGACGCCGAAGATCGCGACGCGCTCACTCGGCCGGATGCTCGCGACCTTGATGGCCTTGTACGTCGTGACGCCGGCGCAGGTCAGCGGCGCGGCGTCGTGGGGGCTGACCCCGTCGGGCACCGGGACGACGTACGTCGCGTCCGCCACGGCGTACTCCGCGAAGCCACCGTCGATCGAGTAGCCGGTGTTCTGCTGCTCCTCGCACAGGGTCTCCCAGCCCGAGATGCAGTGGTCGCAGTGTCCGCACGCGTGACCGAGCCAGGGGAGCGCGACGCGGTCGCCCACGGCGCGCTGGGTGACCCCGGCGCCGAGGGCCTCCACGACGCCGACGCCCTCGTGGCCGGGCACGAACGGCGGGGTGGGCTTGACCGGCCAGTCACCGTGCGCCGCGTGGATGTCGGTGTGGCACAGGCCGCTGGCCTCGATGCGGACGAGCACCTGCCCGGGACCGGGTGTCGGGACCGGGCGCTCCTGGATCTCCAGCGGCTCGGTGAAGCTGGTGACGACTGCTGCCTTCATGACTACTCCTTGGTGGTGGGACGGGTTCGAGGTACGGCGAGCCAGAGGCCGACGCCGGAGAGGACGAGGAGGATCAGGCCGGAGACGATGAGCGTCACGCCGGCGACGTTGACGATGGGGAGCTCGGCGGCGAGGGTGACCTCGGCGGAGACGGGTGTCGTGCCGTCGGCGTTCATCACGACGAGGGTCCAGTCGCCGGAGCGGGGATCCCAGTCGATGCGCTCGGACCCGGAGCCCGAGGCGGAGGCGACCCAGATCGGGACTTCGTCGGGCGCGACGCGCGGCGACCCGCCGTCGGTGAAGTAGGCGCGGGGGCCGTCCTCGTCCCACGGGTCGACCATGGTCGAGGCGGCGACACCGCGGAGGTAGCGGTCGACGTCGGAGGACCGCGCGATGCCGACGAAGACGTCGTCCCCGGTCGTCGCCCGTGCGGTGACCTCGACCGTGCCGGTCATCCGGCCGGACAGGTTCGGCATCATCGGCCCGCGGTGGAGGCTGACGTTCTCGGAGCGTACGGCGTGGCCGGGGGACTCCCAGGTCGACGGGGTGCTCGTGAAGAAGCCGTCGTCGTCGCGGAGCACGGCCGAGGTCGCGGCCATGCCGGCGCCGGTGACGGCGAGGAGCGTGCCGAGCATCAGGACCAGCGCGGCCGTGACGACGGCGATGACCCGTCCGATCGTCCACGGGCCGCTCGACGGTGGCCGGGGAGCCGTGGGTGGGACTGGTGGGTGGGTGGGCGTGGTGGTCATGGCGACCTCCGTGGGTCGGGATCCCTCACTCCAGCGTCGGTCGCGGCGGCCCGGGGCAGCAGGGGACAAGGTCACGACCGACCGGGACCCGCGCACCGGTGGTCAGGCCATCAGGACGTCCTCGACGCCGCGACGAGGGGTGGACGGGAGCGGTGACCGGGCGAGCTCCTGCCAGCCGACGCGCAGCAGGAGCTGCGGCCAGGGGTCCACGTCGAGGACGTCGGCGCGCAGCGCCGCCCGGGTCTCGGCGACCTCGATCACCTGGCTGAGCGGGACGACCGAGAGGTCGTGGTCCAGCGCAGCGACCCACGCCCGGCACAGGGTGCGGCCGGCGTCGATCCAGCCGTGCGGGGAGTCGTCCTCGCTCAGGATGACGAGCAGCCCGTCCAGGGGAGCTGTGACGAGCTGGCTCTCGTCGTCGAGCGGCGGGGCGTCGTACCTCGAAGGCGAGCCGGGGCGCAGGTCGCCGTCGCTCGGCCGGGCGTTCTCGGGCGGTACGCCGTCGGGCCGTCCGGCGGCGACCCACCGGCTCTGCTCCTCCACCAGGAGGCGGTCGGCACGCTCGGTCGCCAGCGCCCTGCTGACCAGCAGCTCGACGCCGAGCCGGTCCGGCAGGGCGGCCAGGATCACCGTCGAGGCGATCCCCACCGAGGCCCGTCCCGCCACGGCCTCGAGCAGTCCGTGGGGCACCGGCCAGGGGATCAGCCGGCGCCGATCGGTGCGGCGCGCGCTCAGCAGGCTCGCGTCCGCGAGGGCGCGCCGGTTGACGGGGCCGGGGGAGAGTCGCAGCACCGCGAGGTGGTCGGGATCGTCCGGATCGGGCAGCAGGTCGACGACGCTCTGCCACTGGGCGGCGGCCGCCCCGACGACGGCGTACTCGAGGGCGGCGCCGCAGCTGATCGCGAGGTTGCGGCCGAGGGGGTCGGCGACGGACAGCTGGCGGTCGCGGTCGGCGTAGAGGTCGAGACGCCCATCGCCGATCCGCCAGCGCCACGGTTGCGTGTTGTGGACGCTGGGCGCACGCAGGGCGAACTCGACGATCTCCCGGGCGGCCGTACCCGAAGGTCGGCGATCGCTGTCGACGGTCCTGGCTCGTCGCATCGCAGCTCCCCTCGGGTGGGTGGATGGCTCGAGCGTCCGTTGCCGGACGTGCCGTGCACAGGGACAAAGGTCCCGCCCCCGAGGTGGCCATGGCCCGCGGCGGACCAGAGTCCCTCGTGCCTACCGTCGAGGCATGTGGGAGCAGGACGAGCAGCCGGGGCAGGCCCGCGGCCGTCGCATCACGGTCTACCTGCTCGACGACCACGAGCTGGTGCGTCGAGGCATCCGCGACCTCCTCGAGGCCGAGGGAGACATCGACGTCATCGGTGAGTCCGGATTCGCGCAGGAGGCCGCTCGCCGCATCCCCGCCCTGCGGCCG
Source organism: Nocardioides sp. GCM10030259 (assembly GCF_042666375.1). Lineage (NCBI taxonomy): Bacteria > Bacillati > Actinomycetota > Actinomycetes > Propionibacteriales > Nocardioidaceae > Nocardioides > Nocardioides sp. GCM10030259. The sequence goes on along the minus strand of NZ_JBHTDF010000005.1, from coordinate 106,591 downwards.
GACGTGGCGATCCTGGACGGCCGGCTGCCCGACGGGTCCGGGATCGAGGTGTGCCGCCAGGTCCGCTCGATCGACCCGACGATCGCGGGCCTCATCCTCACGTCGTACGACGAGGACGACGCGCTGTTCGCGGCCATCATGGCCGGTGCAGCCGGGTACGTCCTGAAGCAGGTCAAGGGGCCGGACTTCGTGGCGACGGTACGCCGGGTCGCCGCCGGCCAGTCCATGCTCGACCCGGCCGTGACCGCGCAGGTGCTGGCCCGCCTGCGCGACGGGCCGCCCGAGGACCCGGTCACCAAGCACCTGACGCCCAAGGAGCACCAGATCCTGGGGCTCATCGGCGAAGGGCTCACCAACCGCCAGATCGCCGAGCGGCTGTCGCTCGCCGAGAAGACGGTGAAGAACTACGTGTCGACGGTGCTCGGCAAGCTCGGCGTGGAGAGCCGGACGCAGGCCGCCATCATCGCGACGCGCCGCCACGAGCACGACAGGCAGCAACACCCCTGATCAAGGAGGACCGTCATGAACGCGGACGAGCACGGGGTGCTCCTGGCAGTTGGTCCCGACGGTGTGCGCGACGGGGTCCTGGACTTCGCAGCCGCGGAGGCGAGCCGGCTCGGCACCGGCGTCTGGCTGCTGCACGTGATCCACTCGCGGGTGGTCGCGCCGACGGACGTCGACCAGCGGCAGGCCATCGATCGCGCGCTCAGCAAGGTCGGGCGCGAGGTCCTGACGGACGCCGCCGGCCGGTTGCGGGACCGTCTCGCAGGACGGCACCCGGTGGAGACCGAGATCGCCACCGGGCCGGTCGCCGCCACGATCTGCGACCGTGCGTCGGGCGCCGGCGTCGTCATCCTCGAGCGCCGCGACCTCGGCACCGTGGGGCGCATGCTGACCATGTCGGTGTCGACCCGGGTGGCCGCCTACTCGCACGCTCCCGTCGTCATCGTTCCCCGGCACTGGGCCGCGGCGACCGACGAGCGGCCGGTGACCGTCGGCGTCGACCACGCGCCGGAGGCGTCGACACAGGTGGAGGCCGCGGCGGCGTACGCGAGGTCGGTCGCACGACCCCTCGTCGTGCTGCACGCGGTCTGGCTGGCCGAGCCGTACCAGGACACGGTCTTCGTCGATCACTCGCGCCGCGACTGGACCGAGGAGGCCGCCCGCGAGCTCCGGCTCAGCCTGGCCGCGATGGGCGAACGTGAGGACCTCCGCCTGACCTCCGACGTCCGGTGGGCGCGGCCCGTCGACGCCCTCGTGGCCGCGAGCCGGTCGTCCTCGGTCCTGGTGCTCAGCCGCCGCGACGACCGCCACGCGCCTCGTGCGCACCTCGGACCGGTCACGCGGGCCGTCCTCCAGCACGCGGAGTGCCCGGTGCTGATCGTCGACCGGACCTGAGGATGACGCGCCGTCCCGCGCTGACCTTCCTCGGCGCCGCCGGGACCGTGACCGGGAGCAGGTTCCTCGTCGAGTCCGACGGCAGCCGGTTCCTGGTCGACGCCGGCCTGTACCAGGGGCCGTCGGCGCTGCGCCGGTTGAACTGGGCTCCGTCGGACGTCCCCGTCGGCGACCTCGCCGCCGTCGTCGTCACCCACGCGCACCTCGACCACTGCGGGTACCTGCCCCGCCTGGTGCGCGAAGGGTTCCGCGGGCGGATCACCTGCACGCCCGAGACCGCCCAGCTCGTCGAGATCGTGCTGCGCGACAGCGCCCACCTGCAGGAGGAGGACGCCCGGTTCGCCAACGAGAGCGGGTTCTCCCGGCACCGGCCGGCGCTCCCGCTGTACGACGTCGACGACGTCGAGCGCACGCTGCGGCTGGTCGAGCCGGTCCCGTACGACGTGGAGGTCGCCCTCGGCGCGGACACCCGCGCGACACTGCGCCCGGCCGGTCACATCCTGGGCTCGTCGACCGTCCACGTCGACCTGGGCGGGACCGGGGTGGTCTTCAGCGGCGACCTCGGCCGTGCGCGCCACCCGCTCCTCCGTCCGCCCGCTCCACCTCCCGCCGCCCATGCCGTCGTCGTCGAGTCGACGTACGGCAACCGGGTCCACCACTCGGACGGTGGACCCGACGTGCTGGCCGCGGCGGTCCGACGGACGGTCGGGCGCGGTGGCTCGGTGCTGATCCCGGCCTTCGCCGTCGACCGCACGGAGCTGGTGCTCCTCGAGCTCTACCGCCTCATGAGTGCGGGCGAGATACCGCGCATCCCGGTGTTCGTCGACAGCCCGATGGCCCTGGCGGCGCTCGAGGTCTACCGGGCGGCGGTCGCGAACGGGTCCCCCCAGGTCTGCGCCGAGGCGACCGAGCTGGTGGCGGCGATCGACTTCCTGCGCGCCCGGGGCGTTCCGGGCGCCGCGGCGTCGATGGAGCTCAACCGGCCGAGCGTGCCCAGCATCGTCATCTCGGCCTCCGGCATGGCCACCGGTGGCCGGGTGATCCACCACCTCTCCCACCAGCTGCCCGACCACCGCAACTGCGTCGTGCTCACCGGCTACCAGGCCGTCGGCACGCGGGGGCGGCAGCTGCTGGACGGCGCCCGGCAGGTCAAGATCCACGGCCGCTACGTGCCGGTCCGGGCGGAGATCGTGGACGACCCGGCGTTCTCCGTGCACGCGGACGCCGACGAGCTCGTCGCCTGGGTCGCGTCCGCGAGCGCGCCGCCCCAGGTGGTCTACGTCGTCCACGGCGAGCTCGAGGCGTCGCGCGGGCTCGCGGACCGCATCGACCGCGAGCTCGGCATCACGGCCGTGGTCCCGAGGCTCGGCGAGCGCGTGAGCCTCGGGTAGCCGGCGACCCTCAGTCGGCCATGACCCGGACGTCGACGACGCCCGCAGCGGTCCTGGCGAGGACGCGAGCAAGCGACGCCTCGCCGGAGTCGGCGGGTCCGGTGATCGACACGACCCCGTCGTCGACCTCGACCAGCCAGTCGTCGTGCCCGACCGAGTTCAGGAGCAGGGCGACGTCGGACGCGATCGTCTCGTCCGTGCGCGCCAGCGCCCGGACGATGTCGCTGCGGCTGACGACGCCGACCAGGTGGCGACCGGGGCCGAGGACCGGAAGGCTCTTGGCGCCGGTCGCGGTCATCAGCTCCACCGCGGTGGCGATGTCGTCGTCCGGCGCGACCGTGACCGTGGCACGCGTGTACACGTCGTCGACCGTGACCGGGGGGTACAGCGGCTCGATGACGATCGGCCGCTCCAGCGCCCGCGGGTCACGCACGATGACGTCCTGGATCAGGTCCGCCTCGCTCACGATGCCGCGAAGCCGACGCTTGGCGTCGACCACCGGCATGGCGGTGATCGAGTGCTCGGACAGCCGGCGCAGGGCGTCCTTGATGCTCGTTCGCGCGGTCACCGTGATCGGTTCGCGCGCCATGGCCTCCTCCACCAACATCTCACTCACCTTCCTCGGCGTCGCGTGCTGCGGACCGGCCCCAGAGCCGCCGTCCGGTGACCTCGTGGGGCGTCACCCGGATGAAGAGGCTCGCCGGTCCGGCCGGCCAGATCTCCATGCCGACGAGGTGGTCGGGCACGTCCTGCACCGGCACCCGCTCGGCGGTTCCGGTGACGACGACGCTCCAGGCTGCTCGGGTACGCCGGTCGAGGTGGTCGACCTCGAGGGTGACCGTGCCGTGCGTGCACCGGCGGGCCAGCGTCGTGTAGGGCTGCGTCCGGAACCACAGCGCTCCATCGGAGACGGTGTAGTTCACGGGCACGATCGCCACGCCGTCCGGGCCGGCCCAGGCGATGCGCGCGATCTCCTCGTCCTCGAGCAGTCCCCAGCAGTCGTACGCCGTGAGCGCGACCGGTGGGGTCGGCGTCGATGTCGTCGTGTTCATCTCGACCTCCACGTCCCGATGTCCTTCGTCGTGCCTCCACGGTGCTGCGCGACTGCCGGGCGTGCCACGGCTGTCGGGCCCTGCCGGCCGTGACCTTTGTCAGTCGTCCCTCGGGCGTGTGCCCCTGACGCGGGCCCGGTCGCGCGGCGGATCCTGCAGCTGGGAGGCCGGCGAGACGCGGGCCCCACCGATCGGAGGAGGTCGCCATGAACGCCCAGCAGCAGCGCCACATCGTGGTCGGCGTGGACGGGACCGCCGACAACGTCGGCGCACTTCGGTACGCGACGGCCGAGGCCGCAGCGCGCAAGGCGACGCTGCGACTGGTGCACGTCGTCCCTGACTACGTGCCCGTCTCGCCGATGCTGCTCCGGACGCCGGTCGACCTGGCGCAGGTGGGAGCCGCCATCCTGGAGGAGGCTGCGGCGCGGGTGCGTGCGCTCGACCCCGACGCCGAGGTCGAGGGCTGGCTGCGGCACGGCACCCGGCCGGACCAGCTGGCGGAGGCCGGCGAGGGCGCCGAGGCCGTCGTCGTCGGCCGTGACGACCGGCCGCTCCTGGAGCGTCTCGTGCTCGGGGACACCGCCACCGGGGTCGCCGCACGCGCGACGGTGCCCGTCGTCGAGGTGCCCGCGGACTGGCAGCCGCGGGAGCACCGGCGGGTCGTCGTCGGCGTCAAGGGGCCGAAGCACGCCGGCGACCTGCTGGCCGCGGCGTTCGACGAGGCGCGCCGGCGCGGCGCCGACCTCGAGGTCCTGCACGCCTGGAAGCTGCCGAGCGTGTACGACGACATCATCGAGGTCCGGGTCGACCTCGACGAGTGGCGGCGCGAGGCGGCCGAGGAGATGGAGGCCCTCGTGCGTGACTGGCGCACGGCGTACCCGGACGTGACGGTCGAGCTCCGCGTGGTCCACGACCGTGCCGGGCACGCGCTCGTGGAGGCGTCGCGCCGAGCCGACCTGGTGATGGTCGTCCGGCGCCAGCACGGCGTGCCGGCCGCGGCACATCTCGGCGGGACCGCGCGTGCCGTGCTGCGCCTGGCTGACTGCCCGGTCGTGGTGGTCGCACCCGTCGACGTCACGCCGATCCCGCCGCTCGTGCTCGAGCGGCACGGTGAGCTCGCCCGCTGAGACCCGACGTCAGGTCTGCGGCACGACGGCGACCGCGCAGCGAGCCCTCTCGACGAGGGGCGCGACCACCGAGCCCTGCAGCACGTCGGACATGCGGCGGCCGTGGTGCGCGCCGACGACGACCAGGTTCATGGAGCGACCGGCGTCCAGGAGACAACCCGCCGGTTCGCCGTACGCGACGACGGAGCGCAGCGGGACGTCGGGGAAGTCCTCGGGGGTGCCGGAGAGCGCGTTGGCGAGGTGGAGCCGCTCCTCGGGGCGCTCGTCGGGCCGCTCGGTCAGCAGGATCTCGGGGGCGACGTGCATGACGGTCAGTGGCCAGCGGTGCAGCGACGCCTGGACGAAGGCGAATCGCAGCGCTGCCTGGGAGTGCCGGGTGTCGTCGACGCCCACGAGGACTCCGGAGTGGACCCGCGTCGGGTGGTCGGGCCGGACGACCACGACGGCGCACGGCGGACGCCGCGAGATCGCCGTCGTGGTCGAGCCGAAGAGCCGGACCCACGGGCCGCGGTGGTTGCGCGCCCCGATGACCAGCAGATGGGCGTCGTGCGCGGCGGTCGCGAGCACGTCTCGCGGTGTGCCGCTGTGCAGCACCTCGTCCACCGTGAGCCGGGGTGCCCGCTCGAGTGCGCGGGCGCGAGCCCGGTCCAGGAGCAGCTGTCCGGCGGACGGCGCCGGCAGCACGCCGATGCGGGTGTCCCGGCCCTGCGTGTCGTGCCACAGGTCCTCGGCGGCGTCGACCGCGTGCACCAGCGTGAGTGGGCGCTTCTCGACGAGCGCTTGGTCGACCGCCCAGTCCAGCGTCCGGGTCCAGGTGTCCCGCGCGTCCAGGCCGACGACGATGGCGCCCCGGCCGTCGTGGGTTCCGTGTGTGCAGCTCATGGCTTCCCCCTCCGAGAGTGCCGATGCAGCGACCGTGCATCGCGCCCGTGCTCCCGCGTACGGCCGGACGTCCCGTGCTGGCGATGACCAATGGCAGCGGCCGCCGCCCGTCGTTCTCCGACGGCGACGGAGCGGAGGAGGGTACAAAGTCCCGAGCCCGTGGGCCGCACGCCCGCAGCCGGGCCCGCCGAGCCGGCCTAGATTTGTCGACATGGCGGAGCTGTCCAGCACCACCGGGCACGACCAGCGGGAAGCGATCACCGTCTTCCTGCTGGACGACCACGAGCTCGTCCGCCGCGGGATCCGTGACGTGCTCGAGGCCGAGGGCGACATCCGGGTGGTGGGCGAGGCCGGGACCGCCGCCGAGGCCGTGCGGAGCATTCCCGTCCTGGTGCCGGACGTCGCGCTCCTCGACGGCCGGCTGCCGGACGGCTCGGGAGCCGAGGTGTGCCGCCGGATCGGGGAGTCCGCCCCCTCGGTCGCCGCGGTGATCCTGACGTCGTACGACGACGACGAGCCGCTGTTCGATGCGATCCTCGCCGGCGCCGTCGGCTACCTGCTCAAGCAGGTGCGCACCAGCGACCTGGTCGATGCGGTCCGCCGGGTCGCCGCCGGCCAGTCCCTGCTCGATCCCGAGCTCACCACCCAGGTGCTCGACAGGATCCGCAGCGGCGACGAGCCACCGCGACCCACCGCCGACCGGTTGACGGCGAAGGAGCGGGAGATCCTCCACCTGGTCGGCGAAGGCCTGAGCAACCGGCAGATCGCCGTCCGGCTCGGGCTGGCCGAGAAGACCGTCAAGAACTACGTCTCGACGATGCTCGGCAAGCTGGGCCTGGAGAGCCGCACGCAGGCGGCGATCCTCGCGATCAAGGGGACGTACGATCGCCGGCCGTCGGTGGGCGTCCACCACGTCGGGTAAGGCGCGGCCCGAGGCCCGGCCGGGCCGGCGCGGCGCTGCTACGTTCGGAGCAGGAGCGGCCCCCGGGGAGAGCAATGAGCGACGTCCCGAAGCAGGAGCGCTGGCACCTGCTCCTCGACGCGGTGGTCAGCATGGCCGCGGACCTCAGCCTCGATGACCTGCTGGCGCGGATCGTCGAGGTCGCTGCCGACCTGGTCGGGGCGAGGTACGCCGCGCTCGGCGTGATCGGGGACGACCACGACCGCCGGCTGCGGAGGTTCGTCTCGCACGGGATGTCCGAGGAGGACGTCGCCCGCATCGGCCACCTGCCCGAGGGGCACGGGCTCCTCGGCCTGCTGATCGACCAGCCCCAACCGCTGAGGCTGCAGGACATCGCCGCTCACCCGCAGTCCCACGGGTTCCCGCCCGGCCACCCGCCGATGCGGACGTTCCTGGGCGGGCCGGTGCGGATCCGGGACAAGGTCTTCGGCAACCTGTACCTGACGGAGAAGGTGGACGGCTCCGACTTCACCGCGCAGGACGAGGAGATCGTGACCGCCCTCGCCGCGGCGGCCGGGGTCGCCGTCGAGAACGCCCGCCTGCACGAGGAGGCGGCGCGGCGCGAGCGCTGGCTCTCCGCGGCGGCCGAGCTGACCGCGCTGCTGCTGCACCCCGGCGCGGACGCCACCGCGCTCCAGATCGTGGCCGACCGGGCACGGGAGCTCGCCGCCGCGGACGTGGCGTGGGTCGTGGCCGGGCCCGACGACGCCCACCTGACGCTCCGGGTGGTCTCCGGCATGCCCGTCGACCCCGACGCGATGGCGAGCCTGGACCTGACCGAGTCCCTGGCCCGCACGGTCGTCGCCAGTGGCAGGCCGATCACCGTCGAGGACCTCGCGAACGACTCCCGGGCGACGAACGTCGCCGAGCTGCTGGGCTGGGAGCCGCTCGGACCCGCGATCCTGGTGCCGCTGGGCAACGCGGCCGGCGTGGAGGGTGTCGTCGCCCTGGCCTGGCGCAGCGGGGAGGTCGCGGCCCCGGTGGTCGACGCGTCGCTGCCGAGCCTCTTCGCCGAGCAGGCCGGCCTGGCGATGCACGTGGCGCGGTCGCGGCGGGACCAGCAGCGGCTCGCCGTGCTCGAGGACCGCGACCGCATCGCCCGGGACCTGCACGACCTGGTCATCCAGCGCCTCTTCGCGGTCGGGCTCGCCCTGCAGAGCACGGCCCGCACCACCGACTCCATCCAGGTGACCGAGCGCCTGGACCAGGCCGTCGACGACCTCGATGTCACCATCCGCGACATCCGGCGCACCATCTTCGCGCTCGGCTCGATGGACTCCGCCGCGGACATCCGGGCCGCCGTGGCCGAGGTCGTGGACCGGGCGGCGCGCACCCTGAAGTTCCGGCCCGACCTGAAGTTCGAGGGGCCGGTCCGCTCCAGGATCGACGAGGCGCTCGCGCCCGACCTCCTGGCCGTCCTGACCGAGGCGTTGTCGAACGCGGCCCGGCACGCCCGGCCGTCCAGCTGCACCGTCGAGCTCAGCGTCGTCGACGGGGTCCGGCTGCGCGTCGCCGACAACGGCGCGGGCATGCCGTCCGGCGCCACCGAGAGCGGCCTCGCGAACATGCGCCGTCGCGCCGAGCAACGCGGTGGCCACCTCTCGATCGCCTCCGGCACCGGAGAGGGCACGGAGATCGTCTGGTGGGTGCCGGGCACCTGATCATCGGTCGACGACGAGCACGGCCGAGCCGCTGAGGCGGCCCGCTGCCAGGTCGGTCAGCGCGCGGTCCGCGGCGTCGAAGGGGTACGTCGTGACGGTGGGCTGGATCCCGAGCCGCTCGGCGAGGCGGAGGAGCTCCTCGCCGTCGCGACGTGTGTTCGCGGTGACCGAGCGGAGGTCGCGCTCGCCGAACAGGAGGTCGTCGTACTCCATCGCCGGGATCGTCGACATGTGGATGCCGGCCAGCACGACCGTGCCTCCCGGCCCCACGGCCTCCAGCGCGACCGGCACCAGCTCGCCCGCGGGCGCGAAGACGATGGCGCCGTCCAGGGCGACCGGTGGGCGCTCGGCCGCGGCGCCGGCCCAGGACGCCCCCAGCCGCAGGGCGAGGGCCCGGTCACCCTCGCCTCGTGACGCCACGAACAGCTCGGCGCCCCGGGCGAGAGCGATCTGGGCGACGAGGTGGGCGCTGGAGCCGAAGCCGTAGATCCCGAGCCGGCCGCCCGCGGGCAGGTTCGTCCGCGCGAGTGCGCGGTAGCCGATGATCCCGGCGCAGAGCAGCGGCGCCAGCGCCGTTGCCGGGAGGTCCTCGGGGAGCCGGTAGGCGAAGGGGGCCGGCACCAGGATGTACTCGGCGAACCCGCCGTCGGCGTCCCAGCCGGTGTACGTCGATGCCGGGCAGAGGTTCTCCCGTCCGCTGCGGCACCAGCGACACTCGCCGCACGTGCTGCGCAGCCACGCCGCCCCCACCCGGTCACCGACGGTGAAGCGCTCGGTGGCGGGTCCGACCGCAGCCACCCGTCCGACGACCTGGTGGCCGGGCGTGGTCCCCGGGCGGCGTGGAGCCAGGTCGCCCTCGGCGAGGTGGAGGTCGGTGCGGCAGATGCCGCACGCCTCGACGGCCACGAGCAGCTCGGCCCCGGACGGGTCGGAGACGCGCCTCTCGACCCGGGCCAGCGGCCGCGTCGGCATCGGGCCGGGTGTCTCGACCACCCAGGCGGCCATCGGCCGGCTCTGTCTCGTGGTGTCCATGGACTCAAGGATCGCCCTCCCGAGCTGCGTGCGTCGGTGGCCGGAGGTCCCGCGGCCGGGGTCCTTCGACCCTGCAGGCACGTCCGGAGGAGGAGCACGGTGGAGACGTGAGGGCATACCGGGGGACCTGGAACGCGCTGCTCGCCGCGTCGGCCGTGTTCGCCCTCTTCGTCGGCGGACCGCAGCTCGGCTGGCGGGGACTGCTCGGGGCGGTCCTGATGCTCGCCGGTCTGGGCCTCATGTTCGGGCTCTCCTTCGCCGAGGGCGGGCAGCGATGGCGCTTCGTCGGGCGCTGCACCGCGTGGTTCGCCGTCGGCGGGCTGCTGCTGGCCGGCCTGCCGCACGCCCTCGGCAATGCGGCGCTGCTCGTCCTGCCCCTGCTGGGGATCACGAGCCCGCCGGTCGTGGACCGCGGCCTGCGGTGGCTGCGCAAGCGCTCGCCCCCGCCGGCTGCCGGGGACGTGGTCCGGCTGAGCGACCGCGACCTGGAACGGCGCTGGCGACAGACCTCGGACCAGCTGCACGACCGACGTACGAGTCCCGCGGCGGCGCTCCAGCTCGTCCGCGAGCGGGAGCGACTCCTCGACGAGATGGAGCGGCGCGACCCGGACGGGTTCGCGACCCACCTGGTGCGGGCCGGCTGGCGCAGCGCCGGGTCCGTCGTGGAGTGATGTCGCGTCGAGCGACGACGGAAGAGATGGAAGGGACGGGGCATGTATGCGTTCAAGGGAGACCAGATCGTCCTGAGCGACGGATCGTCGCGCCGGGCGGAGGTGCTCGCCGGGGTCCACTCCGACGGGCACCCGCCGTTCTGGGTGCGCTGGGCGGACACGGGCGAGGAGGACCTCTGCTCCCGACGGCCGCCGCCGAGGTCGAGCACGCGGGTCCGACGTACCCGCCGGAGTACGACGCGGACCGGTGACGTCGCCGCAGGACGCCGGCTGCGCCGGATCCGGGCCGAGGATCGGGTCCCTGCGGTGGGGCCCAAGGACCCTGTCGGCCCGGGGCGCGCCAGGTCGACCATGGAAGGAGAGCAGGGAGGGCACCATGCTGCTGAACACCGCGGAGACCGTGGTCGTGGCCGTGGCTGACAAGGACGCGGAGGCCTGCCTCGCCTTTGCCGTCGCCGACGTGCGCAGGCGCGGGGGTCGCGTGCGACTCGTGCACGTCGTACCCGTCCTGGAGCTTCCGACGTCGTCGGAGCCGATGGTGGTGGACGGTGACACGCTTCGACGGGCCGGATCGGACGTGACCGACGAGCTCGCGGCGACGCTGGAGCACGAGCTTCCGGACACCGTCGTCGTGCCGACGCTGATGTCCGGGCCGACCGTCCCCGAGCTCGTCGGCGCCGCTCGCGGTGCCCGGGCGATCGTCCTGCAGCGCCGACGTCGCGGGTGGCGCCGGGTGGTGGCCCTGTCCACGGCGAACGGCGTGGCCGCACACGCCCCGGTCCCGGTGGTGGTCGTCCCGGGCGAGTGGAGCCCCGACGAGGCGAGCGACGCGGCCGTGGTCGTGGGTGTCGACGACGTCCTGACCGCGCCCCACCTCCTCGCCACCGCCCTCGACGAGGCACGCCAGCGCCGCGCGCGGCTCCGGATCGTGCACGCCTGGCACTACGACGACGCCTACGAGGACCTCCTCCTCGCGGGCGATGTGGTCCGCAGGATCGAGGACGAGCTGCGCCGCGACCTCGACCGGGAGCTGGCGCCGACCCTGCACAAGAACCCGGACGTCGCCGTCGAGCTGGTCGTGCAGCACGCGCGGGCGGCCGACGCGCTGACCCGGGAGTCCGAGTCGGCGGGGCTGCTCGTCCTCGGACGGCACCGGCCGCTGCTGTCGTGGGGCCCGCACCTCGGCTCGGTCGTGCGCGCCGTGATCCGGGAGTCCGCGTGCCCCGTCATGGTCGTCGACCCGGCCGCGACCCGACCCTCGCAGCACCAGACCACTGGTTGAGGCGCGGCCGTGCGTCCCGCCGGAGCACCCGGAGCTCGCGCCGACGTGCTGCTGTCGGACGGCAGCGTGGCGTCGCTCCGGCCCGCCGTCGAGGCCGACCGCGCGGCACTCGTGGCGCTCCACGAGCGGATCAGCATCGAGAACGTGCGTCTCCGGTTCTTCTCCGCCATGCGGGACGCCGGCGCCCGGTACGTGCAGCACGTCCTGGACACCCCGGAGACCATCGCCCTCGTCGTCGAGCGCCGCGGCGAGCTGGTCGCGCTGGGTACGGCGGAGATCGTCGGTCCCGCCACGGCCGAGGTCGCGTTCGTCGTCGCGGACGAGAGCCACGCCCTGGGGATCGGGAGCCTGTTGCTGGAGCACCTGGCCGCCGCCGGCCGCGACCGGGGCATCCGCCGGTTCACGGCCGAGGTCCTCGCCGACAACGGGGCCATGCTCCGGGTGCTGCACGACGCCGGCTTCGCCTCCTCGAGCCGCATCGAGGGCGGATGCGTCCAGGTCGAGATGGACACGGCGGCGTCGGCCGAGGCCGTGCGGGCCGCCGACGAGCGTGAGTCCCGCTCGGAGGCGCGGTCGTTGCGCCCGGTGCTGGCGCCGCGGTCGGTGGCCGTGGTGGGCGTGCGCCGCGACGGCTCCGGCGTCGGCGCCGCCGTGCTGCGCGCCCTCGTCGCGGGTGGGTTCACCGGCGACGTGCACGTCGTGCACCGGGACGGCGGGTCGATCGAGGGGATCGACGCCGTACCCAGCCTCTCGGCGATCGGGACGGGTGTCGATCTCGTGGTCGTCGCCGTACCGGCGGACGCCGTGCCGGCCGTGCTGGAGGACGCCGTACGGGCCGGGTGCCGCGGGGCGGTCGTGCTGTCCTCCGGCTTCGCCGAGCTCGGTGCGGAGGGCGAGGCGCTGCAACGCCGCATGCTCGACCTCGCGCGGGCCAGCAGCATGCGCCTGGTGGGTCCCAACTGCCTGGGCCTGATGAACACCGACCCGGTGGTGCGGCTCAACGCGACGTTCAGCGCCGCGATCCCGCCTCCGGGCGGGCTCGCCCTCGCGTCGCAGTCCGGCGGCGTCGCGATCGTGCTGGCCGACCTCGCCCGCGAGCACGGCGTCGGGGTCGGGCTGCTCGTCTCGCTCGGCAACAAGGTGGACATCTCCGGCAACGACCTGCTGGCCGCCTGGCGCGACGACCCCGGGGTCCGGGCCGCCGGCCTCTACCTGGAGTCCTTCGGCAACGCGGCGAAGTTCGCGCGGATCGCTCGGGGATTCAGCGAGCGCAAGCCCCTCCTCGCCGTCGTCGGCGGCCGGTCGCCGGGAGGACGACGCGGCGGCGCCTCCCACACGGCCGCAGCGGCGACGCCGGCGGTGGCGACCCGCGCCCTGTTCGCGCAGGCAGGCGTGCTGGCGTGCGAGACCGCCGAGCAGCTGGTCGAGTGCGCCCTGCTCCTCGAGCAGCAGCCTCGCCCCGGCGGCCGCCGCGTCGCGATCATCAGCAACGCCGGGGGCATGGGCGTGCTCGCCGCCGACACGGCCGAGGCGGCCGGCCTCCTCGTGTCCGAGCTCTCGGTTCGTCTGCAGGCCGACCTCGCCGGTCGGGCCCCGGGCACACCGGGCACCTCCAACCCCGTCGATGCCGGCGCGGGAGCCGCACCGGAGGCGGTGGCGGCCCTGGCCGACGAGCTGCTCGCCTCCGACGAGGTCGACGCTCTCCTTGTCGTCCTCGTCGCCACGGCCGTCACCGACGCGACCGGGACGGTGCGACTGCTGGCAGACGTACGTCGTGGGCGAGCCGACAAGCCGGTGCTCCTCGTGCCGCTCGGCGGGCTGGACGTCCCGGCGCTCGAGGGCATCACGACGTACCGCACGGCCGCCGCTGCGCTGGGAGCACTCGCCCGGGTCGCGGTGTACGAGGAGTGGCGGAGCGAGCCACACACGCCGGACCTGCCGGACGACCCGGATCGGGGTCACCGCGTGCGCGCCGCGCTCGACCGGCTGATCGGCGACCGACCGGACGGCGGCTGGCTCGACGCCGACGAGCGCGGACCGGTGCTGGGGGAGTACGCCCTGGTGCCGGAGGGCGTCGTGGTCACGGGCGCGGCCGAGGCAGAGGCAGCGGCGGCCCGCATCGGCTACCCGGTGGCGGTCAAGACCGCACACCATTCAGCGGTGCACCGGACCGAGCAGGGCCTCGTCAGGACCGGCCTCACGACGCCGGAGGAGGTGCGGGACGCGGTCCTGATGTTCGACCGGGCACTGGGTGGTCCGTCGCCGGTCCTCGTCCAGCCGATGGTGGCGGGCGTCGAGATGGCGATCGGGATCGTGCAGGACCCCCGCTTCGGGCCGCTCGTGATGATCGGTGCCGGGGGAGTCGCGACCGAGGTGCTCGACGACCGGACCTTCCTCGTCCCGCCCGTGACGGCGCGCGACGCGTCCCGTGCGGTCCGGTCGCTCCGCGTTTGGCCGGTCCTCGACGGCTACCGCGGCAGCGCGCGGGCCGACGTCGACGGCCTCGTCGACCTGCTGGTCCGGGTCGCGCGGATGGCGGAGGAGGCTCCCGCGGTGGCCGAGCTCGACCTCAACCCGGTCGTCGTCGACGCGACCGCGTGCCACCTGGTGGACGTCAAGGCGCGGCTCGACACCGGACCGGTGCCCGACGCGGGCATCCCGCGCCGGCTGCGGCGGCCCTCCTGATCAGATCTCCTCCGGGACCATCGTGATCGCGCCCGCCGGGCACTCCGCGGCGCAGATGCCGCAGCCCTTGCAGTAGTCGAGATCGATCACGTACGGCGTCGCGGGGTCGTCGGTCTTGATCACCGCGTCGTCCGGGCACATGCCGAAGCAGTTGTCGCACGCGAAGCAGGTGCCGCAGGACAGGCAGCGGCGGGCCTCGTAGAGGGCGGTCCCGGCGTCGAGGCCCTGCACCACCTCGTCGAAGGTCGACGCCCGTCGGGCGGCCTCGAGCACCGGACGGTGCGCACGTGGAGCGTCCGTGTAGTACCACGGGTGCAGGAGGTCGTACGTCGCCGCGTCGGCCGACCGCTCGGGCTCCGGCTGGTCGCCGCGCAGCCAGGCATCGATCGAGGCCGCCGCGCGCCGACCGTGCCCGACGGCGTACGTCGCGGACCGGACGTCGGGCACCATGTCGCCACCCGCGAACAGGCCCGGTCGTCCGGTCATCAGGTGCTCGTCGACGGACAGGACGCCGTCGACCGACTCGACCCCGGTGACGCTGTCGAGGAAGCCGAGGTCGGTGTCCTGTCCGAGGGCGAGGACCAGGGCGTCGGCGTCGAGGTGGTCCAGCTGCCCCGTCGGTCGCGGGAAGCCCGCCTCGTCGAGCTCCATGCGCTCGATCGTCAGGCCGCCGGCGTCCATGTCGGCGACGGTCGAGAGCCACGTGAACCGCACGCCCTCCGCCTCCGCCTCCGAGACCTCCGACGGGTGGGCGGGCATGCGGTCGCGGGTGCGGCGGTACACGACGACGGCGTCCTCGGCACCGAGCCTCCGCGCCGTGCGGGCGGCGTCCATGGCGGTGTTGCCGCCGCCGTAGACCGCCACGCGGCGCCCGAGCAGCGGACGATCTCCCTCCGACACGTCGTGCAGCAGCTGCACGGCGTCGAGCACGCGCGCGGCCGACCCGGCAGGCAGGTAGGTCCGCCGACCGAGCTGGGCGCCGACGGCGAGGAAGCAGGCGTCGAACCGGCCGTCCGTCAGGTCGGCGTCGAGGTCGGTGACGGGGGAGCCGAGGCGCAGGGTGACGCCGAGGTCGACGATCCGATCGACCTCGGCGTCGAGCACGTCACGCGGGAGGCGGTACGCCGGGATGCCGTAGCGCATCATGCCGCCGGGCTGCGCTGCCGCGTCGGCGACGGTGACGTCGTGCCCGAGGCGGACGAGGTGGTACGCCGCGCTCAGCCCGGCCGGCCCGGCGCCGACGACGAGCACACGTCGTCCGGACGGCGGCCGCAACGCCGCGACGGACCAGCCCTGGCGGATGGCCTCGTCGCCGAGGAAGCGCTCGACGGAGTTGATGCCGACCGCCTCGTCCAGGGTTCCGCGGTTGCAGGCGGTCTCGCACGGGTGGTAGCAGATCCGGCCCATGACGGCCGGGAAGGGGTTCACCTCCATGATCCGCCGCCACGCGCGCTCGTAGCCTGCGTCGCCGTCCTCGGCGTCGCGGAGCCACTCGCGCACGTCCTCGCCCCCCGGACATCCTTCGGCGCAGGGCGGTCGGAGGGAGACGTACACGGGGCGCTCGGTGCGCCAGGTGCCGGTGTGGTTGGCGCGGCTGGTGCCGACGCCCAGGGTGATCGCGAAGGGGTGGTGGTCCATGACGGCCTCCTCAGCTCGTGGCCTCGAGCAGCCCGAAGCGGGCGATGTTCCGGTCGGCCAGCTGCTGGATGCGGGCGACGAGGTCGGGTCGCGGGTGCTCCCCGAACAGGTGCGCGTAGCGCCCCTGCAGCCGCAGGTAGTCGTCGACGGGCACCAGCCGGCGGATGGGCGTGACCGCGGTGACCTCGCCGTGCTCCGCCTCGAAGAGCGGGAAGATGCCCGACTCGGTGGCCAGCCGCGCGATCCGGACGGTGTCCGCCGAGTCGGACGCCCAGCCGAGCGGGCAGGGCACGAGCACGTGCAGGTAGCGGGCCCCGTGGAGCTGCATCGCCCGGGTGACCTTGTGCTCGAGGTCGTGGAGGTCGGCGACCGACGCGGTCGCGACGTACGGGATCTCGTGCGCCATGGCGATCAAGGGCGCGAACTTGCCCTGCCCGAAGCGAGCGCCGGGCGGGTCGCCCAGGTCCGAGGTCGTCGCCGTGCGCGCCGCCGGCGGTGTGGCGCCGGAGCGCTGGACGCCGGTGTTCATGTAGCCCTGGTTGTCGTAGCAGACGAACAGGACGTCGTCGTCGCGCTCGAACATGCCGGACAGGCACGCGAAGCCGATGTCGACGGTGCCCCCGTCGCCGGCCTGCCCGACGACCCGGGTCTCTCGCCCCAGCGCCTTCAGGCCCGCCGCCACGCCGGAGGCGACCGCCGGCGCGTTCCCGAAGAGGGAGTGCAGCCAGGGGACCTGCCACGCGGACTCGGGGTACGGCGACGAGAAGACCTCCAGGCAGCCGGTCGCGTTGACGGTGACGAGATCGCCCGCGGCGGCGCGGACGGCGCTGTCGAGGACGAACCGCGCCCCCAGCGCCTCGCCGCAGCCCCGGCAGGCGCGGTGGCCGCGGGTGATGGACCGGGGCCGGTCGGATCCGGCCTGGACGGTCTGCTCCTCGGGCGGCAGCAGCCGGTTGCCGACCCCGAAGGTCCCGATCTGGTACAGCTTCGACTCACGCATGGCTCCTCCTCACGCGAGCGCCGCACGAGCGAGCAGCCCGTGGTCGAGGTCGAGGAAGTGCAGCCGGCCCGGGAGGATCCGCCTCGCCTGGACGTCCTCGACGAGCCGGAGCAGGCTGGCCCGGCGCACCGGCCGGCCGCCGAGGCCGGCGACGACCTCGACCACCTCGGTCGATCGGCCGTGGAGTGCGTCCCGGACGTCCCTACTCAGGATGCTGCCGCGTCCCGGGCTGAAGGCACGCTCGATCACGATCACCCGGCGTGCGCCGGCGAGTGCGGTCCGGACCGCGTCGGCCGGCCAGGGACGGAAGCACGTGACGGCGACGGAGCCGACGGGCATGCCCCGGTCGCGCAGCTGGTCGACGACCTCGTCGGCGGCACCCGTCGCCGAGCCCATGGTCACGAGCACGGTCTCGGCGTCCCGGGTGCGGTGGGCGCTGACCAGGCCACCGGCCCGGCGGCCGAAGCGGCGGTGGAAGTCGTACGCGACCTGTGGGGCGACGTGGAGCGCGCGCGACAGCCGCTGGTGCGACAGGTAGCGCACCTCCGTGAACGCCTCCGGCCCCACCATCGCGCCGATCGTCATCGGGTCGGCGGGATCGAGCACCTGGCGCGGGACGAAGGGCGGCACGAACGCGTCGACCGCCTCCTGGGTCGGGACGACGACCTCCTCGACCGCATGCGTGAGGACGAAGCCGTCCAGGCACACCATCACCGGGACCGACAGCCGCTCGGCCAGCGCGAACGCCTGCACGTGGAGGTCGACCGCCTCCTGCGCCGACGCGGCGTGCAGCTGGACCCAGCCGGCGTCCCGCAGCGCCATGGAGTCGGAGTGGTCGTTCCAGATGTTGATGGGCGCGCCGATCGCCCGGTTGGCCACGGTCATCACGATCGGGAGTCCGAGCCCGGCGGCGTTGTGGACGGCCTCGGCCATGTAGAGAAGGCCCTGGCTGGCGCTGGCCGTGTAGGCGCGAGCGCCGACGGCGGAGGCACCGATGCAGGCCGACATGGCGGCGAACTCGGACTCGACGGTCAGGTACTCGCACCGGTCGAGCTCGCCGGAGCGCACCAGGTCGGAGAGACCCTCGACGATGTGGGTCTGCGGGGAGATCGGGTACGCCGCGATGACGTTCGGGCGGCAGCGGGCGACCGTCCGGGCGACGGCTCTCGAGACCTCCAGCTGCTCACGCACGACCGCTCATCTCCCGGTAGCCGAGCTGGGTGGTCATCGCGGCGTGCGCCCTCGCGGCGACCTCGATGTTGTCCTCGGCGATCGTCGATGCGAACCGCTGGCGGATCGCCTCGGTCAGCGCCTCCAGGCTGACCACGCAGGTCAGCGCGCACAGGGCGCCCAGGAGCGCCGTGTTGGGCAGCGGCCGGCCGAGCACAGCGCGGGCCAGGTCGCCGCCCGCGAAGGTGACGACCCGGCCGCTCGCCGCGCCGTCGGCGACGGGGGACAGGTGGAGATCGTCGACGGCGCGGGAGGAGTTGATCAGCACGTACGTCGTGGGCCGCGCTCCGTCGAGCACGGGCACGACGTGGAGCAGCGTCGGGTCCTGCACGACGATCGCGTCGGGATGGTCCACGGGCTCGTGGAAGCGGATCGGCGTCTGCGAGATCCGGCAGAAGGACGTCACGGGGGCGCCGGTCCGCTCCGAGCCGAAGGTCGGGATGGCCTGGGCGTGCAGGCCGCTGTCGAAGGCGGCGACCGAGAGCATCTCGGCCGCCGTCACGACCCCCTGGCCGCCCCTCCCGTGGAATCGGACGTCGAACACGATGTCACCCCCTGGTCACCGTCCGGCTCCCACGAGCCTGGCCAGGTCGGCCAGGCGACACGTGTAGCCCCACTCGTTGTCGTACCAGCCGAAGACCTTCGCGAAGCGGCCCGAGGCCTGGGTGAGCTCGGCGTCGAAGACGCACGAGGCCGGATCGCCGACGATGTCGGACGACACGACCGGCTCCGGCTCGTAGCGCAGTCGTCCGGCCAGCGGGCCGAGTGCCGCTGCGGTCGCGAACGCGTCGTTGACCTCCGTCGGGGTGACCTCACGCTCCAGCAGCACGGCGAGGTCGACCAGCGAGCCGTCGACGACGGGGACGCGGAGCGCCACGCCGTCCAGCCTCCCGGCGAGCGCCGGGAGCACCTGTCCGACGGCGCGCGCCGCGCCGGTCGTGGTCGGCACGATGTTGACGGCCGCCGAGCGCGCCCGCCGCGGATCCTTGTGCGGGCCGTCGAGGAGGTTCTGGTCGCCGGTGTAGGCATGCACCGTCGTCATGAACCCGTGCTCCACCCCGAAGGCGTCGTGGAGGACCTTGACCATGGGTGCGACGCAGTTCGTGGTGCACGACGCGTTGGAGACGACCACATGGCGGGCGGGGTCGTAGACCTCGTCGTTCACGCCCATGACGATCGTGGCGTCCACCTGCTTGCCCGGAGCCGACAGCACGACCCTGGGCGCGCCGGCCGCCACGTGCGCCGCCAGCTCCGTACGGGTCCGGAACCTGCCCGTGGCGTCGACGACGAGATCGACGTTGTGATCTGCCCAGGGAAGTCGAGCGGGATCCCGCTCCTGGCTGATGGCCACCTTGCGGTCGTCGACGAGAAGCAGGCCCTGCTCGTGGCGCACCTCGGCAGCGAAGCGTCCGAACGTGCTGTCCCGCTGCAGCAGCCGGACGATCTGGGCCGGGTCCGCCACGTCGTTGACGGCGACGACCTCCAGCTCCTCGTCCTGCTCAGCGATGCGGACGAGCGCGCGGCCGATCCGCCCCATGCCGTTGATGCCGATCCTGATGGTCACGACGACCCCTTTCCTCCCGGTGTCGGTGCACCTCTCTGCGCTCTCCTGACGGTCCCCGGCGCGGCACGGCCTGCGCAGGGCCCAAGGTCATCTGCTGGTGGCGACGTTCTGCCCGGCGGCCGCGACGGCCGCGTCCCGGCCGCGCTCCATGTCCGGCAGGTACCGGCCGTGGCGGGCGGCGCCGTTCAGCCAGGCGCGCTCGAGCAGGGCGTCCTGGGCTGCCTCGACGTTCGTCTCGTCGCCGTCCCACGTGTCCAGGACCGGAGCCTGGAGGGCCCGGCCGTAGGAGAAGCTCAGCTCCCAGGGCTGGGGGCTGCGCCGGTTGAGCGCGTCGAGGCGGGCCGTCGCCTGCTCGGGGGTCTGTCCGCCGGAGAGGAAGACGATGCCGGGCACCGACGCCGGGACCGTGTCGCGCAGCACCGCGAGGGTCCGTGCGGCGATCTCGGTGTCGTGGACGTCCTCGCCGCACTGGGTGCCGGGCAGCACCATGTTGGGCTTGAGCAGGGTGCCGGCGAGGTCCACGCGCTGGCGGGCGAGCTGGTCGTAGACCGTGCGGAGCACGGTGGTCGTCACCGAGGCGCACGTGTGGATCGAGTGCGTCCCGTCCATGAGCACCTCGGGCTCCACGACCGGGACCAGGCCGGCCTCCTGCGCGAGCGCGGCGTACCGCGCCAGGGCATGGGCGTTGGCCTCGACGCAGCCCGGCGTCGGGAGGGCGGCGCCGATGCGGATGACGGCACGCCACTTCGCGAACCGCGCGCCCAGGGCGGCGTACTCGCGGAGTCGGTCGCGCAGGCCGTCGAGCCCGTCGGTGACCACCTCGTCGGGGAAGCCGGCGAGCGGCCTCGTGCCGGCGTCGACCTTGATGCCCGGGATGATGCCGGCGTCCGCGAGCGCCCGGGGGACGGGGGTGCCGTCGGTGGTGTGCTGGCGGATCGTCTCGTCGAAGAGGATGACGCCGCTGACGTGCTCACTCAGGCCGGGAGCCGTGAACAGCAGCTCCCGGTAGCGACGGCGCACCTGCTCGGTCGACTCGACGCCGATGCGGGCGAGGCGTTTCGCCATGGTGGGCAGGCTCTCGTCCGCGGCGAGGACTCCCTTGCCGGGTGCGACCAGTGCCTGGGCGGTGACGTGCAGGGAGATGGGGTTCATCGCGTGCCTCCTGGCATCTCATGAGTAGAAGAGCGCGACCTCGAGGGCGCCGTTGTCCCGTCGAGGCGCTGCTCGGCCTCGACGACGGTGCGCGTCGTGCGCAGGATGCTGTCGGGGTTGAGGCTCATCGAGTCGATGCCGATCTCGACGAGGAACTCCGCCATGTCGGGGTAGTCCGACGGCGCCTGGCCGCAGAGGCCGGAGTGGATGCCGTTGCGCCGGCAGCCCTCGACGGCGAGCCGGATCATCTGCTTCACGCCGGCGTCGCGCTCGTCGTAGTCGAACGCGACGATCGTGCTGTCGCGGTCGACGCCGAGCGTGAGCTGGGTGAGGTCGTTGGACCCGATCGAGAGCCCGTCGAACCGCTGAGCGAACTCGTCGACCAGGACCACGTTGTTCGGGATCTCGCACATCGCGAAGACCTGCAGCCCGTCGCGGCCGCGCTCCAGGCCGAGCTCGGCCATCCGCGCCAGGACGCGGTCGGCCTCGTCGATGCGCCGGACGAACGGGAGCATCAGCACGACGTTGGTCAGGCCCATCTCCTCGCGCACGCGCCGCATGGCCCGGCACTCGAGCTCGAAGCCCTCGGCGTACGCCGGGTGGGCGTAGCGCGACGCGCCCCGGAAGCCGAGCATCGGGTTCTCCTCGTCGGGCTCGAACCAGGAGCCACCGAGGAGGTTGGCGTACTCGTTGGTCTTGAAGTCCGACATGCGCACGACCACCGGCTTCGGGTGGAACGCCGCGGCGATGGTGCCGACGCCCTCCGAGAGCCGCTCGACGAAGTACGCCGCTCCGTCCGGGTGGCCCGTCACCAGGGCGCGGACCTGCGCGCGCTCGTCGTCGTCCTCGATCAGCTCGGGGTGCAGGAGGGCGAGCGGGTGGGCCTTGATGGCCTCGCTGATGATGAACTCCATGCGGGCCAGCCCGACGCCGTCGTTCGGCAGCATCGAGGTCCGGAACGCGAGGGCCGGGTTGCCGAGGTTGACCATGATGCGGGTGCTGGGACGAGGCAGGTCGGCGAGGTCGACGGCGTCGACGTGGAACGCGGCATCGCCGTCGTAGACCCGTCCGGTGTCGCCCTCGGCGCACGACACCGTGACCAGCGTTTCGTCGAGGAGCGTCGTCGTCGCGTCCTCGGTGCCGACCACGGCCGGCAGGCCGAGCTCGCGGGCGACGATGGCGGCGTGGCAGGTGCGTCCACCGCGGTCGGTGACCACGGCGGCCGCCGTCTTCATCACCGGCTCCCAGTCGGGGGTCGTGGTCTCGGCGACGAGCACCTCGCCAGGCCGGAAGTCCTGGAGGTGGTGGACGTCCTTGATGACCCGCACGCGTCCGGCCGCGAGCCGGTCGCCGACGGCGCGGCCGGTCACGAGCACGTCGCCGTGGGACTCCACGACGTACCTCTCGAGCGTGGTCGACGCGCGGGACGTGGCCGTCTCGGGGCGGGCCTGCACGACGTACGTCGCGCCGTCGGTCCCGTCCTTGGCCCACTCGATGTCCATGGGGTGCCCGTAGTGGTGCTCGATGGCGATCGCGGCGCCCGCGAGCTCGAGGACCTCGTCGTCGGTCAGGCAGTAGCGGTGCCGCTCGGCCGCGGGCGTCATCTCCGTGCGGGTGCCGGACGCCCCCGCCGTCACCATGCGGATCGCCTTCTCGCCGCGCCGGCGGCGCAGCACGGCCCGGAAGCCGGCCTCGTACGTCGGCTTGTGCACGTAGAACTCGTCGGGGTCGACCGCGCCCTGCACGACGGTCTCGCCCAGTCCCCAGGACGCGGTCAGGAACACCGCGTCGCGGTAGCCGGACTCCGTGTCGAGCGTGAAGATCACGCCCGAGCTCGCGAGGTCCGAGCGCACCATCTTCATCACGCCGACCGACAGGGCGACGCTCAGCTGGTCGTAGCCCTGGCGGTGCCGGTAATGGACGCCACGGTCGGTGAAGATGCTGGCGAAGCAGCGCCGGACCGCCTCGAGCAGTCCTTCCTCGTCGGCGACGTCGAGGAAGCTGTCGTGCTGACCCGCGAAGCTGGCCTCGGGCAGGTCCTCCGCCGTCGCGCTGCTGCGCACCGCGACCCGCAGGTCGGGTCCGTAGCGGTCGCGGAGGGCGCGGTACGCCGACAGCACCTGATCGCGCAGGTCGTCGGGCAGGCCGGCGTCGTACACGATCCGGCGGGCGCGCTCGGCGCGGTCCGCGAGGTCGACGACGTCGTCGGGGTCGAGGCCTGCGAACGTCGCCGTCAGCTCGGGCCACGCGCCGGCTTCGTCGAGCACGTGCCGGTAGGCCGCGGCGGTGATGGCGAAGCCGCCGGGGACGCGGACCCCGGCCGCCGACAGGTGCTGGTGCATCTCCCCGAGGGAGGCGTTCTTGCCGCCGACGAGGGCGATGTCGTCGCGGCCGATCCGGGCGAGGTCGAGCACGAGCTCGGGTGCGGGCATGACGGCCTCACTCCACCCGCACGGCCGGCCCGCGGCCGGTCGGGTCGTTGGCCTGGATGTCGGCGATGGTCGCGTCGAGCAGCTCGTGGACCAGTGCGGACAGGGCGCGGCAGACGGCGAGCTCGTCGCCGATCTCCGGGACGTCGCGGTCGCCGGGCCGGCGACGGGCCGTGCCGACGTGCCGGAGCTCGGTGCCGGCGTCGGTGCGCAGCACGACTTCGGCGCGGGTGGTGTCCTCCTGCTCGAAGAGGTCGACGTGCAGGTGCCAGGTCTTCGTGTGCATGGGGTCCTCCGTCTCGGATGGCGTGCCGGTGTCTCGAGCATCCGTCGGTCGCCGTGTGCCGGGCACGGGCGCTGGACCCGGCCGGCCCGGGACGTTGTCCCCTCCCGGAGCGCCGGTCGTCCCGCCGACCGTGGACGGTGGCGGGCCCGGAGCACGGGCCCAGCGCGGTGCCGCGAGGAGGACGAGATGAGCGACAAGGGATCCGGGGCCGCCGCCGGCGGTGGTGCCCTCTACGGACTGGGGATCCTCGGCGCGTGGGTCTACTTCTGGCAGCAGGCCGACGGGTTCTGGTGGCACGTCCTCGCGGTCCTCGAGGGCCTGGTCTGGCCGGCGTTCATGGTCTACGAGGCGTTCTCGGCCCTCGATTAGTCAGGATGACCCGGGACCCGAGTCCGTGGCAGGTCGGGTCGATCGCCTCTCCGCACCGCCCGCCGATCGCGTGACGCTGGGGAGCATGAGAGGACTGCGACTTCCCGTTCGTGCCCAGCCGACGCCGACAGACGCGACCGCCCCGGTCGGCGCCGCGGTCGCAGCCCGAGCCGTGCACGCGACGAAGGTCTACGGGTCCGGCGCCACCGCCGTGACGGCGCTCGACGACGTGACGATCGACATCCCCGGTGCGGAGTTCACGGCGGTCATGGGGCCGTCGGGATCGGGGAAGTCCACCCTGATGCACTGCCTCGCCGGCCTCGACACCGTGACCTCCGGCCGGATCTTCCTCGGGGGGACGGAGCTCGCCTCCCTGAGCGACCGCGAGCGGACGCTGCTGCGGCGGGACCGGCTGGGGTTCGTCTTCCAGTCGTTCAACCTCCTGCCCACGCTGAGCGCGGAGGAGAACATCCTGCTGCCCTGCGACCTGGCAGGACGCCGCCCCGACGCCGCCTGGTTCTCGACCGTCGTCGACGAGCTCGGTCTTCGGGACCGGCTGACCCACCGGCCCTCGGAGCTCTCCGGCGGGCAGCAGCAGCGCGTCGCCATCGGGCGCGCGCTCATCTCGCGGCCGGAGGTCCTGTTCGCCGACGAGCCGACCGGGGCGCTGGACTCCCGGGCCGGCGCCGACCTGCTGCGGTTCCTGCGTTCCGCGGTCGACGAGCTCGGCCAGACCATCGTCATGGTCACGCACGACCCCGGGGCCGCGGCGTACGCCGACCGCGTGGTCTTCCTGGCCGACGGGTCGATCGTCGCCCAGATGCGGGAGCCCACTCGTGACCTCGTCCTCGCGACGATGGGGCGACTGGCGGGGAGCTGACCGTGATCCGCTTCTCGCTGCGCTCCCTGGTGGTGAACAAGCTCCGCCTGCTGCTGACCGTCGCCTCCGTGACCGTCGGCGTCGCCTTCGTCGCCGGCACGTTCGTCCTGTCGGACACGATGGTGAAGGCGTTCGACGAGCTCTATGCCGGGCTGACGTCGGGGACCGACGTCGTCGTGCGGTCGGAGAGCGCCTACGACGCCGACGTGACGACGACCGGGGGACAGGTGCGTCCGCTCGACGAGGGGACGGTCGCGACCGTGCGCGCCGTGCCCGGTGTCGAGGTCGCCGAGGGCTCGGTCTTCGGCTTCGCCCTGATCATCGACAAGGCGGGTGAGCCGATCCAGCCCGGCGGCGCCCCGACGTTCGGCACGAGCATCCCGGTCGACCGCGATCTCTCCGGGGCCGGCACGATCCGCGAGGGACGGGCGCCGGTGGGTCCCGGCGAGGTGGTCATCGACGCGCGGACTGCGGCCAAGGCCGGGTTCGGGGTCGGTGACGACGTCGACGTCGTGTTCCAGGAGGGCCGGCGGACCTTCGACCTCGTCGGCATCGTCGGCTTCGGCGAGACCGACAGCCTCCTCGGCGCCACCATGACGGGCTTCGACCTGCCCACGGCGCAGCGCGTGCTCGGCAAGGTCGGCACGGTCGACGAGATCGACGTCCGCGCGGAGCCGGGAGTCGACGCGGAGGCACTGCGCGACCGGGTGACCGCGGTGCTACCGGACGGCGTCGAGGCCGTGACGGGCGATCAGGCCGCGGACGAGGGCACCGCCGCCGTCGAGGACGCCCTCGGGGTGTTCACGACCGTGCTGCTCGTCTTCGCCGGGGTGTCGCTGTTCGTGGGCACGTTCGTCATCTGGAACACCTTCACCGTGCTCGTCGCCCAGCGTCGACGCGAGGTCGCCCTGCTCCGCGCCGTCGGCGGCACCCGCCGCCAGGTGCTGGGCGGTGTGCTGCTCGAAGCGGCCGTGGTCGGTGTTCTCGCCGGGGCGCTCGGGCTCGGCGCCGGCGTCGGACTGGCGACCGGGATCCGGGCGCTGCTCGGCGTCATCGGCGTCGACGTCCCCAGCACGAGTGCGGCCGTCGAGCCGCGCACGGTGGTGGCGGCGTTCGCGGTCGGGCTCGGCGTCACGGCCGTCGCCGCGCTGCTCCCCGCCTGGTCCTCCGCCCGCGTCGCGCCGATGGAGGCGCTCCGCGATGCGGAGCCCACGGCCGGCAAGCTGGGGCTGGTCCGGCACGCCACGGGCTGGGCGCTGGTGGGCGTCGGCGCCGGCACCCTGGCGCTCGTCTCGGTCGTCGGCGACCAGCGCTGGTGGGCGGTGGTGGGAACGCTCACGACGTTCGCCGGCCTGGTCGTCGTCGGCCCGATGCTGGCGCGCGGCATGGCGCGGGTCGTCGGCCACAGCCGGCGCACCGCATGGCGGATGGCCGCGCGCAACGTCGTCCGCAGCTCGCGACGTGCGGCAGCGACCGCGCTCGCCCTCACCATCGGGCTCGCGGTCGTCACCGCGGTCGCCGTGGCCGCGGCGTCGCTCGAGGACTCCGTGTCCGAGGCGGTCCGGGCCGGCAACCGGTCCGACCTCGTCCTCGAGCCGGCCGGTGCGGGCCTGGGCATCAGCTCGTCCGTGGCGACGCTCCTGCGGTCGCGCGACGACATCGAGGCCGTGGTCGAGCAGCGCGAGTGGGGTGCCCAGATCGACGGCATGGAGCACCAGATCAGCGCCCTGAGCACGGACGGCCTCGAGCGGGTCGTCGACCTCGGGCTGGAGAGCGGCAGTCTCGATGACCTCCGACCGGGCAGCATGCTCGTGAGCTCCACCGAGGCCGAGCAGCTCGGGGTCGGGCCCGGGGACCCGGTCGTCGTCACGTTCCCCGAGACGGGCGACCGCGTGATGCGGGTGGCCGGCACGTTCAGCAAGGGGAGCTTCCTGAACGCGTCGTACGTGATCACGATCGACGACTTCGACGCGAACGTCACCTCGCGGCTCGACGCCGCGATCCTGCTGACGACGTCGCCCGGCGTCGGCGCCGACGATGCCAAGGAGCGCATCGAGGCCGCGCTCGCCGACTATCCGAACGTCACCGTGAACACGCCGGCAGACATCACCCGCAAGGCGCAGCAGTCGGTCGACCAGCTGCTGGGGATCGTGACCGCGCTGCTCCTGCTCGCCGTCGTGATCGCGGTCCTCGGGATCGTGAACACCCTGGTGCTCTCCGTCCTGGAGCGCACCCGTGAGCTGGGGCTCCTGAGAGCCGTCGGCGGGACCCGGGGCCAGGTGCGCGCGGTCGTACGCCGGGAGTCGGTCCTGATGTCCGTGCTCGGCGCACTCACCGGAGTCGCGCTCGGGGTCGCCGCGGGGGTCGCCCTGGCGAGGGCGCTGACCGCGGAGGGCATCACCACCGTGACGGTGCCACTGACGACCCTGGCCGTCTACGTCGCCGTGGCCATCGCCGTCGGGCTCCTCGCGGCGATCGGTCCCGCTCGCCGGGCGAGCCGCGTCGACGTGCTCTCGGCGGTCTCGGCGGAGTGACAGGACCGGGCGACGAGGCACTTGGTCCCGGCGCCGGCGGGCCTTCGGCCGTGGCGACGGCGGGGGCGGCGCGGAAGCGTGGAGGGAGAGGCAGAGCGTTGCCGGGGAGGTGGACAGATGTTCGCGGCAGTGGGTGACCGGTTGATCGTCCGGAGCAGTCACGTCGGTGGTGCGATCCGGGACGGCGAGGTGCTCGCGGTGCGTCGCGCGGACGGCTCGCCGCCGTACGTCGTGCGCTGGTCGGACACCGGACGGGAGGCCCTGGTCTACCCGGGTCCGGACGCCGAGGTCCACCACTACGAGCGGGTGGAGCGTGCTCGCGACCACGTCGGCGACGCGGACGTCTCATGAGTGCGCAGGAGATCGGCGTTCGACAGGTTGTCGCGCTGGAGCCCGACACGCCCGAGCCGACCGGCGAGGCGCCGCCCCTGCTGCGCCTCGAGCACGTCGACAAGTCGTTCGGGAACGTCCAGGCGCTGACGGACGTCTCGCTGGACGTGCCGGCCGGCCTCGTCACCGCGCTCGCCGGCGACAACGGCGCGGGGAAGTCCGTGCTGGTCAAGTGCATCTCCGGCATCCACCGCCCCGACCGGGGGGCCATCCGGTGGGAGGGCCGGGAGGTCCACCTGCGCGGACCCAAGGACGCCGCCGCCCTCGGCATCGAGACCGTCTACCAGGACCTCGCGCTCTGCGACAACCTCGACGTCGTCTCCAACATGTTCCTGGGCCGGGAGCGAGGTGCCCACGGCGTCCTCGACCAACCGAGCATGGAGGTGGCCGCGGGCCAGGCCCTGCGCGAGCTCGCCGTCACCACCATCCACTCGATCAGGCAGCCGGTCGCGTCGCTGTCGGGCGGCCAGCGCCAGTCGGTCGCGATCGCCAGGTCGGCGCTCTGGCACTCCCGTCTCGTGATCATGGACGAGCCGACCGCGGCGCTCGGTGTCGCCCAGACGGCCGTGGTGCTGGACCTGATCCGGCGCCTCGCCGCGCGCGGGGTCGCGGTCATCGTGATCTCCCACAACATGAACGACGTCTTCCAGGTCGCCGACCGCATCGCCGTGCTCTACCTGGGCCGGATGGTCGCCGTCCGGACGGTCGACGAGCTCGACCGGCGGACCGTCGTCGAGCTGATGACGGCGGGGGAGTCCGAACGACTGATGCCCACACGGCCTCGGTAGACGAGAGATCCGCAGGGCGGCCCCCGACAGCCGCCGCCCTGCGGATCCTGTTCGAGCGGGTCGTGGATCCGCTACGGCCTCGGCAGGACGAACGGGACCTGGTCGCCGGCAGCGACCGTGATCGTGTCGCCGTGGTGCCGGGTCACCTCGCCGTCGGCATAGGTCGCACCGGTGAAGTCCTCGAGCACGCGGGTGGGCTGGCCGGCCCGGAGCGTCGCCAGCGGCGCGTCCGTCTCGTCGAGCCATGCGATCAGCTGCCGGCCGAGCCGGTGCGCGAGGCCCGGCTTCGCGGCTGCCAGGTCGGTGGTCTCCCCGATGTCACTGGTCAGGTCGTAGAGCTCGAAGGAGCCGTCCGTGTACTCGTAGTACAGCTTCCATCGGCCGTCGCGGATGCTCGAAGCCGGGCCCTGCACGCCGACGTACCCCGGCAGGTGGTGGAAGTGGTCCCGGTTGATCTTCGTGCCCCTGCTGAACGCCGGCTTCAGGTCGATGCCGTCCAGCGGCACTCCGGCCGGCAGCTTCGCCTTCGCGTACGACGAGAGCGTCGAGTAGAGGTCCGTGCTGTTCACGAGCGTGTCGTTGGCACGGCCGCCGCCGCGGACGAGGTCCGGGTTCTTGCTCCACACGATCCACGGGACGCGCACGCCGCCTTCGTACATCTGGCCCTTGTCGGCGCGGAGCGGACCGTTGAACGCGCCGGAGTTGACCGGGTCCTCCTCGCCGCCGTTGTCCGACGTGAAGATCACGAGCGTGTTGTCGGCGAGGGGCTTGCCGCCGTTGCGCGGGTCCGGGGTCGACTCGAGATGGTCGATGATCCGGGCCACCGACTGGTCCACGCCCTCGGTCAGGGCGGCGTACGACGGCTTGGCGGGGTCCTCGCCGGGTGCCTTGGCGCGGTACTTCGCCAGCAGGTCCGGGCGGGCCTGGGCATCGTTGACCGGGAAGTGGGGCGCGTACTCGCTCACCCAGGCGAAGAACGGCTCGCCCTTGCTGCGGTCGATGAAGTCGAGCGTCGCGTCGGTCTGCGCGTCGGTCACGTGCTTGTCGGTGCCGACGAGGGCGTCGAGCTGGGCGTCCGTGACGCCGTCGCTGTACGGCGCGATGTTCTCGTCGACGTACTCCTGGGTGTAGTCGCCGGCGAACTGGTCGAGGGCGGGTGCGACCGAGTCGTTGAACTGGTCGTCGGTGGCGAAGTAGTAGGTGGCGTGCGAGTTCTGGCTCCCGCCCCAGCTCTCGTCGTACCCGTGGCTGGTCACGATCTCGTCGATCGAGCCGGTGACGTGGAACTTGCCCGTGTAGCCGGTTGTGTATCCGGCGTCCTGGAGCGTCTCGCCGATCGTCGTGTAGCCGACCGGGACGGCGGTCCTGCCGTCCTCGGCCAGGCGGCCCTGGGTGATCCCGCGCAACGGGGTGGTCGCTCCGCCCGTGATGCCGCCCACCGCGTAGACGTTGTTGGTCGGGCGCGTGGCGTACTGCCCGGTGTGCAGCGCCGTCCGCGTCGGGCTGCACTGGACCGAGGCGTAGGCCTCGGTGAACACCTGGCCCTCCTCGGCGAGCTGGTCGATCCGGGGGGTCTCGTTGAAGTCGTTGCCGTAGCCGCCGTTGGTCAGCCCGGTGCTCAGGTCGGCCCAGCCGAGGTCGTCGGCCATGACGAAGACGAGGTTCGGACGTGGTGCTCCGCCCGAGCCGGGCGCCGCACCCGCGGTGCTGGCCGGCGCAGGGCTGAGCACCGGAGCGACGCTCGCGAGTGTGAGCACGGCGGGCGCGGCGATCGCCGTGAGGAGATTCCGAGATGGCATCGAGGGGTTCCTCTCGTGGAGTAGGTTGCCCGGAATCTACAGTTAATAGATTGAATTAAGTAAGTAGTCCGCGATGCGATCATCGGAAGGTGCTCCGGCGTACCTGATCTAACTCGATCGGCCTACTGTAGTTTGGGGTCCATGACGACGCCTTCCGGGCTCGGGCGGCCGCTCCTGCCGATCGTCGAGCCGGGCCACGACGCACCCCCTCACGACGGTGGGCTCGTCGGCTCCTGCTGCGCCCCGACCGCCGCCCGGGCCGACATGGAGGCCGTCCCCCCGGTTCCGCTGGGGGAGCGGAGCACCCGCGGCCAGGTCCGGGTCCCCGGTGGCCTGTTCTGGATGGGCGACAGCCACGGCGACGGGTACGCCGCGGACGGCGAGCAGCCGGCGCACCGGGTCCGGCTCGCGCCGTACCTCATCGACACGAAAGCGGTGACGAACGCGCAGTTCGCCTCCTTCGTCAAGGCGACCGGCTACGTCACGGATGCCGAGCGCGACGGGGTGTCGGCGGTGTTCCACCTTGCGGTCGACGCCGCGCCGGCGGACATCCTGCGCCGCGCGGCGGGCGTCCCCTGGTGGCTGGCGGTGCGCGGTGCCGACTGGCGCCATCCGGCCGGCCCGCGGTCGACCATCGGCGACCTGCAGAACCACCCGGTCGTCCACGTGTCGTGGCGCGACGCCCGGGCCTACTGCCGCTGGGCCGGCAAGCGCCTGCCGACCGAGGCCGAGTGGGAGCACGCCGCCCGTGGCGGCCTCGACCGCGCGCGGTACCCCTGGGGCGACCAGCTCGCCCCGGACGGTCGGTGGCGCTGCAACATCTGGCAGGGCGAGTTCCCGCGGCGCAACACCCTCGACGACGGCTACCTCACCACGGCGCCGGTGACGGCCTTCCGGCCCAACGGCTACGGCCTGCACAACATGGTCGGCAACGTGTGGGAGTGGTGCCGCGACGCGTTCCGCGCGACCGAGTACGCCGACCGTGTGGCTGCAGATCCCGTCGTCGACCCGGTCGCGACGGAGCCCGCCGGGGTGGACGAGTCCCAGGTGCCGCGGGTCATGCGGGGCGGCTCGTATCTGTGTCACGACAGCTACTGCAACCGCTACCGCGTCGCTGCCCGCTCGTCCAACACCGCCGAGTCCTCCTCGGGAAACATCGGCTTCCGGTGCGCCAACGACGCGGCGTGAACGAGCTGCCTAGGTGCTCTTCAACGCCGTGAGCTGACGGGCGAGGTCGACGCGCACCTCGGCGTACCTCGGGTCGTCGTGGCGGCTCCCGAGCTGATCGGGATCGAGCCGCACGTCGTACAGCTCGACCTCGGGCGTGCCGCCGTCGACCGGGAACACCTCGGTGTACTGGTACCTCGGGGTGCGGATCGCGTACGACAGGTTCTCGCCGGTGCGCGGATGCCCCTCGAGCAGGACCGGACGGCCGTGCGCGACCCTGGGGTCGCGGGCGAGCGGGAGCAGCGAGATGCCGTCGACCGCGAGCTCTGGCGTCGCGCGGCCGGCCTGGGCGAACGTCGGCGCGAGGTCGACGTTGGAGACCAGCTGGGTGCGGGTCTCGCCCGCCGGGATGCCCGGTCCGCGCAGGATCAACGGCACCCGGGAGGCCGGGTCGTAGAGGAAGAACTTCTCCGACGGGATCCGGTGCTCCCCGTGGAAGTGCCCGTTGTCGGAGGTGAAGACGACCAGCGTGTTGTCCGCCTGACCGGTGGCGTCGAGCGCGTCGAGGAGCTGTCCCACCGCCTCGTCGACGGCGAGCAGCGATTCCAGCTGTTGCTGGTAGCGCTCCCGGCTGGCCGCCTGCACCGCGTCCGAGAGCAGCGGCCGGTTCCTGATGTGGCGGGGCTTGTCGGAGACGTCCGCCTCGTTGAACGACGGGGGTCGGGGCAACGGCTCCGAGGCGAAGGCGTCGCGGTGGCGGTCGGCGACCGCCGGCCCGAGCCCGTCTCCACCGGTGCCCGGATCGTCGGGCTCGCGCGGCGTGCCGAAGTGCGGTGCGAAGAAGTTGATCCAGGCGAAGAACGGCTTCCCGGTCGTGGCGGCGCGCTGCACGATGTCGACGGCCTTCTCGGCGTACACGTCGGTCTGGTACTGACCCTGGTAGCTCACCAGGGTGCCGTTCTCGTTGAGGACGGTGTTGCGGAACCCGTCGCCCGAGACCCGCACCTGCCAGTCGCTCCAGCCGGGCGGGATCTGGCTCGGGTCCGCCCGGCCGACCTCGTCGTAGTGGTTGATGTACTTGCCGAGCATCGCGGTGTGGTAGCCCGCCTGCTGGAGCCAGACGGCGACGGTGTTGCTCTGGTCGAGCTTCTCGACGCCGCCGTACGGCGGCTCGTTGCCGAACACGCCGTGGTGGTGGGCGTACTGCCCGGTCAGCAGGGTCGCGCGGGAGGGCGAGCACACCGGCCAGTTCGCGAAGCTGTTCGTGAAGGTCGTGCCCTGGTCGGCGATCAGGCGCTGCACGTTGGTCATCACGCGCATCGACTCGAGCGGTTGGTCGTCGGTCATGATGACCAGGATGTTCGGCCGTGGCCGGGACCCCGCCGTCGAGGAGGCGCCGGGCCATGGCGCCAGGGCCGCCGCCCCGGTCGCGATCCCGCCGGCCAGAGCGGTCCGTCTGGTCACTCCGCGATCGGCCATGCATCACTCCCGAGAGTCGTTGAACTGACAGCCCGCGGAACGCTAGCCACAAGAGTGCAGTAAGTAAAGAGATTCACTCAATTATTGGTCGGGCGAGTGCTTGCCGACGGATAGAACACGTTCTACTCTGGCCGCGTGATGACGTCCGCGACGAGGGTGGGGTTCGTCGGGCTCGGTGACATCGGCAAGCCGATGGCCCTCTGCCTGGCGCGCAGGCAGGAGTCGGCGGGCATCGAGCTGGCGGTGTTCGACCTCGCCGCACCTCCCGTCGAGGAGCTCGTGGCCGCCGGCGCGAAGGCGGCCGACGGGGTGGCGGCGCTGGCGGCCGAGTGCCATTTGCTCTGCGTCATGGTCAACAACGACGCCCAGGTCCGCTCGGTGGTCGCGGAGGCGCTCGACGCGGTCGGCGGACGCGAGGGCAGGCTGGTGATCCTGGTGCACTCGACCGTCGCGCCCGGCACGCCCGCCGAGCTCGCGTCGGTGGCGGAGCAGTCCGGCGTCGGCCTGCTCGACGCCCCGGTGTCGGGCGGGGCGATGGGCGCGGCCGACGGCGAGCTGGCGGTGCTGGTCGGCGGCGCGGACGACGACTTCGGATCGGCTCGGCCGGTCCTCGACGCGATGGCGAGCAAGGTCGTGCACGCGGGTCCGATCGGCGCGGGCACCCGGTTCAAGCTGGCGCGCAACCTCATGCACTACTCGGCGTTCGCCGCCGCCACCGAGGCCCAGCGGCTCGCCGAGGCGGCCGGCCTCGACATCGTGGCGCTCGGCGACGTCGTGCGCCACACCGACGCCCTGACGGGCGGGCCGGGCGCGATCATGCACCGCGAGACCACGGCTCCGCTGGAGCCGGGGTCCTTCTGGTGGGGCGTCTTCAGCCACGTGCGGCAGCTCGCGGACAAGGACCTCGAGGCGGCCATCGAGCTCGCGGACGAGCTCGGCGTGGACACGCCCTTCGCCCGCCTCGCGCGCGAGCGGCTCGCGCCGGGGCTGGGCTTCCCGGACGCGGACTGACGGCGTACGCCGGGTCGGCGTCGGCCACCGAATGGCCCGATCGGGTCATGCGGTGAGCGTCCGCGACCGGTTTCGATGGCGTGCATGCGCGGAGTCGAGGAGCAGGTCGTGCGCACCACGAGGCTGGCAGCCGGCACCGTCGCGTACTCGGTGGTCGGAGACGGGCCGCCGGTCGTCATGGGCGGGTGGTGGTGCAGCCACCTGACGCTGAACTGGCAGGACCCGACGTTCCGTGACTACGTCAGCCGGCTGGCCGCCGACCACGCCGTCGTCCGCTACGACCCGCCGGGCACCGGCGCGTCAGGTCCGGACGGCCGGGTCCCGCGGACGCTAGAGGACGCCGTCGAGGTGATGGCCGGCGTCGTCGACGCGCTCGGGCTCGACCGGTTCTCGATCGCCGCGGGCTCGTCCGGGGCCGGCGCCGCCGCGGCGTACACCGCGATGCATCCGGGGCAGGTCCGTCGCCTGGTCCTGTACGGCGCGTTCGCGCGGGGCCGCGACATCGCCCCCGACGACGCCCGCGACGCGGTGGTCGAGGTCATCAGGAGCCACTGGGGCCTCGGCTCGCGGGTGCTGGCGGACGTCTTCGTCCCGGGTGCCACCAGCGCCGAGCGGGAGAGGTTCGCGAGGCTCCAGCGCGAGTCCGCGACCCGGGAGCAGGCCGCGGCCTCGATGGAGGCGACCTACCAGCTCGACGTGACCGATCGGCTCGGCGAGATCCGCACTCCCACGACCGTGATCCATCGCCGGGGCGACCGGGCCGTGCCGTTCGCGCTGGGCGCCGACGTCGCCCGGCGGATCAAGGGCTCGACGTTCGTCGCGCTCGAGGGTGTCGACCACTTCCCGTGGCGTGGCGACGCGACGCTCGTGGCCGAGGCGGTCCTGCGCGGGCTCGGCCGGCACGTGCCGGAGAAGCCGGACCTCCCGGGCCCCGAGTCGATCACGCCGCGGGAGCGAGAGGTCCTGGAGCTCGTCGCCCAGGGGCTCACCGACGCCCAGATCGCGGAGCGGCTGGTCGTGAGCGCCCACACCGTCCACCGCCACATCGCCAACGCACGCACCAAGCTCGGCGTGCGGTCGCGGAGCGCGGCGGCGGTGACCATGGCCCGGCGCCCTCGGGAGTAGGCCGGAGGCTCAGGCGTCGGCGGCCACGCGCGCGTTGGCGAGGAAGTCGCGCAGGGTCTCCCGGCTGGCCGACAGGCACGCGATCCTCTCGTCGAGGGAGGCGACCTCCTCGGTCAGCATGTCCGCGAAGTCGCGGCTGCAGGCCTGGGTCCAGGTCGGCTTCTCCATCTCGAAGACGACGCGGATCAACCGGGTCGGCAGGCCGGCCGCGACGTGGTTGCGGATGCGGCGTACCCGCGCGACGTCGTCGTCGGAGTAGAGACGGTAGCCGTTGTCCCCGCGCTCGGGCGTGAGCAGGCCCTGGCTCTCGTAGTAGCGGATCATCCGCGTCGGCACACCGGTCCGCTCGGCGAGGTCTCCGATCTTCATGTGCTCACAGTCCTTGACATTGACATCAATGTCAATCTTTACCGTCGTCGCATGACGACGAACGACACCCGATTCCCGTGGCTCCCCATCCTCGCCCTCGCCGCGGGGACCCTGTGGACGGTGACCGCCGAGCTGCTGCCGGCAGGACTGCTCCTCGACATCAGCGACGACACCGGCGTCGCGCCCGGCAGCGTCGGCTACCTGGTGACCGCCTGGGGCCTTGCGATCGCGGTGCTGAGCCTGCCGTTGACGCGCCTGACCCGCCGGATCGACCGGCGCACGCTGCTCGTGTCGTCGCTGGTGGTGACCGGCGGCGCGACGGTGCTGACCGCACTGGCCCCCACCTATCCGCTCCTCACCGCCGCGCGCACGCTCGCCGCCGCCGCGCACGGTCTCTTCTGGGCGCTCGTCGTGGTCACCGCCGGATCCCTCGTGGCCGAGAGGTACGCCGCCCGGGCGATCGCCGTCGTCGTCGCCGGTCCGACGGTCGGCACCGTCCTCGCCATCCCGGCAGCAACAGCGCTGGGCGAGGCGAGCGGCTGGCGGTCGGCGTTCGGCGTCGTCGGGCTGCTGACGGTGGCGACCGGGCTCCTCGTGCGCGTGGCGCTGCCGCAGGTGCCGCCGGCTCCGGCGGGGGAGCAGGGACGGCGTGACCCGAGCGTCCCCGTCGTCGTCCGGGTCGCGGTCCTGGGCGCGGTCCTCCTCGTCGCCCATTTCGCGGCGTACACGTTCATCGCCCCGATCCTGACCGGTCCCGGCGGGCTGTCGCGATCGAGCGTCAGCATGGCGCTGCTGGTCTTCGGTGCGGCCGGCGTCGTCGGCCTGTTCGTCGCACCCACCCTGGTCGGCCGGCTGCCGCACTGGTCGCTCCCGATCACCGGCGTCCTGCTGGCGGGCTCGCTCGTCGCCGTCCGTGCGGCCGGCCGCAGCGAGCTGCTCGAGCTCGGGGCCGTCGCGTTGTGGGGAGTCGTCATCGGCGCAGTGCCGGTGGTGTTCCAGACCCGCCTGCTGGCGCTCGCCTCTCCGGCGTTCCGCCCGACCGCGGGCGCGGTGCTGGTCGTGGCCTTCAACCTCGGCGTCGCCTCCGGCGCCGCGCTCGGCGGCACCGTGAACGAACGCCTCGGTGCCGGTGCCCTACCCGTGGTCGGCGCGGCCCTCGCGCTGATCGCCGCGCTCGGGCTCGCTCGCGTCGGTCGGTCGAGCGTCCGGCCCGCCGAGACCCCGGAGATGATCGAGCAGCGCCTCGGCGAGCGGGTGGGGTGAGCGCCGGAGCGTGACGGCGTACAGGCCACGGGTCGGCGCGTCGACCAGGCGTACCGGCACGACGTCGGGACGAAGCGCCGCGGTCAGGGACCCCGGCACCAGCGCCAGCGCGTGGCCGGTCGCGACCATCGCGAGCTTGCCCGGCAGGTCGGCGGCGACCAGGTCGATGCGCAGGGCGACGCCGGCGCGGTCCGCGTGTCGGCGGAGCAAGGCCTCGGATCCTTCGTTGTCCTCGACCCAGACGTCGTCGGCGAGGTCCTCGATCCGCACCGCCTTCGTGTCCGCCGCAGCGTGGCCGACGGGTACGACGACGACCATCTCGTCGACCCCGATCGGCTCTCTCGCCAGCCGCGCGTCGTCGGGCAGGCCCGGCGGCGCGTCCGTGACGACGGCGACGTCGACCTCGCCCGCCAGCAGCCGCTCGGACAGCGCCGCGCTGAGGCCCGGCACCAGGCGCCAGGCGACGGGACCGCGCTCGTCGAGCAGGCGGCGTACGGCGGCCGGGACGAGCCCGGCCGCCAGCGAGGGCGTGGCCCCCACGGCGAGGGGCGGTGACGCCGGAGCCCGCGCGTCGAGCGCTGCCCGCGCGGCCCGGTCCGCCTCGTGCACGACCACGAGCGCGTGCCGGCGGAAGGCCTCGCCGGCCGGGGTCGGGGCGACCCCGCGCGCGGTGCGCGTCAGCAGCGGTACGCCGACCTCGCGCTCGAGCGCGGCGACCTGGCGGGAGATCGCGGACTGCGTGTAGCCGAGCTCGGTCGCGGCCGCCGACAGCGACCCGAGACGGCAGACCTCGACGAAGCTCTTCCAGGCGGTCAGGGACACGGGTTGATTATGCGCTTCCGGCATGGGAGCTGCGCGACATCTGCGCTTGTCGCAGTGTCGGCCGTGACCCACGCTGGGGACATGACTGCACCGGACAACCGCGTGGCCGTGCTCGGCCTGGGACGCATGGGGTCGGCGATGGCCGACCGGCTGAGGGAGCGGGACTGGGAGGTCGCCGGCTGGACGCGCAGCGCCGGCGGTGACCCGGCCGGCGCGGTCGAGAAGGCCGGCATCGTGCTGCTCTGCCTCTTCGACGGCGCGGCCTGCGAGGAGGTGCTCGCCGCCGCCGACCTGCCGCCGGACGCGGTGGTGGTGAACACCAGCACGATCGGTCCCGACGAGGCGGCGGCGCTGGCCGATCGGCTCGGGACGGCGTACGTCCACGCGCCGGTGCTCGGATCCGTGCCGGCCGCGACCACCGGTGGCCTCACGATCGTCGCGGCGGGTACGGCGCTGGACCGCGTGCGCCCCCTGCTCGACGACCTCGGTGACGTCGTCGCCGTCGCGGACGCCCGCACCGCCGCCGCCCTCAAGCTGGTGGCGAACAGCAGCCTGGCCGGGGCGGTGCTCGGCCTGCGCGGCTCGCTGCAGCAGGCCGACGCCCTCGGGCTCGGTCGCGACGAGGCCCTCGACGTGCTGGCCCGCGGACAGCTCGGCCGACTGGTCGCCGCGAAGCGCGACCTGCTCCTGGGAGCGGACGGCGTCGCGCACTTCACCGTCGGCGCGCTGGCGAAGGACCTCGCCCTCCTGGCGGAGGCCACCGGCCTGCCGCTGCGAGCCGCGGACGAGCTGGCCGGCAGCCCGGCCGGTGCCGACGCCGACATCGCTCTGGCCGCGACCGTCCCGCCCGTGGCCGACGCGGTGCTCGCGCCGCTGCGGGACTACGTGCGCGGCCACGCGACC
The DNA here is from genome assembly GCF_042666375.1 of Nocardioides sp. GCM10030259. NCBI lineage: Bacteria > Bacillati > Actinomycetota > Actinomycetes > Propionibacteriales > Nocardioidaceae > Nocardioides > Nocardioides sp. GCM10030259. The sequence goes on along the minus strand of NZ_JBHTDF010000005.1, from coordinate 68,251 downwards.
GGCCGCCCGGCGTACTTCCTGCGGGCGTTCCTGCCCACCGCACACGTGGAGGGCCTGCGTGAGGGCGAGTTCGTGTCGTGGTCGCTCGAGGAGTACGTCCAGCTCTTCGACGGCACGCCCGCACCCGACGAGGAGAGCCGCCGGCGGCGGATCGACAGCGTCGACGTCCACGGCACGGTGGCGACCGCGTCGATGACGCTCTGGCACGGGGACACCACGTTCACCGACGTGTTCCTGCTGGCGCTCGTCGACGGGGCCTGGCGCATCGCCAACAAGGCCTACCACCGGTCAGGTGGATGACCGCCAGGTCGACATGCAGGCCGTGGCGTAGCCGAGCGACTCGTAGAGCGGTCGGCCCAGGCGCGACGCGGTGAGGGTGAGCGGCAGGTGGCCGACCCGCGCGAGCGAGGCGGCCATGACGGCCCGCCCGACCCCGCGCGAGCGGAAGGCGTCGAGGGTGCCGACCCAGTAGTGGCTCCCGTAGCCGTTGTCGACCATGCTCACGCAGGCGCCGGCCGGGCGTCCGTCGACGACGGCGAGCACGACCTCGAGGTCGTCGCGCCGCAGCAGCGAGGCGGGCAGGGACTCCCCAGGACGGTGCGGCTCGAACCGGCCCAGGCCGAAGCTCTCGATGATGACCAGCTCGGCGTCGTACAGGTCCTGCGCCTGCTCCACGACCACGGTGGGCAGCGCCGGGTCGGCGGCCGGGCCCGGGGGCCGGACCATCACGGGCATCTGCCACGACCGCAGGCCGAGGTGGTCGAGGTCGGTCGCGGAGAACGGGTCCTCGACGTCGAACGGCCCGGTCGCGTCGGCGGCCAGCCGCCCGATCGAGTCGACCTCGCCGGGGGAGAGGTCGGGCTCCTGGACCAGCACGCGGGTGCCGGCGCGCTCGTCGCCGACGACGGCGAGGTAGCCGCGCTCCCGGAGGATCCCGTGGCCGCGGGCGACGCCCTTCGCCGCCCAGAAGGCGGCGGAGTTGCGCGCCTGGAGGGTGGCAGCGTCGTCGTCGAGGAGCGCGTCCGACGGCGAAGGTCCCGTGTGCAGGTCGGCCATGGCGGGAGTCTGTCAGCGATCGGGGCCGATGCGGGACGATTCCAGGGACGCGCCGGGCTCGTCGAGCTCGTCCGGCTCCCAGCGCAGCAGGTCGCCGGGCTGGCACTCGAGCACCTCGCAGAGGGCGGCCAGGGTGGTGAAGCGGACGGCCTTGGCACGCCCGTTCTTGAGTACAGCGAGGTTCGCGGGCGTGATGCCGACACGCTCCGCGAGCGTCCCGACGGCCATCTTGCGGCGCGCCAGCATGACGTCGACGTCGACGATGATCGGCATCAGATCACCTCGTCGAGCTCGGACTGCAGGTGCTTCGCCTCGGTGTCGAGGGCGACGGCCTGGGCGAGCAGCGTCCGCAGCACCAGGACGATCAGCGCTACCCCGCCGACGACCAGCGCGACGCCGCAGATCATGGCCACGACGCCCGGCGCCACCTCGTCGCCGGGGTTGGTCCGGTTGCTGTAGGCGCCGATCACCGCGATGCCGAAGGTCAGCACGGAGGCGGCCGCGATGGAGCCGATGACGACGTCGACGTAGCGGAAGGCGGCGTGGGAGAAGACCGACCCGCGCCGGACCATGGTGAGCAGTCTCCAGATGCACACGGCGGTGATCTCCATGGTGAGGATGCCGAGCACGAAGATGCCGACGAGACCGACGCGCACGACCGCGTCGGCGTCGTCCATGTCCAGCCACATCAGCGGGGCGATCACCGTCTGGGCGGCCAGTGCGCCGACGAACGCGACCACGATGACGACTCGCAGCGCGAGGATGGCCAGTTGTCCCATCTCGACTCCTTTTGATCGTTTGTCGCGGGGAATCTATCGAAAAACGACAGGTACCGCAACCAGTGACCGGATCGTCCGCGGCGACCCCCTTGCCAGCGAAGTGAATCTGGATTAAAAACGCGGGATGACGGACACCCCCGAGATCCCTGCCTGGACGTTCCGCAGCCACTGGATGAGCCAGACCGCCGGCCATGCGGAGATGCGCCCCGGCGAGACGGCGCTGCGGTTCCAGGGCGTCGACACCACCTGGCGGCAGCTGCACGACCGGTCGCAGTCGTTCGCCGGCGCGCTCCGGGAGCGCGGGGTCGGCGCCGGCGACCGGGTCGCGCTGCTCACTCTCAATCGCCCCGAGTTCGTCGAGGCGGTGCTGGGCATCAACGCGCTGGGCGCGATCGCCGTACCGCTCAACGCCCGCCTCGCCCCGCCGGAGATGGCGCTGCTCGTCGAGGACTGCGGGGCCACCGTGATCGTCACCGAGGAGCTCCTCGCGCCGCTCGCCGCCGCCGTGGCGGCCGCCGCCCCGGGCCTCGCCACCCGCATCGTGATGGGCGAGGCGGACGGCATGGAGTCCTTCGAGCAGCTGGTGGAGGCGACCGCCCCGATCGAGCTGGGCGACATGCCGGAGGAGTCCGTCGCGCTGATCATGTACACCTCGGGCACGACCGGGCGGGCCAAGGGCGCGATGCTCACGCACCAGAACCTGCAGCTCCAGGCGCTGACCTGCATCCGCGCCAACGACGTCTTCGACGAGTCCGACGTCGCCTTCCTGACCGCGCCGTTCTTCCACATCGCCGGGCTCGGCTCGATGGTGGCGAACTTCGCCCTCGGCATCCCGACCGTCATCCACCCGCTCGGGGCCTTCGACCCGGCCGCGGTCGTCGACGCGTGGGAGCGCGAGCGGGCGACCGTGGTGTTCAACGTGCCCCAGCAGTGGCAGGCGATCTGCGCGCTGCCCGGCATCGCGGAGCGCGACCTGGTGCTCCGCATCATCAGCTGGGGCGCGGCCCCGGCCTCGGAGACCCTGCTCCGCGAGATGTCCGAGGCCTTCCCGAACGCGACGAACGTCGCGGTGTTCGGGCAGACCGAGACCTCGCCGATCACCTGCGTGCTGCGTGGCGAGGACTCGCTGCGCAAGCTCGGCTCGGTGGGGCGTCCGATCCCGACGATCCAGTACCGCGTCGTCGACGACGAGATGAACGACGTACCCGCCGGCCAGGTCGGCGAGATCGTCTACCGCGGCCCGTCCGTCACCCGCGGCTACTGGGACAATCCGGAGGCCACGGCCCAGGCGTTCGCGGGCGGCTGGTTCCACTCCGGCGACCTGGTCCGTCAGGACGAGGAGGGGTTCGTCTGGGTCGTCGACCGCAAGAAGGACATGATCATCTCGGGCGGGGAGAACATCTACTCCGCCGAGGTCGAGAACGCCGTGCACGCCCACCCGAAGGTCGTCGAGGTCGCCGTCGTCGGGCGGTCCGACGAGCAGTGGGGCGAGGTGCCGGTGGCGTACGTTGGCCTCGTGCCCGGGGAGAGCCTCGACCTCGAGGAGCTGCACGAGTTCCTCACGACCAGGATCGCCCGCTTCAAGCTGCCCAAGGACCTCGTCGTGATGGACGCGCTGCCCCGCAACGCCGGGGGCAAGGTGCTCAAGAACGACCTGCGCGCCGGGCAGGCCGAGACGGTCGGCGCCTGAGGACCGGCCGTGGCCTCCGCCGTCGTCATCTGCCCGCTCTGCGAGGCGACGTGTGGGCTGCGGGTCACCGGCGACCTGGACGGCGCGGCGACGGACCTCCGCATCGAGGGCAACCGCGACGATGTCTTCAGCCGCGGCTACCTGTGCGCGAAGGGCACCGCCCTCGGCGCCCTCCACGCCGACCCCGACCGGCTGCGGCAGCCGCTGGTACGGCGGGGCGGTGACCTGGTCGCCGTCGGCTGGGACGACGCGTTCGCCGAGATCGAGCGGGGGCTGCTGCCGATCATCGAGCGCGGCGGCCGCGACGCGGTCGGCGTCTACTTCGGCAACCCGACCGCCCACAACCTGGCGGCCGCGCTCTACCTGCGCCCCCTGGTCAAGGCGCTCGGCACCCGCAACGTCTTCAGCGCCGGTTCGGTCGACCAGATCCCGCGCGTCTTCGTCGCCGGCTACGTGTACGGCGATCCGGCGTCCGTCCCGGTCCCCGACATCGACCGCACCGACCACCTGCTCGTGCTCGGCGGCAACCCGCTCGTCTCGAACGGCAGCCTGATGACGGCGCCGGACCTGCGCGGCCGGATCCGGAGCATCGTGCAGCGCGGCAAGGTCGTCGTGGTCGATCCGCGCCGGACCCGGACCGCCGCGGTCGCGTCGGAGCACGTCGCCATCCGTCCGGGGGGCGACCCCTTCCTGCTCCTGGGCATGCTGCACGCGATCTTCGAGGACGGCCTGGTCGACCTCGGAGCCGCCGCGGGCCATGCCGCGGGTGTCGACGAGGTGGCGCGGCTGGTCGCGGCGTACCCGCCCGAGTCGGTGGCGGCCAGGGCCTCGATCGACGCGCCCACCATCCGCCGGCTCGCGACCGAGTTCGCGACCGCCCCGAGCGCTGTCGCCTACGGGCGGATGGGCACGACCACGCAGCCCTTCGGCACGCTGACCAGCTGGCTGATCGACGTGCTCAACGTGGTGACCGGCAACCTGGACCGGCCCGGTGGGGTGATGTTCCCGCTGGCGGCTGCCGGCCAGCCCAACACCCGGCCGGGCCCGAGGAGGCCGTTCCGGCACGGCCGCTGGCACAGCCGGGTCCGCGGCCTGCCCGAGGTCATGGGCGAGCTGCCGGCGGCCGCGCTGGCCGAGGAGATCCTGACTCCCGGGGAGGGTCGGATCCGCGGCCTGGTCACGATGAGCGGCAACCCCGCCCTGAGCGTGCCGGGGTCGACCGCGATGGCGGCGGCGCTCGCCGACCTGGACTTCATGGTCAGCCTCGACGTGCACCTCAACGAGACGACGCGGCACGCCGACGTGGTGCTGCCCGGCCCGTCGGCCCTCGAGCGACCCCACTACGACGTGCTGCTCAACCAGTACGCCGTACGCAACGTCGCCCGCTGGTCGGACCCGGTCCTCGGCACCGAGACCCCGCAGGAGTGGGAGACGATGCTGCGCCTCGCGGCGGTGGTGTCGGGTGCTGGGATGGGTGCGAGCGTCGCCGACCTCGACGACGCGTACGCCGCGGCGCTCGGGCAGCTCAACGGCGTGGAGCCGGCGGCGGACCTGCGCGGTCCTGAGCGGGCGCTCGACGTCCTGCTGCGCGCGGGTCCCTACGACCTGACGCTCACGGACCTCCGTGCGGCACCAGATGGGCTCGACCTCGGTCCGCTGGAGCCCCGGCTGCCGTCGGTGCTCTCGACCGCGAGCGGACTGGTGGAGCTCGCGCCCGACGCGATCACCCGCGACCTCGCCCGCCTCGAGGAGGTGGGGGAGCCGGGGCCGCTGCTGCTGATCGGCCGCCGGCAGGTCCGCTCCAACAACTCGTGGATGCACAACGTGCCGGCCCTCACGGGCGGCTCCAATGTCTGCACGCTGCAGGTGAGCCCCGACGACGCGCGCAAGCTCGACCTCGTCGACGGCGGTACGGCGCGGGTGCGCAGCCGCACCGGCGAGCTGGTCGCCATGGTGGAGGTCTCCACCGACCTGCGCGCCGGGGTCGTGTGCCTGCCGCGCGGATGGGGGCACGACCTGGCCGAGACCCGGCTCGGCGTCGCCGCCCGGCAGCCCGGGGTGAACTCCAACCTGCTGGGCGATCCCGACCTGCTCGACGGACCGACCGGCACCGCCGTCGTCAACGGCATCCCCGTCGAGGTGACTGCGGTCTGATCAGGGGACGATCGCGCGGCGCACCATGTCCTGGGCGACACCGATCACCTCGTCGAGCGGCCGGATCTCCGGGCGCCACCACTCCACCACCCAGTTGAGCGACCCGAGCAGCAGCATCCGGAACGTCCCGGCGTCCAGCTCCTCCCGGATCTCGCCCGCGGCCTTGGCGGCGGCGAAGAGGTCGCGCCAGTAGTGGCTGTACCGGGCCTCCTCGGCTGCGGGGCGCTCGCGCAGCGCCTCGGGAACGTGGCGTGCGTTGCGGATCGAGGCCGTGGCGTAGTCCGAGATGTCCAGCTCGTAGCGCAGGTGGGCGTCGACCGCGGCGAGGATCCGGTCGACGTACGACGTGCTCGCCGGCAGTGCCGAGATGGCCTTATCGACGTGGATGCGGACGTCGTGGGCACCCGCCCACATGACCTCCTCGACGAGCTCGTCGCGCGAGGCGAAGTAGTAGTAGATGGCCGGGGGCTGGACGCCGGCGACCTTCGCCACCTCGCCGAGCCGCATGCCCGCATAGCCCCGGTGCGACAGGACCGACGCAGCAGCGTCGAGGATGCGCGTGCGGGTTCGCTCGGACTTCGACGCCACGAATCGAACTCTAGTGTCGCGCGTCGGCGTTTCGTCGTCGATCCCCGTCCCGGGCGGTCGCTACGGCAGGATGGCGCGCATGACGTCGTCCCGCGTGCGCATGCAGGCCGAGGAGCGGCGCGACCTCATCGTCGCCGCGGCCGGCCGGGTCTTCGCCACCCGCCGGTACGACGACGTGTCGACCGTCGAGCTCGCCCGCGAGTGCGGGGTCAGCCGAGGGCTGCTCAGCCACTACTTCCCGACCAAGCGCGACCTCTACATCGCAGTGATCGGCCGGTTCCTCGAGGCGCCGCGACTCCCGATGCCGAAGTACGTCGAGGGCGCCACCGTCGAGGAGCGCATCACCCACAGCGTCCACGAGTGGGTCGGGATGGTCGCGCACAGCAAGGACGCCTGGCTGGCCGCCTCGGGCTTCCTGGGGGAGTCCCGCGACGAGGAGATCAGCGCGCTGCTCGAGGACTACGTCGAGCGGACCGCCGACCAGATCTGCGAGATCGCCGGGCTCCACGACGTACGCGACGAGCCGTCCGTCCGGGTGGCGCTCAACGGCTACTCGGCCTTCGCGACGGCCGTGACCCGGCGCTGGCTGCTCGGGGCGGGCCTGACCCGCGACCAGCTGGAGCAGCTGCTCACGGGCACCCTGACCACGCTGGTGCGGCAGACGCTGCCCGCGCTCACTCCGTCGTCAGCCGCGCGACGACCTCGGCGAACATCGTCGACTTGATGGCCCCGAGGGTCTCGGTGTGCTTGCCCGCGAGCCCGGCGACGCGGGCGGACGCCCGGTCGAGGAGGTCGGCCTCGGCCGCGGTCTCATCCGCGATCCCCGCCCCGGCCGCATCGGGGCCGGCGTACCGGCGACCGGTCGTCATCGAGTCGACGGCGGCGCGCGGGGTGAGCTTGGCCTGGATGAGCGCCGCCATGCCGGGCGTGAACGGGATCCGGATGTCCACCTCGGGGAAGCAGAGGTAGCCGCGGTCCTCCCGCATGACGCGCCAGTCGTGCGCCATCGCCAGCATCGCGCCGGCCCCGAATGCATGGCCGTTGACGGCCGCGACCGTCGGCACGGGCAGCGTGAGCACGCGGGCGAGCAGTGCCTGCACGCGGGCGACGTACGCCGGCAGGTCGTCGGGGTGCTCCATCACCCAGGCGAGGTCCAGGCCGTTGGAGTAGTGCTTGCCCGAGGCGGTCGTGACGAGGGGAGTGGCGGCCGCGACGGCCTTGTCGAGCGCGTCCTCGACGGCGGTCAGCCAGTCGAGGGTGAAGGCGTTGTCGTCGTCGCCGAGGTGCAGCACCTGGACGCCGTCGTGCTCAGTCAGCGTGGGCATGGGGATCCTTTCGGGCAGGTGTCCGTCACCGCGGGCTCCGGGTCCGCGGCGGGTCCAGGGGTACGGCGAGGATGGCGCGGACCGCGGCCTCGATCCGGCGCTCGGTCGCGGGGTCGGGTCGGCGCCCATCGATGAGCGCGCGCCGCAGGATCCCGCCGGGCACGTCGACCACGCAGGTCGCGACGGCCTCGACGGCGGGCCGGTCCTTGCGGTCCCAGATGCCGACGGCCAGGTCGGCCAGCAGCCGGCGGAAGCGCCGCTGCTCCCGGGCCAGGGTGTCGCCGAGCTCGGCAGGGAGGTCGGCGGAGAAGAGCTGGTCGCTGCGCTGGGCGAAGAAGAGCTGCGCGCTGGCCTGATGGCGGCGGGCGAAGGTGACCGGCGCGACCGAGGCCGCGACCACGGCCTCCTCGCCGTGCGCGGAGCCGACGGCCTCCTCGAGGATCGCGCCGAGGCGCTCGGAGGCGCGCAGCCACAGCCGCGCGAGCAGGTCCTCCTTGGACCGGAACGCGTGGTAGATCGTGCCGTTCGACGCCCCCGAGCCGGTCGCGAGCGAGCGGAGGGTGAGTCCCGCCGGATCGCCACTGGTGACGAGCTGCTCCGCGATGTCGAGCAGCTCGTCGAGCGAGTGGAGCCGGGGTCGTGCCATGTCGCCACTATAATAGAGCGGATGATCCAGAACCTCGATCCACCGGCGTGGCTCGGGTCACGCGCCGGACACGCCGATGTCTCCGGCTGTTTCTTGACTCGTTCAAGAAAGCGGGCAAGACTGCATCCATGACCACCGCCGACGCCGAGCAGCTGTTGCGGAGCGCGGGCCTGCGAGTGACGCGGCCGCGGCTCGCAGTCCTCGACGCGGTGCAGACGCACCCGCACGCCGACACCGAGTCGATCATCGGCGCCGTACGCCGCGGGCTGCCCGACGTCTCCCACCAGGCCGTCTACGACTCGCTGCACACGCTCACCGCGGCAGGGCTGGTACGCCGTATCCAGCCGTCCGGCTCGGTGGCCCGCTACGAGTCGCGGATCGGCGACAACCACCACCACGTGGTCTGCCGCTCCTGCGGCGCGATCGCCGACGTCGACTGCGCCGTCGGCCACGCGCCGTGCCTGGTCGCGTCCGACGACTCCGGCTTCCGGATCGACGAGGCCGAGGTCATCTACTGGGGCATGTGCCCCGCCTGCTCCACCTCTTGAACCACTGCTCGATCGACCGCACGAACACCGAAGTGAACCCCCGTTGGAAGGAAGCGCGAGACCAATGACCGACAACCAGAGCGACCCGCAGGGCGTGGACCGCAAGGCCGAGGGTGGGTGCCCGGTGATGCACGACTCGGCAGCCTCGCAGGGGAGCGAGAGCGAGAACCCGGCCCTCGACTCGCCGACGCCGAAGACCGGTGGCCGTCCGCGCAGCAACAAGGACTGGTGGCCCAACAGCCTCGACATCTCGGTGCTGCACGCGCACTCGTCGAAGGGCAACCCGCTCGCACCGGACTTCGACTACTCCGAGGAGTTCAAGAAGCTCGACCTCGCCGAGCTGCGCCGCGACGTCGTCCAGGTGCTCAACACCTCGCAGGACTGGTGGCCGGCCGACTTCGGCCACTACGGCGGCCTGATGATCCGGCTGAGCTGGCACGCGGCCGGCACCTACCGGATCCACGACGGCCGCGGCGGCGCCGGCGACGGCAGCCAGCGGTTCGCGCCGCTGAACAGCTGGCCGGACAACGGCAACCTCGACAAGGCGCGCCGCCTGCTCTGGCCGGTCAAGCAGAAGCACGGCCAGAAGATCTCGTGGGCCGACCTGCTCGTCTACGCCGGCAACGTCGCGCTCGAGGACATGGGCTTCTCGACGTTCGGCTTCGGCTTCGGTCGCGAGGACGTCTGGGAGCCGGAGGAGATCTTCTGGGGTCCCGAGGACACCTGGCTGGGCGACGAGCGCTACAGCGGCGAGCGCGACCTGGCGAACCCGCTCGGCGCGGTCCAGATGGGCCTGATCTACGTCAATCCCGAGGGCCCCAACGGCAACCCGGACCCGCTGGCCTCGGCCCGCGACATCCGCGACACCTTCGCCCGGATGGCGATGAACGACGAGGAGACCGTCGCCCTCATCGCGGGTGGCCACACCTTCGGCAAGACCCACGGTGCCGGCGACGCCGACCTGGTCGGCCCGGAGCCGGAGGGCGCGCCGCTGGAGGAGCAGGGCCTCGGCTGGCGGAGCGCGTTCGGCTCCGGAAAGGGCGCCGACGCGATCACCTCCGGCCTCGAGGTCACCTGGACCACCACCCCGACCCGGTGGAGCAACGACTTCTTCAAGATCCTGTTCGGCTACGAGTGGGAGCTCACCAAGAGCCCGGCCGGTGCCTACCAGTGGGTCGCGAAGGACGCCGAGGAGATCATCCCGGGCCCGGCGGCGGACTCGCCGAAGCGCAAGCCCACGATGCTGACCAGCGACCTCGCGCTGCGCATGGACCCGACGTACGAGAAGATCTCGCGCCGCTTCCTGGAGAACCCGAACGAGTTCGCGCTGGCCTTCGCCAAGGCCTGGTACAAGCTGCTGCACCGCGACATGGGCCCGGTGGACCGCTACCTCGGTCCGTGGGTCGCCGAGCCGCAGCTGTGGCAGGACCCGGTGCCGGCCGTCGATCACGAGCTGGTCGGCGACGCGGACGTCGCGGCGCTCAAGGTGAAGGTCCTCGACTCCGGCCTGTCGGTCTCCGAGCTGGTCTCCACCGCGTGGGCGTCGGCCGCGAGCTTCCGCTCCACCGACAAGCGCGGTGGCGCCAACGGTGCCCGCATCCGGCTCGAGCCGCAGCGCGGCTGGGCGGTCAACCAGCCCGAGCAGCTCGCGGGCGTGCTGGAGAGGCTCGAGGCGATCCGGTCCGAGTTCAACGGCGCCGGCGGCGCCCAGATCTCGCTGGCCGACCTGATCGTGCTCGCCGGCTCCGCCGCGGTCGAGAAGGCCGCCAAGGACGCCGGTGTCGAGACGACCGTGCCGTTCCACGCGGGTCGCACCGACGCCACGCAGGAGCAGACCGACGTCGACTCGTTCGCGGTGCTCGAGCCGCGGGCCGACGGCTTCCGCAACTACCTGCGTCCCGGCGAGAAGCTCCAGCCGGAGGTGCTCCTGGTCGACCGCGCCTACCTGCTCGACCTCAGTGCGCCGGAGATGACGGTGCTGGTCGGCGGCCTGCGTGCGCTCGGCAACAACGTCGGCGGTGCCCAGCACGGCGTCCTCACCGACCGCCCGGGCGTGCTCACCAACGACTTCTTCGCCAACCTGCTCGCCCCCGGCACGCAGTGGAAGGCCTCGGAGTCGGAGGAGAACGTCTACGAGATCCGCGACCTCGCGACCGACGAGGTCAAGTGGACCGCGACGCCGGTCGACCTGATCTTCGGCTCGAACTCGCAGCTGCGGGCGCTCGCCGAGGTCTACGCCAGCGACGACGCGCGCGAGAAGCTCGTCCGCGACTTCGTGGCGGCGTGGGTCAAGGTCATGGACGGCGACCGGTTCGACCTGGCCTGACCGGCCGACGCGTTGCGGAGGGGCTCACGTCGTACGACGTGGGCCCCTCTCGCGCGTCCGGGCGGCCTGAGTTGCCCGGGCGGTGAGGCTAGCCTCACCTTTCTGGAACCGTTCAAGAAAAGATGGTTGGGTTGCAGTCATCCCGACCGAAGGAGCAACTCTGTGACCGACATGCTGCACTCCGATCAGACCACCCACGTCGCGAAGCCGCCGTTCACCGCGTCCGAGCAGCTGGCCACCCACCTCCAGCAGCTCTCGGTGGACCTCGTCGACCTGCACCTCGTCGGCAAGCAGGCGCACTGGAACGTCGTCGGCCTCAACTTCCGCGACCTCCACCTGGCGCTCGACGAGGTCGTCGACGCCGCTCGTGAGTTCTCCGACCAGGTGGCCGAGCGCATGCGTGCGATCTACGTGACCCCCGACGGGCGTGCCGCGACGGTCGCCGCGCAGTCCAGCCTCCCCGACTTCCCGACCGGCGAGGTCAACACCGCCCAGACCGTCGACCTGGTCGCCGCGAGCCTGTACGCCGTGGCCGGGACCGCTCGCCGCATCCACGACGACGTGGACGCCGAGGATCCGACGACGGCCGACATCCTGCACGCGATCATCGAGCGCCTCGAGCAGCTCGCCTGGATGATCGACAGCGAGAACCGGGTCGCCAACGCGAGCCTGCCGCGCCCGATCCTGCGCTGACGGGTGCCGTCGGGGCCGGTGGTCGGGACCCTGTCCAACCGCTAGCATCGCGCGGAACAAGAACCCGTTCTAGCGAGGCGGTCGACGATGTCCGATCCCGGTCCCGGCGGTTTCAACCTCGCGACGGTGTTCGCCACCGTCGCTCGCGCGGTCCCCGACCAGGAGGTCGTGATCTGGCGCGACCGGCGCGTGACGTACGCCGAGATGGACGCGCGGGTCGACGGCATCGCGCGGTTCCTCGTCGGCCGGGGCCTGGGGGCGCGCGCGGAGCGCTCCGAGCTGGCCAACCACGAGTCCGGGCAGGACCACGTCGGCATCTACCTGCGCAACGGCAACGAGTACCTCGAGGCCATGCTCGGCGCGTTCCGCGCCCGGGTTGCAGCGTTCAACGTCAACTACCGCTACGTCGCGGAGGAGCTCGTCTACCTCCTGAAGGACGCCGACACCCGGGGCCTGGTCTTCCACTCGGAGTTCGCGCCCGTGGTCGCCGAGGTGCGCGAGCAGCTGCCCGAGCTGACCGTGCTGGTGCAGGTGTCGGACGAGTCCGGCCACGACCTCCTGCCCGGCGCCGTCTGGTACGACGATGCGCTCGCCGCCCCGGAGCCCGCGGGCGGCATGCCGACGCCCAGCGGCGAGGACCTCTACCTGCTCTACACCGGTGGCACCACGGGCATGCCGAAGGGCGTGCTGTGGAAGCACCACGACATCTACGTCTCCACGATGGGCGGCACCCCCTTCGGCGAGACCGAGCCCTACCCGTCGTACGACGCGATCGCCGAGTTCGCCCGCAACGCCAACGGCGGCCTGGCGATGCTCATGATTCCGCCGTTCATGCACGGCGCGGCGCAGTGGTCGACGTTCCACGGCATCACGTCGGGCGGCAGGGTCGTGATCCCGGACGACGTGCACCGGCTCGACCCGGCCAACGCGCTGGAGGTCGCCGCGCGCGAGCGCGTGCTGAACGTCGTCTGCGTCGGCGACGCCATCGCGAAGCCGATCATCGAGGAGGTGGAGCGGGGCTCCTATGACCTCTCGGGTCTCGTCAGCTTCGGCAACGGCGGCGCCGCGCTCACCCCGTCGGTGCGCGAGCGCATCTTCGCGGCCCTTCCGCACGTGATGGTGCTCGACTCCGCGGGCTCCTCGGAGTCGGGGCTGCAGATGAGCCAGATGACGATGAAGGGCGTCGAGGAGGAGGCGATGGTCTTCACGCCGCGGCCCGACACGTGGGTGCTCGACGACCTGCTCACCCGTCAGCTCGAGCCGGGGGAGTCCGGCGGCTGGCTGGCCAGGAGGGGCTTCGTGCCGCTGGGCTACCTCGGTGACCCGGAGAAGTCGGCACGCACCTTCCCGGTCGTCGACGGCGAGCGGTGGGCGGTGCCGGGAGACCGGGCCAGCGTGCTGGACGACGGCCGGATCCGGCTCCTCGGCCGCGACAGCGTCACCATCAACTCCGGCGGCGAGAAGATCTTCGCCGAGGAGGTCGAGCGCGCCGTCGCCGCCCACCCGGCGGTGCGCGACGTGGTCGTCGCGGGCCGGCCGTCGGAGCGGTGGGGCAACGAGGTCGTCGCGGTCGTCGAGCTCGAGGCGGGCGTCGACGTGTCCGACGACGAGCTGCTCGCCGAGGCAGGACGCCACGTCGCGCGCTACAAGCTGCCCAAGGCGATCGTGCGGGTGCCGCAGGTGCAGCGCTCCCCGTCGGGCAAGGCCGACTACCGCTGGGCCAGGGCGCAGGCGAGTGGCTGAGCAGCTCCGATGAGTTCGGAGCATGATCGGGGTCGACCGGTGCACAGACCCTGATCGAGGAGAGCGACATGAGCACCCAGCTGAACCCCTACCTGAGCTTCCGTGGCCAGGCCCGCGAGGCGATGACGTTCTACCAGTCCGTGCTCGGCGGCGAGCTCGACGTGATGACGTTCGGCGACATGGGCGGCGAGGCCATGGGCGTCCAGGCGTCCGAGGTCGACAACGTCATGCACTCCGCGCTGAGCGTCTCCGACGCGGTGCAGCTCATGGGCTCCGACGTGCCGAGCCACATGGAGGGCGACTTCGTCAACGGGCGGATCTCCCTGAGTGGTGACGACGAGGCCACCCTGCGCGGGTGGTTCGACGGGCTCGCCGCGGGCGGCACCGTCAACGTGCCGCTGGAGAAGGCGCCCTGGGGCGACTCCTTCGGCGACCTCACCGACAAGTACGGCGTGAGCTGGATGGTCAACATCGCGGGATCGGCCGGCGGCTGACCTCCTCCAGCTCCGACCAGTCGACGGTGGCGGTGCGCCGCTGGTACTCGGCGACCAGGCCGGGCCAGTTCGTGGTGACCCGCTTGCCGTCGCGGTACCAGCTGTCGCAGCCGGACCAGACGGTCCCGCCGATCCGACTGCGCATCTCGGCGTCGTACGCCTCCCAGACGTCGGGGCGCACCGAGACCCGGTGCGCCCCGCCGTCCTGGACCCGGCGCGCGACCTGCGCGATCCAGCGGGCCTGGGCCTCCAGCATCCCGATGATCGAGCTGCCGCCGAGGTTGGTGTTGGGGCCGTAGACCCGGAACAGGTTCGGGAAGCCCGGCACGCTGAGACCCAGGTGCGCCCGCGCCCCGTCGGCCCACACGTCGGCGAGGGAGACGCCGCCGGCGCCGCGCACGTCGATGCCGCCGAGGAAGTCGGTCGCCGCGAACCCGGTGCCCCAGATCAGCACGTCGGCCTCGCGCCGGCGGCCGTCTGCCGTGCGGACGCCGTCGGACTCGATCGCGGCGATCCGATCGGTGACCAGCTCGACGTGGTCGCGGGCCAGCGCGGGGTACCAGTCGTTCGAGAAGAGGATCCGCTTGCAGCCGATCGGGTAGTCGGGAACCAGCCGGCGGCGCAGGTCGGGGTCGCGCACCTGGCGCCGCATCTGGAGCCGCCAGCGGCCGCGGGCGTAGGCCATCAGCGGGCGCGCGAACCGGGAGGAGCCCACGAGGGCGCCGTTGAACTGCTCGGTGAACCAGAACCAGAACCGCCGCTCGCCGGCCGGGACCTCCGGCCGGGCCCGGAAGAGCCGGTGGTGGGCGTCGGTGAAGGCGCGGTCGGGCTTCGGCACGACGTACGGCGCTGACCGCTGGTAGACGGTCATCGAGCCGACCCGGTCCACGATGCCGGGCACGAACTGGATCGCGCTCGCGCCGGTGCCGACCACGGCGACGCGCTTGCCGCGCAGGTCGAGGTCGTGGCGCCACTGCGCCGAGTGGAAGGCCGGTCCGGCGAAGCCGTCCGCGCCGGGGACCTGCGGCACCACCGGGTTGGACAGCTGCCCGGTCGCGACGACGACCAGGTCGGCCTCGAGGACCTCGCTGTCGGTGGTCACCTGCCACCGGTCGCCGGCGTACTCGAGCCCGGTGACCTCGACGCCGGTGCGCACCAGGTCGAGCAGGCCGCGGTCGTCGGCCGTGCGGCGGATGTAGTCGAGGATCTCCGGCTGCGGCGAGTAGCGGCGCGACCAGGTCGGGTTGGTCGCCCACGACCAGGAGTAGAGCGGCGAGGGGACGTCGCAGGCCGCGCCGGGATAGGTGTTCTCGCGCCAGACGCCGCCGACGTCGGCGGCGCGCTCGAGGACCGTCACGTCGCTGACCCCGGCCTCGCGCAGCGCATGTGCGACGCCGAGCCCGCCGAAGCCGGCTCCGATCACGATCACTCGAGCACCCATGGGAGGAACGCTAGGGCCGCTCGAGGAGCCGATGATCCATAATTCCGGCCATGTCGGTCGAGCCCGGGGGTTTCGAGGGCGCCGCGGTGCGGACGTGGGACTTCCCGCGCGCCGTCGCCGGGGTGCGCCTCCTCCTCGAGCTCGCTGTCGAACGAGGCGTCCCGGAGGGCGTTGCGCTGGCCGGGACGGGTCTCGGCGTCGTCGACTTGGCGACGGCCTCGGAGGTCACGGCCGACCAGGAGCTGCGGGTGGTGCGCAACCTGCACGCCCGCCTGGGAGAGGTGGGTGCCGAGGTCGGGCGGCGCTACCGGACCGCGACGTTCGGCGTGCTCGGCTACGCACTGCTCTCGAGCCGCACCCTGCTGGACGCGATGAACGTCGCGCTGCGCTTCCTCGACCTCAGCCACACGTTCGCGATCCCGTCGGCGGCGCTCGTCGGTGACCGGGTGCGGATCGTGGTCGACGGATCCCGGTTGCCGGCCGACGTACGGCGGTTCCTCGTCGAGCGCGACACCGCCGCGATCCTGGCGGTGCTGAACGAGCTGGTGTCCGGCGGCCTCGCGACCCGGACGACGGTGGCGGGCGATGCGCGCGTGGTGACCCTGCCCGCCGCCGACCTGGGCCGCCGCGTCTCGCACGCCGACGCCGCGGCGCGGGCGGTGTCGGAGACGGTGTGCCGCGACGTGGTGGCGCGGCGCCGCGAGCGGTCCGGGCTGGCCGGGGAGGTGCGGGTGCTGGCGACCCAGCAGCTCGCGGCCGGCGCCCCCGCTGCCTCGGTGGCGGCCGCGCTCGGCGTCAGCGAGCGGACCCTGCGCCGCCGGCTCGCGGCGGACGGCACGTCGTACCAGCGGCTGCTCGACGAGGTCCGCGAGTCGCTGGCCGTCGAGCTGCTCGGCACGCTGTCGGTGCAGGACGTCGCCGTGCGGCTCGGGTACGCCGAGGCGTCCAGCTTCATCCTCGCCTTCCGGCGCTGGACGGGCCGGACCCCCGGTCGGGTGCGGATCAGGTGATGGTCATGCCGCCGTCGACCGCGAGCGTCTGCCCGGTGACGTAGCCGCCCGCGTCGGAGGCCAGGAACACCACGGCCGCGGCGAGCTCGGCGGGGTCGCCCTTGCGACCGGCGGGGATGCGCTGCTGCTGGCCCTCGAGGTAGCCGGGCGGGTACTGGTCGGTCATCTCGGAGGCGAAGAACCCCGGCGCGATCGCGTTGACGCGGATGCCCTTGCGGCCGGTCCACTGCTGCGCCAGGTCGCGGGTCAGGCCGATCAGGCCCGCCTTCGAGGAGGCGTACGCCGCCTGGGGGAGCCCCGCGGTCGTGATGCCCAGCACCGAGCTGATGTTGACGATGCTCGAGCCCGGCTGCATCACGCGGCCGCAGGCCTGCGCCATCCAGTAGCAGCCGTTGAGGTTCACGTCGATCACCTGCCGGAACTCCTCCGGCGCCTCCCGGGTCGCCGGCACCGCCGTACCGATCCCGGCGTTGTTGACCAGCACGTCGACCCGGCCGAACTCCTCCATCGCGAGCGCGACGAGGTTGGTGCACGAGTCGGGGTCGGCGACGTCGGTCTCGACGGTCAACGCGCGGCGTCCGGCGGCCTCCACCAGCTTCGCGGTGTCGGCGAGCCGGTCGACGCGCCGAGCGCCGAGCACCAGGTCGGCGCCGGCCTCCGCGAGGCCCTGCGCGAACGCGACGCCGAGGCCGCTCGAGGCACCGGTGACGATCGCCACCCTGCCGTCGAGTCGGAAGAGGTCGGGGACGGTGCGCGCGTCGGTCATGCCGGCGACTGTAGCGATGCCCGGATGTCGGCCTTCAGGACCTTCCCGACCTTCGAGCGGGGGAGGTCGGGCCAGACCTCCACCTGCTTGGGTGCCTTGACGCTCCCGATGCGCTCCTTGACGAACGCCGTGATCTCGTCCGCGTCGCCACGGGCGCCGGGCCGCAGCTGCAGGACGGCAGTGACCCGTTCGCCCCACTTCTCGTCCGGCAGCCCGACGACGGCGCAGTCCTGCACGTCGGGGTGTGCCATCAGCGCCTGCTCGACCTCGGTGGAGTACACGTTGAAGCCGCCGGTGATGACCATGTCCTTGGCCCGGTCGACGATGTAGAGGACGTTGTCGTCGTCGAGGTAGCCGATGTCGCCCGTGTGGTGCCACCCGTACGCCGAGGCCTCGGCCGTCGCCTCCGGGTTGCGGTGGTAGCCCGCCATCACGAGCGAGCTCCGCACGACGATCTCGCCGCGCTCGCCCCGGGGGAGCAGCGTCCCGTCGGCACCCATGACGGAGACCGTCACCAGCGGAGCCGGTCGCCCCGCTGATGACAGCCGTTCGTGGGCGATGCCTCCGTCGGGCCGGAAGTGGTCGCGGGGCGCCAGCGTCGAGATCATCATCGGCGCCTCGGTCTGCCCGAAGAGCTGGCCCATGACGGGGCCGATCCGCACCAGGGCCTCCTCGAGCCGCGTCGGTGACATCGGCGCCGCGCCGTACCAGAAGCACTGCAGCGAGGAGAGGTCCGTCCGGTCCAGTGCGGGGTGTGCGAGCACCATGTAGATCAGCGTCGGTGGCAGGAACGTGTGCGTGACGCGGTGCCGCTCGACGAGCTCGAGGAACCGGCCGACGTCCGGGGAGCGCATGACGACGATCTCGCCGCCGAGTGCGAGCACCGGGAAGCAGAGCACCCCGGCGGCGTGCGTCAGCGGCGCGAGCGCCAGGTAGACCGGCCGGCCCTCGAACGGGTAGCTCATCAAGGTGATGGCGGT
>NZ_JBHTDF010000005.1:0-49891 GCF_042666375.1 Nocardioides sp. GCM10030259 | reverse complement strand
GGCCACGAAGTCCTCCCAGGAGAGCGCGCCGGGCACCTCGGCATCCAGGCAGACCAGCGTGGTGAGGTGGGGGAGGTCTCCACTGATCTGCTGCACCAGCGGCGCGAACCGCTCCTGGAAGAACAACGTGACGCACTCGAAGAGGTCCAGCAGCTCCTGGTTCTCGGCGGCCTCGTTGCGGGGGTTGATAGGGCACCACACGGCTCCGGCGCGGCTGATGCCGAAGACGCACGTGAACGCCAGCGGGTCGTTCGCCGACAGGATCGCGACCTTGTCGCCCGGCCGGACGCCGTGCCCGACCAGCGCGGCGGCGATCCGCCCGCTCAGGTCGCGCACCTCGCCGTACGTCTGCGAGACGCCGTCGGTCGTCAGGCAGGGGGCGTTCGGATCGAGCGAGGCGCCCTTGTCGAGGTAGTCCGCGAGACGCACGGTCAGCCCTGGACCGTCAGCACGGGTTCCGAGACCAGGCCGAAGCCGCGCAGCACCCCGAGCAGCTCGCGGTGGCCGAACGCCTGGCAGCCCGAGGCGAAGCCGACCCGCTTCGGGGGTTGCTGGAGCAGCGAGTACGCCGCGTACGCCTGAAGCGCCCCGGTCTGCTTGTAGTTCTGGTTGCCGTGGATGACGCAGTGCGCGCGCCCGAGGGGTCCGGAGGCGTGCACCGAGTCGAGCGACTTGTTCAGGCGCGGGTTCTCGCGAGGAGGCATCTCGCTCATCACCTGCGACGCGGTGGCGGTGAGCGCGGCGTACTTCTCGTCCGGCGCCATGTCCTTGGTCGCCTCGACCGCGGCGGCCACGATCTGCGGCACCCCCAGCATCAGCGGCTTGTTGAACACGCCGCCGAGCACCTTGCAGGTGGCGACGCGCGGGTCCTTCTTGAACCAGACCGGGTGCGAGGTGCCGCCCCACGGAAGCGCGAGCGCCAGCTCGTGCTGGCCGGGGATGGCGAGCTGGTAGAGCCCGGCGCCGGAGTCCCAGGGGACGTACTGGTTCTGCTCGAGGTAGTAGGCGCCGGCCAGCGCCGCGTTGACCAGGATGGTCAGCGTCGAGGCGACGGTGGGGCTGCCGCCCCAGAAGACCGCGATGTCGAGGGTGTCGAGGCCGGGCCGCTCGAGCGCGATCTCGGCGGCGATCTCGCCGGTCGTGTACATCTGCGCGACGCCGGGCGCCAGCAGCAGCCCGGCGGCCGCGTAGTCGGCGCCGTACCGCTCGTCGCAGGTGATCAGCCAGTCCTGCTCGCCGGTGGTGTCGAGGTAGTGGACGCCGGCGGCGAGCGCCGCCTCGACGACGGCCGGGCCGAGCTGGCTGAAGGGACCGACGGTGTTGCAGACCACCGAGGCGCCCGCGAACAGTTCGGCCAGGGCCTCCGGGCTGCCGTCGCACGCGGCGACCTCGTAGTCGGCGGTCTCGATGCCGGCGACGTTCGACTCCATGGAGCTCTTCAGCCGCCCCTCGTCGCGGCCGGCGGCCACGAACGGGACGTGGTACTCACGGAGGTACTCGCAGATCAGCCGGCCGGTGTAGCCGGAGGCGCCGTAGACGACGACCGGCCGAGAGGAGGTGCTGGGCTCGCTCATGGTCACATCCCCATCCCGCCGTCGACCGGGAGGCCGACGCCGTTGACGAAGCGCGCCTGGTCGGACGCGAGGAAGACGACGGCGTCCGCCATGTCGGCGACCTCGCCGAGCCGGCCGGACGGCGTGAGACCGACGACGGCCTCGACGGCGGCCTCGGGTGACTCGAAGAGCCCGAGTCGGGCCATGTCGACCGCCAGCCCCTGCCCCATCGCGGTCGGCACGAGGCCGGGGTAGACGCAGTTGACGCGGACGCCGTACCCGAGCTTGCCGGCCTCCATCGCGGCGACGCGGGTGAGCCGGTCGACCGCGGACTTGGTGGCGGAGTAGATCGGGATGCCGGGGAACGCGATCGTCGCGGCGACGGACGCGACGTTGACGATGCTGCCGCCCCGGCCGGCGACGCCGTCGGGGCGCATCGCGCGCAGTCCCCACTTGAGGCCGAGCGCGGTGCCGAGGACGTTCACGTCCAGCATCGTGCGGATGTCCTTCGGCTCGACGTCGACGATCAGGCTGCTGATCTCGACGCCGGCGTTGTTGACGAGTACGTCGAGGCCGCCGAAGTCCGCGGCCGCGGCGTTGACCGCGTTCTCCCAGCTGCCCTCGTCGGTGACGTCGAGGTGGACGAACCCATGGCCCTCGCCCGGCAGCGTGTCGGCGACCTTGGCCCCGAGGTCGTCCTGGAGGTCGGCGACGACGACCCTGGCGCCGGCCGACGCGAGGGCGTGCGCCATGCCTTCGCCGAGGCCCTGGGCGCCTCCGGTGACGAGCGCCGTGCGGCCCGTGAGATCGACTGCGGTCATGGGAGCTCCTCGGGAGGCGACGTGGTGGTCGTCACAAGGTAGGCGGCACCCCTTGACGACTGTCAAGACTTTGCTGGACATTCGTCAAGACAATTCTGGACAATCGTCAAGATCGACGACCGGGACCGGCGTCGGTCGCGTACAGTGACGCCCGACCACGCGGGAGGAGATGGGCGGTGGCAGGCACCAGGGAGGCGCGACGCGCCCCGGCCGACAAGTACGACGAGCGCCGCAACCAGCTCGCCGAGTCGGCGCTGCGGACCCTCGGCGAGCTCGGCTACGCCCGCACCAGCCTCCGCGAGATCGCCAACAACTCGGAGTTCAGCCACGGGGTCGTGCACTACTACTTCTCCGACAAGCTCGAGCTGATCGTCTACTGCGTGCGTTACTACAAGGCGCGGTGCGTGACCCGCTACGACGCGGTCGTGGCGGAGTCGACCACGGCCGAGGGACTGCTCGACGCGTTCGCGGCCAAGCTGGTCGAGACCCTCCGCGAGGAGGCGGCCATGCACCGGCTCTGGTACGACCTGCGCACCCAGAGCATGTTCGAGGAGAAGCTCCGCGAGGCCGTGCTCATGATCGACGGGACGCTCGAGGACATGATCTGGCGGATCGTGAGTCGCTACGCCGAGCTCTCCGGTCGCGCGGTCGCGATGTCCCCCGCCGCGGCGTACGGCGTGCTCGACGGGCTCTTCCAGCAGGCCCTGCTCGGCCACCTGACCGGCGCGGCCGGGGCCGAGGAGTCGATGGCCGCCCAGGTCCACGAGCTCATGCCGTTGATGCTGCGCCCGTGACGCGGGTCGGCGCCGGCGGGCGACCTCGGGTACCCTAGGCGCATGCGCAGGAACCTGCTCCTTACGCAGCCGCACTGACCACCTCCAGTGCGGCCACCCCTCACGCCCGAGGGGTTTTTTTGTGCCTCGGGCCGGGAGCGAGCAGAGTCCCCACCGAACGCGAAGAGAGATCGAGATGAGCGAGCAGGAGACGTACGACGTCGAGCAGGTGCAGGAGAAGTGGCTGCCCGTCTGGGACGAGCTGCAGCCCTTCCGTGCCGACGACGAGTCGCCGCGCGAGAAGAAGTACGCGCTGACGATGTTCCCCTACCCGAGCGGCGACCTGCACATGGGTCACGCCGAGGTGACGGCGCTGCACGACGTGATCGCGCGCTACTGGTGGCAGCGCGGCTACGAGGTCCTGAACCCCATGGGCTGGGACTCCTTCGGCCTGCCCGCCGAGAACGCCGCGATCCGCAACGACGAGCACCCCGCGACGTACACCTACGCGAACATCGAGACGCAGTACGAGTCCTTCAAGCGCTACGGCATCTCGTTCGACTGGTCGCGCCGGCTGCACACCTCCGACCCGGAGTACTACCGCTGGACCCAGTGGCTGTTCCTGAAGTTCCGCGAGCGCGGGCTGGCCTACCGCCGCAACAGCCCGGTCAACTGGTGCCCCAACGACCAGACCGTGCTGGCCAACGAGCAGGTCGTCGACGGCAGGTGCGAGCGCTGCGGCGCCGACGTCACCAAGCGCGAGCTGACCCAGTGGTACTTCAAGATCACCGAGTACGCCCAGGAGCTGCTGGACGAGCTGGACCGGCTGGAGCCCACGTGGCCGCCGCGGGTCGTCACCGCGCAGCGCAACTGGATCGGCCGCTCCGAGGGTGCCCACGTCGACTTCGCCGTCCAGGGGCGCGACGAGCCGATCACCGTCTACACCACGCGTCCGGACACGATCTTCGGTACGACGTTCATGGTCGTCGCCGTCGACTCCGCGCTGGCCGAGGAGCTGGTGACCGACGGTCAGCGGGACGCCTTCGAGGCCTACCGCGAGGAGATCCGCAAGGAGACCGAGATCGAGCGGCTCTCCACCGACCGGCCGAAGACCGGCGTCGACCTGGGCGTCACGGCGACCAACCCGGTCACCGGTGAGCAGATCCCGGTCTGGGCGACCGACTACGTGCTGGCCGACTACGGCACCGGCGCGGTGATGGGCGTGCCCGGCGGCGACCAGCGCGACTGGGAGTTCGCGACGGTGATGGGCCTGGAGATCATCCGGACGACGCAGACGCCGGAGGGCTTCGAGGGCGAGGCCTTCCACGGCGAGGGGCCGGCGATCAACTCCCCGTCGCCCGGGGTCGACGCCGCGCTGGACATCAACGGCCTGGACGTCGCCGCCGCGAAGCGGGCGACCATCGACTTCCTGGAGCAGCAGGGGACCGGCAAGGGCGCGGTCAACTTCCGGCTGCGCGACTGGCTGCTGAGCCGCCAGCGCTACTGGGGCGTGCCGATCCCGATCATCCACTGCGAGAAGGACGGCGAGGTCGCCGTACCGTACGACCAGCTGCCGCTGGAGCTGCCGGAGCTGCGCGGTGCCGACCTGAAGCCCAAGGGCGTCTCGCCGCTGGCGGCCGCCACGGAGTGGGTCGACGTGGAGTGCCCCACGTGCGGCGGTCCGGCGAAGCGGGACAGCGACACGATGGACACGTTCGTCGACTCGTCGTGGTACTTCCTGCGCTACTGCTCGCCGGACTACACCGACGGACCCTTCGACGTCGAGAAGGCCAAGGCGTGGATGCCGGCCGACATCTACGTCGGCGGCGTCGAGCACGCCGTCCTGCACCTGCTGTACGCACGCTTCTTCACCAAGGTGCTGCGGGACATGGGGATGCTGGACGTGGGCGAGCCGTTCGCCTCCCAGCTGAACCAGGGCATCGTCATCAACCAGGGCCGCAAGATGAGCAAGTCGCTGGGCAACGGCGTCAGTCTGGGGGACCAACTTGCGGCCTACGGAGTGGACGCCGTACGCCTGACGCTGGTCTTCGCCGGCCCGCCGGAGGACGACATCGACTGGGCCGACATGTCGCCCGCGGGGTCGCTGCGCTTCCTGCAGCGCGCCTGGCGGCTGTCCGGTGACGTCACCTCGGAGCCCGGCACCGCCGCCGAGGGCGGCGACGTCGCGCTGCGCCGGGTCACCGCGCACACGGTGCACGAGGCGGCCGAGCTGATCGAGTCCTACCGGTTCAACGTCATGGTCGCGCGGGTCATGGAGCTGGTGAACGCCACCCGCAAGGCGATCGACTCGGGTTGCGGCCCGGCCGACCCCGCCGTACGCGAGGCCGCCGAGGCCGTGGCGATCCTGCTGTCGCTGGTCGCGCCGTTCACCGCCGAGGAGATGTGGGAGTGGCTGGGCCACCGGCCGACCGTCGCCAAGGCGGGCTGGCCGGCCGTCGACCCGGCGCTGCTGGTCGAGGAGTCGGTCACCGCCGTCGTCCAGATCCAGGGCAAGGTCAAGGCGCGCCTGGAGGTCGCCCCGGACATCACCGAGGCCGACCTGGAGCAGCTGGCGCTGGCGGACCCGGGGGTCGTGAAGGCGATCGACGGCCGGCAGGTGCGCAAGGTGATCGTGCGCGCGCCGAAGCTGGTCAACGTCGTCGTCTGATCACTCCGACCGGTAGCCCAGCACCGACCGCGTCATCTGGTTGCGGGTGTCGAGGAGCTCCGACAGCGAGGCGTCCACGTCGTCTGCGGTGACGCGCAGGTCGGCGTCGGGCGCCCGCTCGGCCGCGATGACGGCGGCCCGGCGCAGCAGCTCCTTGATGAAGGAGGCGGTCACGCCGTCGGTGCGGTCGAGCACGTCGTCGATGCGGCTCAGGTCGACGTCGAGCGCGCCGCGGTAGAGCTCGACGAGGCGGCGACGCGACTCGCGGTCCGGCAGGTCGACGTGGACCGCCTGGTCGACGCGTCCCGGGCGGGCGGCGAGCGCCGGCTCCAGCAGGTCGGCGCGGTTGGTGGTCAGCAGGAAGACGACGTCCGCGTCCTCGGCCAGTCCGTCCATCTCGTTGAACAGCGTGAAGAGCAGGAGGGTCTCGCCGCCGTAGTGGTCCCGCTGCTGCGCGATCAGGTCGACGTCCTCGACGATGATCATCGCCGGCTGGAGGGCGCGGGCGATCGAGCACGCGTCGCGGATGGCGCCGAGGGTCTCGCCGGTCAGCTCGATGATCGTCGTGTCGGCCAGCTGGCTGACCAGGTAGCGGACCGTGTGGGTCTTGCCGACGCCCGGCGGGCCGTAGAGCAGCAGCCCGCGCTTGAGGTGCTGGCCGGCCGCGCGGAGGCGGTCGCGGCTGTGAGCGACGCCGACCACCTGGCGACGTACGTCGGCGAAGGTCTCCGTCGGCAGGATCAGGTCGTCGGGCGACATCGTCGGGCGCTCGTGGATGCGCAGCAGCGCGGAGCGCTCGCCGAACATGCTGCGCCCGAAGGAGACCACCTGGCCCCGGTAGACGTTGAGAGTGAGGGCGAGCTCGCGCAGCTCGGCGGTCAGCGCCGCCGCGGCCTCGGGCCGGTTGGCGACGACCTCGACGCTGACGCTGCGGTGCTCGCTGTCGTGGTCGGGGCCGCGCACCAGGAGCGCGAGCCGGTCGGCGCCGTCCTCGGCGAGCACCAGCGCGGCGCGCAGGCACTCACGGGTCTGGCCGTCCGGCCCGGACGGCAGCGTGACCCGGGTGATGTTGCCGGGACGCGGGCCGTGGAGCTGCTGGACGGCGTCCTGGCCGATGAGGTCCGCGAGCCCGAAGGACCCCCGGTGGCGGTAGTCCCTGAGCCCGACGAGGCTGTGGTTGCGCCCCGGCGCCGCGAGCCAGGCGTCCAGGGCGCCCTGGACGTTGACGTGCTCGTAGCCCGGCCAGGCCTCCTCGGTGACCGCGAGATCCTGCACCGGGACGCCGAGGTGGTCGGCGACGAGCGTGCGGAAGGTCGGCTGGTCGGCGGCGCGCGCCTGGTGCACGAAGCGGCGGACCAGCATCCGCCCGTAGCCGCCCAGGTCGGAGACCCGGAACGACGTGTCGTCGCCGGGAGGGAGGTCCGGTCCGCTGAGGACGGTGAAGTGGCTCACGCACGGAAGTGTGCCGGTCCGCCATCGTTCGTGCGCGGGAGTTCCTGGCGTTCGTGATCGTCTAACCTCTCCGGCATGCCGGTCACGATCGTCACCGACTCGACCGCCAGCCTGCCTGCGGAGCTGGCGGAGAAGCGGGGGATCGTCGTGGTCCCGCTGCAGGTGGTCATCGGGGCGGACGTGTACGACGAGGCCCCCGGCGGGGCGACGCCCGAGCTGGTCGCGGCCGCCCTGAAGGAGTGGAAGCCGGTCAGCACCTCCCGCCCGGGTCCGGCCGCGCTGCTCGAGGTCTACGAGCAGGCGGTGCGCGACGGCGCGACCGAGATCGTGTCGGTGCACCTGTCCGGCGACATGAGCGGGACGTTCGAGTCGGCGCAGCTCGCCGCCCGCGACGCGTCCGTGCACGTCGTACCCGTCGACACGCGGCAGGTCGGCTTCGCGACCGGCTTCGCGGCGCTGGCCGCTGCCGACGTGGTCGACGCGGGAGGCAACGCCGACGAAGCGGCCGAGGCGGCGCGGGCCCGCGCGTCGGCGTCGTCGTCGCTGTTCTACGTCGACACGCTGGAGTACCTGCGCCGGGGTGGGCGGATCGGCGCCGCCGCCGCGCTGCTCGGTGGCGCGCTGGCGGTCAAGCCGCTGCTCCAGATCGAGGACGGCAAGGTCGCCTCGCTCGAACGGGTCCGGACGTCGGCCCGGGCGCTCGGCCGGCTCGAGGAGCTGGCCGTCCAGCGCGCGGGCGACGGCCAGGTGGACGTGTGCGTCGCCCACCTGGCCAACCCGGACCGGGCCGGGCAGCTCGCCGACCGGCTCGGCGAGCGGCTCGCGGCGAACCTCGCCGGGCGCGAGGTCTGGTGCGGTGAGCTCGGCGCCGTGCTCGGCGCCCACGTCGGGCCCGGGATGATCGCCGTCTGCGTCGCGCCCCGCTGAGCCGGGAACCGTCCACAGGATCCGCTCCGACCGGGCCGTCCACAGCGGCGTACGACGACCGCGCCGGTGGTCGGCCCCGCTGCCTAGCGTCGCGACATGGCCTCCCTGCGACCCCGCGCCGACCAGATCGCCTCGCGGCGGCTGGAGCTGCTGACCGCCGAGCTCCACGCCGCCCGCCCCGACCCACCTCCGGAGCAGGACTCGTGGCTCGAGGGGCACACGCGCATCCGCCCACTGCGCGCAGTGCCGGACCCGGTGCCCGAGCCGGCGCCTCCGCTCCCGCCGGTCGTGCCGGTGCCGGGACGGCACGCCGCCCGACGGGCGCGCGCAGCGCCAGGAGGGGTGCCCGACGCGCTCCGCGGCCGGATCTCGCTCGGCCCGTCCCAGCTGCTGGTCGTCGCCGTGCTGGTGGCCGTCGGGCTCGCCGTCACCGCGTGGTGGGTGGTGCGCGGCGACCCGCAGCGGCTGGAGGCGCCCGGACCGCTCCTGGCGTCGGCAGCCCCGCTCGCTGACGCGACCGCGGCCGCCGCGTCGCTCGAGAGCCCGGGCGCCACGGCCCCCGGCGGTGCGGCCGGCGTGACCGTCGACGTCACCGGCAAGGTCCGCAAGCCCGGGATCGTCGTCCTCGATGTCGGCGCACGCGTCGTCGACGCGCTCGAGGCCGCCGGCGGCGCGCGGCCCGGTGTCGACCTGTCCTCGCTCAACCTGGCTCGGCTGCTCGTCGACGGCGAGCAGGTCGTCGTCGGCCGACCTGCGACGGCTCCGGTGGCGATCCCGTCCGACGGAGCGCCGGCGTCCGGTGCCCTGGTCAACCTCAACACGGCCGGCCAGGCCGAGCTGGAGACGCTGCCCGAGGTCGGGCCGGTCACGGCCGAGGCCATCCTCGCCTGGCGCACCGAGCACGGCGGGTTCTCGGCCGTCGACGAGCTGCTCGAGGTCGACGGCATCGGCGACGCGACACTCGCGCAGATCGCGCCGCACGTGACGGTGTGAGGTGGCCGGCGGTGGGGTGGACGGCGGTGAGGTGGACGGCGGTGACGACGAGCGGCCCGCGGGAGCGGACCTGCGGATGCTGGCCCTGGGTGCCGCGGCCTGGGCTGGCGCCGGCCTCGCGCGCTGGTCGGGGTGGTGGCTGGTCCCGGTCGCGATCGCCTGCGCCCTGGTGTGCTGGCCTCTCGTGCGGAGGCGACGCAGCCGCGCCGCATCCCGCACCGCATCCCGCACCGCCGGCGGCGCGCTGCTCGTGCTCGTCGCGACCGGCACCGTCACGCTGCTGCGCCTCGACCAGGTCGCGCAGGGCCCGGTCCACGCGCTCGCCGCCGATCGCGCGGCGATCGGGGTCGTCGGCACGCTGGTCTCCGACCCGCGCCCGGTCGCCGGCCGCTACGGCGAGGCCGTGGTCACCCGCCTCGAGGTCCGGGAGGTGACCGGACGCGGTTCCTCGTACGCCGTCGCGTCGCCGGTGCTCGTGATCGGGGACGCCGACTGGCTCGAAGTCCCGCTCGGGTCGCGGGTCCGCGCCTCCGGCCGGCTCGGTCCGGCGGACGACCACGACCTGGCCGGGGTGCTCGCAGCGCGCGGTCCGCCCGATGTCGTGGCGGCGCCCGACCTGTGGTGGCGCGGTGCGTCCGCGGTGCGCGCCTCGATTCGGGCTGCCGTCGCCCACCGGCCCGCGGACGAGCGGGCGCTGGTGCCCGCCCTGGTCGACGGCGACGACGCCGGGCTCGACGAGGGCCTCGCGGAGGACTTCCGGACCGCGGGCCTCACCCACCTGCTGGCGGTCTCCGGGACCAACCTGACATTGGTCGTCGGGTTCCTTCTGGTGCTGGCCCGGTGGGCGGGGGTGCGAGGACGGGGTCTGCTCGTCGTCGGCGCCCTCGGGATCGTCGGCTTCGTGCTGCTCGCCCGCACCGAGCCCAGCGTGCTCCGGGCCGCGGTGATGGGCACGGTGGCGTTGTTCGCGATGGGGACCGACGGCCGCAGACGGGGGACCCGGGCCCTGGGCGTGGCCGTGGTGGTGCTGCTGCTCGCGCAGCCCGGGCTGGCGGTGCAGGCTGGGTTCGCGCTGTCGGTGATCGCGACCGCCGGCATCGTGCTGCTGGCGCCGGTCTGGCGCGACGCGCTCCGGCGCTGGCTCCCGCGCTGGGTGGCCGAGGCCGTCTCGGTGCCGGCCGCGGCGCAGCTGGCCTGCACCCCGGTCGTGGCCGGCCTGTCCGGACAGGTGAGCCTGGTCGCGGTCGCGGCCAACCTCGTGGTGGCGCCGGTGGTCGGTCCGGCGACCGTGCTCGGCCTCGGCGGCGGGCTCGTCGGCCTGCTCTGGCCGGCCGGCGGACGGCTGCTCGGAACGCTGGCCGGCTGGTGCGTGTCCTGGATCATCCTGGTGGCCGGGCGCGCGGCGGCGCTGCCCGTCGCGGCGGTTGACTGGGGGAGCGGCGCGCTCGCGCTTGCGGTGCTCACGGTCCTCGTCGTCGTCATCGCACTCGCCGGTCCGGTGCTGCTCCGGCACCCGGTCACCGGGGTGGGCTGCTGCCTGCTGCTGGCGCTCGTCGTCGCCGTCCGCCCCCCGACGCCGGGCTGGCCGCCGTCCGGCTGGGTGCTGGTCGCGTGCGACGTCGGTCAGGGCGACGCGCTGGTGCTCAACGCGGGTGACGGCGCCGCCGTCGTGGTCGATGCCGGGCCCGAGGCGACGTCCGTCGATCGTTGTCTCGAGCGCCTCGGCGTCGGGTCGGTGCCGCTCGTGGTGCTCACGCACTTCCACGCCGACCACGTCGACGGGCTGACCGGCGTGCTCGACGGCCGGCCCGTTGGTGCGATCGTCACCACCGGACTGCTGGACCCTCCCGAGGGCGTGCGGCAGGTCGAGCAGGCGGCGGCCGATGCGGGGCTGGTGCCGCAGGCGACGTTCGACGGTGCGATCACGGCTGTCGGCGACGTGTCGCTCCAGGTGCTGTGGCCGCCAGCGGACGCGCCGACGACCGGGCCCGGCGACGGCAGCACCGCGAACGACGCGAGCGTCGTGCTGCTCGCACAGGTCGGTGGCGTGCGGATCCTGCTCACCGGCGACGTCGAGCCTGACGGACAGGCGCAGCTGGCGCGAGCCCTGCCGGGGCTGCGGATCGATGTGCTCAAGGTGCCGCACCACGGCAGCCGCTACCAGGACGAGGACTGGCTGCTCTCCCTCGGCGCCCGGGTCGCCGTGGTCTCCGTCGGCGCTGACAATGACTACGGCCATCCCGCCCCCGACGCTCTCGAGCCGCTCGAGGCGGCCGGCGCCCGGGTGCTGCGAACCGATCAGGACGGCGACGCCGCGGTGGTCGCCGACGGCGGCGTCCTGGCCACCGTGACGTCCGGCGGGTAGCCCCGTCGGGTGTCCTTGGGCTGTGGCAGGCTGTCCGCACCATGGCAGGTACCTCGAAGCCCCGCGCGGCGGACGTCCTCGGTCGCGTCACCCTGGTGACGGGCAAGGAGGAGTTCCTGCGCGAGCGCACGGTCACCACCGTGCGCGACGCCGTCCGCGGCCACGACGCCGACGCGGAGATGGCGGAGACCCGCGGCTCCGACCTGACGATGGCGACGCTCGGCGAGCTGGCGGCGCCGTCCCTCTTCTCCTCGACCCGGTGCGTGGTCGTGCGCGCCCTCGAGGACCTTCCCGAGGAGTCGGTCGACGGCCTGCTCGGCTACGCCGCCTCGCCCGTCGACGACGTCGCGCTGGTGCTCATGCACAGCGGCGGCACCAAGGGCTCCGGGGTGCTCACCAAGCTGCGCAAGCTCGATCCGGTCGTCGAGGTGAAGGTCGCGGAGCTGCGTCCGTCGGAGTTCCCGGCGTTCGTCGCCAACGAGGCCCGCAGCCACGGCGCCACGCTCGAGCAGGAGGCGGCCGACCTGCTGGTCCAGGCGGTCGGCCAGGACCTGCGCTCCCTGGCGGCCGCGGCCGACCAGCTCGCGAGCGACTTCCACGGCCAGACGCTCACGGCCGAGATCGTGAAGCGCTACTTCGGCGGCCGCGCGGAGGCGAAGTCCTTCGCGGTTGCCGACGCGGCCATGTGGGGACGACGCACGGTCGCCCTCGAGGAGCTGCGCTGGGCGCTCGACGGCGGGACGGCGCCGGTGCTCGTGACCTCGGCGTTCGCCGGGGGAGCGCGCGGGGTGGCTCGCTACAAGGCGGCGCCGCGCGGCATGCGCGATGCCGATCTGGCCCGCGAGGTCGGCGTCCCGCCGTGGAAGCTGCGCACGATCCGCGACCAGTCCCGCGGCTGGTCCGACGGCGGCATCGCCCGCGCCATCCGGGCCATCGCACAGGCCGACGCCGACATCAAGGGCGCGGCCAGCGACGCTTCGTACACGCTCGAGCGCCTCGTCCTCACGGTCACGGGCCTTCGCGACCAGCGCTGAAATGACGACGACCCGCCCGACGTCAGTCGGACGGGTCGTCGGGACGACCGATCGGTGAGGATCAGAGAGAGGCGGCCTTCTTGGCGATCGCGGACTTGCGGTTCGCGGCCTGGTTCTTGTGGATGACGCCCTTGGAGGCGGCCTTGTCGAGCTTCTTGGCGGCGTCCTGACCGAGCTTGACCGCGGTCTCCTTGTCGCCGGCCGCGGCGGCCTCACGGAACTTGCGGACGGCGGTCTTCAGGCTGGTCTTGACGGCCTTGTTGCGCTCGTGCCGCTTCTCGTTCTGCTTGTTCCGCTTGATCTGGGACTTGATGTTCGCCACTTGGTACGCCTTCGTGATGGTGGTGTGATCGGTCGGTTCGTCTGGGGCGCGGTCGATGGACATGCCTCTCGACACGCGACGGACAAGGCTAGCAGCGACGCTCGGGAGCGCCCAAATCTCAGAGGTTGCAGGGCCCGAGCTCGCTCAGGACCAGCCCCGCCGCGCGGACAGCCACCGCCAGCAGACCTCGCCCTGCCAGCGCTGGACCTCGCGGATGTACGGCGAGGACGACGGTACCGGCTGTGCCGCGGAGTGCAGGAAGTAGCCGGTGACCAGCGCGAGCACGATGTCGACCGCCTCGGCGGGGACCTCCGCGGTGAGCGGGTGCGCGGCCAGCGCCGCCTCGACGTCCAGGCCGTCGCCGCGCGGCCCGATCATCAGGAAGAGGGTGTCCAGCCAGGCGGCGCCGCGCACGGGCCAGTTCCAGTCGCAGAGCAGCACCCGGCCGTCGGAGCACAGCATCACGTTGTCGTCGCGGACGTCGGTGTGGACGAGCGTCTCGCCGTCGGCGACCTCGCCATATCTCGCGGCGAGCCCGGCGGCCTCGTCGAGGTGTTCGGACAGGCCGGGGAGGTCGGGGGAGCCCGCGCGCACCTTCCCCCAGTACGCCGGCCAGTCGGCGAAGTCGGCCACGAAGGACGCCGCCTCGAGCCCGTCGGGCGCCGGGGTGAGCGCCTCCGCCATCCGCGCGGTCAGCGTGAGGCAGGCGTCGAGGTCGGCCTGCCGCCACGGCCGGGACGGCTGCCGCGCCTCGACGTGCTCGAGGCCGAGCACCACCCAGTCGTCGGCGTCGTGGAGCCACAGCAGCCGCGGCGCGGGCGCGTCCCCGGGGAGTGCCGCGAGCTTGCGGGCCTCCTCGCGGTAGGCCTCGGCGAACATCCGCTGCGCCCGCGTCGACGCGGCCTTGACGAAGTGGCGGCTGCCGTCGGCGCAGTCCAGCACCGAGGCGAAGCCGGGGGTGAACCCGGCCCCCTGCGACTCGGCCGACACCACCGGCGACCCGCACTGCTCCTCGACCAGCGCCCGCACGTGCGGTGGCAGGTGCGCCCACTCGAGGCGGCGGGCGGTGCGGCCGTGCGGGATCGTGGACGGGAGGGCGGGGGTGCTCACCGCGCCATCCTCGACCACGGCCGCGGGGTGCCGCGAACCGGTTACGGGTGCGACCAGGCGTAGGCGTCGGTGGGAGGAACTCCCCAGGCGCGACCGGCGAGTGAGGTTTTCGAGCCCCACGATGGAACAATGGCCGGATCATGAGCGCACCGCAGCCCGGACACACGCCGCCGGCGATCATCCGCAACTTCTGCATCATCGCCCACATCGACCACGGCAAGTCGACGCTGGCCGACCGGATGCTGCAGCTGACGGGCGTGGTCGACGAGCGCAGCGCCCGGGCGCAGTACCTCGACCGGATGGACATCGAGCGCGAGCGCGGCATCACGATCAAGAGCCAGGCGGTCCGGATGCCCTGGACCGTCCCGGCCGGCAACGAGCAGGACGCCGAGCCCGGCACCTACGTGCTCAACATGATCGACACCCCGGGCCACGTCGACTTCACCTACGAGGTCTCCCGGTCGCTCGAGGCGTGCGAGGCCGCGATCCTGCTCGTCGACGCCGCCCAGGGCATCGAGGCGCAGACGCTCGCGAACCTCTACCTCGCGATGGGCGCCGACCTGCACATCATCCCGGTGCTCAACAAGATCGACCTGCCGAGCGCCAACCCCGAGAAGTACGCCGCGGAGCTCGCCGGCCTGGTCGGCTGCGACCCGAGCGAGGTGCTCCAGGTCAGTGCCAAGACCGGCCTGGGCGTCGAGTCCCTGCTCAACGAGATCGTCAAGCAGACCCCGCCGCCGGTCGGTGAGGCCGACAAGCCGGCACGCGCGCTGATCTTCGACTCGGTGTACGACACCTACCGCGGCGTCGTCACCTACGTGCGCGTCATCGACGGCAAGCTCACCCACCGCGACCGCATCAAGATGATGTCGACCGGCGCCACCCACGAGCTCCTCGAGCTCGGCGTGATCAGCCCCGAGCAGGTGAAGGCCGGTGAGGTCGGCGTCGGCGAGGTCGGCTACCTGATCACCGGCGTGAAGGACGTCCGCCAGTCCCGGGTCGGCGACACCGTCACCACCCAGCACGGCGGCGCGACCGAGGCGCTCGGCGGCTACAAGCACCCCAACCCGATGGTCTACGCCGGGCTCTACCCGATCGACGGCGACCAGTTCGGCGACCTGCGCGAGGCGCTGGAGAAGCTCCAGCTCAACGACGCCGCGCTGACCTACGAGCCCGAGACCTCCGGTGCGCTCGGGTTCGGCTTCCGCTGCGGCTTCCTCGGCCTGCTGCACATGGAGATCACCCGCGACCGGCTGGAGCGCGAGTTCGGCCTCGATCTGATCTCGACGGCGCCGAACGTCGTCTACAGCGTGCTGATGGAGGACGGCTCCGAGGTCGAGGTGACCAACCCGAGCGAGTTCCCCGACGGCAAGATCGCCGAGGTCCGCGAGCCGGTCGTCAAGGCGACGATCCTGAGCCCGAGCGACTTCATCGGCACGATCATGGAGCT
This sequence comes from Nocardioides sp. GCM10030259, assembly GCF_042666375.1. NCBI lineage: Bacteria > Bacillati > Actinomycetota > Actinomycetes > Propionibacteriales > Nocardioidaceae > Nocardioides > Nocardioides sp. GCM10030259. Next base: position 34,423 of record NZ_JBHTDF010000005.1, on the reverse strand, counting down.
CTGCCAGACCAAGCGCGGCTCGCTCCAGGGCATGGACTACCTGTCCGAGGACCGGGTCGAGATGCGCTACACGCTGCCGATGGGCGAGATCGTCTTCGACTTCTTCGACCAGCTGAAGTCGCGCACCAAGGGCTACGCCTCGCTCGACTACGAGCGCTCGGGCGAGCAGGCCGCCGACCTGGTCAAGGTCGACGTCCTGCTCCAGGGCGAGCCCGTCGACGCGTTCTCGGCCATCGTGCACCGCGAGGCCGCCTACTCGTACGGCGTGATGATGGCCGGCAAGCTCAAGGAGCTGATCCCGCGGCAGCAGTTCGAGGTGCCGATCCAGGCCGCCATCGGTGCCCGCGTGATCGCCCGGGAGAACATCCGGGCGATCCGCAAGGACGTGCTCGCCAAGTGCTACGGCGGTGACATCACCCGCAAGCGGAAGCTGCTCGAGAAGCAGAAGGCCGGCAAGAAGCGGATGAAGAACATCGGCACGGTCGAGGTGCCGCCGGAGGCCTTCGTCGCTGCCCTGTCGACCACGCAGCCCTCCGAGAAGCCCAAGAAGTGACGGTCCTCAGGTCGTGACCGTGCCCTCGAGGATCGCCTCGAGCGCCGCCCGGTGGCGGGCGTAGGCCTTCCTGCCCTCACGGGTCGCCTGGTACGTCGTGGCGCTGCCGCGACCGCGACCGTTCTTGCGGACGGTGACGTAGCCGGCGGTGACCAGCGCGGACATCTGCTTCGACAGGTCGGACTCGCTCACGTCGAGGTGGTCGCGCAGCACGGCGAAGTCCGCCGCGGTGGCCCGGGTCAGCAGCGCCATCGCCGCGAGCCGCTTCGGCGCCGTGAGGGCGGGGTCGAGCCCGTCGAGGGCGCTCATGCCAGCCGGGTCCGGGCGCGGGCGGCGGCGCCGGCGTAGACGCGCTCGTACCACCCGATGCCGAGGGTGACCGCGACCAGGACGAAGACCACGGCCGCCCACGTGGCGACGTTCGCGACGAGGGCCGTGGCGCCGAGGACGATCGCTGCCGCTGTGAGGACGAAGCAGAGGATCGCGGCCCGGAACTCGCGCGGCGCCGAGCCGGTCGGCATCACGCCGCCGCGGTAGCCGACGTACCAGCGCAGGAAGGCGAGCTCGATCGCGATCAGACCGACGGCGCCCGCCATCCGGGTCGCGTCCTCCAGCTCCGCGAGCACGAGGGTGAGCAGGGCGGCCCAGGTGCCCACCGCGAACGGGTACCACCGCGGCGTCGGCGGGTAGTCGATCCAGGGCGCGGCCTCCGCGCGGTCGGCCTTGCGCAGGGTCCTGCGGATCTCGTCGCTTTCCATGACGGAAAGTTATCGAATGCTTTCCGGATCGGCAAGTGATCGGGCTGGTTCGGTCTGGTGGGATGGGAACGTGTCGATCACGCTCCCCGAGACGTTCATGGCGTACGCCGCGCGCGGGTCGGACTTCGCCGACTGGCTCGACCGGCTTCCCGGCCTGCTGCGCGACCTGCTGGAGGAGTGGGAGCTGACCGTGGACGGCGAGGCCGGCCACGGGCAGTGCGCGGTCGTCGTACCGGTGCGGACGGGCTCGGGGCGGCCCGCCGTCCTCAAGGTCGGGTGGCCGCACTGGGAGGCCGAGCACGAGCACCTGGCTCTGCAGCACTGGCGCGGCCGCGGCGCGGTGCAGCTGCTGCGCGCCGACCCGCGCCGGTTCACGTTGCTGCTCGAGCGGCTGCACCGCGAGGACCTGACGGAGCTGTGGGACATCGAGGCCTGCGAGGTCGTCGGAGGTCTGTACCAGCGGCTGCACCTGCCCGCCCCGCCCCAGCTGACGACGCTGTCCTCGTGCGTGCGGCGGTGGTCCGAGGAGCTGGCCGCCCTGCCGAGGGACGCGCCGCTGCCCCGACGTCTCGTCGAGCAGGCGGCGTCGATCGGCCGCGACCTCGCGGCGGACGCCGGCACCGACGGCCGGATGATCCACTCCGACCTCCACTACGAGAACGTGCTCGCGGCGGACCGGGAGCCCTGGCTGGCCATCGATCCCAAGCCGTTGAGCGGGGACCCGCACTACGAGGTCGCGCCGATGCTCTGGAACCGCTGGGAGGAGCTGACCGCCGGTCCGCGGAGCGTCCGCGACGGCGTCCGGCTCCGGTTCCACACCCTGGTCGATGTGGCCGGGCTGGACGAGCGACGGGCCCGCGACATGGTGGTGCTCCGGATGCTCTGCAACGCGCTGTGGTGGCTCCAGGACCCGTCCGGGACCGGCAGCGGGACGGAGACCGACGACTACCTGACCATGTGCCTGACGATCGCGAAGTCGGTGCAGGACTGAGGGTGCGGAGAAACCTCGGAGCGAGGAAACTCACTCTTGCTACCCGCGAGTTGCGAAAGTGATCTAGGTTACTCGGCAACCATTTCCCCATGCCCTTTCTCGGCAGCCCAGCAGGAGTGAGATGTCAGCCCAGGCCAGTGCCACGCCCGTCGACCCGACCTTCGTCGACAACCTGACCCAGAACTTCGCGGTGCAGTTCCTCGACCGCGTCGCAGCCTCCGCCGACCACGAGGCGTTCCGCTTCCCCCGTGGGGAGACCTGGGAGTCCGTCACCTGGCGCCAGGCCGGTGACATCGTCGAGCGCCTGGCGGCCGGCCTGCTCTCCCTCGGCATCGAGTCCGAGCAGCGCGTCGGCATCGCCTCGGCCACCCGCTACGAGTGGATCCTCGCCGACCTGGCGATCATGTGCGCCGCCGGCGCGACGACCACCGTCTACCCCACGACCAACGCCGAGGACACGACGTACATCCTCGCGGACGCCGAGTGCCGCGTCGTCTTCGCGGAGGACGACGAGCAGATCGCCAAGCTCACGGCCAACAAGGCCGAGCTGCCCCACGTCAGCAAGGTCGTCACCTTCGACGGGAAGGCCGACGGCGACTGGATCATCGGTCTCGACGACCTCGCGAAGCTGGGCGACGCATACCTCGCCGAGCACCCCGGCATCATCGAGGAGACCGCGAAGGCGATCGCTCCCGACCAGCTCGCGACGCTGATCTACACGTCCGGCACGACCGGCCGCCCGAAGGGCGTGCGGCTGCTGCACAGGTCGTGGGTCTACGAGGGCACGGCGATCCAGGTGCAGAACATCCTCGACGAGCGCGACCTGCAGTTCCTGTGGCTGCCGATGGCGCACTCGTTCGGCAAGGTGCTGCTCTCGGCCCAGCTCGCCTGCGGCTTCGCGACCGCGATCGACGGCCGCGTCGACAAGATCGTCGACAACCTGGGCGTGGTGAAGCCGACGTTCATGGGCGCGGCCCCGCGCATCTTCGAGAAGGCCTACGCGCGCATCGTCACGATGCAGGCGGCCGAGGGCGGTGCGAAGGAGAAGATCTTCAAGAAGGCCTTCGAGGTCGGGCTGAAGGTCGACGAGCTCAAGCGGCAGGGCAAGTCGGTGCCGTTCCTGCTCAACCTCCAGCACGGCCTCTTCGACAAGCTGGTCTTCAGCAAGGTGCGCGAGCGCTTCGGCGGCCGGGTGCGCTTCTTCATCTCCGGCTCGGCGGCGCTCAACCCCGAGATCGGCGCGTGGTTCCACGCCGCCGGCATCCTCATCCTCGAGGGCTACGGCATGACCGAGAACGCCGCGGGCGCCACGGTCAACCACCCCGACGACTACAAGATGGGCACGGTCGGCCCCGCGCTGCCGGGCGCCGAGGTCAAGATCGGGGAGAACGACGAGGTCATGCTGCGCGGCCCGCACATCATGGCCGGCTACCACAACCTCCCCGAGGAGACCGCGAAGACGCTGACCGACGACGGCTGGCTGCACACCGGCGACAAGGGCAGCCTCGACGCCGACGGCTTCCTGACGATCACCGGCCGGATCAAGGAGCTCTTCAAGACCTCCGGCGGCAAGTACGTCGCGCCGCCGGCGATCGAGTCGAAGTTCAAGGCGATCTGCCCCTACGTCAGCCAGTTCCTGGTCTTCGGCAACGAGCGCAACTTCGTCTCGGCGCTGGTCACCCTCGACCCCGACGCGATGGCGGCCTGGGCAGAGGAGAACGGCATGGCCGGCGCGTCGTACACCGACATCGTGAGCTCCGACGCGGTCCAGAAGATGGTCGGGGAGTACATCGACGAGCTCAACGGCAAGCTCAACCGGTGGGAGACCATCAAGAAGTGGAAGATCCTCGACCACGACCTCACCATCGAGTCGGGCGAGCTGACCCCCTCGATGAAGGTCAAGCGCAACGTCGTGGAGGAGCGCAACAAGGCGTTGATCGAGAGCTTCTACAGTTAGCGAGCCGGTGGTCGAGCTTGTCGAGACCCCGGAAGTGACGCAGGGCGGTGGCCATCGTGGTCGCCGCCCTGCGTCATCTCGCCGGGTCTCGACACGCGGGTCGCGACTTCGCAAGCTCAGTCGCGCCGCTTGCTCCTTGCGTTGAGCCTGTCGAAACGACCACCAATAGCCGATCCGCTGACGCGTCTCGGTTGACCCGTTCGAACAGATGTTCGATGATGGGGTGTGGCACCACGCATCGACACCCCCGGCGCCGCCGCCCAGGCGGTGGACCAGATCCAGCAGCTGCGGACCCGGATCTCGCGGTTGCAGGAGAGTACGCCGTCGGCGATGCCGCTCGAGACCCACCCCGCGCTCGCGGGGCTGGTGCAGCTGCGGGCCGGCGCGGCGTACTCCGTCGACAGCGCGACGCTGGCCCTGGCGCTGCTGGCCGGCCCGTCGCGGGCAGGTGGCTGGTGCGCGGCGGTGGGCGTCGCCGACTTCGGGGCCGAGGCGGCCGCGGCGCTCGGGGTCGACCTCGGGCGCACCGTGCTGGTGCCCGACCCGGGTGACCAGTGGCTGGAGGTCACCGCAGCCCTGGTCGACGTGACGACCGTCGTGCTCGTCCGGCCCACCGGCAGGGTGGCGCCCCAGGCCGCGGAGAAGCTCGCCGCTCGGCTCCGCAAGCGTGGCGCCGCACTGGTGGCGTGGGGGGAGTGGCCGCGCAGCGAGGTGCGGCTGACCACCCGCGACCCCGCCTGGGGCGGGGTCGGGCAGGGCGACGGCCACCTCCGCTCCCGGCGCATCCTCGTCGAGGCCCATCGCGGCTCGGCGCCGCCGCGTCGCGGAGCGCTGTGGTTCCCCGCCGAGGACCAGACCTACCGGCCCGTCGAGCAGGTGGCTCCCGTCGCCGCTCCCGTGGAGGGAGTTGCATGAGGTGCGCGTGATGGTCGTCTGGTGCCCGGACTGGCCGGTGGTCGCCGCACTGGCCGACGAGGGGCTGCCCACCCACCTCCCGGCGGCGGTCTTCCACGCCAACCTCGTGCAGTCGGGCAACGCGGCCGCCCGCTCCTTCGGCGTACGCCGTGGCATGAGGCGCCGCGACGCGCAGGCGCGCTGCCCCGAGCTGGAGGTCTTCCAGGCCACCCCGGAACGGGACTCCCGGACCTTCGAGACGGTGCTCGCCGCGGTCGAGGAGCAGCACCCCGGGGTCGCGCCACTGCGCCCGGGGCTGGCCGCGCTGCGCTCGCCCCGGCGGGTCCGCGGCGGCGAGACGACCGCGGCGGCGCTGCTCGCCGAGCGCCTGGTCGAGCTCGGCGTCTGGGACTCCCGGATGGGCGTGGCCGACGAGCTGTTCACCGCCGAGCAGGCTGCCCGCCAGGCGTCGTCGCAGGACTGCCGCGTGATCGCGCCGGGGGAGTCGGTGCCGTTCCTGCGCGAGCTGCCGGTCGAGGCGATCGACGACGCCGATGCGGTCAGCCTGCTGCGCCGACTGGGCCTGCGCACCCTCGGCGAGCTGGCGGACCTGCCGGCGGCAGCGGTCCGTGACCGGCTCGGGCCGCGGGTCGCGTGGGTGCACCGGGTCGTGGGCGGCGCCGGCGCCGTGCCCCTCGCCACCCGCACCCCACCACCCGAGCTCGCCCGCCACGTCGACTTCGAGCCGCCGCTCGACAACGCCGAGACGATCACGTTCAGCGCCCGCCAGACCGCCGACCGGGTCGTCGCCGGTCTGGCCGCCCAGCAGCTGGTGTGCACCGAGGTGCGGATCGATGCGTACGTCGAGGGCTCGGACGACGTGGTGTCGTCACGGCACTGGCTGCACCCGCGCTGGTTCACCGCCGCGGACCTGGTCGACCGGCTGCACTGGCAGCTCCAAGGTGGGTTCAGGGCCGGGGAGGTCCGCGCCCCGGTGAGCCGGGTGCTGTTCACGCCGGTGACGGTGGTGCCCGACGCCGTGCACGCCGACGGGCTGTGGGGCGGCACCGACGAGCGGGTGCAGCGCGGCATCGCCCGGGTGCAGGGCATGCTCGGCCACGAGGCGGTCGTCCAGCCGGTGCTCCAGGGTGGCCGGGCGCCCGCGGACCGGCAGGCGCTGGTGCCGTGGGGCGAGAAGCCGACCGGGCTGCGCCCGGCGAGCCACCCGTGGCCGGGGTCGATCCCGCCGCCCGCGCCCGCCCGGGTGCTGGCCACGCCGTGGCCGGCCGAGGTCGTCGGCTCCGGCGGTCGCCCGGTCGCGGTCGACGACCGGGGCGCGGTGCTCGGCGAGCCGGCGCGCTTCCGGCCGGAGCCCGGCGACTGGCAGCCGGTCGCCGCCTGGGCGGGTCCGTGGCCGGTCGAGGAGCTGTGGTGGGAGGCGAGCCCGCGGAGGGTCGCCCGCTTCCAGGTGGTCGGTGTCGACGGTCGGGCGTGGCTGATGACGTGGGAGTCGCCGGACTCCTGGTGGACGGAAGCTGCGTACGACTGATGGGCTGGAGCAACCCGAACATCTCCTGGGGCGAGTTGGAGAAGCGGCTCTCCGGACGGCTCACCACGCCCCAGGACCCCGAGGCTCCGATCTCGCAGCGCAAGCGCAAGCGCGAGAAGGTCGAGGTCGAGCGGCCGGCCGGGTGGGTCACGCCGTACGCCGAGCTGCACTGCCACTCCAACTTCAGCTTCCTCGATGGCGCGAGCGGACCCGACCACCTGGTGCTGGAGGCGATCCGGCTCGGGCTGCACGCGCTGGCGATCACCGACCACGACGGGTTCTACGGCGCGCCGCTCTTCGCCGAGACCGCCCAGCTGCACGGCGGCATCAGCACGATCTACGGCTCCGAGCTCTCCCTCGGGCTGACCCGACCGCAGAACGGCGTCGCCGACCCCGAGGGCAGCCACCTGCTGGTGCTCGCCCGCGGGGTCGAGGGCTACCACCGGCTGGCCGGCGCGATCACCGACGCCCAGCTCCGGGGTGACGAGAAGGGCAGACCCCACTACGACGAGCGCGAGCTGGCCGAGCGAGCCGAGGGGCACTGGCTGGTCCTCACCGGCTGCCGCAAGGGCGCGGTCCGGCAGGCGCTTACACGGGATGGACCAGGGGGCGGACCGTCGTACGCCGCCAACGAGCTCGATCGGCTCGTCGGGCTCTTCGGCCGCGAGCACGTCGCGGTGGAGCTGACCGACCACGGTCACCCGACCGACAGCCGCCACAACGACCTGCTCGCCGCGATCGCCGCGGAGCGCGGGCTACCGGTGGTGGCGACCAACAACGTCCACCACGCCACCCCCGACCGCCACCGGCTGGCCGGGGCGATGGCGGCGGTGCGGGCCCGGCGCAGCCTGGCCGAGATGGACGGCTGGCTGCCGGCCTCCGGCGGTGCCTGCCTGCGGTCGGGGGAGGAGATGGCGCGGCGGTTCGCCCGCTATCCCGGTGCGGTGGCCAGATCGGTCGAGCTCGCCGACCAGGTCGCGTTCGACCTGCAGAAGGCGACGCCCCGGCTGCCCAAGTCGGTCCCGCCCGGCCACACCCAGATCAGCTGGCTGCGGGAGCTGACCGAGCGCGGGTTCGCGCAGCGCTACGCCGGCACCGAGCTCGAGGCGGAGGCGCGGGCCAAGGTCGACCACGAGCTGAAGGTGATCGAGGAGAAGGACTTCGCCGGCTACTTCGTGATCGTCCACGACATCGTGGAGTTCGCGCGGTCGAAGGGAATCCTCTGCCAGGGCAGGGGATCGGCCGCCAGCTCGGCGGTCTGCTTCGCGCTCGGCATCACCGCGATCGACCCGGTCTTCTACCGGCTGCCGTTCGAGCGGTTCATCTCCGAGCACCGCGACGAGGAGCCCGACATCGACGTCGACTTCGACTCCGACCGGCGCGAGGAGGTGATCCAGTGGGTCTACGACAAGTACGGCCGCCACAACGCCGCGCAGGTCGCGAACGTCGTCGGCTACCGCCCCAAGATGGCGGTCCGCGACGCCGCCAAGGCGCTGGGCCACTCGCCGGGCCAGCAGGACGCATGGTCCAAGCAGATCACCAGCTGGACGAAGGTCGCTGCCGACGGCGACCACGGCGTACCCAGGCCGGTGGTCGAGCTCGCCAACGAGTTCCTCGGGGCGCCGCGGCACCTCGGCATCCACTCCGGCGGGATGGTGCTCACCGAGCGGCCGATCGGCGAGGTCGTGCCGATCGAGCGGGCGCGGATGGAGAAGCGCACGGTGCTGCAGTGGGACAAGGACGCCTGCGAGTTCATGGGGCTGGTGAAGTTCGACCTGCTCGGCCTCGGCATGCTCGGCGCGCTCGACCACATGATGCGGATCGTCGAGGAGCACCTGGGCGAGCACTGGGAGCTCGAGACGATCCCCAAGGAGGAGTCCGCGGTCTACGACATGCTCTGCCGCGCCGACTCGGTCGGGGTGTTCCAGGTCGAGAGTCGCGCGCAGATCGGCACGCTGCCGCGGCTCCAGCCGCGCGCGTTCTACGACCTCGCCATCGAGATCGCGCTGATCCGTCCCGGACCGATCCAGGGCGGCGCCGTGCACCCCTACGTACGCCGCGCGACCGGTCGCGAGGAGGTCACCTACGCCCACCCGATGCTGGAGCCGGTGCTCGGGCGCACCCTCGGCGTACCCCTCTTCCAGGAGCAGCTGATGGACATGGCGCGGGTGCTCGGCGACTGCTCGCGCGACGAGGCCGACCTGCTGCGCCGGGCGATGGGCTCCAAGCGCGGTGTCGAGCGGATCGAGTCGATCAAGGAGAAGCTCTACGCCGGCATGCGTGCCAAGGGCCTGGTGGGCGACGAGGCCGACGCGATCTACCTGAAGATCCTGTCCTTCGCGAACTTCGGCTTCGCGGAGAGCCACGCGCTCTCCTTCGCCAAGCTCGTCTACGCGAGCTCGTGGTGCAAGCTGCACTACCCGGGGGCGTTCCTGGCGGCGCTGCTGCGCAACCAGCCGATGGGGTTCTACTCGCCGCAGTCGCTGACCCACGACGCCCGCCGCCACGGCGTCGAGGTGCTGCGGCCCGACCTGGCGCGCTCCGCCGCGCTGGCCGACCTCGAGCCGCTCGGCTCCGACCGGGGACCGACGGGTCTCGACGCCTGCCTCCACGACGGGTCCCGCACAGCGTGGGTGCCCGGCACCCCCGACCCCACGCCGGAGCACCGTCGCGACACGGCGTACGCCGTACGGCTGGGTCTCGACTCGGTCCGCGGCATCGGCAAGGCGGTGGCCGAGCGGATCGTGGCGGCCCGCGCGGAGCGGCCGTTCACCGACCAGGCCGACCTGTCCCGCCGCGCCGGCCTGGACGCCCGGCAGCTGGAGGCCCTCGCGACGGCGGGGGTGTTCGACGAGTCGTTCGGGGTGTCGCGCCGCCAGGCGCTGTGGAACGCCGGCTGGACCGAGGGAGAGGAGCACCTGCCCGGCGTCCGGGTCACCGCGGACGCCCCGATGCTGCCCGACATGGACGTCGTCGAGACGACGATGGCCGACCTGTGGGCCACCGGCATCACGCCCGACGACCACCCGGTCGGGCTGCTGCGCGAGGCGCTGAGCGCGGCGGGGATCCGCTCGGTCGCCGATACCGCGACCGCCGAGCCGGGCCGCAGGATCCACGTCGCTGGGCTGGTCACCCACCGGCAGCGGCCGGGCACCGCCGGTGGGGTCACGTTCCTCAACCTCGAGGACGAGACCGGCATGCTCAACGTGATCTGCACGGCCGGGCTGTGGCGGCGCTACCGGCAGGTGGCCGCGAGCTCGGCGGGCATGGTGATCCGCGGGGTGCTGGAGCGCCAGGACGGTGTCACCAACCTGGTCGCCGACCGGCTCGCGCCTCTCGAGGAGGTGCACCCGTCGGCCGGCCGGGCGCTCCGGTCCCGGCACCGCTCACGGGACTTCCACTGACGCCCCACAGCAACCGCTCAGGTCCTCGGAGTGTGATGTCCCCATGACCGACGAACGAGAAGAGCACGACCTCGGCCTCTCCCACGACCTCCCGCGGATCCTCGGACGCCGCGGCCTGCTCAGCATGTTCGGCGCCGTCGGCATCGCGGCCGTCGCCGTCGGGTGCGGGACCGACGAGCCGACGTCCACCTCGTCCACCTCGTCGCAGCCGACGCCGCCGCAGGGTGGCGGCCCCGGCGGTGGCGGTGCCGAGTCGTCGGTCGACGTCGCGGAGGGTGAGATCCCCGAGGAGACGGCCGGCCCCTACCCCGGCGACGGGTCCAACGGCGTCAACGTCCTCACCGAGTCCGGCGTGGTGCGCAGTGACCTCACCACGTCGTTCGGCTCGGCGTCCGGTGTCGCCGAGGGCGTCCCGATCACGATCGAGCTGAAGGTCTACGACCTGAACGGCGCGGATGCGACCGCGCTCGCCGGCGCCGCGGTCTACCTGTGGCACTGCGACCGCGACGGCCGCTACTCGATGTACGACGACGAGATCAAGGACGAGAACTACCTGCGCGGCGTCCAGGAGACCGACGACTCCGGCCGGGTGACCTTCACGAGCATCTTCCCGGCCTGCTACGACGGCCGCTGGCCGCACATGCACTTCGAGGTCTACCAGTCGCTCGCCGACGCCACGACGTACACCAACAAGCTGCGCACCTCCCAGCTCGCGCTGCCCCAGGACGTCTGCGACACCGTCTACGCCTCGGAGGGCTACCAGCAGTCGGTCACCAACCTCGCCGGCGTCGGCCTCGACACCGACATGGTCTTCTCCGACGGCCACTCCCTCCAGATGGCGACCGTCACCGGCTCCGTCGACGACGGCTACACGATCTCCCTCAACGTCCCGGTCTAGGTCGAATCGACCGGCGGAACTCCCGACTCGACCTGGTGGGAGGATGTCCGTGTGCCGTCAGCCCTGCCCGCCGGTGATCCGGTACCTGAGGACGGGGCGCTGCCGGGGAGCGCTGTGGAGGGGCTCGGGGAGCGTCCGTTCGGGATCTATGTCCACGTGCCCTTCTGCACGGTGCGCTGCGGCTACTGCGACTTCAACACCTACACGGCCGAGGAGCTCGGACCGGCCGGTGGGGCGCCGGGGGCGAGCCGGGCGACGTACGCCGAGGCCGCGATCGCGGAGGTACGCCGCGCCCGCCGCGCGCTCGGCGACGCCGACCTGCCGGTCCGCACGATCTTCTTCGGCGGCGGCACGCCGACGCTGCTGAGCACCGGCGACCTCGGGGCGATCGTGGCGGCGATCGCGGGCGAGTTCGGGCTGGCCGAGGACGTCGAGGTGACGGCGGAGTCCAACCCCGACAGCGTCGCGTACTGGGACCTCGAGGCGCTGCGCGGGGCGGGCTTCAACCGGATCTCCTTCGGCATGCAGTCCGCGGTCGACCACGTGCTGAAGGTCCTCGAGCGCACCCACGACCCGCTGCGAGTCCCGGCCGTCGTCGACTGGGCCCGCCAGGCCGGCTTCGAGCAGGTCAGCCTCGACCTCATCTACGGCACGCCGGGGGAGTCGGTCGCGGACTGGGAGACCAGCGTCGAGGCCGCGCTCGCCTGCCGGCCGGACCATGTCTCGGCGTACTCGCTCATCGTCGAGGAGGGCACCGCCCTCGCCCGCCGGGTCAAGCGCGGCGAGCTGCCGATGCCGGAGGACGACGACCTCGCCGACAAGTACCTCCTCGTCGACGAGCGCCTCGGGTCGGCCGGGCTGGAGTGGTACGAGGTCTCCAACTGGGCGAGGGGCGAGGCCAGCCGCTGCCGCCACAACCTCCTCTACTGGACCGGCGGCGACTGGTGGGGCATCGGCCCCGGCGCCCACTCCCACGTCGGCGGCGTGCGCTGGTGGAACGTCAAGCACCCAGCGGCGTACGCCGAGCGCATCGCCCGCGGCGTCACGCCGGCCCACGCCCGGGAGGTCCTCGACGACGAGAGCCGCCGGGTGGAGCGGGTGCTGCTCGAGCTGCGCCTGCGTGACGGGCTGCCCGTGCACGTCCTCGACGCGAGCGGCCGCTCCGCCGTCGCGCGGCTCGTCGACGAGGGGCTGCTGACCCGGCACGCGGAGCGGCTGGTGCCGACCCGCCAGGGCCGGCTGCTCGCCGACGCCGTGGTCCGCGACCTGCTGCCCTGACGGCACTAGGGTGACGCCATGACCCAGGGCCCGGACGACCAGGACCACAACCCGCCGCCGCAGGAGCAGCCCGCGCCGCCGCCGTACGGCGCGCCGCCGCCGCAACCGCAGCCGGGCCCGCAGGGCTACCCCGGGCAGGGCTATCCCCAGCAGGGCTACCCCCAGCCCGGCTACCCCGTCGGCCCGTACGGCGTGAGCCCGCAGGCGCCGTACGGCGTGGACCCGAGGACCGGCCTGCCGTTCTCCGACAAGCAGAAGCTGGTCGCCGGCCTGCTGCAGATCCTGATCCCGCTGGGCATCGGCCGCTTCTACATCGGCGACACCAAGATCGGTGTCTGGCAGCTGGTGGTCACGATCTTCACCTGCGGCATCGGCGCGCTGTGGCCGTTCATCGACGGCATCATCATCCTCGCCACCGACAGCAAGGACGCAAACGGCTACCCGCTGCGGAGCTAGACAATGGGACCGGGACGACGACTGGGTTTCGAGACGGCTCGCTCAGCCCTCGCAGGCTCGGCCTGAGCCGAGCCCCTCAACCTCACCGCCTGACGCTCGTCCTTCGCAGGCTCAGTCCGAGCTGGCGGTGACGAAGTCGATCAGCTCCTCGACCCGGCCGAGCAGGGCCGGCTCGAGGTCCTGGTACGACGAGACCCGCCCGAGGATCTGCTTCCACGCGCGGGCGATGTCGGCCTGGTCGCGGTGCGGCCAGCCGAGCTGCTGGCAGACGCCCTTCTTCCACTCGATGTGGCGGGGTACGTCGGGCCAGCGCTGCAGCCCCAGCCGGTCGGGCCGGACCGCGGCCCAGATGTCGATGAACGGGTGGCCGACGATCAGCACGTGCTGGCCGATCGGGGACTTGGTGATGCCCTGCGCGATCCGGCTCTCCTTCGAGCCCGGCACCAGGTGGTCGACCAGCACGCCGACCTTGCGGTCGGGGCCCGGGCGGAAGTCGCGGAGCTCGGCGGCGAGGTCGTCGACACCGCCGAGGAACTCGACCGCCACCCCCTCGATGCGCAGGTCGTCGCCCCAGACCTTCTCGACGAGCTCGGCGTCGTGGCGGCCCTCGACGAAGATCCGGCTGGCCCGCGCCACCCGGGCCTTCGCGTCGTGCACCGCGATCGAGCCCGACGCCGTGTGGGTCGGGCGGGCCGGCGCGCCCTGGCGCACCGGAGCGGTGAGGATCACCGGCCGCCCCTCGAGCAGGAAGCCCGGCCCGAGCGGGAACGTGCGCCGCTTGTTGCGCCGGTCCTCGAGGGTGACGGTGTGCAGGTCGCGGTCGACGGCGACGATCTCGCCGACCCAGTCGGTGGTGACCTCCTCGACCACGGCGCCGATCTGCGCCGGCGCCTCGACGGCGCGGCCGCGCTTCGGGGCGCGCCAGTCGCCGGCCAGGACGTCACTGCCGTAACGGTCTGCGGGGGTCACCCGCCTCACGCTAGGCGGGACCGCCGACAGTCCCGGGGTGGCGCGCCGTCAGTCCTCGTCGCCCGGATCGTCGTCATTGTCACGTTTGGTCGACTGCTCCGGCGTCTTGCCGCCATGCATGTCCAGCTCCTCGGCGGACTTCGCCTCGTCGTCGTCGAGCTCCTGGGCCAGCGGGTTGTCGTCGGTCGGCTGGAGCTCCTCGGGCAGCTCCTCGTCGGTGATCCCCGCGTCGGTCTCGTCCTCGTGGTTGCTCATGCCCGGGCCGTACCCCGTTCGGCCTCACACCAGCGGCAGCCGGCGCTGGCTCCGGGGGAGCTGCTCGTAGCCACGGCGTACGGCGTGCGCGAGCTCCGTGCGCGGGTAGGGCCACTCGGCGGCCTCGAGCGCCTCGTCGAGGGGTACGCCGCGGGTCGCCAGGTCGCGGATCGTCTCCGCGACCACGCCGATCGTGTTGCGCTGGTCCTCGACGAACTCCCGGTCGACCGGCGCTCCGTGCCCGGGCACGACCACGGTCGCCGCCGCGGTCAGGCCGAGCACGATGTCCAGGCTGAGCGGCCAGTCCATCGGGTAGCAGTCCGGGCCGAAGCCGGGCACGTGTCCGCGGATCGCGGACTCCTCGACGAGGTCGCCGGCCAGCACGACGTCGGCGTCCGGCACCCGCACGACGAGGTCGCCGCCGGTGTGGCCGCGTCCGGGGTGCACGAGCTCGACCTGCCGGTCGCCGAGGTCGAGCGCGACCGCGGAGGAGAAGGTCCGGTCGGCCGGCACGATCGTGGTGGCCTGCACCTCGTCGCGGTGCGGGTCGTCCGGCTCCTCGTCGTACAGCCCCTTGATCCGCTCGCCGGCGGGCACGGTCCGCTCGGCCGCCACCTCGTGGGCGTGGATGGGGATGTCGCCGTACTCGTCGCGGAAGGCCCCGTTGCCGAAGGTGTGGTCGAAGTGCTCGTGCGTGTTGACGACGCCGACGATCCGGCCGGCACCGAGGCGGCGTACGTCGTCGATGACCCCTCGCGCCGCGAGCTCGGAGGCGTGCGTGTCGACGACCAGGAGCCCCCGGTCACCGCCGACCAGCGTCACGTTGACGTCGAACCATTCGTAGCGCGCGACCCAGACCCGGTCGCCGACCTCGGTGAAGTCCACCGAGTCAGCGTAGGCCTTCAGCAGATCCCAGCGTGCAGGCTGCGGCGGAGCAGCTCGCCGAGCTCGGCGAGGTCGCGGGCCGTGTGGGGGAAGGCGATCGAGCGCTCGTGCGCGCCGGTGGCGTCCACCCACTGCACGGTGACGCCGGCCGGAGTGAGCCGGGCGATCCGGGCGCCGAGCAGCTCGGCCGGGCGGGTGCCGCTGCCGAGCGCGACCGCCTGGCGCAGCTCCGCCTCGTGGCAGTCGTTGGCGTGCTCGACGGATCGCTGGAGGTGGCCGCGGTTGAGGTGGTGCTCGCGGCTGCGGTAGGCGTCGAGGGGGACCCGGAGCTGCCGGTCGGGGGCGCCCGGCGTGAGGGTCGGCCGCGCCAGCAGCACGAAGTTGAGGTCGAGCGTGACGACGTGGCGCATCTCGTCGCAGCAGTCGCAGTGCTCGAAGCCGGTGCGCTCGAGACGGCCGGCCAGCGTCAGCGTGTCGAGCCGTGCCTGGCTGCCGCCCGGGCCGAGCCCGCTGGTCACGGTCAGCAGCGCGCTGCTGTGCGACGCGGCGGCTCGGGCGACGGGGGACCCGGCGCTGGCCACGAACGTCGGCGTACCCCGGTGGTCGGTGAGGCCGAGCCGCTCGTCTTCGCCGACGGCGTGCTCCTCGCCGTCGATCACCAGGCTGACGGTCGCGGGGCAGGCGAGGATGCTGCGGGCGTCGTTCGCGATCAGGCGCGCGTCGATGTCGGGGGTGGGATGCTCGGTCGTGGTCACCGGGACTCCGTCCGGACGAGGATCGTGACTTAGGTAAGCCTAACCTACTCCGGTTCGATCCGTGGTGGGCAGCGGCGTTCCACGATGTGACCGCGGCGGCCGTTGGGTACTCTTGGCACTCGGGTCGGCTGAGTGCCAAGGAGCACGCCCGGCAGGGCAGGAACGACGAGCAGGAACGGCGAGGAGGCGGGCGGTGCAGGAGGAGCGCAGGCTGGCCGTGCTGCGCGCGATCGTCGAGGACTACGTCACGACCGAGGAGCCCGTCGGCTCCAAGGCCCTCGTCGAGCGGCACGGTCTCGGGGTGTCGCCTGCGACGGTGCGCAACGACATGGCGGCGCTCGAGGACGAGGGCTACATCACCCAGCCCCACACCAGCGCCGGTCGCGTGCCGACCGACAAGGGCTACCGGCTCTTCGTGGACCGGCTCACGACCGTCAAGCCGATGACCGCCGCCGAGCGGCGCGCGATCGCGACGATCCTCGACGGGGCGGTCGACCTCGACGACGTCGTGCAGCGGTCCGTACGGCTGCTCTCGCAGCTGACCCGGCAGGTCGCGATCGTGCAGTACCCCACGCTCTCGCGCTCCACCGTCCGCCACGTCGAGCTGGTCGCGCTCGCACCGAACCGCCTGCTCCTGGTGCTGATCCTCAGCACCGGCCGCGTCGAGCAGCGCCTCGTCGAGCTCGGCACCGACCTCGACGACGAGGTGCTCGGCGACCTCCGCTCGCTCGTCAACCGGGCCGCCACCGGCCAGGTGATCGCCGAGGCGTCCGCGGCGCTCGCCGGGCTGGTCTCCGACGGTCCGGTGTCGTCGGCGACGACGGCGGTCGTCGAGACGCTGCTCGAGGCGATGTCGGACCACCGCTCCGACGAGCGCATCGCCGTGGGTGGCGCCGCCAACCTGGCGAGGTACGGCGACAGCTTCGACTCGGCCGTCCGGCCGCTGCTCGAGGCGCTCGAGGAGCACGTCGTGCTGCTCAAGCTCATCGGCGAGGCGAGCACCGCCGAGCCGATCACCGTGCGCATCGGCCACGAGGGCCCCTACCAGCAGCTCGCGTCGACGAGCGTGGTCGCCGCCGGCTACGGCCCCGGCGAGGAGGCGTTCGCCCGGCTCGGCATCGTGGGACCCACCCGCATGGACTACCCCGGCAGCATCGCCGCCGTGCGTGCCGTCGCCCGCTACGTGTCCCGGATCCTCGACGAGGCCTGACGCGCTGCCGTCGGCGGGGTACATCCGGGCACATCCGAGAACGACCACGAAGGAACACACTTGAGTCAGGACCTGTACGAGCTCCTCGGTGTCGACCGCGACGCGGACGCCGACGCGGTCAAGAAGGCCTACCGTCGGCTCGCGCGCCAGTACCACCCCGACGTCAACCCGGACCCCGACGCGCAGGATCGGTTCAAGGACATCTCGCGCGCCTACGAGGTGCTGTCCGACCCGCAGAAGCGCGCGGCGTACGACCGCGGCGGCGACCCGTTCGTCGGCGCCGGCGGCTTCGGCCAGGGCGCGGGCTTCTCGTTCACGGACATCATGGACGCGTTCTTCGGCGGTGCCGCGAGCGGCGCCGGCGGCCGCGGCCCGCGGTCGCGGCAGCGGCGCGGCCAGGACGCGCTGATCCGGCTCGAGGTCGAGCTCGCCGAGGCGGCGTTCGGCGTCTCGCGCGAGCTGAAGGTCGACACCGCGGTGCGCTGCTCGACCTGCCACGGCGACGGCGCCGCGCCCGGCACCCAGCCGGTGCCGTGCGAGACCTGCCACGGCCAGGGCGAGGTCGCGCACGTGCAGCGCTCGTTCCTCGGCGAGATCCGCACGCTGCGGCCGTGCGCCGCCTGCCGCGGGTTCGGGACGATCATCCCGGACCCGTGCCGCGAGTGCTCCGGTGACGGCCGGGTCCGGTCGCGCCGCACCCTGACCGTCAAGATCCCGGCCGGGGTCGACACGGGCACCCGCGTGCAGCTGACCGGCGAGGGCGAGGTCGGACCCGGTGGTGGCCCCGCCGGTGACCTGTACGTCGAGATCCTCGTCGCCGCCCACGACGTGTTCACGCGCCACGGCAACGACCTGCACACGACGGTCACGCTGCCGATGACCGCGGCGGCGCTCGGCACCACGGTCACGCTGCCGACGCTGGAGGCCGACGTCGTCACCGATGACGAGCCGCAGACCGAGGTCGAGACCAGCGTCGACCTCGACATCCGCACCGGCACGCAGTCGGGCACCGAGCAGGTGCTCCGTGGCCGCGGCGTACCCGGCCTGCGTGGCGGTCGCGGCGACCTGATCGTCACGGTCGTCGTGGAGACGCCGACGGCGCTCGACCCGCGGCAGGAGGAGCTGCTCCGGGAGCTGGCGGCGATCCGCGACGAGGAGAAGCCGTCAGGCCAGGTGCGCCCCGGCAACAAGTCGATGTTCGGCCGGCTCCGCGACGCGTTCAACGCGCATTGAGTCGGATGTCGCTCCCGGTCCACCTCGTCCCGTCGCTGGCGGGCGTCGGCGTGGGCGACGTCGTGACGGTCGACGGTGACGAGGCGCACCACGCCGTCGCCGTACGCCGCCTGCGGGTCGGCGAGCAGGTCGTGCTCACCGACGGGGCGGGCGTCTCGGTGCAGGGGCCGGTGGCGTCGACCGGCAAGCGGGTCTTCACGCTGACCGTCGAGTCGGTCGACGCGCACGAGCCGCCGGCGCCCGAGGTCGTGGTGGTGCAGGCGATCCCGAAGGGCGACCGCGGCGAGCTCGCGGTCGAGGTGCTCACCGAGGTCGGTGCCGCGCGGATCGTGCCGTGGGCCGCGTCCCGCAGCGTCGCGGTCTGGAAGGGCGATCGGGCCGGGAAGTCCCTGGCGAAGTGGCGCGCCACCGCGCGCGAGGCCGCCAAGCAGGCGCGGCGGTCGTGGTTCCCGGAGGTGTCCGAGATGGCCACGACCGCCGGCGTCGCCGACTTGGTCGCGGACGCCGCGCTCGCGGTCGTCCTCCACGAGGAGTCGTCGACCCCCTTCGCGGACCTGGCCGTCCCGGCCACGGGCCGCATCGTCGTGATCGTCGGGCCCGAGGGCGGGCTCACCGCCGAGGAGGTCGACGCGTTCGTGGCCGCCGGTGCGGTCTCCGTGCGGCTCGGTGCCGAGGTGCTGCGTACGTCGACCGCCGGCCTCGCCGCCGTCGCCGCGCTGCTGGCGCAGACCCCACGCTGGGGCTAGCGGCGCGATCGGAGGACGGACCTCCCGGGCGGTCCTGCCGGTTCCGGGCCGCTGCAACGGCCTAGCGCGCCAGCAGCGTCTCGACCCGGGCGATCTCGTCGTCCAGCCCGGACCGCTCGGCCGGAGACAGGTCGCGGAAGAGCTCCACGATCTGCACGCGGTCGTCCTCGGCGCGCCACAGGCCGGTGAGCCAGCCGTCGACGAAGACCGTCATCGCGACGCCGCCGTTGCGACCCATCCAGCGGGAGCGGTGCTCGGGCTCGGTGACCCGGTCGCGGGCGGCGTGGGAGAGCCAGACGTTGTCGTAGGTGCCGAGCAGCCGGGGCGGCACGGGTGCGTCCTCGTCCTCGATCGCGCCGCCGGGCACGTCGAAGAGGACCTTCCCGGCCTCGTCCTCGTGGCGCTCCAGGTCGGACATCCCCGCGAGCACCGGGCCCAGCCTGGTGACGCCCGACCAGGCGGTGACGTCGGCCGCGGAGGCCGGACCGTAGGCCGCGAGGTAGCGCCGCACGATCCCCGGGACGTCGGGCTCGGTCAGGGGCGCGCCGACCCAGCGCTCGAGGTCCTCGTAGACGAGCCCCCCGGTGCCCTTCCAGGTGCCGCGCGGCGGCAGCTGGACCAGGGGCACCAGCCCGCGGGCGACGACGGCCCGGTCGCCGGGCGGCAGGTCGGGCAGCGCCTCGCCGACGGCCGCCGACAGGTCGCGCTGGGCGACGGGCCCGTCGGCGAGCGCCTCGCGGACGGCAGCGCGGACCCGGTCGGCGTCGGCCGGAGCATGGTTGCGCAGGACCTTGTCGATGACCGGCTGGGTCCACCACCGCAACGCCAGCGCGTCGGCAGGCTCGAGCAGGTGGATCGTGCCGCGCATCGTGAGCAGCCGGACGAGCGAGCGGTCCTCGAGCAACCGCGTGACGGCGTACGGATCGAGGTCGGTGAGCCGGGCGTGGAGTGACAGGTACGGCGGGAGCGTCTCCTGCGCCTGCAGCCCGACCACGTGCCGCGTGAGGTCCTCCGGGGTGGCGTCGACGCGCGAGAGCAGGTGCTGGCGGCGCAGCAGCGTGCGGTTGAGCCGCCGCCGCGTCAGCCTCATCCGACCGTGATCGACTTGGTGTCGACCGTCGGACCGCCGCCCTCGCCGCCCGACGGGTCGTCGGTCATCGCGACGAACGTGTACGAGCCCGGCTCCAGGTCGGACACGTCGACCTCGGCCTGCCACGGGTAGAGCTTGTCGATCCAGCCCTCGGCGGTCACGAAGCCCTCCTTCACGACCTCGCCGTCGGCGCCGCCCTTGCGGATCTCCCACGGCGTGGTGGCCTCGAAGGAGCTCGAGACGCCCTCGGCGGTGAAGGTGCCGCTGACGGTGCCGCCCTCGCCGGGGGTGGTGACGTTGACGAGGGCGCGTACGTCGAGCTCGGGGTCGTTGCTCACCTCGCCGGCCAGCCCGAAGAGGTCGGCCGGGGCGCCGTCGAGCGTGATCGCGACCGGAAGTCGCTTCTGGGCGATGCCCTGGACCGTGTAGACCATCTGCTGGGTGGCCAGCCGCGCCTCGCGCTGCGACATCCCGTCGGGTGCGACCGTCCACGACTCGTCGGGCAGCCCGACGGTGATCAGGTCGGCGGCGACGTCGACGCTCACGAAGCTGCCGCCGCCGGGGTAGAGCGTCGAGTAGTCGGGGTCGAGCGCGTCGCCGGAGGTCACCAGCTCCAGCGCCTCCACGGCCGTGTCGTCGGCCGCGACCTCGCGGAACTCGCGGAAGAGCCGGGGTCCCTGCGGGGTCTCGCCGACGAAGTAGACCGGAGCCGCGACGGTCGCCGGCGCCTCCGAGGTGGGCTCGGAGGGCTCGGAGGGCTCGGACGGCTCGTCGGTCTGGGTGGGCTCCTCGGTCGACTCGGTCGCCGTGCTGCTCGCCGGTGTCGGGTCGCTGTCGTTGCCGCAGGCGGTCAGCACGGTCAGCGCGAGGGCGGGGAGCGTCAGGGCTGCAGCGAGCCGGGTGCGGGACATGCTCTCCATCATTCCGGTCCTCCTCGGCTATCGGACGATGATCGTGCGCGTGTCGGTGGAGAGCAGGCTCTCCTCGGCACCGCCCGACGGGTCGGCGGTGGTCGCGACGAACGTGTAGAAGCCGGACGGCAGGCCGGACACGTCGACCTCGGCCTGCCACGGGTAGAGCTTGTCGATCCAGCCCGCCGCGGTCGCGAAGCCCTCCCTCACGGTCTCGCCGTCCTCGGTGCGCAGCTCCCAAGGCACGGTCGCCTCGAACGAGCTCGCTCGCCCGGTCGCGACGAAGCTGTCGGTGGTGTACGCCGTGCCCTCGGCCGGGTCGCTGATGCTCACCAGGTTGAGCACGTCGAGCTGGGGCGCCGCCTCGAAGGACGAGTCCCCGATCTGCACGGGCAGCCGCTCGCCGGCCGCGGCCTGCAGCGTGTACACGACCTGCTGCACGGCGACGTCGTCGTCGAGGACCGCGTCGCCGAGCTCGACGTGGATGACGCCGTCGTGCAGGGCGACCTCCCCGAACGACGTCGCGGACCACGGGGTCCGGTAGTCGGGGTCGCTCGCCGGCCGCTGGATCCGCTCGAGCGCGGCCTGCAGCGGGTCGCCCGCCGGCACCTCGTCGAACTCCCGGAACAGCCGCGGCCCGGACGGGGTGTCGTCCACGAAGTACGCCGCCACCAGCATCGTCTGCGAGTCGTGGCCGTGGTGGCCGTCGCCCGCCGGTCCCGGCGACTCCGACCGGTCGCCGACGACCGCGAACGCCGCCACGGTCGCGGCGGTGGCGACGACGACGCCGCCCGCGGTCCACCACCACGGCCGGGCGGCGCGGGCCGGGCTCGACGTACGCGCCCGGATGGCGCCGAGGCGGTCGACGGGCTCGACGTCGTCCACCGCGTCGTGCAGCAGGTCGGCGAGGTTCACAGGTCCTCCTCGAGCAGCGAACCCAGCCGGGTCCGGAGCGTGGCGGCGCCGCGCGACGCGTGGCTCTTCACGGCGCCGCGGCTGATGCCGAGGGTGTCGGCGATCTCGGCCTCGGAGAGGTCGAGGTAGTAGCGCAGCGCGAGCACCTCGCGCTGCCGCTGGGGGAGCGCACGCAGCGCGTCGAGCACGGTCGCGCGACGGTCCGCGTCGAGGGTGGCCCCGTCGGCGGGCTGCCCGTCGTCCGTCGTCGTACGCCGAGCGGCGTGGCGTTCCACGACCGCGCGGTGCCGCAGCGCCGAGCGGGAGCGGTTGACGACCGTCTGCCGCAGGTAGGCGAGCGCGTGCTCGGGATCCCGCAGCCGCCGCCACCGGCCGTGCACGGCGACGAACGCGTCCTGGACCACCTCCTCGGCGACCCCCTGGTCGTGCACGAGCAGCACCGAGAGCCGCACCAGCCGCCGCCAGTGGGCGGCGTACAGCAGCTCCAGCGCCTCGTCCGCCGTCCAGGCGAGCGGCCGGTCCGTCACGGTCGTCACGGTAATGGGACGCTCGAGGACGAAGTCCGGTTTACTCTTCCCAACACGAGGTGGAGGACCAAGTGGACGACTGCCTGTTCTGCAAGATCGTCGCGGGCGACATCCCCGGCGACGTCGTGCACACGACCGAGCGCACCGTGGCGTTCCGCGACATCAACCCGCAGGCTCCGATCCACGTGCTGGTCGTGCCGAAGGCGCACTTCGCGAACGCCGCCGACCTCGCCGCGGGCGACCCGCAGGCGTCCGCCGAGCTGGTCATGGCGGCCGCCGCGATCGCGACCGCCGAGGGGCACGACGACTACCGCCTCGTCTACAACACCGGCGCGGGCGTCGGCCAGACCGTCTTCCACACCCACCTGCACCTGCTCGCCGGGCGCCCCATGACCTGGCCGCCGGGATGAGACGCCTCGTCGCACCCGTCGCGCTGGCGCTGCTGATCGTGCTGGCCCTGACGGGCTGCGTCGAGGAGGATGCCGACCGGCGCACCGGTTCGCCGTCCGAGATCCTCGACCCGCCCGACCCGCCGGAGGTCGAGGCCAGCCAGCTCGCCGCGCTGCCCCCGGGCAAGATGCTCCCGCTGCGCGCCGGCGAGAAGCGGATGACGATCCAGATGCAGGAGTCGTACACGCCGTCCGCGCCGACCGGCGTCGGCACCGACGACTACCGCTGCTTCCTGCTCGACCCCGGCCTGGAGAAGGACGTCTGGCTGACCGGCAGCCACGTGCTGCCCGGCAACCCGCAGGTCGTCCACCACGTCATCCTGTTCCGGGTCGACCCCCAGCAGGTCGCCGAGGCGGAGCAGAAGGACGCGGACGCGCCGGGCGAGGGGTGGACCTGCTTCGGCGGCACCGGCCTGAAGAACGAGTTCGGCAACATCAACGACGCCCCCTGGCTCGCCGCGTGGGCGCCGGGCGGTGACGAGACCAAGATCCGCGACGGGTACGGCGTACGCCTCGCCGCGGGCTCGCGCATCGTCATGCAGGTCCACTACAACCTGCTCAAGGGCGCGGCGCCCGACGTGTCCAGCACCCAGCTGCGCTGGATGAAGGGGCGCGCCGGCCTGACCCCGCTGCACACCTTCCAGCTGCCGGCGCCGGTCGAGCTGCCCTGCCGCCCCGCGCACGACGACGGTCCGCTCTGCGACCGGGACGCCGCGGTCGCCGATGTCGCCGCGAGGTTCGGCCACGCGGCCAGCACCAACAACGCGCTGCACTTCCTGTGCGGCAGCGAGCCCAAGCCGTCGAACACGACGAAGTGCCGGCGCTACGCGCCGCAGGGGATGACGATCCTCGGCGTCTCCGGCCACATGCACCTGCTCGGCCGCAAGATCAGGATCGAGGTCAACGCGGACAAGCCCGAGGCGCGGACCATCCTGGACATCCCGATCTGGGACTTCGACAACCAGGGCACGGTGCCGCTGAAGGAGCCGCTGCACCTCGACCAGTACGACACCATCGACGTCACCTGCACCCACCAGCAGTGGCTGCGCGACCGGCTCCCGGCCTTCGAGGGACAGCCCGACCGCTACATCATCTGGGCCGAGGGCAGCACCGACGAGATGTGCCTGGGCACCCTCCAGGTCGCGTTCGACGGCGAGCGCGCGCCGTAGCAGGCTCAGAACACGTAGAGCACGCGCAGGGCGGCGAAGACGACCGGCAGCCCGAAGATCACCAGCAGCACCCAGGCGGCGATCCGGTGGCCGGGCCTGGTGGCGTCGAGCCGGCCCGCGAAGTCGAGGATCGCGCCCTCCGGCACGTGGTGGGTGAGGCCCATCGCGCGGGCGTCGGGCGGGAGGTGCTGGCCGGCGTACCAGTACGGCGGCGCGTCCGGGTCATCCGGATCGTGGTCGTCGGCCCAGGGATCCTCGACGTCACCCTCCCTCATGCGCCAACGGTACGCCGTCGGCGGGCCCTAAGTCGCTGGGCCGCGCGAGGCCGCTCCCGTAGCATGGAGTGGCACGATCCACCGACTGAAAGGCAGCCCGTCCGGGCCTCATGACTGACTCGCAACCGTCCAGGCACACCACGAGGCACACCGTCGTGGTCCCCAACAGCATCAACATGGTCAGCCTGCTCGGGCCCGGTGACGAGCACCTCGACCTGATCGAGCGCTCCTTCGACGCAGAGGTCCACGTCCGCGGCAACCGCATCACGTTCGATGGCGAGCCCGGCGAGGTGGCCCTCGCCGAGCGGCTCCTCGAGGAGCTGGTGGCGATCATCCGCACCGGCCAGGGCGTCACGACGGAGACCGTGGAGCGGGTGCTCGGGATGCTGCGCGCCGAGACCACCGAGCGCCCCGCCGACGTGCTGAGCCTGAACATCCTCAGCAACCGGGGCCGTTCGATCCGGCCCAAGACGCTGAACCAGAAGCGCTACGTCGACTCGATCGACAAGCACACGATCACGTTCGGCATCGGCCCCGCCGGCACCGGCAAGACCTACCTCGCGGTCGCGAAGGCCGTGCAGGCCCTGCAGTCCAAGCAGGTCAACCGGATCATCCTCAGCCGCCCGGCGGTCGAGGCGGGCGAGAAGCTCGGCTTCCTCCCGGGCACCCTCACCGAGAAGATCGACCCCTACCTGCGCCCGCTGTACGACGCGCTGCACGACATGATCGACCCGGAGACCATCCCGAAGCTCCTCGCGGCGGGCACGATCGAGGTCGCCCCGCTGGCGTTCCTGCGCGGGCGGTCGCTCAACGACTCGTTCATCATCCTCGACGAGGCGCAGAACACCACGCCCGAGCAGATGAAGATGTTCCTGACCCGCCTCGGCTTCGGCTCGAAGATCGTGGTCACCGGCGACATCACCCAGACCGACCTGCCGTCCGGGCAGAAGTCCGGGCTGCGCGTGGTGCAGGACATCCTCGACGAGGTCGAGGACATCTCGTTCAACGTGCTCACCAGCCACGACGTGGTCCGCCACAAGCTGGTCGGCCGCATCGTCGCGGCGTACGACGACCACGACGCGCGCTCGACGCTGCGCCAGGCCGGCCCGCGCACGACGCCATGAGCATCGAGATCCTCAACGAGTCGGGCCGCGAGCTCGACGTGAAGCGGCTGGCGGAGCTCGGCCGCTTCGTCATGGACCGGATGCGCGTGCACCCGCAGGCCGAGCTGTGCATCAAGGCCGTCGACGAGCCGACCATCGCCGAGCTCAACGAGCAGTGGATGGAGAAGCAGGGACCGACCGACGTGCTGGCCTTCCCCATGGACGAGCTGCGGCCCGGCCTGGTCAACGAGGAGCCCGAGGAGGGCGTGCTCGGCGACCTGGTGCTGTGCCCCGACGTCGCCGCCCGCCAGGGCGAGACCGCGGGCCACGGCACCGAGGCGGAGATCGAGCTGCTGACGGTGCACGGCATCCTGCACCTGCTGGGCTACGACCACGCCGAGCCGGAGGAGCACAAGGAGATGTTCGGACTCCAGGACGAGCTCCTCGCCGCCTGGCGCGCCGACCGCTGACACGATGACCGGTACCGACATCTGGCTGCTGGTGGTAGCCGCTGCGCTCGTGACCTTCGCGGGGCTCTTCTCGGCTGCCGACGCGGCGCTCGCATCGTTCTCCCGCGCCCGCGCCGAGGAGCTGCTCGCCGACGGCCGCCCCGGCGCCAAGCGGCTTGTCGCCCTGCTCGAGGACCCGCCGCGCTACCTCAACACCGCGCTGCTGCTCCGGCTGCTGTGCGAGATCGCCGCGATCGTCCTGGTCGCGATGACCGTCGACGACGCGTTCGAGGGGGCGTGGTGGCCGGCGGTGCTCACCACGATCGCCGTGATGCTGGTGGTCTCGTTCGTCGCGATCGGCGTCGCGCCGCGCACCGTCGGCCGCCAGCACGCCGAGCGCGTCGCGCTCATCTCGGCGACGCCCCTGACCTTCGTCACCGCGGTGCTCGGACCGCTGCCGCGGCTGCTGATCCTCGTCGGCAACGCGCTGACGCCGGGCAAGGGCTTCCGCGAGGGCCCGTTCTCGACGGAGACCGAGCTGCGTGAGCTCGTCGACCTCGCCGAGGCGTCGTCGCTGATCGAGTCCGGCGAGCGCAAGATGATCCACGACGTCCTCGAGCTCGGTGACACCATCGCCCGCGAGGTGATGGTGCCGCGCACCGACGTCGTCTACATCGAGCGCCACAAGAACCTCCGCCAGACGCTCTCGCTCTTCCTCCGCAGCGGCTTCTCGCGGCTCCCGGTGATCGGCGAGAACCTCGACGACGTCGTGGGCATCGCCTACCTCAAGGACATCGTCCGCCGCGACTTCGAGGCGCCCGACGTCGAGTTCACGCAGCGCATCGACGAGGTGATGCGCCCGGCCCACTTCGTGCCCGACTCCAAGCCGGTCGACGCACTGCTCTCCCAGATGCAGGCGATGCGCCAGCACATCGCGGTCGTCGTCGACGAGTACGGCGGCACCGCCGGACTCGTCACGATCGAGGACATCCTCGAGGAGATCGTCGGCGAGATCACCGACGAGTACGACGCCGAGGAGATCGACGTCGAGACGCTCGACAACGGCTCGATGCGGGTGTCGTCGCGCTACCCGATCGACGACCTCGACGAGCTCTTCGGCTTCGACGTCGAGGAGGAGGACGTCGACAGCGTCGGCGGCCTGCTGGCCAAGCACCTGGGCCGGGTGCCGATCCCCGGCTCGTCGGTCGAGGCCCACGGCCTGCGTTTCGAGGCCGAGGCGGTCACCGGCCGCCGCAACCGGATCGGCACCGTGCTGATCTCGCGCGTCGCGGGCGAGGACGAGGAGGAGCGGGACAGCGATGACTGACCTCAGCACCGAGGACCGCAAGCTGGTGACGCTGGCCCGCGCCACCCGCGCGCGCACCGGCGCGGCCGAGGGCGCGGCGGTCCGCGACAGCGACGGCCGCACCTACGCCGCCGCCACCGTCGACCTGCCCTCGCTCCAGGTCTCGGCCCTCGGCGTCTGCGTCGCGATGGCCGTCGCGTCCGGCTCCCGCGGCCTCGAGGCGGCCGTGGTCCTCTCTGCCGCCGACGGCATCGTGCCGGCTGACCTCGACGTGGTCCGCGAGTTCGCGGGCCCCGGCGTCCTCGTCCACCGGGGCGACCCGAAGGGCAAAATCGCGGCGACCCTCACCGTCTAGCCGGGATCTGTCTGGACGACGGACCACCCAGCAGGAGTAGGTTCTCCTCTTGTGGGTCTGCGGGGCTGGGGAGCACACGAGGGAGCGGTGGAGCGGTTGCGGTCGTCGTACGCCGCGATCCCGAAGGGCGCGCCGGTGCGGCTGGCGAAGAAGACCACCAACCTCTTCCGGCCTCGTGCCGCGGTCTCGACACCCGGGCTCGACGTGTCCGAGCTCGATGGCGTCATCGCGATCGACGTCGCCGCGCAGACCGCCGACGTGCAGGGCATGTGCACCTACGAGGACCTCGTCGACGCGACGCTGCCGCACGGCCTGATCCCGTACGTCGTGCCGCAGCTGCGCACGATCACGCTCGGTGGCGCCGTCACCGGCCTGGGCATCGAGTCGACCAGCTTCCGCAACGGACTGCCGCACGAGTCGGTGCTCGAGATGGACGTCTTCACGGGAGCCGGCGAGGTCGTCACGTGCCGGCCCACCGGTGACAACAGCGACCTGTTCGACACGTTCCCCAACTCCTACGGCTCGCTCGGCTACGCCACCCGCCTGCGGATCAAGCTGGAGCGGGTGCCGGACCGGGTCGCGCTGCGGCACGTCCGGTTCGACGACGCCGACCTGCTGGCGAAGTCGATCCGCGAGGTCGCCGAGACCGCGTCGTACGACGGCGTGCGCGTCGACGCGGTCGACGGCGTCGCGTTCGGGCCGGGGGAGTACTACCTCACGCTCGCCACCTGGCAGGAGCGCGGTGGCTCGACGAGCGACTACACCGGCCAGGACGTCTTCTACCGGTCGCTCCAGCAGCGCGAGACCGACCTGCTCACGACGTACGACTACCTGTGGCGCTGGGACACCGACTGGTTCTGGTGCTCCCGGGCCTTCGGCGCCCAGCACCCCAAGGTCCGCCGGGTGTGGCCGCGGCGGTGGCGGCGCTCCGACGTCTACATGCGCCTGCTCGGCCTCGACCGCCGCTACTCGATCGCCGACCGGCTCGACCGTCGGGCCGGCCGCCCGCTGCGCGAGCGGGTCATCCAGGACGTCGAGGTCCCGGTCGAGCGGCTCGCGGAGTTCCTCGCGTGGTTCGACGCGGAGATCGGGATGCGGCCCGTCTGGCTGTGTCCCTGCAGCGCCGGCCGCAACTGGCCGACGTACCCGCTCGAGCCCAACCGGCTCTACGTCAACGTCGGCTTCTGGGGCACCGTCCACGTCGGCCCGGAGGCCGTGGACGCACCCCGCAACCGCGCGATCGAGGCGAAGGTGCACGAGCTCGGCGGCCACAAGTCGCTCTACAGCGAGGCGTTCTACGACCGCGAGACCTTCGACGAGCTGTACGACGGCGCGAACCTCGCCTCCGTGAAGCGTCGCTACGACCCCCTGGACCGGCTGACCTCCCTCTACGACAAGGCGGTGAAGAGACGTTGACAACCATGACGATCGCCCAGGCCTTCGACTCCTTGCTGAAGGAGCCGCTGCCACTGCGCTTCACGGCGTACGACGGCAGCGCGACCGGGCCGGAGGACGCGCCGTTCCAGTTCAAGCTCCACAACGAGCGCGGGCTCGCGTACCTCGTCACCGCGCCCGGTGACCTCGGCCTCGCGCGCGCCTACGTCAGCGGCGACCTCGAGATCGTCGGCGTGCACCCGGGTGACCCGTACGAAGCGATGCGGCTGCTCCAGAAGGGCCTCAAGCTGCGCCGGCCGGCGCCCGGCGAGCTGCCGGCGCTGGTGCAGGCGGTCGGCCTGTCGAACCTGAAGCCGCCCGCCGCTCCGCCGCAGGAGAGCACGCCCCGCTGGCGTCGCGTGCTCGACGGCCTGCGCCACTCCGAGCACCGCGACGCCGAGTCGATCCACCACCACTACGACGTCTCGAACACCTTCTACGAGCACGTCCTCGGGCCGTCGATGACCTACACCTGCGCGATCTACGAGTCCGACGACTCGACGCTGGAGGAGGCGCAGCAGACGAAGTACGACCTGGTCGCCCGCAAGCTCGACCTCCGGCGCGGCCAGCGACTGCTCGACATCGGCTGCGGATGGGGTGGCATGGTGCGCCACGCCGCCCGGGAGTACGGCGTCCGGGTCCTCGGTGTCACGCTCTCCCGCGAGCAGGCGTCCTGGGCCCAGCACCGCATCAAGGAGGAGGGGCTCGACGACCTCGCCGAGGTGCGCCACCTGGACTACCGCCACGTCGAGGAGTCCGACTTCGACGCCGTCTCGTCCATCGGCCTCACCGAGCACATCGGGCTGAAGAACTATCCGGCGTACTTCTCGTGGATCCGCGACCGCCTCAAGCCGCAGGGCCGGCTGCTCAACCACTGCATCACCCGCAACGACAACCGGGGCAAGGCGAGCGCGGGAGCGTTCATCGACCGCTACGTCTTCCCCGACGGCGAGCTCGCCGGGTCGGGCACGATCGTCCAGGCCGTCGAGGACGTCGGCCTCGAGGTGCAGCACCACGAGAACATCCGCGTCCACTACGCCAAGACGCTCGCCGGCTGGTGCCACAACCTCCAGGAGAACTGGGACGCCTGCGTCGCCGAGGTCGGCGAGGGCACCGCCCGGGTGTGGGGCCTCTACATGGCGGGCTCGCGGCTGGCGTTCGAGCGCAACGAGATCCAGCTCCACCACGTGCTCGCCACGAAGACCGACGCCAACGGGACGAGCGGCTACCCCCTCCGCCACTCCTTCTGACAACCGTCCACGGTGGTCGAGGTGCGAAGGCGCCCTGGCGCCTGAGCCTCGAAACCACCACCGGTAGCGTGGGCGCGTGAGCACGAGGGCCGAGACGTACGACGCGCAGGTGCTGCGCCGTGAGCGGCTCTCGGACCACCTGGTGCGGCTGACGCTCGGCGGCCCGGGGCTCGCGGGCTTCGAGAGCACGGGCATCCCGGACGAGTGGGTCGGCCTGGTCGTGCCGGGGCAGTTCCAGAGCCGCTACTACACGGTGCGGTCGTGGGACGGCGCCGAGATGGTGATCGACGTCGTCGTGCACGAGGTCGGCCTGGTGACCGAGTGGGCCGCCCGGGACGTCGTGGGGGAGACGGTGACGATCACCGCGCCGAAGGGGTCCTTCGCGCTGCCCGACGGCGCCGCGTGGGTGCTGCTCGTCGGTGACCTCACCGCGATGCCCGCGATGGCGCGGATCGCCGAGACCGTCGACCTGCCCACCCGGATCTGGGCGGAGGTCCCCGACGACCTGGCCGGGTACCTCCCGGACCGGGCCGAGGTCACCTGGCTGGAGCCGCCCGGCGCCGGCCAGAGCCGGCTCGTCGACGTCGTCGAGGGCATCGACTGGCCGGCCGGCGAGGGCTACTTCTGGATGGCGGGGGAGTCGGCGCAGATGCGGGCGATCCGCAAGCACCTGATGCGCGAGCGCAGGCTGCCGAGCACGGCGTACGACGTGATGGGCTACTGGCGGGGCGTCGCCCAGCGTCAGCCGCGCGCGGTCGATCCCGGTCCGATCTGGCGGGCCGGCAAGGCGGCGGGCAAGAGCGACGAGCAGATCTGGGCCGAGTACGACGAGGCGAGGGATGGATCATGAGCGAACACCGGAGCGGCTTCGTCTCCTTCGTGGGCCGGCCCAACGCCGGCAAGTCGACGCTGACCAACGCGCTGGTCGGCCAGAAGGTCGTGATCACCTCCGACAAGCCGCAGACCACGCGCACCGTCGTCCGCGGCATCGTGCACCGCGACGACGCCCAGCTGATCCTGGTCGACACACCGGGGCTGCACCGGCCGCGCACGCTGCTCGGCGAGCGGCTCAACGACCTCGTGACGACGACGCTCGCCGAGGTCGACGTGGTCGCCGTCTGCTTCCCGGCCAACGAGAAGATCGGGCCGGGCGACCGGTTCATCGCCACCGAGATGGCCAAGATCAAGCGCACCACCAAGGTCGCCGTCGCCACCAAGACCGACCTCGCGTCGGCCGATCAGATCGGCCAGCACCTCCTCGACATCCAGGCGCTCGGCGCCGAGATCGGCGTCGAGTGGGCCGAGATCGTGCCGGTGTCGGCCAAGGCGGGCGACCAGATCACCCTGCTCCAGGACCTCCTCGTCGGGCTGCTCCCCGAGGGGCCGCAGCTCTACCCCGACGGCGACCTCACCGACGCTCCCGAGGAGATCCTCGCGGCCGAGCTGATCCGCGAGGCCGCGCTCGACGGCCTCCGCGACGAGCTCCCGCACTCGGTCGCGGTCGTCGTCGAGGAGATGCGGCTGCGCGAGGACCGCCCGGAGGACAAGCCGCTCGTCGACATCCACGCGAACGTCTACGTCGAGCGCGACTCCCAGAAGGGCATCATCATCGGTCCGAAGGGATCGCGGCTGCGCACGATCGGCACGAAGTCCCGCGGCCAGATCGAGGCCCTGCTCGGCACGCCCGTCTACCTCGACCTGCACGTCAAGGTGGCCAAGGACTGGCAGCGCGACCCGCGCCAGCTCCGGAAGCTGGGCTTCTGATGACCGACCGCCCCGCAGCCGTCGCCGCCTGGCACGGTATCGCGGAGGCCCGCGACCCGGCCGGTCTCTCCGGGCTGCTCGCGGACGACGTCGTCTTCCGCTCCCCGGCCGTGCACAGCCCGCAGGAGGGCAAGGCGCTGACCACGGCGTACCTCTCCGCCGCCATCGTCGTGCTCGGCCCGACGCTCACCTACGTGCGGGAGTGGTACGCCGAGGACTCGGCCGTGCTGGAGTTCACGGCGGAGCTCGACGGGCTCACCGTGCACGGCGTCGACATGCTGACGTGGGGCCCGGATGGGCGGCTGACCGACTTCACCGTGATGGTGCGGCCGTTCAAGGGACTGCAGAAGCTGGTCGAGCTGATGGCCGCTCAGCTGGCGGGCGCCCAGCAGATGCCGTAGTGCTGGCCGGCGCGCCACTGCTCCTTCGTCGGCCACTCGTAGCCCCACTGGTAGTCGAGCGCCCCACCCGCGGCCTCGGCGCCGGCGTCGCGGCACGGCCCGTCGCCGGCGTTGCGGACCTTCTCGAGCCCGGGGTAGCTCTCCTGCTCGAAGACGACCGTGTCGACCGCGCGCCAGGAGTGCCGCGCCGAGCAGATGACGCGCTCGAAGCGCGGCGTACCGGGCTCGGCGGTGCCGCACATGCCGTAGCGGTCCCGGCCTTCCGGCCTCCCGAGCACGCCGCGGAGGTCGCCCTCCAGGTCGACGAGCCGCTCGCTGCCGGCGAGTGCGATGGCGTCGCAGCGCCACCACGACGCGCCAGCGTCGGCCTCCTCCTCGGTCGGCGTGAACCACACCGGCCGGAGCATGCTGAGCCGCCGGTCCTCCGTCGTGCCGCCGACGTGCGACGCGAACCGCTTCGGGCACTGCTCCTCCGCCCGGCGGCCGTCGCCAACCGCGATCGTCCGCGCGGTGTGGCGGCGCCGGCACGGCACCGGGTCCGAGTCGTTGCTCGTCGCGACGGCCTCGTCGTAGCCGAGCCGGTAGCACTTGTCGCGCTTCGGCGGGGGAGGCGGCGGAGCGGGCTCGGTGGTCTCCGCGGGCGAGCCGGGCGGATCGGCGGGCTCGTCGCTCCCGGTGCACCCACCGAGCAGCAGGGTGCACGCCAGCACGACGGCGGCCGCGACCCTCACTCGGCCGTCTTGGCCCAGCACACCGATCGGCGGTTGCCGGCCTCCCACTCGGCCTCGTGGAACCACGTGTAGCCGAACTCGTAGTCCACGGGGTAGTTCAGCCAGGCGCCCACCGACTTCGAGCAGAAGTCGCGGGTGGTCACCTCGGCCAGCCGGTCGCCCGGGTAGTCGTCCTTGGCGTCACCCAGCGAGATCGTCGTGACGGCGCGCCACGAGTGCGGCTTGGTGCAGGGCACCTTGACCGACCCGGCGACCGTCTCGCCGTCGGCGCAGACCATCCACGCGTCCTTCGGCCGGCCGAGGAGCAGGCCGCGGGCGGTGGTCGGCAGGTCGACGTACTCCTTGCTCTGCTCGCCGCCGCCGACGACGTCGCAGCGGTACCAGCGGGCGCCCTCGTCCCAGGCGTCCTCCGACGGGCGGAACCACGCCCAGCTGGCGACCGTGCGCATCACCATGCTCTCGTCGGCGCCGAGGAACTCCCGGAACGCGTCGGAGCACTTCTCGTACGCCCACGCGCCGACCTCCGAGTCGTCGTAGTCGGCGTCCTCGAAGTCGCCCGGCAGGTCGCCGACCGCGTAGGTCTCGGCCGTGTGCGCGTCGGTGCACGGCACGTCGTCGGTGTCGTCGGACGGCTGGGCGACGTCGTCGGGGGTGAGCACGCGGCACAGACCCAGCTCGGGAGCCGCCATGTCGGCCGGCTCGGAGTCGCTCGTGCCACAGGCCGAGAGAGACAGCGCAGCCACGAGACCGAGCACGACGAGTCGCACGCGTTCTCCTCCCTGCGTCGGCGGCGTCCGCGTGATCGTACCCCTGCCGCTCAGGTCAGCAGCGCGGCCAGTGTCCCGCCGAGCTCGTACGCCGCATCGCGGTGCTCGTCCTGCACGTCGCCGACGACCTCGAGCACCTCCGCCGCCTGCACCCACGGCAGCGCGCCCACGATCGACTGCACCGACCGGACGGCGCCGGTGACGTCGTACCGGCCGTGCACCCAGAGCCCGTACGGCTTCTTGCCCCCGCCCGTGCTCGCCGCCGACCCGTCGTCGGAGAGCGCGCCGCCGGCCTCGAGGAAGATCGTGTCGAAGAAGTGCTTGAGCGCCCCGCTCATGTAGCCGAAGTTGGCGGTCGTGCCGAGCAGGTAGCCGTCGGCGCCCAGCACGTCGTCGGCCCGCGCCTCCAGCGCCTCCCGGACCACCACCTCGACGCCCTCGATCTCGTCGTCGTGCGCCCCCGCCAGCACCGCGTCGGTCAGCGCCCGCACGGTCGGTGTGGGGGAGTGGTGGACCACCAGGAGCCGGGACATGCCCTCAGGCTGGCACAGCGCCACGACCGACGGTCGAGCAGCGAGCGCCAGCGAGCGTTGTCGAGACCCCCGCACCCGACGACGGCGCGCGGGCTGCGGGGGTCTCGACAGGCTCGACCACCGGGGCTCGCCGTTGGTCGAGCAGCGAGCGCCAGCGAGCGTCGTCGAGACCCCCGCACCCGACGACGGCGCGCGGGCTGCGG
>NZ_JBHTDF010000004.1:0-79157 GCF_042666375.1 Nocardioides sp. GCM10030259 | reverse complement strand
ACGACCAGGTGCCCTACAACCCCGACCTACACGGCCGGCTCAGCACCCTCACTCAGGAGGCTGCTTGACATAGGGCTCTCAGACCACGCGGCCGCGCAGCACGATGCACGCGGGACGCAGCAGCACCGACAGGTCGGCCAGCGGGTCGGCGTCGTAGACGACGAAGTCGGCCGGGGCACCCTCGGCGAGGTCGGCGTTCCAGCCGAGCCACTCGCGCGCCCGCCACGACGCGGCCCCGAGGGCGTACTCGCGCGGCAGCCCCATCGCGGCCAGGCCGATCACCTCGCCGGCGAGGTTGCCGTGCCGGGCGAAGCCGCCGTGGTCGGTGCCCGCGTAGAGCGGCACGCCCGCGTCGTACGCCGCCATCAGCACCTCGCGTCGGCGGACGAAGAGGTCGGTCATCGTGCGCGAGTAGTCCGGGAACCGGCCGCGCGCGGCCCAGGCGTACTCGGGGAACTTCTCGGTCTGCATCACGGTCGGCACCAGCGCGACCCCGCGCTCGGCCATCAGCGCGAGGTGGCCCTCGTCGAGGCCGTTGCCGTGCTCGATGCAGTCGATGCCCGCCTCGAGCAGCCCGCTGAGCACGTCGCGGCCGAAGCAGTGGGCGGTGACCTTCGCGCCGTGGTCGTGCGCCACCCGGATGGCGGCGGCGAAGTCCTCGACCGGGAACGACGGCGTCAGGTCGCCGTCCTCCCGGGAGATCCAGTCCCCGACGAGCTTCACCCAGCCGTCGCCGTCCTGCGCCTCCCGGGCGACCGACGTCGCGAGGTCGGCCGGCTCGACCTCGAGGGCGTAGTTGCGCAGGTAGCGCTTCGTGCGAGCGATGTGGCGGCCTGCGCGGATCAGCCGGGGCAGGTCCTCGCGCTCCTGCACCCAGCGCGTGTCGGACGGCGAGCCGCAGTCGCGGATCAGCAGGGTGCCGCCGTCGCGGTCCTCGATGGCCTGCTGCTCGGTCTCCTCGTCGCTGATCGCGCCGTCCTCGCCCAGCCCGATGTGGCAGTGGGCGTCGACGAGGCCCGGGACGATCCAGCCGTCGACCGCGCGCTCGGCCCCGGCGACCGGCTCGTAGGTCACGGTGCCCCCGACGACGTACAGGTCGCGGACCTCGCCCCCGGGGAGGACCGGGCCGTGGAAGCGGAGCGCCGTCATGTCGGGCACGGTACCGGCCTGCCGGGGCGAGCCACCTGTCGGTCCTAGTCGGTCCTGGTCGGTCCTGGCGAAACGCATTCACAGACCGCCGTCTCCTGTCACCATCCTTGTGTGCGCGCGTTTCGAGCGGCTGCCGTTGCGATGACGGCCTGCGTCGCGGCCGCCCTGGCCGGCTGCAGCGACGACGCGTCCGCGCGCTGGTCCGAGAAGCCCGTGGGCGAGCCCGTGCTGCCCGACTTCATGCCGGTGCCGCCCGCGGACATCCACACCAAGCTCGACGGCACCACATGGACCGTCGAGTTCTCCTCGACCCTCGTCAACGTGGGCGAGGGCGACTTCCACGCGACGGCCGAGCGGCTCGCGAACGGCCCGTGGACCGTGCGGCAGGACATCGAGCACGACGGCGGCGGGGCCGACCATGTCGTGATCCCGGCCGAGCCGATCTGGGGAGGCGACGGTCACGAGCACTGGCACCTGGAGCGAGTCGTGGAGTACCACCTGGTCCGCCACGACGCCCAGGGCCGGCCCGCCTCCGGACGCGGACGCACCGACCACAAGGTGGGCTTCTGCATCTACGACTTCGAGAAGCAGGACCTCGACTACGGACCGGAGGACGCGGTCTACGACCGCGAGGGGTGCGGCCGGTCGGACTCTGCCCTGCTCGTGATGGGCCTCTCCCGCGGCTGGGGCGACGTCTACAACTGGGACCTCCCGGGCCAGAGCATCGACGTCTCCGACCTCGACGATGGCCCCTACCGGATCACGGCCGTCGCCGACGAGGAGGGCGTCTTCGAGGAGGCGTCCACCGACAACAACACGACGTGGGTGGACTTCGACCTGTCGACCGACGCGCAGGGCAACCGGCTGGCGAAGGTGACGGCCGTCGGCCCGCAGCCCGAGTGATCCCACTCCCCGGTATTGGCGAAATCTCCCGGCGCGGGTATTCGAGCCGCTCAGCCGGCGGGACGCTCGGGGGTGCACCTTCCTCAGGGCGGGCGCCGCGCGGTTCACCACCGCGTGCCACTCGGGCGCGGGGGATTTGGAGGACTCGATGAGCAAGAAGCTATGGGCGGCTGCTGCAGCCATCGCCCTGACCAGCATCAGCTCGCCTGCGGTCGCCGCCGAGCTGAGCAACGGCAGCGGCCAGTCCTGCGGTACCGCAATGGGCAGCTGGCACTTCGTCAACAACCAGACCGGTGGCGCACCGTCCGGCACACTGACCGCGACGTTCAGCGACGGCACCTTCTGGACGGTCGACGCGTACAAGAACACAGGATCCACGCAGCACTTCCGCGTGGAGTCGCGCGGCACGCTCGTCAGCGCCTCGACCGGCAGCTTGCCGGGCAAGCTGGTCCTGTCCGACTTCACCTGCACGCCCGTCAAGAAGAAGTAGCACGCGAGGGTGTCGGCAGCACCGCTGTCATCAGCGATGCCGCCGACACCGTCGTCACGCCGTCACCGCCGGCGCGTGGACAGGCCCCAGCCGTAGCGGAACAGCGGGTCGTAGTCGGCGTCGCCGACGTTGATCGGCTCCTGGTCGACACTGCGCGGCCAGGTCACCGGCAGCTTGCCCGTGAAGGGCTGCTTGCCGAAGAGCACGTCGGCCACGCCGTCACCCTCGCTGCCCGGCAGCCACGAGGCGACCAGCGCATCGGTCCGGGCGAGCAGGTCCGCCGGGATCTCCAGTGGCCGGCCGGACACGACCAGCACGGTGCACGACGATGCGGCGGCACAGACGGTCTCGACCGCGTCGCGGTCGGCGTCGCTGAGCATCATCGTCTGCTGCTGGCGAGGCGTGCCACCGTCGGCGGCGTCCCAGGCCCACTCGGGGCCACGGACGTCGCCGAAGCCCTCGGCGTACGGCGTCTCGCCGACGACCACGATGCCCTCGGCGCCGGCCGGGACCGGTGCGCTGGCGTCCTCGCTGAAGACGACGTCGCCGCGGCTCGCGTCCTCGATGCCGTCGAGGATGGTGTCGCCGGGGATGACGTTGGCCGAGCCACCCTGCCAGGTGATCGTCCAGCCGCCGGCCTGGTTGCCGATGTTGTCGGCGTTGGAGCCGGCGACGTAGACGTCGTCGCGCTTGTCGAGCGGCAACGCGTGGTGCTGGTTGCGCAGCAGCACCTGGCTCTTCGCGACGGCCTCCCGCGCGACCGCGCGGTGCTCACGGCTGCCGACGTCGTCGATGTTGCGCCGGTCGGTGAACGGGTCCTCGAAGAGGCCGAGGTCGAACTTGGCCTTCAGGATCCGCGCGACGGCGTCGTCGATGCGGCTCATCGGCACCTCGCCGTCGTTCACGAGCGAGGTCAGGGTCGGGATGAACTCGTCCCAGCCGGTCGGGTTGTTGGGCGCCTGGATCGGCTCCATGAACATGTCGACGCCGGCGAGCACCGACGTCCTGACCTGCTCGCGGTAGTCGCCGGGCAGCTGCCGGATCGCGCGCCAGTCGGAGATCACGAAGCCCTGGAAGCGCTGCTGCTCCTTGAGCCAGCCGGTGATCAGCTCCTCGCTCGCGTGCATCTTGACCGGGTTGCCGAGACCGTCGTCGGCCCAGTCGACGCTGGAGAAGGACGGCATGACGGACCCGACGCGGTGCTTCCGGATCGCGGGGACGTACGGCGAGAGCGCGAGCTCGTCGAACTCGGCGCGGGTGACCTCGGTGATCCCCTGGTCGATCGGGTACGCGGTGAACGGGGAGACCTCGTCGCTGGCCCGGGTCTCGTCGTACGACGTGAGGCCGTCGCCCGCGAAGTGCTTGGCGCTCGCGAGGACCCGGTCAGCGTCGTCGAGCTGGCCGCGCCGGCCCTGGAGGCCGTCGATCGCCGCGCCGCCGAGCTTCGCCACGAGGTCGGGGTCCTCGCCGAAGCTCTCGTAGGTCCGGCCCCAGCGGTCGTCGCGAGCGACGCAGATGCACGGCGCGAAGGCCCACTGCGGTCCGGATGCGCGGGTCTCCTCCGCGGTGACGTGGCCGATCCTCTCGACCAGCTTCGAGTCGCGGGTGGCGCCGAGGCCGATGTTGTGCGGGAAGACCGTGGCGCCGAGCAGGTTGCCGTGGCCGTGCACGGAGTCGACCCCGTAGATGAGCGGGATGCCGAGGCGGGTGTCGAGGGCCGCCTCCTGGAAGCGGTCGACCGTGTCGGCCCAGGCCTCGGGCGAGTTGGTGGCCGGCACCGAGCCGCCGCCGGACAGCACGCTGCCGAGGAAGTTGTCGGTGATCAGGGACGGGTCGGCGTCGACGTCGGCACGCTCGGCCTGCGCCATCTGGCCGATCTTCTCCTCGAGCGTCATCCGGCCGAGCAGGTCGTCGACGCGCTCGGAGGTCCGCAGCCTGGCGTCCTGGTACGGCAGCGTGTCGGCGCCGATGGCGGGGCCGGCGGGCTGGAGCAGTGCGGCGGCGATGGCGCCGCCCGCGAGAGCGGCGAGCACCGGTCGGCGCCGCCGGGTGGAGCGTGGGAACGGGTGGGACATGGGCGTTCTCCTTGCCGAGTTCAAGGGGTGACGCAGGTCACGCTAGGAAGGCCCTTCCTCCGGGTCAATGCGGAAAGATCCCGTTTCCGGGCCACGTTTGTTCACTTCCCGGACGAACCCGCCTAGCCTCGTCGCATGGTCACCGCAGGGGCGCTCGAGCGGCTGCGAGACGCCCACCGGCGCGCGATCACCGGCCTGCTCGCCAGCGAGGGTCCGATGAGCCGGGCCGACCTGGCCCGCGGCACCGGGCTGTCGCGCACCACGATCTCCAGCCTCGTGAGCGACCTGATCGGGACCGGGCACGTCGTCGAGACGGCCGACCGCGGCCGCCCGCACAAGGGCGGGAGCGGCCGCCCGCCGCACCTGGTCGCGCTCAGCACGCCGCACGGCGTGGTGGCCGGCGTCGACATCGGGCACGGCCACGTGCGGGTGGCCGTGGCCGACCGCGCCGGCGCCGTGCTGACGGAGGAGAGCGCGTCGTTCGACGTCGACACCCATGGCGCCGTCGCGCTCGACCGGGCCGCGCGCATGGTGCGGGAGGGGCTGGCCGCGGCCGGGGTCCAGCGGTCCGACCTGCACGGCGTCGGCATGTGCGTGCCGGCGCCGCTCGACCGGCGGTCCGCGCGGATCCGCACCGGGATCATGCCGGGCTGGCGGCACCTCTCCCCCGCCGACGAGCTCCACCGCCGGCTCGACGTGCCGGTGTTCGCCGACAACGACGCGAACCTCGGGGCGCTCGCCGAGCTCGGACGCGGCGCCGCGCGGGGCGCCACCGACGTGATCTACGTGAAGCTCGCCAGCGGCCTCGGCGCCGGCATCGTGATGGGCGGCCGACTGCACCGCGGCACGACCGGAATCGCCGGCGAGATCGGGCACGTGCAGGTCGGCGAGGACGGTCACGTGTGCCGGTGCGGCAACCGCGGCTGCCTCGAGACCGTCGTCGCGGCACCCCGGTTGCTCGACCTGCTGCAGCCGGCGTACGACGAGGAGCTGTCGGTCGACAGCGTGCTCGCGCTCGACACGGCGGGCGACGCCGGCGTGCGGCGGGTGCTCGACGA
Source organism: Nocardioides sp. GCM10030259 (assembly GCF_042666375.1). Lineage (NCBI taxonomy): Bacteria > Bacillati > Actinomycetota > Actinomycetes > Propionibacteriales > Nocardioidaceae > Nocardioides > Nocardioides sp. GCM10030259. The sequence continues at coordinate 73,482 of NZ_JBHTDF010000004.1, read as the reverse complement.
CGCCGGTCGGGTCGTCGGCCGCGCGCTCGCGGACCTGTGCAACGGGCTGAACCCGGAGGCAGTGGTGCTCGGTGGCTCGCTCGGCACGTCGCCGTCGCTGGCCGCCGGGGTGCGCGCCGCCATCGACCGCTACGCGCAGCCCGACGCCGCCGGTGCCGTGCAGGTGGTCCCCGGCGAGCTCGGCGACCGGGCCGAGGTCGTCGGCGCGGTGTCGCTCGCGATCGCTCGGGTCGCGGCCAGCAGCTAGCTGGCGACCGTGAACTCCGGGACCGGTGCGAGCGCGGCCCGGAGCCTCCGCTGGGAGCTGGCGACGAGCGCGAGGGCCAGCGCCATGGCGGTGACGGTGACCGCGAACGCCGCGGTGTACCCGTGGTCATCGGCCAGCCGGCCAGCGACGGTCGAGCCGACGGCGTACCCGAGCCCGGTGGCGCTGGCGAGCACGGTCATCGCGGTGGCGACCCGGGCCGGCGAGACGACGCGCTCGGCCAGCGTGAAGACGCCGATCATGAACGGTGCGACGGCGCAGCCGAGCACGGCGACGACCGCGACCAGGGCCGGCAGCCCGTCGACGAGCAGCAGCGGCAGCGAGAGCAGGAGCAGGGCGCCGGCCGCGGCCAGGATGCGCCGCTCCGGACCGATGCGCTCGGGGATGAACGCGGTCGCGAACCCGGCGAGCGCGCTGCCGAGCCCGAGGGTGGCGTGCACGAGGCCGGCGACGCCGGGCTGCCCGGCCTCGGTCGCGAGCACCGTGGTGCCGGTCTGGGTCGCCCCGAAGAGCGTGCCGATGAGCAACTGGGCGCCGACGAGCACCACCAGCACCGGGGTCAGCAACCGGCCGGTCGGCAGCGCGACGCCGTCACCTTGGGTCCGCGCCGTACGGTGCAGCGCGAACGCCGCGCCGAAGACCGCGAGCATGACCGCGGCGAGCAGCAGAGCCCCGCTCGGCGAGACCGCGACCACCCCGACGCCGACCAGGGCCGGCCCGATGGCGAACGACGCCTCGTCGGCCGCGCCCTCGTAGGAGAACGCCACGTCGACGAGGCGGCGCTGCTCGGTGCCGGTGCGCGCGGTGATCGGCCGCCAGCGGACCCGCGCGAGCGGGCCGACCTGGGGCATCGCGAACCCGGCCAGGGCGGCGACGGCCACGACCGCGACGGCCGGGGCGTCGGCGCGGACCAGCGCGACGAGCATCGTGAGCGCGGCCCCGCCGGCCAGCGACTGGACGAGCACCACGTGGCGCTGCCCCAGCCGGTCGGCGAGCGCACCGGCGAACGGCGCGCCGATCGCGTTGGCGACCGCGAGCGCGCCGGCGGAGAGCCCGCCGAGCCCGTAGCTGCCGGTCGCGTCGGAGACGAGGAGCAGGGTGCCGAGCTGGCTCATCGCGAGCGGGAGCCGGGCGAGGAAGGCGACGGCGACGTACGCCGGGCCGGCGAGCTCGAAGAGGCGCCGGTAGGAGGCGAGGGGTGACACGGGAGGGCCTTTCGGGTGCGTCGGAACGACGCGCCGAACCCACCTCCAAGACGCGTGAAACCCTGAACTGGTTGAATCCTAGAGCTCCGACGCCGCCGGTGCCCACTCCTGGCGCAGGCTCAGAGCTGGTCGAGCAGCCAGGTCGGGCTCAACGACTGGGCGCCCACGCCCCCGACCCGCGCCTGGAGGAACCGGTCGGCGGTCACGACGACCACGCGGTCGCCCCGCTCGGCGGCCCGTTGCGCCTCGGCGACGATCGTGTCGTCGCCCTGCCCCGCGGCGTGGACGGTGCGCACGTGCCCGTCGCGGCCGGCCTTCACTCCGCCCTTGGCCTGGCCCTCGAGCACCAGCACGATCTCGTCGTACGCCGTGTCCGCGACCAGCAGCGACTCGTGCAGGCGCCGGGCGGCGCCCGCCCGGTCCTTCCACCAGCCGTCCGGTCGGCTGCCGACGACGTTCGCGGCGTCGACGACGAGAACCTGGGTCACGACTGCCTCACCTGTCACTCTGCCGGGACGGAACTCGTGCTCCTGTCGTGCAACTGCGTCGGGGAAGCACGAGATTCACCGGGTACCCGGTGAAACTCGCCCGGGTCCGCTCACTTGAGGTACTTCGAGAAGTCCTTCGGCAGGTCGAGCGCGGCGGCGGCCTTCTCGTAGTCCATCGGCTCCTCGCCGGCGGGCGCGCCGAACGGGTTGGCGCCGGCGCCGGCGGCCTTCTCCTTCTGCGCGGCGGCCTGCTGGGCGGCCTTGGCGGGGTTGCCGGAGACGCGCTTGCCGCCCTTGCCCTTCTTGGCAGGCTGCTTGGCCTTCCCGCGCTTGCCGCCCGCGCCGGGCATCCCCGGCATGCCGGGCATCCCCGGGATCCCGCCACCCTTGGCGAGCGACTGCATCATCTTGCGCGCCTCGAAGAAGCGGTCGACGAGCTGGTTGACGTCGGAGACCTGCCGGCCGGAGCCCTTCGCGATGCGGGCGCGGCGGGAGCCGTCGATGACCTTCGGGTTGGCCCGCTCGGCGGGCGTCATCGACTGGATGATCGCCTGGATCCGGTCGATCTCGCGCTCGTCGAAGTTGTCGAGCTGCTCGCGGAACTGCCCCATCCCGGGCAGCATCCCCATGATCTTCGACATCGAGCCGAGCTTGCGGACCTGCTGCATCTGCTCGAGGAAGTCGTCGAGGGTGAAGTCGCCGCCCTGGCCGGTGAGCTTCGCCGCCGCCTTCGCCGCCTGCTCGGCGTCGAAGGCCTTCTCGGCCTGCTCGATGAGCGTCATCACGTCGCCCATGTCGAGGATCCGCGACGCCATCCGGTCGGGGTGGAAGAGGTCGAAGTCGGTCATCTTCTCGCCGGCGGAGGCGAACATGACCGGCTTGCCGGTGATCGAGGCGATCGAGAGCGCGGCACCACCGCGGGCATCACCGTCGAGCTTGGTGAGCACGACGCCGTCGTACCCGACGCCGTCGAGGAACGCCTGCGCGGTCGTCACGGCGTCCTGGCCGATCATCGCGTCGACGACGAACAGCACCTCGTCGGGCTGCACCGCGTCGCGGATGTCGGCGGCCTGCTTCATCATCTCGGCGTCCACACCGAGGCGGCCGGCGGTGTCGACGATGACGACGTCGTGCAGGGTCCGCTTGGCCTCCTCGACGGCGTCCCGCGAGACCCGCACCGGGTCGCCGACGCCGTTGCCGGGCTCCGGCGCGAAGACCTTGACGCCGACGCGCTCGCCGTTGACCTGGAGCTGGTTGACCGCGTTGGGGCGCTGCAGGTCGGCGGCGACCAGCAGCGGGCTCTTGCCCTGCTCCTTGAGCCAGAGCGCGAGCTTCGCGGCCAGCGTGGTCTTGCCGGCGCCCTGGAGGCCGGCGAGCATGATGACGGTCGGGCCGCTCTTGGCGTAGCGCAGTCGCCGGGTCTCGCCGCCGAGGATCGCGACGAGCTCCTCGTTGACGATCTTGACGACCTGCTGGGCCGGGTTCAGCGCCTGGCTGACCTCCTCGCCCCGCGCCCGCTCCTTGATCGCGCCGACGAACTCCTTGACCACGGGCAGCGCGACGTCGGCCTCGAGCAGGGCGATCCGGATCTCGCGCGCGGTGGCGTCGATGTCGGCCTCGGAGAGCCGACCCTTCCCGCGGAGGTTCTTGAAGGTGTCGGCGAGCCGGTCGGAGAGTGTGGCGAACAAGGGCGTCCCTCGGCAGTCGTACGTGAGCGTCCGTCAAGCCTAGACGAGGGGCGTGGCAGCACCCGAAAGCGCGGCGCGTACGGCGTGCGCCGCCTCGGCCGCGCGCGTGTCCGCCAGCGCGCCCGCGCCGGGCTCCTGGAGGTAGAACACGTCCACCGCCTGCGGGCCCAGCGTGTCCACGTGCGCGGACCGCACGGCGACGTCGAGGCCGGCCAGCGCGGCACACACGAGGTAGACGACCCCCGGCCGGTCCGCGGTGCGCACCTCGAGGACCGTGGCCTCGTCCGACGCCTCCGGGCGTACGACGACGGCCGGGTCGAGGCCACCGTCGTCGGTCGCACGCAGCCGGTTCGCGGCGTCCGCGCGGCCGTCGACGACCGCGTCGTACCGCTGCTTCAGGACGGCCGGGTCGAGGCCGGCCTCCCCCACCTCCCAGACGGACACGGCGTACTGCTCCTGTCCCCAGGCGCGTGCCGCCCGCACGGGGATCCGGGCGAGCGCGAACGTCGCGGCGAGGTCGGCGAGCAGGCCGAGGCGGTCGGGCGCGACGACCGTGACCCGGGACCCGTCGAGCGCGGGCTCGACCCCGAACGAGACGCCGCCCGCGGTCGCCGCCTTCGGGACCTCGATCTCGTCCGTGGCGATGCGCGGGACCGCGGCGCCGGTGTCGAGGGCCACCCGCACCCGGCGCGCGAGGTCGCGGACCAGCCCGGACCGCCAGGACGACCATGCCTTGGGTGCCGTCGCGCGGGCGTCGGCCTCGGTGAGCGTGAGCAGCAGGTCCAGCGTCTCGACCGACTCCAGCCGCGAGACGACCAGGTCGACGGTCGCGGGGTCGTCGGGGTCGCGCGTCGTCGCCGTCTCGGCGAGCAGCAGGTGCCAGCGCACCAGCCGCGCCACCAGATCCACGGCGTCCGCGGCGAAGCCCATCCGCTCGGCGATCTCGCGGGCGATCGGCTCCCCCGCGACGCTGTGCTCGGTCAGGCTGCCCTTGCCGATGTCGTGCAGCAGCGCCGCGATCATGAGCACGTCGGGTCGGGCGACCTGGCGGATCAGCGCGGACGCCTCGACGCAGGTCTCCACGACGTGCCGGTCGACGGTGAACCGGTGGATCGCCGACGCGTGCGGCAGCAGCCGGATCCGCTCCCACTCGGGCAGGATCGCCGGCAGCGCACCGGTCTCCTCGAGCGTCTCCCAGACCGCGAGCAGGCCGTGGCCGGAGGCCAGGAGCCGCACCAGCAGCCGGCGGGCCTCCGCGGGCCACGGCGCGGGCAGCGGTGCCGACTCGCGCGCCAGCCGGGACGCGGTCGCAGGCGCGAGCACGACGTCGCGCTCGGCGGCCTCCGCGGCGGCCCGGAGCAGCAGCAGGGGGTCGTCGGCCGGCTTCGCGCGGGCGTCGAGCACCACCTCGCCGGCCGACAGCGCGACACCGGGCGCGAGGGGGTCCAGCCGCGGACGGCGGGGCCCCCGGATCCGGGCCGGCTCGGCCAGGACGGCGTCGACCCGTCGCCACGTGAGGTGCGAGAGGTGGGCGATCCGGCGCCCGATCTCGCGGACGTGCACCTGCGCCGCGCGGGCGTCGGCGAGGTCGAGCCGGTGCGCGACGTCCGACCACAGCTCCGGCGAGATCCGATCGGTCCCCCGGCCCGCCGCATCCTGCAGCGCGTCGCGCACGTCGAGCAGCGCGACCCGGCTGCGCTCCAGCTCGACGTGCGGCACGTCCACCAGCCACGTGGCGACCAGCGCCTGGAGCACGGTGGCGTCGCGCAGCCCGCCCTCGGCCTCCTTCACGTCGGGCACCGAGAGGTGGGCGAGCTCGCCGATCCGCTCGTGCCGGGTGCGCACCAGCTCGCGCAGCGCCGGCAGCCGCTCGCGCGACCCTCGTCGCCAGTGCGCGAGCATCGTGGTCCGCAGCCGCAGCGTCACGGCCGGGTCACCGGCCAGGTGCCGCAGGTCGAGCACCCCCAGCGCGACCTTCAGGTCGGCGTCCGCGGCGTCGACCATCTCGTCCATCGTCCGCACCGAGTGGTCGAGCCTGGTGCCGGAGTCCCAGAGCGGGTACCAGACCTGGCGCGCGACCTCGCCGACATCGACGCCCGCGTCGTGCACGAGCACGACGTCGAGGTCGGAGTACGGCGCCAGCTCGCCGCGCCCGTAGCCGCCGACGGCCACCAGCGCGGCGCCCGTCTCGGGCCCGCCGCTCTGCTCGTACGCCTTGGCGCACAGCGCGTCGGCATCGACGGTCCGCAGGGCGCGATCATCGGTGGTCAGGACGCCACCTCCTCACTGCGATCATGCCGTAGACCCGCAGACAAGCCGCGGCCCGGCTCCTGCGTGAGGAGCCGGGCCGCGGATCGGTCACAGGGCGGCGTCGTCCCGGTCGCCGGTGCGGACCCGCACCACTGTCTCGACCGGGCTGACCCAGACCTTGCCGTCGCCGATCCGGCCGGTCTGCGCGGTCTTCACGATGATCCCGACCACGTCGTCCGCGTCGTCGTCGCCGACGACGATCTCGATGCGGATCTTGGGGACCAGCGCGATGTCGTACTCCGCCCCGCGATAGACCTCGGTGTGGCCCTTCTGCCGGCCGTAGCCGCTGACCTCGCTGACGGTCATGCCGGTGACGCCGAACGTCTCGAGAGCCTCGCGGACGTCCTCCCACTTGTGCGGCTTGATCACCGCGGTCACGAGCCTCATGCGTTCACTCCTTCGGTGACGGTGCTCTTCGCCAGGACGGAGGTGGCGGAGCTCGAACCCCCGCCGCCGAGTCCAGTGTGCAGGTCGTACGCCGACTCGCCGTGCTGGTCGCTGTCGATGCCCTCGACCTCGGCCTCCTCGGAGACCCGCCAGCCGATCGTCATCTTGATCGCGAAGGCGATGAGGGTCGTGGCCACGCCCGACCATGCGATCGCGATGACGGCGGCCATCACCTGGTCACCGAGCGACCCGAAGCCTCCGCCGTAGAACAGGCCGTCGATCCCGCCCGGCGCGTCCGAGGACGACACCAGGCCGATCAGCACGGTGCCGACGATGCCGCCGACCAGGTGCACGCCGACCACGTCGAGCGAGTCGTCCATGCCCAGCTTGAACTTCAGCCCGACGGCCCAGGCGCACAGGGCGCCGGCCACGGCGCCGATCAGGATCGCGCCCGGGAGCTCGACCGCGCCGCAGGCCGGCGTGATCGCGACCAGACCGGCGACGATGCCCGACGCGGCGCCCAGCGAGGTCGCCTTGCCGTGCAGGATCCGCTCCATCAGCATCCAGGCGAGCATCGCGGCGCAGGTGGCGACGGTGGTGTTCAGGAACGTCACGCCGGTCTCGGAGTAGAACTGCGCGATGTTCTCCTCATCGGTCTCGCCGGCGAAGACGATCGAGCCGACGTTGAAGCCGTACCAGCCGAACCACAGCAGGCCGGCACCCAGCATCGTGAGCGTCAGGTTGTGCGGGCGCATCGGCTCCTTGCCGAAGCCGAGCCGCTTGCCGATCACGAGGGCCAGCACGAGGCCGGCGACACCGGCGTTGATGTGGACGACCGTGCCGCCCGCGTAGTCCTGCGCGCCGAAGTGCTCGGAGATGAAGCCGCCGCCCCAGACCATGTGGCCGATCGGGAAGTACGACAGCGTCACCCACAGCGGCACGAAGACGATCCAGGCCGAGAGCTTCACGCGGTCCGCGATCGCTCCGGAGATCAGCGCCGACGTGATGGCGGCGAACGTCATCTGGAACATGACCGCGACATAGCTGTCCGCAGCGACGTCCTCGAGCCCGAACAGGTCGAACGGGTTCGCGAAGAACCCGCCCACGTCGTTGGGCCCGAACGTCATGGACCAGCCCCACAGCACGTAGACGATGCAGACGACGGCCATCGCGACGTACGACATCATCATCATGTTCAGCACGGACTTGGAGCGACTCATGCCGCCGTAGAACAGCGCGAGCGCCGGAACCGTCATCATCAGGACGAGGGCTGTCGCCACCAACATGAAGGCGTAGTAGCCGTCCACAGAACCTCCAGGGATCACATCTCGGGAGGGCGGCGCCGGCGCGACTGCTCTGTCGACTCCGGGGTCCGCCCCATTGGCAGACACCCTTCGCGCCGGAGGTTTCGACCCGTGCTGATCCATGTTGCAGTCAGGAAACGTGTGACGCCCGAATGTTTCCGGCACGTTTCCCGACGCGCCGTGTCGGCGACGCCCTGCCGTGGCCACACGCCGGGCCGTCCGTAGAATGCGCGCCATGCCCGCCACCCCTCCTCCCTCGCCACGGGTCCTGGCGATCGTGCCGGCGTGGAACGAGGAAGGCGCGGTCGCGCAGACCGTCACCGCGCTGCGCGCCTCGTGTCCCGAGCTCGACGTCCTCGTCGTCGACGACGGCTCCGGTGACCGCACCGCCGAGGTGGCCGAGGGGGCCGGCGCCCTCGTCGTCCGCCTCCCGTTCAACCTCGGCGTCGGTGGCGCCATGCGCACCGGCTACCGGTACGCCGTACGCCACGGGTACGACGCGGCCGTCCAGGTCGACGCCGACGGTCAGCACGACCCGGCCTTCCTCGACCAGCTCCTCGCCGGCCTCCAGGACGCCGACGTCGTGATCGGCGCCCGGTTCGCCGGCGAGGGCGAGTACCGGGTCGGGCTGCTGCGCGGCATCGCCATGCGGCTCCTGGCCGGCACCCTCAGCCGACTGACCAAGCAGCGGCTGACGGACGTGACCAGCGGGTTCCGTGCGGCCAACCGACGCGCGATGGCGGTCTTCGCGATCCACTACCCCGCGGAGTACCTCGGCGACACGGTCGAGTCCCTGGTCATCGCGCACCGCACCGGCTGCCGGATCACCCAGGTCCCCGTGGCGATGCGGCCGCGCACGGCCGGCCAGCCGAGCCAGTCCCCCTTCCGCGCGGCCCTCTACCTCTGCCGCGCGGTCATCGCCCTCTGCCTGGCGCTCGTGCGCCCGTGGCCGAGCGGCCTCGAACTCTCTCCTCCGGAGTCTGCGTGAGCGCCAACTACGTCCTCGGGATCCTCGGGTCCCTGATCACCCTCGCCGCGCTCTTCGAGCTGATGCGACGCCGTCGGCTCCGCGAGAAGTACGCCGTGCTGTGGGTGACCGTGTCGGTGGGCCTCATCCTCATCGCGCTGGTGCCCGCGCTGCTGCCGGCCCTGGCCGACCTGGTCGGCGTGGAAGTGCCGGCCAACCTGCTGTTCTTCGTCGCCAGCGTCGTCCTGATGCTCGTGAGCATGCAGCACAGCTACGAGCTCGGCCGCCTCGAGGAGGAGACCCGCACGCTCGCCGAAGAGGTGGCCCTGCTGCGGCTCGACCTCGAGCAGCACAACGGGCGGCACAACGGGCAGAACAGCTCACCGCCGCGTCGGCAGGCGGACTGAGAGCTCCTACCCGAGCAGGGCGTCGACGAACGCGCCCGGCTCGAACGGCGCCAGGTCGTCGGCGCCCTCGCCGAGGCCCACGAGCTTGACGGGGACGCCGAGCTCGCGCTGCACCTGCACCACGATGCCGCCCTTGGCGGAGCCGTCGAGCTTGGTCAGCACGATGCCGGTGACGTCGACGACCTCGCTGAACACGCGCGCCTGGATCAGGCCGTTCTGGCCGGTCGTGGCGTCGAGCACCAGCAGCACCTCGGTGACCGGCGCCTGCTTCTCGATGACGCGCTTGACCTTGCCGAGCTCGTCCATCAGGCCGGCCTTGTTCTGGAGCCGGCCGGCGGTGTCGACGATGACGGTGTCGACGGAGGTGTCGACGCCCTCCTTGACGGCCTCGAACGCGACGCTCGCGGGGTCGGTGCCCTCGGGACCACGGACCACGTCGACGCCGACGCGCTCGCCCCAGGTGGCGAGCTGCTCGACGGCAGCGGCGCGGAAGGTGTCGGCAGCGCCGAGCACGACGCTGCGGTCCTCGGCCACCAGGATCCGGGAGATCTTGCCGACCGTGGTGGTCTTGCCGGAGCCGTTGACGCCGACCACGAGCACGACGCCGGGCCTGCCGTCGGTGCCGCTCACCTGGAGGCGCCGGTCCATCCCGGCATCGACGAGCGCGAGCAGCTCCTCGCGGAGCACCACGCGGGCATCCTCCGTGGAGCCCTCGACCCGCAAGCGGGTGCGCAGCTTCTCGACCAGCTCCTGGGTCGGCGCGACGCCCACGTCGGCGGTGAGCAGGGTGTCCTCGATCGACTCCCAGGTGTCCTCGTCGAGCCGGTCGCGCGACAGCAGCGCCAGCAGGCCGCGGCCGAGACCGCTCTGCGACGACGACAGGCGCTGCCGCAGCCGGACCAGCCGCGATGCCGTGCCCTCCGGCCTCTCGAGGACCGGTGCCGCGGGCTCTGCGGGTGCCTCGGGGGCCTCGACCTCGACCGGCGTCTCCGCGACCGGCCCGGTCGGGGGCGGCGTGACGACGTCGGCCGGCGGAGCCGGCGGTGCCGACGGCGGCGTACGGCGGCCGCCCCGGACGAGCAGTCCGCCGACGAGCGCGACCGCCAGGACGGCGATCGCGATGACGAGGTAGAGCCAGTCACCCATGGCTCAATCCAACCAGAGCGCGGGTGCGGCTCCGTCAGCGGTGCTGCTCGGGCTCCCGCTGGTGCGACGCGTGGTCGCGGTCGAGCCCGAACACCGACTGCTCGTCCTCCTCGATCAGCGGCGCCGCGTCCGCTGCGCGCGCCATCGCGTCCCCGAGCCAGGGCGCCGCCGGCATCTGCTCGCCGCGGTGCGGGTAGGCGACGTACGCCGTCACCAACCCGGCGACCACCAGGATCAGGACCATCACGATGACGACAGTGAGCACTCAGACCTCCCGAGAAAGGCGGGCACCCGACGGGTACCCGCACCCCCACCGTGCCATACGCCCGGAGCGGGCCGGCATCAGGCTCGCAGCAACGGCTCGACTGCGGCGCGGATCACGTCGGGCATCGGCGTGACCGGACGCGCCGGATCGGTGTTGTCGACGTACACGTGCACGAACCGGCCCTCGGCCGCGGCCTCGTCGCTCTCTCCCTGGAAGAGCCCGATGCGGTAGACCACGCTGGAGCGGCCGACCTTGTCGACCACCAGCCCGGTCTCGATCGGCGCGGGGAAGCCGAGCTCGCGGAAGTAGCGGCACCCGGTCTCGGCGACGATCCCGATCTGCGGCAGCCGGCGTACGTCGACGCCCGTCGCGTCGTAGAGGTGCGCGTTGACGGCGGTGTCGAACAGCTCGTAGTAGGTGGCGTTGTTGAGGTGGCCGTAGGCGTCGTCGTCGCGCCAGCGGGTGGTGACGGTCCGCCAGGCGACGTAGTCGGCCCGGACCGGGCGAGCCCGGTCCGTCACGCTTCCGGTCCGGGGAGCACGATGTCGTCGAGGGTCGGGCGGCCCGTCTTCTCGTGGTGGGGCTCGACGACCTCGCCCTTCTCGAAGACGATGATGCTGTCGTAGAAGTGCATCGACGTGGTGGTCCTGGTGAACTCGTCGACGACGAGGTCGTCCGAGCGGGAGTGCCAGGCGTTCAGCTGGTCGGTGAGGTTCTTGGCGTACTCGATGAACGTGTCCGGCTTGCGGTAGTCGCCGCCGTACTCGCTCCAGTAGCTCGTGTGCAGGTCCTCGATGAGGAAGACGCCACCGGGCTTGACCGCCGGGTAGATCTCCTCGAAGGTCGCGACCTGCTGACCCATCGTGTGCCCGCCGTCCTCGATGACCACGTCGATCGGGCCGACCTCGTCGACGATGCGCCGGAGGAACTCCCGGTCCTCCTGGTCGCCGATGAAGACCTTGGTGTGCGGCCCGCCGAGCTGGGCGCACCGCTCGTCGATGTCGACGCCGTAGATGGTCGCGCGCCGGCCGAAGTAGTCGCGCCACATCTGGAGCGAGCCACCGTGGCTGACGCCGAACTCGACCACGACCACGGGCTTGCCGCGGAACCGCTGGAAGTGCCGGTGGTAGATGTCGAAGTAGTGCATCCACTTGTGGATGAGTCGCCCCTTGTTCCGGCGGAAGTAGGCGAGCAGCGGGTTGCCGGGCATGCGCTCATCCAACCAGAGGCCGGGGCCGAACCGGTGGCTCGTCGGCGGTCAGGAACTGGTCAACCGGCGACGCGCTGGCTACGTTGTCGCGGTGCCCGAGAACCCAGCGGTCGACCTCTACCTCAGGACGATGGCGAACTTCCTGACCAGGTTCGGCTTCGAGAGCGGTCTCGCCCCCGTCGAGCTGCCCGAGCGCTCCTACGAGTCCTACCTGCTCCAGATGGTGTCCCGCTCCATGGCCGACCGGCAGGTGCTCCTGACCGAGCGGGTCACCTTCGACCCGGAGCGCCGGGAGAACGGCGAGGACTGGCCTCCGGAGGCGGAGACGATGGTCGGGCTCAAGCGCCTTCGCAACGTCCGCGAGTGCGCCGAGTCGGTCATCGCCGACGGCGTCCCCGGCGACTTCCTCGAGGCCGGCGTGTGGCGAGGGGGCACGTCGATCTACATGCGCGCGATCCTCGCCGCGTACGGCGTCACCGATCGCACGGTCTGGGTCGCGGACTCGTTCCGTGGGCTCCCGGAGCCCGACGAGCGGTTCCCCGCGGACGCCGACTCCGACTTCCACACGTTCCCGCAGCTGGCGATCCCGCTGGAGACGGTGCAGGGCAACTTCGAGCGCTACGGCCTGCTCGACGACCAGGTGCGGTTCCTCGTCGGGTGGTTCGCCGACACTCTGCCGACGGCACCGGTCGAGCAGCTCGCGCTGCTGCGGCTCGACGGCGACATGTACAGCTCCACGATCGACACGCTCGGCGCGATGTACGACAAGGTGTCCGTGGGCGGGTACGTGCTGGTGGACGACTACTCGATCCCCTCCTGCGCGGCGGCGGTCCACGACTTCCGCGACGAGCACGGCATCACCGACCCCATCGAGACCGTCGACTGGACCGGCAGGTTCTGGAGGAAGTCGTGAGCGAGCACGAGGACCCGGTCGAGTGGCGGGAGCGCAGCCTGACCGAGCTGCACGAGATCATGCTGGCCGAGATCGAGCGGGCGGAGCGGCGCGCGGAGGCCGCCGGCGCGCGGGCGCGTCAGCACCGCGTCCGGGCCCGGCAGGAGCGCGCTCGCGCCCGTCGGGCCCGCGACCGCGCTCGTCGGGCGCGTGAGCGGACCCGGCAGGCGCGTGCGCGTGCGACGCGCGCCGAACGGAGGCTCGCCGAGCTCGAGCAGAGCACGACCTGGCGCGTGGGCCGGGCCATGCTGCGGCCGGCCGTCGCCGTACGGCGTGCCGTCCGGCGCCGTCGCCGGACCTAGGAGGCCTCCGCCTCGCGCAGCCGCTGGCTGATCACCGCGGACACGCCGTCGCCGCGCATGGTGACGCCGTAGAGGGCGTCGCCGACCTCCATGGTGCGCTTCTGGTGGGTGATGACGAGCAGCTGGGAGTTCTCGCGCAACTCCTCGTAGATCTCCAGCAGGCGGCCGAGGTTGGTGTCGTCGAGCGCCGCCTCGACCTCGTCGAGGATGTAGAACGGCGACGGCCGGGCCTTGAACAGCGCGACCAGGAACGCCACTGCCACGAGCGAGCGCTCACCACCCGAGAGCAGCGAGAGCCGCTTGACCTTCTTGCCCGGCGGCCGAGCCTCGACCTCGACGCCGGTGGACAGCATGTCGCCCGGATCGGTGAGCACCAGCCGGCCCTCGCCGCCCGGGAAGAGCCGCGCGAAGGTCGAGTCGAAGGCCTTGCTGACGTCGGCGTACGCCTCGGTGAAGACCTGCTCGACGCGCTGGTCGACCTCGCGGACGATGTCGAGGAGGTCCTTGCGGGTCTTCTTGAGGTCCTCGAGCTGCTCGGTGAGGAACTTGTGCCGCTCCTCCATCGCCGAGAACTCCTCGAGCGCCAGCGGGTTGACCCGGCCGAGCTCGCGGAGCGCGCGCTCGGCGGTCCGGAGGCGCTTCACCTGCTCGTCGCGGCCGTACGGCGCGGGCTCGGGTGCCTCCTCGCCCTCGGGCACCTCCCCCGTGTGCGGGATGAGCTGGTCGGGGCCGTAGTCGGCGACGAGCGCGTCGCCGTCGAGGCCGAGCTCCTCCAGGGCGCGCTCCTCGAGCTGCTCGATGCGCATGCGCTGCTGGGTGCGGGCCATCTCGTCGCGGTGGACGGAGCTGACCAGCTCGTCGTGCTCCTTGCCCAGCTCGCGCAGGGCGGCGCGGACGTCGCGGAGATCCTGCTCCCGGCCGCTGCGGGACTGCTCGACGGCCGTGCGCGCCTGCGCCGCCCGGTCGATCGAGACCTCGAGCCGCTGGAGCACGTAGCCGACCGCCACGCCGACGGCCTCGGCGGCCCGGCCCTCGCGGAGCAGCCGCTCGCGGCGCTCGGCGGCGCGGGCCCGGGACTCGCGCTCCTTCTCGGCGGCTCGGACCAGGGAGTCGGCGCGGCCGTGCAGCGCACGGGCCCGCTCCTCCGACGTACGCAGCGCGAGGCGAGCGTCCATCTCGCCCTGGCGGGCGGTGCGCGCTGCCTCGACGAGCTGCTCGCGGACGGACGTGTCCGGCTCCTCCTCGGGCGCCTCCTCGGCGTGGGTGAGCCGCTGCTCGAGGTCGGCGAGCCCGGACACGGCCTGCTCGCGGGCCTCCTCGGCCTTGGCGATCGCCTGGGCGAGCCGCTCGGCCTCGCCGCGGGCCGCGCGCGCCTGGGACCCGAACTGGCCGAGCTCCTCGGCGACGGCGGCGAGCGTCGCGTCGGACTCGTGGAGCTTCGCGAGCGCCACGTCGACGCGCTTCTGCGCCTCGAGCCGCTCGCCCTCCATCCGCGACATCTCGAAGCCGAGCCGCTCGGAGGACGCGATCACCCCGGCGAGCTGCTGCGCGGCCTCGTCGACCGCGGCCTGGACCTCGATCAGGCTCGGCTGGCTGCCGGAGCCGCCGGACGCGAAGTGGGTGCCGAACACGTCGCCCTCCCGGGTCACCGCGGTGACGTCGGGCAGGGAGGCGACGAGCGCGCGGGCGGCCGCGAGGTCGTCGACGACCGCGACCCGGGCGAGCAGCCGGGTCAGCGCGGCCCGGACCTCGGCGGGGCATTCGACCACGTCGACGGCGTACTCGGCTCCGGACGGCAGTCCCGGCCAGTCGCGCGACTGGGCAGGCGCCCCGCCCAGCAGCAGGCCGGCGCGGCCGAGGTCGCCGTCCTTGAGGTGGTCGATGGCGCGTACGGCGGCGTCGGCGTCGGCGACGGCCACGGCGTCGGCGGCGGACCCGAGGGCCTGCGCGACGGCGGTCTCGAAGCCGGCCCGGACGCTGAGCAGCGCGGCGACCGAGCCGAGCAGCCCGGAGACCTCGTCGGTCGCGGCGAGCAGCGCGCCGGCGCCGTCCTTGCGGTTGAGGCCGAGCTCGAGGGCGTCCTTGCGGGCGGCGAGCGCGCTCCGGTCGCGGTCGGCCTGGAGCGCCTCGTCGCGGGCCTTGGCGAGCCGCTCCTCGATGTCGTCCAGCGCAGCGGTCGCGGCCTCGTGCTCGGCGTCGAGGCCCTCCTCGCCGGCGTCGAGGCCGGCGACCCTGGTCTCGAGCGCGGTGAAGTCGCGCTGCGCGCGCTCGGCGCGGGCGACGGCCTCCTCGCGGGCCAGCGTGAGGCGGCCGACCTCCTCGTCGGCCGCGGCGGCGCGCTGGCGGAGCGCGTTGACCTGGCCGTGCAGCCGGGCCAGGCCCTCGCGGCGGTCGGCGGCGGCGCGCTGCAGCGCGGCGACCCTGCGGTCCTCCTCGGCGGCGGCGTCCTCCGCCGTACGCCGCGCGGTCACCGCCTCCTCGAGCGCGACCCGGTGGGCGTCGACCTCGGCCGCGATCCGCTGCTCCTGCTCGCGGACCTGCTCGGCCTCCGCCTCGAGCTGCTCGGGGTCGCGCCCGGAGCGCGACTCCTCGACGTCGTGGGTGCCGGCGGCGTTGCGCACCCGCTCGGCGGCCAGAGACTGGGTGCCGCGCAGCCGCTCGCGCAGCCCGGAGAGCGCGAACCACGTCTCCTGGGCCTGGGCCAGCGCCGGCAGGTCCTCGCGGAGGGCGGCCTCGAGCGCTGCCTCGCGCTCGCGGCCCTTCGCGACATCGCCCTCGACCTGCTCGCGGCGCGCGACCAGGACCGACTCGTCGGCCATCTCCTGCTCGAGCGAGCTGCGGGCCGTCGTGAGGTCGTCGGCGAGCAGGCGGGCACGCGCGTCGCGCACGTCGGCCTGCACGGTCACCGCCCGGCGGGCCACCTCGGCCTGGCGGCCCAGCGGCTTGAGCTGGCGCCGGATCTCGACGAGCAGGTCGTTGAGGCGCGTGAGGTTGCCCTCGGTGGAGTCGAGCTTGCGGAGCGCCTTCTCCTTGCGCTTGCGGTGCTTGAGGACGCCGGCCGCCTCCTC
The DNA here is from genome assembly GCF_042666375.1 of Nocardioides sp. GCM10030259. Taxonomy (NCBI): domain Bacteria; kingdom Bacillati; phylum Actinomycetota; class Actinomycetes; order Propionibacteriales; family Nocardioidaceae; genus Nocardioides; species Nocardioides sp. GCM10030259. The sequence goes on along the minus strand of NZ_JBHTDF010000004.1, from coordinate 57,518 downwards.
GATGAAGCCGCGGCGGTCCTCGGGGGTCGCGTGCAGGATCGTGTCGAGCTGGCCCTGCCCCACGATCACGTGCATCTCACGGCCGATGCCGGAGTCGGACAGGAGCTCCTGGACGTCGAGCAGCCGGCACGGGTTGCCGTTGATGGCGTACTCCGAGCCGCCGCTGCGGAACATCGTGCGGCTGATCGTGACCTCGGAGTAGTCGATCGGCAGCGCGCCGTCGGCGTTGTCGATGGTCAGCACGACCTCGGCGCGGCCGAGGGGCGGCCGGCCCGACGTACCGGCGAAGATGACGTCCTCCATCTTGCCGCCGCGCAGGGACTTGGCGCCCTGCTCACCCATCACCCAGGCGAGCGCGTCGACGACGTTCGACTTGCCGGAGCCGTTGGGACCCACGATGCAGGTGATCCCGGGCTCGAGCTGGAGCGTCGTCGAGGACGCGAAGGACTTGAACCCCTTGAGGGTCAGGCTCTTCAGGTACAACGTCTGGCTCCCAGCTCATCGGTGCGGTTCGTCGGACTGAGGACGAAGGCAGCATCATCGCAGCCGGCCAAAGGGGGAAGCTCAGCGAGGCACACGATACCGGGGACGACCCCCGGTTCGTGGCATCCCCGCCCCGCCCGTCACGTCCGGGTGGCCCGCGCCTCCTCGGTGTGCGCCAGGTGGGTGAGCTGGCGCCAGATCAGCACCACGAACACCGCCGAGCCGACGAAAGCGAACCAGAACGGCGCGGTCACGCCGCCGTGCCGGGCGATCACCCCGCCGATGCCCGAGCCGATGACCAGGCCGCCGAACGTGCCGACCAGGTTGACGCTGCCCACCCGGCCCTGGAGGTCGGTCGGCACCGCCCGCTGGCGGATCGTGAGCGAGGTGGTGCCCCAGATGAAGGCGTGGGCGCCGAACACGAAGAAGATGCACATCGCGACCCAGGGCGACGTGGTCACCGCGAGGGCGAACATCGTGAACGTCTCGAAGAGCAGACCGATCCTCATCAGGTTGCCCAGGCTCACCCGCCGCGTGATCGCGCCGTACGACAGCGTGCCGATCAGCCCGCCGACGGCCGAGACCGTGGTCAGCAGGCCGAACCCGATCTCGCTGAGGCCGAGGCGCTGGGTCGCGTAGAGCACGAGCACCGACCAGGCCGCGCCGAAGGTGATGTTGAAGACGAAGATCGTGAGCACCAGCGTGCGCACCGCCGGGTGGTGCAGGACCCAGCGGAACGCCTCGGCGATGTCGCGGTGGATGTCCTCGCCGAACCGTACGCCGGGGTCGCGCTCGCGCCGGTGGCTCGGCAGCACGACCCGCGAGATCAGCACCGCGCCGAGGGCGACGACGGCGGCCTGGGCGGCGAACGGGATCGCGTGGCCCGCGGCGAAGAGCGCCGCACCGATCGGCGGCCCGGCCAGCTGGTTGACGGTGATGAACCCGGTCGTCAGCCGGGCGTTCGCGACCGGCAGGTCGTCGCGGTGGACGAGCATCGGCATCAGGGTGGCGGCGGTGTTGTCCGCGAAGACCTCGGCGGTACCGAGCAGGAACATGGCCAGCAGCACCACCCAGATCGCCGCCACGTCGGCCGCGACCGCGACGCAGAGCAGCACCAGCACGAGCGCCCGGAGCAGGTCGACCGTGACGATGATCAGCCGCCGGTCGAGGCGGTCGGCGAGCGCTCCGGCGTACAGGCCGAACAGGAGCGGCGGCAGCCACTGCAGCAGCGCCGCCAGGGCAACGAGGATCGGGTCGTGGGTCAGCGACGCGACCAGCAGCGGGCCGGCGGCGAGCGCGATGCCGTCACCGAGGTTGGACACCCACGACGACGCGAGCAGCCACCGGAAGCCGGTGCCGAGGCGGCGGGGCGCGACGATCTCGGCGAGGCTGCTCACAAGCCGCTGAGACTAGTCGCTCGACCCGGCGCGCTCCTCCGGTTTATCGGACGGCCCGGAGGGGGTACACCCCGGCCAGCGTCCCGCCAGGGACCGGAACGGGGAGACAGCATGATCAAGAAGGCTCTGGCGGCGCTCGTCGCGTCCGCCGTGATGCTCGCACCAGCGGCGACCGCGACCGCCGCCGAGGGGACCGGCCAGGCCCGTGCGGCGAAGGCGGTGACCGGCACGTGGAAGGGCGCCGTGTACGGCGACGCGGGCGGATCGGCCGGCTACCCGGCGAAGGTGAAGATCACCAAGAGCGACGGGAAGCTCCGCGGCAAGGTCACCTATCCGGGTGTGTGCTCCGGCAAGTGGGTGTTCCGCGGCAAGAAGAGCGGCTGGTTCACCTTCCGCGAGGTGATCACCCGCGGGTCGGGCTGCGTGAGCCCCGTCAGCGTGAAGGTACGCCGGGACGGCAAGCGACTGAAGGTGGTCTGGCGAGAGCCGAAGACCGGCGACACCGCCAGCATGAGGGCGCGCCGGACCTGACCGGCCGTACCCGGCAGCGGTCAGGCGGGCTGCATCTCCGACAGGGAGGCAGCTTCGTCGAGGAGGGCGGCAGCCTGCGCTCCCGCGAGCTTGTCGTTCTCCTCGCTGAGGCGCAGGACCAGCGCCTCGAGCTCGCCCACACGCGCGCGCAGCCGAGCGTTCTCGGCCGAGAGTGCGGGGGTTCGCAGGTCGCTGTTCATGTAGCCGATCAGCGCCTTGGCCATGAATGAGCCTTCCGGGGAATGGTGGAGGGGTGGGGCCGCGATGGCGGCCGTCTTCAAGAGTCCCACCCGCGCGGCTCCCGGTCAATCCGGGACAGGCAAAGCCTCGGGAGGCCCCGCCCCGCGGCCGGTGCGACGGCGGCGCGGGGCCGGCTGGCAGGCCGGGCAGAAGTACGACGAGCGGTTCATGAACGCGACCCGCCGCATCGGCGTGCCGCAGCGGTCGCAGGGCTCCCCCTCACGCCCGTAGGCGTGCAGGGAGCGGTCGAAGTAGCCCGACTCGCCGTTGACGTTCACGTAGAGGGCGTCGAACGACGTGCCGCCCTCGCCGAGCGCCGCGACCATCACCTCGCGGGCGTGGCCGAGCAGCTCCCGCACCTGCGCGGCGCTCAGCCGGTCCCCCGGCCGCTCGCCGTGGATCCGGGCCCGCCACAGCGCCTCGTCGGCGTAGATGTTGCCGACGCCGGAGATCAGGTTCTGGTCGAGCAGCTGCCGCTTGACGCCGGACGTGCGCTTGCGGACCTTGCGCACGAAGAGGTCGTCGTCGAACTCCGGGTCGAGCGGGTCGCGGGCGATGTGCGCGATCTCGGGCGGCAGCTCGGCGCCGCCGTCGGACACGCTGAGTCCCCCGAACATCCGCTGGTCGACGAAGCGCATCTCGACGTCGGTGGCCTCCAGCACGAAGCGCACCCGCAGGTGCCGCTCGTCGGGTGCCCCGGCCGGCTGGACCAGGATCTGGCCGCTCATGCCCAGGTGGCCGAGCAGCGCGTCGCCGCTGTCGAGCGGCAGCCAGAGGTACTTGCCGCGCCGGCGGGCGCCCTCGACCCGGCGCCCGGCGAGGGCCGCGGCGAAGCCCGCCGGGCCGCGCTGGTCGCGCCGAACCGGGCGCGGGTGCAGCACGTCGACCCGGGCGATGGTGGCGCCCACGACGTGGCGCTCGATGCCGGCGCGGACGACCTCGACCTCGGGGAGCTCGGGCACCGGATCCGGTCAGCCCTGCTCGGCGGCGGCGTCCTCCGCCGCGGCGGTCGCCGGATCGGCGACGTCGAGCTCGGCGGCGATCTCGCCGTACGCCGTCTCGGCGGCGGCCTGCTCGGCCTCCTTCTTGGACCGGCCCACGCCGTTGCCGTAGAGCTGGCCGCGGACCCGGACCTGGGCCGTGAAGGTCTTCATGTGGTCGGGGCCCTCGTCCGCGATGACGTACTCGGGGACGCCGAGGCCGTGCTCGGCCGAGAGCTCCTGGAGGGAGGTCTTCCAGTCGAGGCCGGCGCCCATGGCGGACGCGGCCAGGATGAGCGGGTCGAAGAGCCGGTGCACCACGGGCGCGGAGACCTCGAAGCCGCCGCTGAGGTGCACGGCGCCGATGACCGCCTCGACGGTGTCGGAGAGGATCGACGCCTTCTCGCGGCCCCCGGTGGTCTCCTCGCCGCGGCCGAGCTTCACGTGCTCGCCGACGCCGATGCCGCGGCCGACCTCGGCCAGGGCACGAGCGTTGACGACCGCGGCACGGAGCTTCGCCAGCCGGCCCTCGGAGAGGTCCGGGTGGGTGCGGTAGAGCGTCTCTGTGACGACCACGCCGAGCACGGAGTCACCGAGGAACTCCAGGCGCTCGTTGGTCGGGAGCCCGCCGTTCTCGTAGGCGTACGAGCGATGGGTGAGCGCGCGCTCGAGCAGCTCGGGGTCCAGCACCGGGTCCCCGAGCGCTGCCCGCAGCGCGGCGTAGTTGGTCAGCGGACCGAGACCGGTCAGAGGACCTGACGACGGTCGGCGCGCGCGCCGTACTGGCCGCACTCGCCGCACGCACGGTGCGGGAGGTGCTTGGCACCGCAGGCGGGGTTCGCGCAGGTCACCAGCTGGGGCGCCACGGCCTTCCAGGCCGAGCGACGGTGACGCGTGTTGCTGCGCGACATCTTCCGCTTCGGGACAGCCACTGTTATCTCCTCTACCAGGACCGGGGTGTCTCCCCGGTCTTGCCAACAAACTCGGTACGTCAGTCTTGGTCCTGCTGGTCCTGCTTCAGGGCGGCCAATCCGGCCCACCGCGGGTCGACCGGCTCGTCGTGCGCGTGGTCCGGGTCGTCCTTGAGCCGGGCCCCGCACTCGGGGCACAACCCGGGACAGTCGTCCTCGCACAACGGCTGGAACGGCAGTGCGAGCACCACCGCGTCCCGCAGCAGGGGCTCGAGGTCGACCAGGTCTCCCTCGAGCGTGCTGACCTCGTCGTCCTCCTCGGAGGGTTCGCGCTGGTCCTCGTAGACGAACAGCTCCTGGAAGTCGATCTCCATCTCGTCGGAGATCTCGTCCAGGCACCGCGCGCACTCACCGGCGAGCTCGACCGAGGCCGCGCCCGTCACCAGCACCCCCTCCATGACCGCTTCCAGCCGCAGGTCGAGCTCGACCTGCGAACCTTCGGGGACACGGAGGACTTCGATGCCCAGATCTGCCGGTGCCGGAACCGTCCGCGTCACCTGATGCTGGGACCCCGGGCGGCGGCCGAGCTCGCGGGTGTCGAGCACGAGCGGCGCTCTCGGGTCCAGGCTGCTCAGGGTTCTACTTCCGGATTCAGGCACGACAGATCAGCGAGAAGCGTACCGGTCGGGCGTCGGCCCGACCAAACCCGAGGTAGCGCGGGCCGAGCCTGCGAGAAAGAAACCGTCACACCCCTCGCTCGGCCAGCCGCAGCGTGAGCCGGGCGTGCACCGCCGGTGGCACGAGCGACGAGACGTCCCCGCCGAGCGAGGCCACCTCCTTGACCAGGCTGGACGAGACGTAGCCCCACGACGCGTTGGTGGGCACGAAGACGGTCTCGACGCCGGTGAGGTGGGAGTTCATCTGGGCCATAGGCAGCTCGTACTCGTAGTCGTTGCCGCCGCGCAGCCCCTTGACGATGGCCTGGGCGTCGATCTCCCGGCAGAAGTCGACGATGAGGCCGGTGAAGCCCATCACGGTCACGTTGGGCAGGTCCGCGCACACCTCGCGCAGCATCTCCAGCCGCGCCTCCGGGTCGAAGAGCCGCGACTTCGACGGGTTGGCGCCGGTCGCGACGACGAGCTCGTCGAAGATCGCGGCGGCCCGCCGGATGATGTCGAGATGACCGTTGGTCACCGGGTCGAACGATCCGGGGCACACGACGCGCGTCATGGCGTGGAGGCTATCGGAAACGCGGCAGCGGATCCGATGTCGGTTGTCGCTTCGACGGGCTCAACGCAAGGAGCAAGCCGCGCGGCTGAGGAACGAAGCCGCGACCGGCGTGTCGAGACTAGATCGCCGGGCCGGACTCGGCGTACCAGAGCGTGGTCTCGCCGTAGCGCTTCGTCCGGCCGTCGACGAACCCGTCGGGCCAGGTCGGCTCCGGGCTGCGCGAGGACCGCTCGACGACCACGAGCGCCCCGGGCACCAGCCAGTCGTGCTCGACGAGCGACCGGAGGTCGTCGGCGAGCCCGTCCTCGTCGAGCGGGTACGGCGGGTCGAGGAAGACCACGTCGTACGGCGCGGTGGGCGGCTTGCGCAGCGCGGCCGCCACCGAGCCGATGACGACGTTGGCCCGGGCGTAGCCGATCGCCCGGGCGTTGCCGGCGATGAGTGCCGCGGTGCGCCGGTCCTGCTCCACGAGCGTCACCACCCCGGCGCCGCGCGACCAGGCCTCGAGGCCGACCGCCCCCGACCCGGCGTACAGGTCGAGGAAGCGGAGCCCGTGCAGCGAGCCGCACCACGACTCGATCGCGGAGAAGAGCGCCTCGCGGACCCGATCGCTGGTCGGACGCGTGGCCGATCCGCGCGGCGCCTGGATGCGCCGGCCCCCGGCCTGCCCCCCGATGATGCGCGTCATGCCGGCTCAGGACTTCTCGAGGAAGTCGGCCTGCACGGAGGCCTCCAGGTCGGCGACCTGCACGGCCAGGTCCGGGGCGTGGGCGAGGTCGGCGTCGGCGTCCAGGAGGGCGTTGGCGGCCTCGCGGGCCTGGATGATCGTCTTCTCGTCGCGGAGCACGCGGAGATTCTGCAGCCCGGAGCGGTATCCCGACTGCGACTTCCCGAGAACGTCCCCCTCGCGGCGCTGCTCGAGGTCGACCCGGCTGAGCTCGAAGCCGTCGGTCGTGGCGGCGACGGCGTCGAGCCGCTCGCGGGCGCCGCTGGCCGGCTCGGCGTGCGAGACCAGCAGGCAGATCCCGGGGTGCCCGCCCCGGCCGACGCGGCCGCGCAGCTGGTGGAGCTGGGAGACGCCGAACCGGTCGGCGTCGAGCAGCACCATCGCGGTGGCGTTGGCGACGTCGACGCCGACCTCGATCACGGTGGTCGAGACGAGCACGTCGATGTCGCCGGCCGCGAAGGCGCGCATGACGCGGTCCTTCTCGTCGGGCGGCATCTTCCCGTGGAGCTTCTCGACGCGGAGCCCCGCGAGCGGGCCCTCGGCGAGCTGGACCGCCACCTCCTCGACGGCGGACAGCCCGCCGGCGGGCCTGTCGGGCGTGACCGCGTTGCCGTCCTCGTCGAGCTCGACCTGATCGGTCTCGCCCTGCTCCTGCTCGTCGCCGGTGATGCGCGGGCACACGACGTACGCCTGGTGCCCCTTGTCGACCTCCTCGCGCACCCGTTCCCACACGCGGCCGAACCAGCCGGGGTGCTCGGCGAGGGGTACGACGTTGGTCTGGATCGGCGCGCGGCCCGCCGGGAGCTCGGTGAGGGTGGAGGTCTCGAGGTCGCCGAAGACCGTCATCGCGACCGTGCGCGGGATCGGGGTGGCGGTCATGACGAGCACGTGCGGCGGGCTGCCGGCCTTGTCGGTGAGCGCGGCGCGCTGCTCGACGCCGAAGCGGTGCTGCTCGTCGACGACGACCAGACCGAGGTCGGCGAAGATCACTTTCTCCTCCAGCAGCGCGTGGGTGCCGACGACGATGCCGGCCTCGCCGGTGGCGAGCCGCGACATCGGCTCGGTGCGCTGCGCCTTGGTCATCGACCCGGTGAGCAGCTCGACGTTGGTGGCGTCGGCGGCGCCGCCGAGCATGCCCCCGGCGGCGAGGTCGCCGAGCATCGCGGTGATCGACCGGTGGTGCTGCTGGGCGAGCACCTCGGTCGGCGCCAGCAGCGCGGCCTGGCCGCCGGAGTCGACGACGCGCAGCATCGCGCGCAGCGCGACCACGGTCTTGCCGGAGCCGACCTCGCCCTGGAGGAGGCGGTTCATCGGGTGGCTCTCCGCCAGGTCGGACTCGATCTGCGCGCCGATCTCGCGCTGGCCGGCGGTCAGCTCGAACGGCAGCCGCCCGTCGAACTCAGCCAGCAGCCCGCCCCGGTCGCCGGTGCGCGCCTGCGCGCCGAGGGCGCGGACCTCGCGCCGCCTGCGGGCCAGCACGAGCTGGGTGACCAGCGCCTCCTCGAAGCGGAAGCGGCGCTGCGCGCTGGTGATCTCGGCGTGGTTGTCGGGCGCGTGGACCAGCTCGAGCGCGCGGCGGGCGTCGAGCAGGTCGTACTCCGAGCGCACCGGCTCCGGCAGCACGTCGGGCACCTCGTCGACCACCGTCAGCGCGAACGCGATCGCCTTCTGGATGTCCCAGGAGTCGACGCCCTTCGTGAGCGGGTAGATCGGGTAGAACGCACGGAGCGTCTCGAGCGAGAGCTCGGCGAGGTCCTCGCCGCCGCTGCCGAAGAGCACCATCTGCGGGTTCGTGAGCTGCCAGTCGCCGCGGAAGCTGCCGACCTTGCCCAGGAAGATCCCCTGGCGCCCCTCCGCGAGCCGGTTGAGGTTCCAGTCCGCGATCCGGCCGGACTGGGCGAAGAACGACATCCGCAGGCTGGCGCCGTCGGCGTGCACCACCGTGTCGACGCGGTACGCCGCGCGCCCGGTGCGCCGGTCGGTGTAGGTCTTCTTCTGCGGCCTCCCGAGGCGGCCCGAGATGGTCAGCATCTCCCCCTCGTGCAGGCGCTCGACCCGGCTGAGCTCGCCGGTCTTGATGTAGCGCCGCGGGAAGTGGTGGAGCAGGTCGCCCACGGTGCGCAGCCCGAGGCGCTCGACGATGGCGTCGCGCTTCTTCTTCTGGTCGCCCAGGACGGTGGCGACGGGTGAGTCGAGCGAGATCATGCTGGGGCTCTCATTCCGCGGACATCAGCAGCGGGTAGCGCGGCTGACCTCCGTCGTACACCACGACGTCGACAGCCGGGTGGCGCTCCTCGACGTACGCCGCGCACCGGGTGGCGAGCGCGCCCTCGGCGTCCTCGGCGCCGGCGACGATCGTGACGAGCTCGCCGCCGCCCGCGAGCAGCCGCTCGAGCACGTCCCGCGCGACGTCGAACAGGTCGGCACCGACCACCGCGAAGTCGCCGGCGACGACGCCGAGGGCGTCGCCGGGCTCGCAGGGCCCGGCCATCGTGATCGCCTGCTTCGCCGCGACGGTGACCGCGCCCTGGCGGGCGTGGCGGGCGGTCGCGGTCATCTCGAGCACGTCCTGGTCGAACCCGCGCCCGGGCTCGTGGACGGCGATCGCGGCGAGGCCGGTGACCTGCGCGTGCGTCGGGATCACGGCGACGCGGATCGCACCGTCGAGGTCGGCCTCCGCGGTGCGGGCTGCGATCTCCGCTGCGCGGATGGTGTCGCCGTCGTTGGGCAGCACCACGACCTCGGCGGCGCCGCAGGCGGTGATCGCCTGGAGGAGCTCGCCCGTGGAGGGGCGCTGGCCAGGTCCGCCGCGCACCATCACCGCGCCCGCCTCCTCGAAGAGACTCCCGAGTCCGGGGCCCGCCGCGACCGCGATCACGCGTCGGCCGGTGCGCGTCGTCGCGGTGCGGGCCGCCGCCACCTGCTCGGCGAAGTGCGTCACCCGGACCCGGTGCGGCCGCCCGGCCTTGATGCCGGCCTCGATCGCGGCGCCGACGTCGTCGACGTGCACGTGGACGTTCCACAGGCCCTCGCCGCCGACGACCACGAGCGAGTCGCCGAGCGGCGCGAGCGCCGCACGGAGGTCCGGCACCGCGGCGTCGTCGGCGTCGAGCAGGTACATCACCTCGTACGACGGGCCGTCGGCGCTCAGGTCGCCCTGCGCCGGCGCCGGCACCGGGATGTGCCGCGCACCGAGGGGAGCCGTGACCGGCACCGGACGGCGCCCCGTCAACACCGTCTCGGCCGCGTCGAGGATCACGCTGACGCCGCGCCCACCCGCGTCGACGACACCCGCCGCGGCGAGGGCGGGCAACTGCTCCGGCGTACGCGCCAACGCCGCGCGCGCCGCCGCCGCGGCGACCGCGAACACGTCGCGAGCCCGGGTCGCGGACCCGTCCACCGTGGCCACCGCCGCGTCGGCCGCTGCCCGGATCACCGTGAGCATCGTGCCCTCGACCGGCGTGCCCACGGCCGCGTAGCTCGCCTCCGCCGCGCAGCGCAGTGCCTCGGCCATGACGCGGGCGTTGCGCTCGTCGGGGCTCGCCTGCGACACCCGTCGGGCGAGCGCGCCGAGCATCTCGCTGAGGATCACCCCGGAGTTGCCCCGGGCGCCGAGCAGGGCACCGCGGCTGAACGTCGCCAGCGCGGCGCCGACGTCGACGCCGGGGTCCGCCTCGACCGCGCCGCGGATGGCGTCCCGGCCCGCGGAGACGGTCAGGTACATGTTCGTGCCGGTGTCGCCGTCCGGCACCGGGAAGACGTTGAGCGCGTCGATCTCCTCCCGGGCGGCGGCGAGCGCGTCGGTCGCGAGGTCCACGAAGCGGAGCACGACCTCGACCGTGATCACGCCGCCTCGGGGAGTTTCCATCGCCGTCCTCGATCGGGGAGACTGGTCCGGGTGCCGCGTGCGGCGCCGCTGGAGATGAGTGCCACAGGCTAGTGGCACTTGCACGATTTCCGCGTCCGCGGGCTCGTCGGATACGCTGATGCGGTTGCCCGTTCGCGGGCCCTCGCTCTGTTCAATCGATTCGTTTCAGGAGTACCTCGTGGCTGCCGTCTGCGACATCTGCGCCAAGAAGCCGGGCTTCGGCAACAACCGGCCGTGGTCGCGCAAGATCACGAAGCGTCGCTTCGACCCCAACATCCAGCGTGTCCGGGCGACCGTCAACGGCACCCCGAAGCGCCTCAACGTCTGCACCGGTTGCCTGAAGGCGGGGAAGGTCACGCGCTAGCGGATCCGGCGAAGCCGGAGCCGCGTCAGCGCGGGAGATCGAGCAAGGCGTCGTTCCGGGAGCGCAGCGAGCGGGACGAACCGCCGGGTCGAGATCCGGTGAGACGAGAGACGACCGTCACCCAGCAGGGTGGCGGTCTTTTTCGTTCCTGACGGCTGACTGGGTCTCGCCTAGAAGTGCGACCAGCCCGTCGGGCCGTCGTACGCCGCGCCGTCGACCGTCACGTCGGAGCCCTCCCCCAGGGCGCCGATGACCGCCCAGCCGTCCGGCACGGAGCCGACGTCGGGGAACGTGGCGAGCAGGGCGTGGTCGTCGCCGCCGCCGAGGATGAACTGGATCGGGTCCGCGCCGAGGGCGGCGCCGACGGCGTGCAGCGGCTCGGGCACGTCGAACGCCGACACGTGCACGTCGATTGCGACCCCCGAGTCCTCGGCCAGGTGTCGCGCCTCCGCGAGCAGGCCGTCGGAGATGTCGATCATGGCGGTCGCACCGGCCTCGGCGGCGACCCGGCCCGCGTCGTACGGCGGCTCCGGGCGCCGGTAGGCCTCGACGAGGACGCGGGGGGAGCGGAAGCCGCGCTTGAGCACGGTCAGCCCGCCGGCGGCCCAGCCCTGCCGGCCGCAGATCGCGAGTACGTCGCCGGGGCGGGCGCCCGAGCGCAGCACCGGCGCCTGGGTGCAGCTGCCGAGCACCGTCACGGCGACGACGACCTCACTGGCGGCCGTGAGGTCGCCGCCGACGATGCTCGCGCCGACCAGCGCGCACTCGTCGGCGAAGCCCCGGGCGAAGTCCATCGCCCACTGCGCCGGCAGGTCCGCAGGCGCGGCCAGGCCAATCGTCAGCGACGTGGCGCGACCGCCCATGGCGTTGATGTCGGAGAGGTTCTGTGCGGCCGCCCGGTGCCCGACGTCCTCACCGCTGGCCCAGTCACGGCGGAAGTGACGACCCTCGACCATCAGGTCGGTCGAGACCACGACATGCCCGTTGCGGACGCGCAGCACCGCGGCATCGTCGCCCGGACCGACCAGCACCTGCTCGCCCTGCGGGAACAGGTCGACCAGCGCCGAGATCAGCCCGAACTCCCCCGCGTCGGCGAGCGTGGCGTCGGGCGGGAACGGAGCGGGAGCGGCCATGGACCCCATCCCACCAGATGCCTGAGGTCCGCCATGCACGACCACCTATCGACACGCGAGAACCGCACGGTAGGTTGGGCGTCCCCGCCCAGCAACAACCCGAGGGAGAGCTCGATGGTCGTCCAGGCGTACATCCTGATCCAGACCGACGTCGGCAAGGCCGCCGAGGTGGCGCGTGAGATCGCCCAGGTCAAGGGCGTGACCCTCGCCGAGGACGTCACCGGCCCCTACGACGTGATCGTGCGGGCCGAGGCCCGCAACGTCGACGAGCTGGGCAAGCTGGTCGTCTCGAAGGTGCAGAACCTCGACGGCATCACGCGCACGCTGACCTGCCCGGTCGTCCACATCTGAGTGGTCCGCCGCAGCAGACTTCAGCGCCCCGTGCCGTTCGCGGCACGGGGCGTCGTCGTGTGTGCGGTGGCGGCGTTGCTGGCCGGCTGCTCCGCCGGGCCGGTCGAGATCGACGCGCCCGACCTGTCGTCGAGCGACGCGGACGCGTGCCGGCGGCTCGTCGACAGCCTCCCGGAGACCCTCGCCGGCCAGGAGCGGAGGGAGACGACCGGTGACTCTGCGTACGGCGCCGCCTGGGGCGACCCCGCCATCATCGTGACCTGCGGGGTCGGCGAGCCCGCCGACCTCACCGCGGGCGCCAACTGCGTCGAGGTCGACGACGCGGCCTGGTTCGTCCCCGAGGACGTCATGGCCGCGGCGTCGGAGGGCGACCAGGACGTCGACGTGACCGCGACCGAGGTCAACCACCGGCCGCGGATCGAGCTGCGGCTGCCGTCCGACTACCGCCCCGACGGGTTCGGCAACGCCACCGGGGCGCTCACCAAGGTGATCTCCCGCGAGCTGGAGCGGGTCGGCGGCTGTTAGTGGCCGCCGTCAGCGCAGGCCGGTGTCGCGCGCGAGCGCGAGCCTGATCAGCCGGTCGACCAGCGCCGGGTAGTCCACGCCCGTGGCGGCCCACATCCGCGGGTACATCGACGTCGGCGTGAAGCCCGGCATCGTGTTGATCTCGTTGACGACGACCCGGCCGTCGGGGAAGACGAAGAAGTCGACCCGGGCGAGCCCCTCGCAACCCACCGCCTCGAACGCCTGCGCCGCCATCTCCTGCACCTGGGCGGTCACGGCGTCGGGCACCTTCGCCGGTACGTCGAGCTCGGTGTGCTCCTCGGGCAGGTACTTCGCCGCGAAGTCGTAGAACTCGTGGTCGCCCGAGATCCGGATCTCCGCCGGCAGGCTGGCCTCCGGCGCGCCGTCCATCCCCTGCAGCACGCCGCACTCGATCTCGCGGGCGCCGTCGGCGTACGCCTCGAGCAGCACCTTGGGGTCGTAGCGCAACGCCTCCTCGACCGCGGTGCCGAGCTCGGACTCGTCGTGCACCTTGGAGATGCCGATGCTCGAGCCGCCGCGCGCGGGCTTGGCGAAGAGCGGGTAGCCCAGCGTTGCGGCCCGCTCCCGGCACGCGAGCGGGTCGCGCGCCCACTGCTGCGCGGTCACGGTCACCGACGGCAGCACCGGCAGCCCCGCGGCGGCCAGCACGACCTTCATGTAGGCCTTGTCCATGCTGACGGCCGAGGCGAGCACCCCGGCGCCGACGTAGCGGACCCCGGCCATCTCGAGCATGCCCTGGATGGTGCCGTCCTCGCCCCACGGCCCGTGGAGCAGCGGGAACACCACGTCGACCTCGCCCAGCATGTGGGGCGGCTGCGACGGCTCGGTCACGACCAGGCCGGTCGAGGCGGCCTCGGGTGCGAGCGCGATCGTCGCCCGATTGCCGTCGACCGACGGGAGTCGGTCGGGCGCCTGGATGCGCAGCCGGTCGGGGTCTCCGGACTCCAGCACCCAGCGTCCGTCGGTCGCGATGCCGATCGGCACGACGTCGTACTGCGCCGGGTCGATCGCGGCGAGCACGCTGCCGGCGGTGACGCAGGAGATGGCGTGCTCGCTGGACCGGCCACCGAAGACGACGGCGACGCGGGGCTTGCGGGGTGCCCGATCGGATGCTGAGTTCATCGGCATGACCCTATCCATCTAGCGTGCTGCCCATGACCGACGCCCCGAGCGACCTCCGACCCGCCACCGTCGCCGTCACCACCGGGCGGCCGCCGCACGAGCCCGACCAGCCGTTGAACCAGCCGATCGTGATGGCGTCGACGTACGTCGCCGGCGGCGACCTCGAGTACGGCCGCTACGGCAACCCGACGTGGACCGCCTTCGAGGAGGCGCTCGGTGCTCTCGAGGGCGGCCGGGCGCTGGCGTTCTCGACCGGCCTCGCGGCCGTCTCGACGGTGCTCGACCTGGTCGGCCAGGGCGCGACCGTCGTCGCGCCGCAGCATGCCTACAACGGCACCGTGATGCAGCTCGCCGACCTCGAGGCCCGGGGTCGGGTGACGGCGAAGCTCGTCGACATCACCGACACCGATGCCGTCGTGGCGGCCTGCGACGGCGCCGCCCTGGTGTGGCTGGAGTCGCCGACCAACCCCGCCCTCGAGATCGCCGACATCCCCACGATCCGCGCGGCCGCGCACGAGGCCGGGGCGTACGTCGTCGTCGACAACACCTTCGCCACTCCCCTGCTGCAGCGGCCGCTCGAGGACGAGGTCGACCTCGTGGTGCACTCGGCGACGAAGTACCTCGCCGGCCACAGCGACGCCCTGCTCGGCGCGGTCGTGACCCGCGACGACGAGCTGTACGCCGTGCTGAAGGGACGACGGGACCTGGTCGGCGCCGTTCCGGGCACCCTCGAGGCGTGGCTGGCGCTGCGCGGCCTGCGCACGCTGCACCTGCGGGTCGAGCGTGCCCAGCAGAACGCCCGGGAGCTGGTCACCCGGCTCGAGGCGCACCCCGCGATCTCGGAGGTCCGCTACCCGGGCTTCGGCGGCATCGTCTCGATCGTCCTCGCCGAGGGGCCGATGGCAGCCGACCTGCTGACCCGCAAGACGAGGCTCTGGGTCCACGCCACCTCCCTCGGCGGCGTGGAGTCGACGTTCGAGCGCCGCCGCCGCTGGCGCAGCGAGCCGGCCACCATCCCCGACGCGCTGGTCCGGATGTCGGTCGGCATCGAGGACGTCGACGACCTCTGGGCCGACCTGGCGAAGGCGCTCGACGACCTGGTGGTGTGAGTGCGCGAGTTTCACCGGGCACCCGGTGAAACTCGTGCTTCCCGGCTGCAGTTGCACAACAGGAGCACGAGTTTCGTCGGGGAAGTCCGCGGGCGGCCGGGCCCATCAGCCGGACGTCGGGCTCTCCGCGACGCCGCCTTCCGTCACCGGGTCCCGACACGCGTCGCTTGATCGACCACCAACAGACTGACTTGACCTCGTTCCTCGGTCAGTCAGTCTCCGCCTTGGTGTCCCGGGTCAGGAAGGCGTCCATCATCTGGGGCGCGTTCATGCGGCCGTCGACGACGGCGTCGACGTGCTCGGCGATCGGGGCGTCGACGCCGGTGCGCTCGGCGAGGGCACGCAGCGACGAGCACGACTTCGCGCCCTCGGCGACCTGGCGCGTGGACGCGATGATCTCCGCGGTCGTCATGCCCTGCCCGAGCTTCTCGCCGAACGTGCGGTTGCGCGAGAGCGGAGACGAGCAGGTCGCGACGAGGTCGCCGAGGCCGGCGAGGCCCATCAGCGTCAGCGGGTTGGCGCCCAGGGCCATCGCCAGGCGGGCGGTCTCGGCGAGGCCGCGGGTGATGACCGACGCGGTGGTGTTGTCGCCGAAGCCCAGGCCCACGGCCATGCCGACCGACAGCGCCACGACGTTCTTGTAGGCGCCTCCCAGCTCGCAGCCGAGGACGTCGACGCTCGTGTAGGGCCGGAACGCCGGCGAGTGCACGCGCGCCTGGAGGCGCTGCGCGACCTCTTCGTCCTCGCACGCGACGACCGAGGCGGCCGGCTCGCGGCGGGCGATCTCCTTGGCGAGGTTGGGCCCGCTGATGACCGCGATCCGATCGGGGCCGGCGCCGGTGACCTCGGCGATCACCTGGCTCATCCGGTCGAGCGTGCCGAGCTCGACGCCCTTCATCAGCGACACGAACACCGCGCCGGGCTCGACGTACGGCGCCCACTCGGTGAGGTTCGCGCGCAGCGACTGCGAGGGTGTCGCGAGCACGACGACGTCGGCGCCGTGGAGCGCCTTCTCGACGTCGTGTGTCGACTGGATGGCCGGCGGGAGCTCGATGCCCGGGAGGTACTCGGTGTTCTCGCGCTGGTCGTTGATGGTCGCGGCGACCTCGTCGCGTCGCGCCCACAGCGTGACGTCGTTGCCGGCGTCGGCCAGCACGATCGAGAACGCCGTGCCCCACGAGCCGGCCCCGAAGACAGCGATCTTGCTCATGAGGGGTCCTCCCCCGGGATGGTGCCCTTGGGCTCGGGCTTGTTGGGGTTGCCGGTCTCGCGCACGCCCTTCTTCCTCATGTCGAAGCGCTCGGCGGGAGCCGTACCGCCGCGGACCTCCTCGACCAGGGCGGTGATCGCCGCCATGATCCGGTCGGTGGCCCGCTGGATGACCGCCACGGTCCGCGGCTCCGCCGCGAGGTCGGACAGGTCGACGGGGTCTCCGACGAGCATCGTCACCTTCTTGCGCGGGAAGAGATCGGGCTTCTTCGCGTACGGCGCCAGCAGCTGCTGCGCACCCCACTGCCCCACGGGGATCACCGGGCAGCCGGTCTCCAGCGCGATCCGGGCCGCCCCGGACTTGCCGGTCATCGGCCACCCGTCGGGGTCGCGCGTGATCGTCCCCTCGGGGTAGACGACGACGCACTTGCCGTCGCGCACCGCGGCGACGGCCGCGTCGAACGCGCCGGCGGCGTTCCTGCTCAGCCGCTCGACCGGGATCTGGCCGGCGGCGGTCAGGAACGAGGCCAGCGCCTTGTTCTTGAAGAGCCCGGACTTGGCCAGGTAGTGCGGCAGCCGGCCGTGGTCGTAGACGAAGTGTGCCGCGGTCAGCGGGTCCACGTGGGACACGTGGTTGAGCACGATGATGCAGCCGCCGGTCACCGGGATCTTCTTCCCGCCGATCCACTCGTGGGTGGTGGTGGCGACCAGCGCGCCACGCACGATGGGCTCGGCGAAGCGCCACGCCCAGTTGCGACTCTCCTGCATCTTGCGAACGACCACGTGCGCAGGCTACTCGGTCGGATGCCCGGTCCCGGTCTGCGCCGCGGACGCCGTGCCGACGACCCCCGACGGACCTGACAGGATCGGACCGATGTCATCCCAGCCCCCGATCCGGTACGCCGTGCTGGTCCCGGTCAAGCCCCCGGCGGTCGGCAAGTCCCGCCTCGCCGCCGTCGAGGGCGAGGCCCGACGCCGACTGGCCGAGGCGTTCGCCCAGGACACGGTGCTCGCCTGCCTGCGTGCCGACCGCGTCGGCCGGGTGCTGGTCGTGACCGACGACGCCCACTTCTCCGTCGTGCTCTCGGCCCTCGGCTGCGACGCGATCCCCGACGGGGTCGCCGGCGACCTCAACGGCAGCCTGCGCCAGGCCGCCGCCGAGGCGCACCGCCGCTGGCCCGACCTGGTGCCGATCGCCGTCTGCGCCGACCTGCCCGCACTCCGGCCCGACGACCTCGACGTGGTGCTCGACGGCCTGGCGACGACGGTCCGCACGCGGCCCGGCTTCGTTCCCGACGCCGCGGCCGTCGGGACCACGATGTACGCCGCGACGTACGACCGCTTCGACCCGCGGTTCGGCCACGGCTCCCGCGCGGCGCACCTCGACGCCGGCGCCGCGGAGGTCGTCGACGCACCCGCGTCGGTACGGCGCGATGTCGACGACACCGACGACCTCGCGGACGCCGCCGGTCTGGGGCTCGGCCCCGCCACGTCGCTGGCGATCGCAGAAGGAAATGCCGAACGGGCCGCCACCCCTGGGGGTGGCGGCCCGTCCTGATGCCGTTGGCGTCAGGCCTTCTTGGCGGTCTTCTTCGCCGGGGCCTTCTTGGCGGCGGTCTTCTTGGCGGGTGCCTTCTTGGCCGGGGCCTTCTTGGCGGGTGCCTTCTTCGCCGTCGTGGTCTTCTTGGCGACGGTCTTCTTGGCCGGTGCCGCCTTCTTCGCGGTGGCCTTCTTGGCCGGTGCCTTCTTGGCGACGGTCTTCTTGGCCGGTGCCGCCTTCTTCGCGGTGGCCTTCTTGGCCGTGGTCTTCTTCGCGGCCGCCTTCTTCGCGGGTGCCGCCTTCTTGGCCGGTGCCGCCTTCTTCGCGGGCGCCGCCTTCTTGGCCGTGGTCTTCTTCGCCGCGGCGCTGGTCGCCTTCTTGGCCGCAGCAGGCGCGGCGGCCAGCGTCAGCTTCGGCAGCTTCTTGGCACCCGACACGACGTTCTTGAGGTCCGCGCCGGCGGTGAACTTCGGCACCGCCGTCTTCTTCGCCTTGATGCGTGCGCCCGTCTGGGGGTTGCGGACCCAACGGGCCTCGCGGACACGCTTCTCGAACGAGCCGAAGCCCGTGATCGCGACCTTCTCGCCCTTCGAGACCTCGCGCGTGATCGTGTCGAGCACGGACTCGAGGGCGTGGGCAGCGGCCTTCTTGTTCCCGTCAAAACGGGCCGAGAGCGCCTCGATGAACTCTGACTTGTTCACTGTCTTCCCTTCCAATGAACGCTTGTGGTCGAGCCCATGCTCGACTTTCTTCAATGCACGCTAGGTAAACGCAGCGATAGTCACAATCACCGGAGGGCGTTTTGCGCAGTGTTTTTCGCGGGCGCTCTGCGGCGGATCACTGCCGCAACGGCCGTGTCGAGGGCGCTCAGACCCGCTCAGCGGCGGGCGATTAGCTGCATTCTGCGGCCATTCGCAGAGCCCGGCCGAAATCGACTGATGCCGAGATTTCCCAACCAGGACTGGGAAATCTCGGCATCAGCCGGGACTGCGGGTGACGCGTTCAGCTCGCCTTGATCGTGGCCGGCTTCCAGCTCGGACGACGTGCCTCGAAGGCCGCGATCTGGTCGTCGTGGCTCAACGTGATGCCGATGTCGTCTAGACCCTCGAGGAGGCGCCAGCGTGTGTAGTCGTCGATGTCGAAGGAGTCCTCGATCGCATCGGGACCCTCGCCTGCCCGCACGGTGCGGGCCTCGAGGTCGACGGTGACCGTCGCGCCGACGTTCTCCTCGAGGTACTCCCAGAGACGCTGCACGACCTTGTCGTCGACGCGCGCGGCCAGGAGGCCCGCCTTGCCGGAGTTGCCCCGGAAGATGTCACCGAAGCGCGGCGAGATGACGACCTTGAAGCCGTAGTTCTGCAGGGCCCACACGGCGTGCTCCCGCGACGACCCCGTGCCGAAGTTGGGGCCGGCCACGAGCACGGTGCCGGCGGCGTACTCCGCGCGATTGAGCACGAACGCGGAGTCGTTGCGCCAGGCCGCGAACAGCCCGTCCTCGAAGCCGGTGCGCGTGACGCGCTTGAGGTACTCGGCCGGGATGATCTGGTCGGTGTCGACGTCGCTGCGGCGCAGCGGGACGCCGACGCCGGTGTGGGTCGTGAACTTGTCCATGTCAGTTTCCTCCCTGGGCGAACTCGGTCCCTGAGGAGCCGAGGGACGAGGCGTCTCGAAGGGCCAGGTCGGCGGGCGAGGACAGGGTGCCGCGGACGGCGGTCGCGGCCGCGACCGGCACCGACACCAGGTGGGTGCGGCCACCCTTGCCCTGACGGCCCTCGAAGTTGCGGTTGGACGTCGACGCGCTGCGCTCACCCGGCGACAACGTGTCGGGGTTCATGCCCAGACACATCGAGCACCCGGCGCCGCGCCACTCGGCACCGGCCTCCTTGAAGACCAGGTCGAGGCCCTCGGCCTCGGCCTCGAGGCGGACGCGCGCCGACCCGGGGACGACGAGCATCCGGGTGCCGCTCGCGACCTTGTGGCCCTTGATGACCTCCGCCGCCAGGCGCAGGTCCTCGATGCGTCCGTTGGTGCAGGACCCGACGAACACGGTGTCGATGTGCACGTCGCGCAACGGCGTGCCGGCGTCGAGAGCCATGTAGCGCAGGGCGTTCTCGGCCGCGACCCGGTCGGTCCCCTCCTCGAAGTCGGTCGGCGCCGGGATCGTGCCGCCCAGGGGCGCGCCCTGACCCGGGTTCGTCCCCCACGTCACCCACGGGGTGACGTCGGCGGCTTCGATCACGATCTCCTCGTCGAAGACGGCGTCGTCGTCGGTGCGCAGGCTGTTCCAGTGCTCGACAGCGGCGTCCCACTCGGCGCCCTTCGGCGCCTCGGGGCGATCCTTCAGGTACGCGAGCGTGGTCTCGTCCGGGGCGATCATCCCGGCCTTGGCGCCCCACTCGATGCTCATGTTGCACACGGTCATCCGGCCCTCCATCGAGAGCGCGCGGATCGCGTCGCCGCGGTACTCGACGATGTAGCCCTGGCCACCGCCCGTACCCGTGCGGGTGATCAGGTAGAGGATCAGGTCCTTGGCGGTGACGCCCTCAGGGAGCGAGCCGTTGACGGTGACCGCCATCGTCTTCGGCTTCGCCTGGGGCAGCGTCTGCGTGGCGAGCACGTGCTCGACCTCGGAGGTGCCGATGCCGAAGGCGATGGCGCCGAAGGCGCCGTGGGTCGCGGTGTGCGAGTCGCCGCACACGATCGTCATGCCGGGCTGGGTCAGGCCGAGCTGCGGGCCGACGACGTGCACGATGCCCTGCTCCACGTCGCCGAGCGGGTGCAGGCGGACGCCGAACTCCTCGCAGTTGCGCCGCAGGGTCTCGACCTGCGTGCGCGAGACGGGGTCGGCGATCGGCTTGTCCCAGTCGACCGTGGGCACGTTGTGGTCCTCGGTGGCGATGGTGAGGTCGGGCCGGCGTACGACGCGGTCGGCGAGCCGGAGCCCGTCGAAGGCCTGGGGCGAGGTCACCTCGTGGATGAGGTGGAGGTCGATGAAGAGGAGGTCGGGCTCCCCGTCGACCGAGCGGACGACATGCTCGTCCCACACCTTCTCCGCCAGGGTCTTGCCCATGACTCTCGCTCCCTCGTGTCTCGACTCCCGACCGACATCGCTGTCGGTGCGGACACGGCTTTCCGTGCGTGACCACTGTAACGCTTGCATCCCATGATCTGAGACGGCAGTATTGCCATATGGACAACTCCAGTGGCGTCGGCGTGCTCGACAAGGCCGCACTCGTGCTCACCGCTCTCGAGTCCGGCCCGGCGACGCTGGCCGGCCTCGTCGCCGGCACCGGCCTGGCCCGACCGACGGCCCACCGGCTGGCCGTCGCCCTGGAGCACCACCGCCTCGTCGCGCGCGACATGCAGGGCCGCTTCGTGCTCGGCCCCCGGCTCGCGGAGCTGTCGGCGGCGGCCGGCGAGGACCGGCTGCTCGCCACCGCCGGCCCGGTGCTCGCCCGGCTGCGCGACATCACCGGCGAGTCCGCCCAGCTGTGGCGCCGCCAGGGCGACCACCGCGTCTGCGTCGCCGCGGCGGAGCGCCCCAGCGGGCTGCGCGACACGATCCCCGTCGGTTCGCAGCTGACCATGCGCGCCGGCTCCGCGGCGCAGGTCCTGCTGGCCTGGGAGGACCCCGAGCGGATGCACCGAGGGCTGCAGAACTCCGCGTTCTCGGCCGCCGCGCTCTCCGGCGTACGCCGTCGCGGCTGGGCGCAGTCCGTCGGCGAGCGCGAGCAGGGCGTCGCGTCGGTGTCCGCGCCGGTGCGCTCGCCCGGCGGCAAGATCATCGCCGCCGTGTCGGTCTCCGGCCCCCTCGAGCGGCTCTCCCGCCAGCCGGGCCGGATGCACGCACCCGCAGTCCTCGCCGCGGCCGAGCGGCTCTCCGAATCACTCCGTCGCGCTGCGGCCGAGTGATCGTTAGGACTTCGTGCCCCTCGACACCCTCTGGTACGCCGCCTACGGCTCCAACCTCGACGCCGACCGCTTCCGCTGCTACCTCCTGGGCGGTTGCCCGCCCGGCGCCGCGCGCACCTATCCCGGCGCGCGCGAGCCCGCGGAACCCCTCGACGACCGGCCGTTCACGATGGCCGGCCGGGTGCACTTCGCGTGGCGATCGCCGACCTGGGGCGGAGGCGTCGCGTTCCACGACCCCGACGCGGACGGCGAGACGCTCGCCCGCGCCTACCTCGTCACGGCGGACCAGTTCGCCGACGTGCTCGAGCAGGAGATGGGGCGCGAGCCCGGCGTCGACCATGACCTCAGCGAGGTGCTGGCCGGCGGCCGGCACGCGGTCGGGCCCGGCCACTACGAGACCGTGCACCTGGCCGGCGAGCTCGACGGGCGGCCGGTCCTGACGTTCAGCACCCCCGACGTCGAGCCGCTGGGGCTGCGCGCCCCGGCCGCTGCGTACGTCGCGACCATGGCCCGCGGCCTGCGGCAGGCCCACGAGCTCGACGACGTGGACCTCGCGGACTACCTGCTCGACTGCCCGGGCGCCGCGCCCGCGTGGACCCGCGACGAGCTGCTCGAGCTGCTGGCGGCCTGAGCATCACTCCTGCCTCACCCCGGCTGGTGCCGGGGCACGGGCTGCTTCTCGGCTCGCCGGGTATCGAGACGCGCCGTCGCGACCTCCTTCGTCGGTCGCGGGCGCCCTCAACCTGCCTTGTCCGGCTGAGCGGCCGGCTCCGCCGGCCGCTCAGAACAAGGCATCCTCCCTTTCGAGGCCGAGGAGCAGCTGCTTGCGGTCCAGGCCGCCGGCGTAGCCGGTGAGGGTGCCGTTGGCGCCGATGATGCGGTGGCACGGGATCACGATCGGGATCGGGTTGCGGCCGTTGGCCAGCCCGACCGCCCGCGACGCGGCGTTGGTCATGCCGAGACGCTGCGCGATCTCGCCGTACGACGCGGTCTCGCCCCAGCCGACGCCGAGCAGCTGCTCCCACACACGCTGCTGGAAGGCGCTGCCCTCCGGGGCGAGCGGCAGGTCGAACTCCTTGAGGTCGCGGTCGAAGTACGCCGTCAGCTGGCGCGCGGCCTCGACCAGCAGGGGGTGGTCGTCCTGGCGGTCACCGCGCGGGCGGCCGTCCGAGTCACGGAACGGCGAGAACTCGATCGCGGTGATCGCCCCGTTGTGCTCGACGAGCCGCAGCGGCCCGATCGGGGACTCCATCACGGTCCACATGTCAGTGCTCCTTCGGGGTGGTGAGGGTGTTCCAGAGGTAGAGCTGGGCGTAGGAGCGCCAGGGGCTCCACGCCTCGGCGAGCGTCGCGGCCCCGCCCGGGTCGTGGCCCAGGCCGCGCAGCGCGTCGCGGATGCCGATGTCGGTCGGCAGGAAGACGTCGGGATGGCCCAGCGCGCGCAGCGCGACGTAGTCGGCGGTCCAGGGCCCGATGCCCGGGATCGCCAGCAGGGCCTGGCGTACGTCGTCGCGGTCGGGCCCGCGGTCGAGCGCGATCGTGCCGTCGGCGAGCGCCGCGCAGAGCGCGATCAGCGCGCGGCCGCGGGCCCGCGGCATCGGGAGCTCCTCGGGGTCGAGCGCGGCCAGCGTCGCGGCGTCGGGGAACAGGTGCGTGAGGCCGCCGACCGGCTGCGGCAGCGGACGGCCGTGCGCCTCGACGAGCCGGGCCGCGACCGTGCGCGCCCCGGCGACGCTGACCTGCTGGCCGAGCACGGCGCGCACCGCGATCTCGTGGCCGTCGACGTGACCCGGCACGCGCAGCCCGGGCCGGGCCCGCACGAGCGGCCCGATCACGGCGTCGCCGGCGAACGCGTCCGCGACCGCCATCGGGTCGCAGTCGGCGTCGAGCAGCCGGCGCACGCGCTCGGTCGCCGCGCTCATGTCGCGCAGGTCCTCGAGCGCGAAGGTCGCGGACACGAACGCCGTGCGCCCGGGCTCGGGCTCGTCGGCGATCTCGAGCCGGACGGTGCCGGTGCCGTGCGGGAGCGACAGGCTGCGGGCATACCAGCCCTCCCCCGCCCCCTCGACGCCGGGCACCGCACGCACCGCCAGGAAGTCGAGCAGGGCACGGCCGGCGTACGGCGTGCGCACCGCGAGGCGCATCGTCACGGTGCCGGTCGCCGGGCGGCCACCGCGTCGGCCGCGGAGGTCGGTCGGCGAGGACGCGTAGACCTCGCGGATGGTGTCGTTGAACTGCCGGACGCTCGCGAACCCGGCCGCGAACGCGATGTCGGCGTACGTCAGGTCCGTCGTCTCGATCAGCACGCGGGCGGTCTGGGCGCGCCGCGCCCGGGCCAGCGCCAGTGGCCCGGCACCGAGCTCGGTGGCCAGGATCCGGCCGAGGTGTCGCGGCGTGTAGCCGACGCGCGCGGCCAGGCCCTGGACACCCTCCCGGTCGACGACGCCGTCGGCGATGAGCCGCATCGCGCGGCCGGCCGCGGTCGCGGCGACGTCCCAGTCGGGGCTGCCGGGCGTCGCGTCGGGCAGGCAGCGCTTGCAGGCGCGGTAGCCCGCGGCCTGGGCGGAGGCGGCGCTCGGGTGGAACGTCACGTTGTGGAACGCCGGGAGGCGGGCCGGGCACGAGGGCCGGCAGTAGATGCCGGTCGTGCGGACGGCCGTGTAGAAGACGCCGTCGAAGCGGCGGTCCCGCGACTTCACCGCGCGGTAGCAGGACTCGCGGTCGAGCCGCATCTCCGGAGTCTGGTTCATGCCTCACATCCTCCCCGACGCCGCCGACAGTTACTGGCGGGAATCGGACACCGGCATCGGCCCTTCGCACCATACCCGTCACGGGTAAGGGCGTAGGGTTCGCGCACAGCGTTGATCTCGGAACGGGGAGGGAGCATCGACGTGGCCAAGGCGACCCGTCGGCAGCGACGCACGGTGCTGCTGGTCATCGTGGTCGCCGAGCTGGTCATCGCGATGCTGACCGGCGCCGGCGTCGTGTTCGCCTACAACCACGTCGACCGGAAGATCGAGACGGGTGCCCCGATCCCCCACAAGGTGAAGCGTCCGGAGCCGAAGCTGCCGACGAGTGCCTTCAACATGCTCGTCCTCGGCATCGACACCCGGGACTGCGAGGGCTGCGGGCTGGACCGCGAGGGCGGCCTCGGCGGCTCGGACATGACGATGCTGCTGCACGTGGCCGACGGGCGGCGCACGGCGTACGGCATCTCCATCCCCCGCGACACGCTCGTCGACCGTCCGGCCTGCCACGTGGACGGCAAGCGGGTGCCGCCCGCGACGGACGTGATGTGGAACGAGGCATACGCCGTGGGCGGGCCCGCCTGCACCGTCGCGCAGGTCGAGGCGGTCACCGGGATCTACGTCGACGACTACATGGTCATCGACTTCGGCGGGTTCAAGGAGATGGTCGACGCCGTCGGCGGGGTCGAGATGTGCATCCCGGCCGACATCGACGACACCGAGCACAACATCCACCTCGACGCCGGCACGCGGAAGCTCTTCGGCGACGAGGCCCTCGCGTACGTGCGCCAGCGGACCTCCACCCCCAACGCCGACCACGGCCGAATGAAGCGGCAGCAGGCGTTCATCGCCTCGATGCTCAAGCGGGTGCTGTCGGCGGACACGTTGACGCGGCCCGACAAGCTCTTCCGCTTCGCCACGGCGCTGGCCGACTCGATCACGACGAACCCCGAGATCGCCAGCGTCGGCGAGCTCGTCGACGTGGCCGCTTCGGTGCGCGAGGCCGACCTGGACAAGATCCGGTTCGTCACCGCGCCGGTGCTCGACTTCCCGCTGGACAGCCCGCACTACGGACGCGTCCAGCTCACCGCCCAGGCCGATCTGCTGTGGCAGAAGGTCATCGACGACCGGCCACTCGGGTCCCTCGGCCGCGGCGCGATCAGCGGTCGCAACCCGAACGGCTCGAAGGAGAACGCGGCCGCGAACGGCCTCTGCGCCTGAGTCTGATCCCCTGGGCAACAATGCGCAGGTGACCACCATCATCCTGCGCGGCGGCCGCGTCGTGGACCCAGCGGCCGGCACCGAGGTCGTGGCCGACGTCGTGATCCGCGACGGCTCCGTCGCCGAGGTCTCGACGACGCCCGTCCTCGACGCCGACGCGACCGTCGTCGACGTGACCGGCCTCGTCGTCGGCCCCGGCTTCGTCGACCTGCACAGCCACGTCCACTCGATCGCCGGGCAGCGCGTGCAGGCGTTCGACGGCGTCACCACCAACCTCGACCTCGAGGCCGGGCTGATGCCGATCGAGCGGGCGTACGCCGAGGCCGCCGCCGCGGGGCGGGTGCTCAACTACGGGTTCTCGGCGTCGTGGGCCGACGCACGCGGGCAGGTGCTGGCCGGAGTCACGCCGACCGCCCGGTTCGACTCGTCGACCGGCCTGCTCGGCAACCTCGACTGGCAGCGCACCTCGACGCCGACCGAGCTCGCTGCCTGGCTGGAGCTGCTGGAGCGTGAGCTCGCCGACGGGGCGCTCGGCATCGGCGTGCTGATGGGCTACGCGCCGCGCTCGGACCCGGCCGAGTACACCGCGGTGGCGCGGCTGGCCGCTGCCGCCGGCGCCCCGACGTTCACCCACGTCCGTGAGCTCGTCGAGGCGGACCCGGCCACCCCGGTCGACGGGTCGAGCGAGGTCGCGATCGCGGCGGCCGAGACCGGCGCCGCGATGCACCACTGCCACGTCAACAGCACGTCGCGGCGGCACGTCGACCGGGTGCTGCGCACGCTCGAGGACGCACAGACCGCCGGCTCCCGGGTCACCGTGGAGGCCTATCCGTACTCCATGGGCAGCACGAGCGTCGGTGCCTTCTTCCTCGAGCCCGACCGGCTCCCGGCCTGGGGTCTGACGCCGTCGAGCATCGTGATGGTCGGGTCGGGCGAGCGCATCGCCGACGTACGCCGGCTGGAGGAGGTCCGCGCGACCGACCCGGGTGCCACGTGCGTCATCGAGTTCCTCGACGAGCGGGACGAGGCGGACCGCGAGCTGCTGCGGCGCGCACTGGCCTTCCCGGACGCGATCGTCGCGAGCGACGCCATGCCGCTGGAGTGGTCGGACCGGCGCGACGACACCCGCGAGTGGCCACTGCCGCCGGGTGCGGCGACCCATCCGCGGACCGCCGGCACGTTCGCGCGCAGCCTGCGGCTGATGGTGCTCGAGCACGGGATCTGGGGCTGGGCGGAGGCGTTCCGGCGCTGCTCGTGGCTGCCGGCGCGCGTGCTCGACGAGGTCGCGCCGGCGATGCGCAGCAAGGGCCTGCTCTCCCCCGGCGCCGACGCGGACCTGGTCGTCCTCGACCCGGCGACGCTCACCGATCACGCGACCGTGGCCGACCCGGTCCGACCCTCGGGCGGGGTCCGCCACCTGCTGGTCGGCGGCACGTTCGTGATCCGCGACGGTGTGCTCGACACGGGCGCCTACCCGGGGCGGCCGGTGCGCGGCGTCCCTCGCTGAGACCTGTCAGCCTGCTCGGCTCGGCGGCGGATGGGTCGCGGCGACGACCGCGGCGACCCCCGCGTCCCTGCGGGCCGCGAGGTCGGCGTACGGCGTCGTGCCAGCGGCCTCGGCCATGCCGGCGACGAGCCTGGCCGTGGTGGCGGCGTCGAGGTGGGGCTGGCCGAGGTCGTCCCACCAGCGGTTGAAGCTGTCGGCGTAGTGGTCGCAGAACTGCGCGAGCCCCTGGTCCGCGCCGAGGTGGAAGAGGTGGGTCGGCCCCATGACCGCCCAGCGCACGCCGGGGCCGGAGGCGACGGCCCTGTCGACGTCGGCGACGGAGGCGACGCCCTCGTTGACGAGATGGATGGCTTCCCGCCAGAGCGCCGCCTGGAGCCGGTTGGCGACGTGGCCCGCCACCTCGCGCCGGACCTCGATGGTCACCTTGCCGACCGACTCGTAGAAGGAGCGGGCCCGCTCCACCACGCCGGGGCGTGTGCGGTCGTTGCCCATCACCTCGACGAGCGGGATCAGGTGCGGCGGGTTGAACGGGTGGCCGAGCACGAAGCCGGCCGGGTCCCGCCAGCCGGCCTGCAGCTCGCTGAGCGTCAGCCCCGACGCGGAGGTGGCGACGACCGCGTCGTCGGCGAGGGCGTCCTCGATCTCGGCATACAGCGCGTGCTTGAGCCCGACCCGCTCCGGGATGCTCTCCTGCACGAACTGCGCGCCGTCGACGGCGACGCGCGCGTCCGAGCAGAACGTGAGAGCGGCCTCGGGACCGTCGGCATCGGTGAGGCCGAGCTGCCGCAGCACCGGCCAGGCCCGCTCCACCTCCGCCCGAACGGACTCCTCGACGGAGGGGTCGGGGTCGAAGACCACGACGTTCCGTCCGGCGGCGAGGAAGAGCGCCGTCCAGCTGCGCCCGATCAGTCCGCCGCCGAGGGCCGCGACGTGGGAGCCGTCAGACGTCGACACGGTCGGCTCCCTTCAGCCGCAGGCGCTCCCGTGCGTCGGCGGGCGTCGCCACCGTGTGCCCGAGCGACTCGACGATGCCGCGGATCTTGCGCACCTGGGCGGCGTTGGACGGCGTGAGCTCGCCCGGTCCGATGAAGAGGCTGTCCTCCATGCCGACCCTCAGGTTGCCGCCGAGCATGGCGGCCTCGGTCGCGAACGTCATCTGGTGCCGGCCGGCCGCGAGGACCGACCACTCGTAGCTGTCGCCGAAGAGCTTCTCGGCGATCGTGTGCATGTGGACGAGGTTGTCCAGGTCGGCGCCGACGCCGCCGAGGACGCCGAAGACCATCTGCACGAAGTACGGCGGCTCGAGCCAGCCCTGGTCGATGAGCCACGCCAGGTTGTAGAGGT
Source organism: Nocardioides sp. GCM10030259 (assembly GCF_042666375.1). Taxonomy (NCBI): domain Bacteria; kingdom Bacillati; phylum Actinomycetota; class Actinomycetes; order Propionibacteriales; family Nocardioidaceae; genus Nocardioides; species Nocardioides sp. GCM10030259. The sequence goes on along the minus strand of NZ_JBHTDF010000004.1, from coordinate 29,046 downwards.
GGCCGAGGTCGTAGCACTCGAACTCGAACCGGGTCCCGTGCCCCTGCCACAGCTCCTTCACGACGTACTCGAGGTCGGCGAAGGTGTTCTTGAAGATGAAGTCGCGCGTCATCTCCAGGAACTCCGGCTCCCACTCGTGCTTCCACTGTGAGAACTTCTCGAGCATCGGGAAGATGCCGAAGTTCAGCGAGCCGACGTTGAGCGAGGCCATCTCGGGCGACGTCGCGACGGCCGCGCGCAGCCGCTCCTCGCGCGTCATGCCGAGGCCGCCACCGGTGGACACGTTCATCACCGCGTCGGTGCCGGCGGCGATGCGGGACATGAAGTCCTGGAAGAGCTCGGGCCGCGGGTCGGGCTGCCCGGTCTCGGGGTTGCGGGCGTGCAGGTGGATGACCGCCGCACCAGCCTCGGCCGCCTCGATCGACGCCGTCGCGATCTCCTCGGGCGTCACCGGGAGGTGCGGCGACATGGTCGGGGTGTGGATGCCGCCGGTCGGTGCACACGTGATGATGACCGGCTTCATGACCGCGCCCACGTCCGGTAGGCCTCCAGCACCAGCCCGTGGAAGTGGTGCACGCCGTGCTCGGACAGTCCCGAGCCCGCCGGGTCGTAGACGATGCGGCCCTGGTCGTACGCCGGCGTGCGCATGCCGCGCTGGACGCTCTCGACGATGTGGATGTCCTGCACCTGGAGGACATCGTCGATGTAGCGCACCGACTCGACCTCGGCGGCCTCGAGGTCGGCCGTCTCGAAGAAGAAGTCCCAGGTCTCCAGCGTCCGCTCCGGACCGGCCGGCAGCACCTGGAAGACCATGAAGTTGCCGCGGCCCGGATAGCGGAGCAGGCAGGTGTTGGGCCACAGCCACCAGACGGCGTGCTGGGTGACGGTGGCGCCGGAGACGTCGTACGCCGCGTTCTCGTGCTTGCCGGCCTCGGCGAAGTGGCTGGACCAGATGCCGTGGGTCTTCACGTCGTAGGTGTCCATGTCGACGAGGTCGACGAACTCCTTGTGGGCGATGTGGCAGTGGTAGCACTCGAGGAAGTTGTCGATGACGTTCTTCCAGTTGGTGCTCACGTCGTACGTCAGCCGCTTGGCGAACGTCAGGTCCGCGACGTCGGGCGCCCAGAAGGCGATCTCCTCGGCGAGGTCGCCGGCCTGCTCGTGCAGGCCCGGAGCGGCCGGGTCGAGGTTGACGTAGACCATGCCGCAGAACTCCTCGACCTGGATCCGGTCGAGGCAGACGTCGCCCTTGTCGAAGGTCTCCATCCGCTCGGCGCGTCGGGCCGCCTTGAGCTGCCCGTCGAGGCCGTAGGTCCACGCGTGGTACGGGCACACGATGTTGCGCGCCGTCCCCGAGCCGGAGAGCAGTTCGTGGGCGCGGTGCTTGCACACGTTGTAGAACGCCCGGAGGTCGCCGTCCCGGCCGCGCACGACCGCGACCGGCATGCCCGCCACGGTCGCCGACACGTAGTCCCCCGGCGCGCGCAGCTTCTCGACGTGGCAGATCCACTGCCACGAGCGCGCGAAGACCGCCTTCATGTCGGCCTCCGCCCACCGGGGTTCGGTGTACGCCTCGGCCCGCAGCGACCAGGACCGGCCGGGGTCGGGGTCGTAGCCGGAGGCGATCCGCTCGAGGTCCTGCGCCGTCACCACGCTCATGCCGGCAGCGTAAGCCCGGATTGAACGATCGTTCAAGAGTCGGCTCAGGATTCGAGGGCGATCTCCTCGCAGCGCGCGATGCTGCGCCGGATCGAGGCGCGGTCGAGCCCGAGCAGCGCGGTGAGCCAGATGCCGTTCTGCACGACGTCGATGTCGGCCGCCCGCCTGCCGCACTCGGCGCGGGACAGCTCGGGTCGTGCGTCCCGGATCAGCTGGGCCAGGCCGGCTCGATAGCGCTTCTGCGCGGCGGTGTTGATGTGCTCGAACTCCTCGTTCGCCCGGGCGAGCGCCCAGAGCTGGAGGCGGAGCGAGAGGTAGTCGGTGGTCAGGTACGCCGGCTCCGCGACACGGCGCAGTGCGGCACGGAGCCGCTCCTCCGGCGGCAGCGCGTCGTCGGGCTCGACCATGGCCAGGTCCTGCTCCTCCACGCGCCGCAGCGCCGCCGCGATGAGCGAGGTCTTGTCGGCGAAGTGGTAGTTCACCAGGCCGAGCGCGACGCCGGCCTCGCGTGCCACCGCGCGCATGCTCACACCGGAGATGCCCTCGCGCCCGAGCAGGGCGATGGTCGCCTCCAGGATCCGCTCGTGCCGGTCCGGCCTCTCGCCGCGCTCGTCGCCCACGCGGGCACCCTAGCCAAGCGGTCGCCGCGTGATCGCCTACCCGAGCCCGTCGCCATCCGCGGCGAGCAGGCAGTCGCCGGAGTCGCAGGCCGCGAGGGTCTCGCGGATGAGCCTTCGCGTACGCCGCAGCTCGGCCATCCGCTGCTCGACCCGCGCCTCGACGGCCTCCAGTCGCCACCGCTGCGACGCGCACGAGGCGTCCCGACCGGCATGGACAGCGAGCGCGTCGACGACCTCGTCGACCGTCAGGCCCAGGGTCTGGAGCTGGCGGGCGAGCAGTACGCGGTCGAGGTCATGCTGGTCGAAGGTCCGGTACCCGCCGCCGGTGCGGGGCGCCGTACGCAGGAGGCCGCGCCGCTCGTAGAAGCGGACCGCGTCCACCGAGACGCCCGCGGCGTCCGCGAACGCACCGATCCGCACCCGCCTCTCGATCGATCGCCCGGCCATCCTGCACCTCCGCGTCTTGACTCTGGACCGTGGTCCAGAGTTTACGGTGCCGGACATGACGAACCTGCTCTCCATCACCGCGACGCCAGACGCCCCGGTCGCCTGCGACATGTCCTCGGCGGAGGACTCCCTGAGCGAGCGCATGTCCGAGTACCGGAGCCTGTTCGACCGCGCCCTCCTCGGCCGCGACTCCACCGACTCGTCGACCACGTTCCGGCTCGCGGCGCGCCCCGGCGTCCGCGACCGGGTCCTCGACCTCGTCCGCCGCGAGGCGGCCTGCTGCCCGTTCCTGTCCTACGAGGTCGACGCGGACGACGACCAGGTCGTGTGGACGACGTCCGGGCTGCGCGCCTCCGACCTGGCGGTGCTCGACGAGGTCCTCGCCGTCGTCGTACCCGACGTCACCTCACCGTGACGAACACGGGGTTCGAGTAGAACCACAGGTCCTCCCACGGCGACTCGAGGCCGTCCGCGGCCGGCTCCATCTCGTCCGTGCTCGTGCCGCGCACGCGGATGTAGCAGTCCTTGGTGACGTCGCGCAGCGTGAACCGGACGACCTGCTGCCGGCCCGAGCTGCGGAAGTCCGACCTGCCGTAGCGGGCGACCACCTTCGTCGTCGGGTTGCTGGCGGCGCTGCGGTCCGACACCGGGCCGGTGATGTCGCCGACGATGACGTCGACGCGGTTCATCTCGGGCCGGTCCCCGTTTGCGTTCTCACCGTGCAACGGGGTGAAGCGCACCTCGATGTCGACGTCGTTGCTCCGGCTGTCGGTCACCGTCACCGTCTCTCCGACGGCGGCCGTCTGGCGACCGTTCGAGGCGGTCACGTCCAGCCCGGTGACGAGGTCACCGGTGGTGACGAAGACCCGCCCTGACCGGAGGCCCTCCATGATGTCGGCGTACTCCTGGCGCGCGTTGACGTAGGTCTTGGAGTACTCCCCCGGCCAGAAGTCGGAGCCGCCCCGGGTCCAGTGGACGTGGGAGTCCGAGGTCGCGGTGATCCACCACCTGCGGCCCTCGCCGAGCAGCGAGTCCCACAGGCCGCCGACGACCGCGGTCATCTGGTCGAAGCCACCGTGCGTCGGGTAGTTGCCGTAGCCACCACGGGCCCCGCCCCTCAGCGGCCCGGCCTGGTGACCGGGGGCGCCCTCGAACCCGACGTACACGTCCGGCGCGGCGTCCTGGTTGTTGCGGAACTCAGCCGGGGTGGACTGGCCCCACACGCCGAGGCCGGTCGCGGACCGGGCCGCATGGTGGGCGATGACCAGCGGCTTGCCGTTGAGGGTCTTGGCGTAGTTCAGGAACTCGACCATCTTCGCCTCGGTGTCCCGCGCCGGGTCCGACGGGAACGCGTCGAACTTCGCGTACCTGGACTCGAGGTCGTGGAGCAGCTGGGCCTCGTCGCTGCGCTGGGGGACCATCAGCGTGTGGTGGTCCATCGCCGGCGCGTCGAACTCCATGCCCCAGAACTGAAGGACCTCCGGCACGATGTCGCGCGACTTCAGGAGGTCGGGGTACGCCAGCTCGAGGTTGACCTTCGAGTGCGTCGGACCGCCGTGGTCGGTGCACATCACCCACGACAGACCGAAGCTCTTCGCCATGATGGCGTTGGTGACGATCGGGTAGACCGCGTCCGCACCCTTGGTGAAGGTCGGCGGGTTGGTCGTGGTGTCGAAGCGGCCGGAGTACTCGGAGTGGATGTGGTGGTCGCCGGACCGCCATGCTCGGCCGCGACCGCTCGACCTGCTGCTGGCGGCAGCGGGCGCCGCCGAGAACGCCGACGCGGCAGCGAGCGTGGCGCCGACCCCACCCACCTTCATCAGCTGGCGCCGCGACGCCGTCAGCCCGGAGGCGTCATCGCCGGAGACTTCCTGCCACCCGCCCTCCGGCTGGTCGTGATCGTGGGGGTGGACGTGATCGCTCATGGAAGGCCTGCTCCTGACCGAGAGGAATGTGGGCACAGGCATCGCAGCGTCGCGGTGTGAACTCGTGGTGAACCCCTCCGCCGCCGGCACTGAACTCCACCGCACGAGTTGGGCGAACCGGCCGGTAGGCCTCCGGGTCCTCCTCACCCCCAATCCTCGGTAAGTACGGCGCCGTACCTCCACTTCTGGGCCCGGGTTCGGCAACGTGCCGAACGGGCTTGGGGTGCGGCCGGCCTGTTCCGGCCGTTGTGCCTATCCATGACGGGGCCTGGACGCATGGACGCCTGGACCTTGCCCCTCCACCCGGCTCTGCCGGAATGGAAGTCCTCTGACGGACCGCGGCGGCCCCCACCGTGCGCTGCGGACTCTCGGAAGGAACCCTCATGGGACTCACCACCCCTGCGCGCCGTGGCCACGGTGCGCCGGTCCCCACGCGCACCCCGCGTCGTCGACGCCGTTACGCACTGATGTTCGCCGGCGTACTGCTCGTCGCGTCGCTGATCCCGTCCCTCGCCACCGCCGCCCACCCCGAGGCGAGCCTCTCGGGCAGCAACTTCGAGATCGACGAGGACGCCAACCTGAAGGTCGACGACCCCACGCCGCCGTCGCTGGACTGGGCCAACGTGGCCGAGATCCGCGCGACCGACAAGGTCAACGGCACCGGTGACGACTCGTACGCCGGCGGCGTCAAGGAGGACACCACCTGTCCGGGCGCGACCACCGACTCGATCCCGCCCAACAAGAGCGACCTGCTGAGCTTCCACGTCTACCGTGAGGCCGGTGTCGGCACCCACCCGGGCTTCCTGAACCTGGCCTGGAGCCGGGTCAGCGAGCCCTCCGGCACCACGCTGATGGACTTCGAGTTCAACCAGTCCGCCACGAAGTGCGCGTCCGGTCCGAACGTCGTGCGCACCGCCGGTGACCTGCTCATCGAGTACGCCATCGACCAGGGCGGCGCCCGCGCCGCCATCACCGCCCGCACCTGGAACGGCGCCGAGTGGGGTCCGGCCACCGACATCGACGCACCGTCGCCGACCTGCGGCGGCGGCCCGTGCGCAGTCGGCACGATCAACTCCTCCCCCATCCCGGCTGCGGACTCCGACGGCCTGATCGCCTCGGGCCAGAAGCAGGCGCGGACCTTCGGCGAGGCGCAGATCGACCTGCGACTGCTCTTCCAGCCGAACAAGTGCGCGTCCTTCGGCAGCGCCATGCTCAAGAGCCGGTCCTCGGACTCCTTCACCTCCCAGCTGAAGGACTTCGTCGCACCCGTCGGGATCAACCTGCAGAACTGCGGCCAGGTGATCATCCGCAAGCAGACCGTCCCCGACGAGAACCCGAACACGACGCTGTTCAACTACACCAAGGCGTTCGCGACCGACCCCACGTCCGTCAACACGTTCCAGCTCACCGACGACGGGGTGAAGGACTACGGCAAGACCGTCCTCTTCGGCAGCGGCTACACCGTCACCGAGGGCGCCGTGCCGTCCGGATGGGAGTTCGTGGACGTCAACTGCAGCGCGAGCAGCGGCGTCACACCGACGATCAACGGGGCGACGGTGACCTTCGACATCAACGCCGACACCGACGTGCTCGACTGCACCTACACCAACCGGGCGCTCGGCGACATCATCGTCGAGAAGATCACCGATGACAGCCAGGGTTCGTTCGCCTTCACGTCAGGGACCCTGACGCCGGCGTCGTTCACGCTGACCACGACGGCGGCCGGTGCGGCAGGGAAGGACTCGCGTGCGTTCAACGACCTGCCCGTCGGCACGTACGACGTCGCGGAGACCGTGCCGGCCGGGTGGAACCTGGTCTCGGCCACGTGTGACGACGGGTCCAACCCCGCCGCCATCGGGCTGAGCGCCGGGGAGACCGTCACCTGCACGTTCCACGACGCGCGCGAGAAGGGCGCGATCGAGATCGTGAAGACCCGGAAGCACGCTGCCGACGGATCCGGTGACCACCCGCACAGCGGCGTGACGTTCACCATCACTGGTGGCGAGCTGCCGGCCGCGGGGATCCCCGTGACCACCAACGCCAACGGGATCGCCTGCCTCGACAACCTGCCGCTGAGCTCCTCCGTCGGCAACTACACGGTCACTGAGTCGGTTCCTGCCGGCTACGTCAGCGACGACGCCGAGAAGACGGTCTCCGTCACCACGGAGGACGCCTGCGGCGGCGCCGACAACGAGGCGCAGGTCAGCTTCCACAACACACCGCTGACCAACGTCACGGTCTCGGTCGACTCCCAGGTCCCCGGAGGGACCGCGTCGACCATCAGCTGTGTCGACGGCGAAGGCGCCGACAAGGGCGACACCAGCACCGGCGCCAACGGTGACGGCTCGCTCGACGTGGACGACCTCCTCCCGACGGCTCCCGACACCACCCTCGTGTGCACGATCGTGGTCGATCCGTGACGTGGTGAGGAGAGCCTGACCGATCCTGCGGCCGTGCGCATCTCCCGGCGTGCGGCCGCAGGCCGACCCATGGGAAACGGTCCGCTGCCGTGCGGAACTCCCGACGTACGGCCGCAGGCCGACCCCATGGGAAACGGGGGAATGCCGAAGGGCCCGCTCCTGGCGGACCGGGCCCTTCGGCTTCCGTGCGCCCGAGCTCGCTCGCGGCACACAAGAGGACCCAGACTCGACCTTGAAGGTGTCAGCTTGACGGACGGCGGCGCTGCTTGCGGTTGGTGCCTGTCCCATGAACCGCGCTCCTGCCTGGCGCGGGTGGTGGCGTTTCCAGCCCGTCGCGGAGATGGGCAAAAGCCTCCTCGAGCAGGTCGATGAGCTTGTCGAGGTCACCGTGCGACGTCACCCATCGCGTGACTGCAATGCGGACTGCCGTGACTGCCGACGCGGCCAGCAGCCACGGGTAGATGTCGTAGTCGTCGTCGGCGCCGATTCGGCTGGCGAGCGCGGGACGCAGCATCTCCTCCACTGACTCGTACCGCGCCGTCAGGTAGGCCTTGATGCTGGGGTGCTGCTCACCGAGGAGTCGCTTTCGCCGCTGCGATTCGAGTTCCTCTGGCGACAGAGAGCGGACGAAGTCGACGGCGATCCGGTGCACCGACTCCAGCGGCGACTCGTCGGCCGATCGCCGGGCCAGGTCGTCGAGGAGCGTGTCCTTGAGGTCCCGGCCTGCCGCGGCGATGGCCTCCTCCTTGCCGGAGAAGTAGTTCGACACGGTGCGTGGGGAGACGAACGCCCGATGGGCGATCTCGTCGAGTGTTACGTGATCGAGTCCCCGCTCGAGCGTGAGTTCCAGGGCGGCAGTAGCGATCGAGCTGCGCGTCATCTGCTTCTTGAGGGCACGCAAACCGATGCTTGGCTGGCTCATGCGTGAAACCTAGGGCTCTGATTGCCGTCAGCGCAATCTAGCGCTTCAGGGAAACTTCGGGAAGTTCCTAGGCCACGCTCAGGAACCGCCTCGCAGCACCCCTTGTTCGTCGCCGGTCGAGTCACGACCAGGGTCGAAGGTCCTTCACCATCGAGGCGATGGACCCGTTCTGATAGGCAACTTGGGGTCCACCGGTGTGCGATTTGCGGCTGCCGGTCGGCGATCGCGCGACTGAATCAATGGCTCTGTTTGAGAAAATCTGCGCTTTTCGCACTTTTGCCGTACCGTTCCCTTATCGATTCCTCCTGGCGACACGACGTCCGTCGGGAGGCCCACCTCCGTGACATCGGTCTCATCGTGGAAGGACGAAGCGTTCGATGACGCACATCCGGACCCAGCGCGACTCGCGCGGTGCTGCGGCCGTCGAGTTCGGTCTCGTCGCCCTCGTCTTCTTCACTCTGCTGTTCGGCATCATCCAGTTCGGCCTCTGGTTCTGGGCCTGGCAGGCCACCGGTCACGCCGCCCGCGAGGCATCACGAGTCGCCGCGGTGAATCCGTGCAACACCGGCGGCGAGGTCGTCAGTGCCGGGACGGACGCGCTTGCGGGCACGCCCGGCGACAACGGCACCGTTGACCCAGGCACCCCGACCGGACCTCAGGTGGGCGACCAGGTCACCGTGACCGTGCACTTCGAGGCGGTCGACATCGGGTTCTTCAGCTCCCTCGGCTTCGACGGCGTCATCGACAAGAGCGCCACCTCGCGGATCGAGAACGTGCCGGCCGGGGCGGGGTGCTGAGGATGCTTCGGAACCGTGAGCGTGACGAGCGAGGCGCAACCGCGCTGCTCGCGGCACTGCTCGCCCTGGTCATGTTCGGGCTCGGCGCCGTCGTCGTCGATGTCGGGCAGGCGTGGGCCAAGCGCTCCCTGCTGCAGACAAGTGTCGACCTCGCCGTCATGGCCGCGGCCGCAGAGCTCACCAGCGACGGGGCCTGCAACCCCGAGGTCGTCGACAAGGCCACAGAGTTCCTGGTCACGAAGACCGAGAACACCGTCGCCGGTCAGTACCCGATCGACCTCGGCGGGGGCCAGGACGACGGAGACGGCTGGATCCACTGCGAGGGCTGGAAGGTGACGCTCCAGGCGCCAGCCAGCCGGGTCGACTACACGCTGGCGGAAGCCGTGAGCGACGACGACCACGTCGATGTCGCGGCCCAGGCATCCGCTCAGATCATGTCGCCCGGTCAGTCCGCCTCCCTACCCATGTACGCCGTGGCGGGCTGCGACACCGGCCACCAGCAGCTCAGCGACCCGCCCCCCGGCCCGCCGCCGGCGGTCACGCCCCCGGCACTCGTCCCCGACGGGACCGCGCAGATCAGGAACCTCGTCGTGACCCCCTCCGAGGCTCCGGCCGGGTCCGTGGCGCCCTTCGCCGTCACGGTCACGGGCCAGGTGAAGGGCGGCATCGCGGCCGGCGCCACTGGTCAGGTCACCTTCAACGACGCCGCCGGCGGGGCTTCGATCCCTGCGGGCACCCCGGTGACGCTGCCGACCGGCGGCGGGGGCTGGAACGACTTCACCATCAACCTGCCGACCGTGCCTCAGGCGGTCCTGGACGCGAACGGGATCTCGTGGGTCCGCGTCAAGGTCGTGACAGGCGCCACCACGGACTTCTCGCCCACGGCTGAGGCCGAGCCGTTCACCGTCGGCGACCTGCTCTTCTGCGGCGGCATGGTGAGCGGCAACTTCGGCACGCTGGAGATCGCACGCAGCTCAGGCAGCCCGTCCACATGGCTGGAGATGAACATGATCGACGGGATCGAGCCGGCGCTGCAGATCAACGCATCGAACGCCGTCCCGTGCTCTCCGGTGGACTCCGACCACACGCCGACCAGCCCCACGGACTGCCTGGGCACCGACCCGGGCTTTCCCAACGAGGCCGCCACCGATGGGCTGGTCAACGGTTCCGGAGGACGGCCCGGCAGGCTCGACCACGACACCACACCGGGCTGTGACCGCACGGGAGGAAGCTCGCGAACCAACACGGCACCCGCCCTGAACGACGACGTCCTGAGCTGCTTCATCACAGGTGGTCACAGCATCGGGGACGTGGTGGCCGGGGTGCCGCAGATCCTCTCGGCGGACATCCTGCGGTCCCCACGGTTCTTCATGCTGCCGGTCATCCCGGTGCAGGCTGCGAACGGCGCGTCTGGCGCCTACCCGATCGTCGACTTCCGGCCCGGCTTCATCACCGAGGAGTCGTTGGCCGCGACGAGCGGCAGCCCGGGCGCCGTGACCGGACACAACGGCGTCCACTTCCACTCCAATCACGTGGAAGAGCTCAACGTCGTGCTCTTCGACGAGGCGGCGCTCCCCGAGACCGCTCCGGCAGTGGGTGGCGAGGTCGAGTACACCGGCTCCGGCACCAAGGTCATCGTCCTCGTCGACTGACGCGGACACCACAACAAAGGACTAAGGAATCCGCATGTCTCGACGTTCAATTCTGCTCAGCGTCGCCCTCATCGTCGCCGCGCTGGGCACGACGATGATCGTGCTCTACGTGCAGGGCATCGACGCCCGGGCCGCCGAGGGCCAGGAGCTGGTCGAGGTCCTCACCGCCGCCGACGTGATCGAATCCGGGGAGACCGTGGCCGAAGCGCAGGCAGCCGGCAAGCTCGAGATGACCGACGTGGTCCGCGAGGACATGGTCGATGGAGCGCTGACCTCCACGACCTCCATCGAGGACCAAGTCTCGCTCGGCACGATCTACCCGGGCGAGCAGATCATCAGCCTCAAGTTCGGCGAGCCCGGGTCTGCGGAGACCCTGACCATCCCGGATGACAAGCTCGCCATCAGCGTCGAGCTCACCGACCCCGCCCGGGTCGCCGGCTTCGTCAACCCTGGCTCGGAGGTCGCCATCTTCGTCTCGGCCGACCCGTTCCTGATGAAGCCCGACGGCGCCAAGCAGGAGCTGCCGCCGTACACCCGGCTGTTGCTGCCGAAGGTGCAGGTCATCGGGGTCGGGACCACGACCGTCACTTCGAAGACCGTCACATCGGACGAGGGTGAGCAGACGACGGAGCAGGTCCCGCGGACCATCCTGACCGTCGCCGTCGACCAGGAACAGGCCGAGAAGGTCATCTACGGCCAGCGCAACGGTGAGCTCTCCTTCGCCCTGCAGACCGACAAGTCTGAGGTGCATGACAACGCGGGCGTCACGGCGACCGACGTCATGCCTGAGGCCTTCGGGGGTGCGCGATGACCGTCGTCGTCGAGCGTGACACCTCCCTCGTCAAGTCCTTCCGGGAAGCCCTCGCCCCGGATCTGATCGTCGTGGAGGCCATCGACCTTCTCGACCATCACCTGGAGCGCCACCCCGACGAGCACACCGTCGTCCTGGGGCCCGGGGTCGACATCGAGGCCGCGAGCCTGTTCGCCGAGCGCAGCCGCATCCAGCGCCCGATGCTCGGTGTGATCCTGGTGCGTGCACAGCTGGACCACGACGTGCTGGCCGGCGCCATGCGCTCCGGCATGCGTGAGGTCGTCGAGGTCGACGACCTCGGGGGTCTCGCCGCAGCCGTCGAGCGGGTCCAGGGTCTCGCCGTGGCAATCTCGCGGAAGGTCGACGTTGCCGCGACCGCGCCGGACGCACCGGTGCGGGGCTCGCTCCTCACCGTCTTCTCCACCAAGGGTGGCGTGGGCAAGAGCCTGGTGAGCATCAACGTCGCTGCCGCACTGGCCGACCGGGGGCACCGCGTGTGCGTCGTCGACCTCGACGTCCACAGCGGCGACGTGGCGATCATGCTCCAGCTGACTCCTCACCACACTCTCGCCGACCTCTCCCAGCTCACCGGCGGGATCGACTCCAGCGGTATGGCGTCGCTGCTGACGGAGCACTCCGCCAACCTGTCGGTGCTGGCAGCGCCGGTGCAGCTCGGTGCGCCAGTGCCCGCCGACGCGATCGACAGGGTGCTCGACGTGCTGATGGAGATGTTCGACGCCGTGGTGGTCGACACCTCGGGCGCGTTCGACGACTATGCCCTGCCGGCCATCGACCGCAGCGATCTGCTGGTCCTGGTGGGGACCCTCGACATCCCTGCCCTCAAGAGCCTCAAGCTCACGGCCGGGACCCTGGACCTGCTCAACGTCTCGCGTCAACGGTGGCGAGTGCTGCTCAACAGGGCTGACGCCAAGGTCGGGCTCTCCGCCAAGGAGTTCGCCGAGACCCTGGGCGTGGAGGTCGCGGCCAGCGTGCCGTCGAGTCGCGACGTCCTCGCCGCGGTCAACCGTGGCGAGGCCATCGTCCGCGCCAACCCGGGCCACCAGGTCAGCAAGATCCTCGCGGCGTTCGCGGCCTCCCTCGCTCCCGATGCGGCCCCCGTCCTCCACGCGACGCAGCCGTCGGCCTCCGCGGAATCGGAGCCCAAGGCGACGACCCGGCGCGGTCTTCGGCTCAGGAAGGTCGGCTGACATGGACCTCTCAGAACGCTTGCTCGCTGCCCAACGCTCCCGCGCGGGCTCGACCACTCTCGCGCAGAAGGCTCCCGACGGTCCCGCGCCCGGCGGCCGCCGAATCCGCCGGATCGCGCCGCGGGACCCCTTCGCCGAGCTGAAGCGCATCGTCCATGCCCAACTGGTCGGCACCTTGGGCCCGACGCTCTACGACGTCAACATGACCCAGAGCGAGCTCGAGCAGCAGGTGCGGGCGGCCCTGCAGACCGCCGTGGCAGCGACCGACCAGCCGATGTCGGGCACGGACCGAACTCGGATCACCCAGGAGATCGCCGACGACATCCTCGGGTACGGGCCGCTGGAGCCGCTCCTGCGCGACGCCACCCTCACCGAGGTGATGGTGAACAGCGCGGAGGAGATCTTCGTCGAGCGGGACGGCAAGCTGACCCGAGTCGACGCCGCGTTCGCCGACGAGTCGCACCTGCGTCGCACCATCGACAAGATCGTGGGCAAGATCGGGCGACGCGTCGACGAGACCAGCCCGATGGTCGACGCTCGGCTCCCCGACGGCAGCCGGGTCAACGCGATCATCCCGCCGCTCGCGCTGGACGGCTCCAAGCTGACCATCCGCAAGTTCGCCGCGGACCCGTACACCGTCGAGGACCTCGTCTCGTTCGACACTTTGACCCGGCCGGCCGCGGACCTCCTCGACGCCTGCGTGAGGGGGCGCCTGAACATCCTGGTCTCGGGAGGTACCGGCGCCGGCAAGACCACGACCCTGAACGTGCTGTCGTCGTTCATCCCCCCCGACGAGCGCATCGTGACCATCGAGGACGCCGCGGAGCTGCGGCTGCACCAGGACCACGTCCTGCGACTCGAGTCGCGACCGGCCAACATCGAGGGCAAGGGTGCGGTGCAGATCCGGGACCTGGTGCGGAACTCGTTGCGGATGCGCCCCGACCGCATCGTCGTCGGTGAGATCCGGGACGCCGCGGCCCTGGACATGCTGCAGGCGATGAACACCGGCCACGACGGGTCGCTGTCGACCGTGCACGCCAACAGCCCGCGCGACGCACTCTCCCGCGTGGAGACCATGGTGCTGATGGCCGGCATGGACCTGCCGGTGCGGGCCATCCGCGAGCAGGTCTCGAGCGCGATCGACGTGATCATCCAGCAGACCCGGCTCAAGGACGGGACCCGCAGGCTGACCGCCATCAGCGAGGTCGTCGGCATGGAGGGAGACATCGTCACGCTCCAGGACGTCTTCCTCTTCGACTACGGTGCCGGGTACGACGAGCACGGACGGTCGCTGGGCCACCTGCGGTCGACCGGGCTGCGGCCACGGTTCCTCGAGCGGCTCGCCGACCAGAACATCCGCATCGACCCCGCCGTGTTCGCGATCAACGGGATGGGCCGATGACGGGGGGACGCCTGCTTCGTCTGGCCGCCGCCGGGGCCGTGCTCGCTTCCGCGCTGGTGCTGGCGCCGTCGGCGCACGCGGCCGGCGAGGTCGACATCGACCACGTCGAGATGGCCGAGGACGGGACCGTCTCGGTGCTGGTGGGCGTGGACCACCTTCCCGGAAACACCGCCGCTCCCGACCTCGCCGACCTCGAGGTCACCCTCGACGGTGAACCCGTCGAGGCCGTCGCGGAGAGGGTCCGGTCCGGCGAGATCGAACGCACCACGGTGCTGACGCTCGACACGAGCGAGAGCATGGCTGGGGCGCCGATCAAGGACGCCAAGGCGGCCGCCCTGGCGTTCCTCGACTCCGCGCCCGCGGACGTCCGGGTCGGGCTCGTGACCTTCTCCGGGACCGTGCAGGAAGTCATCGCGCCCTCGACCGATCACGCGGCGCTAGCCGACGTGATCGACGGGATCCAGCTGACCCGGGGAACCCGCGTGTACGACGCGGTGGTCCAGTCGGTGGCGCTGGCCGGCGACACCGGAGCACGCTCGGTGCTCGTGCTGACTGATGGCAAGGACCAGGGAGGGGGCTCGTCTCTCGATGACGCGGTCGCCGCTGCCGAGAAGGGCGACGTCGTCATCGACGCCGTGGCGCTCGACCAGAACGCCGAGGACCGAGCGCTGCTCGACCAGATCGCGAACGCCAGCGGCGGCGACGTCATCGAGGCCGCCGACCCCGCCGCCCTCGAGGCGGTGTTCAAGGCGCAGGCGGACGCCCTCGCCAGCCAGGTCCTGGTCCGCTTCCCCCAGCCCGAGCGGGCCTCCGCGGAGGCCAACCTGGCCGTATCCCTCACCACCGATGACGCGACGTACGAGGACTCCGCCTACGTCTCGCTCGCCACGGTGACAGACGGCGGACCGTCGGTTGTCGACGTCGGCACGCCGCTGGTCAGCAGGACCATGATGCTGGTCGGAGCCGCGGCCCTCGGCGTCGGCCTGGCCGGCGTCCTGGCCCTGGTGCTGGTCCGCTACCGAGGCGAGAGCCACTCCCGGCAGGTGATCTCCGCCTACCTCGGCGAGCCCCAGCCAGGTAGTGATGGAACACCCGCCCAGTCCAGCCTGAAGGACTCGGCGGTCGGTCTGACGTCGAACCTGATCCGGGGGGACCTCGAGACCCGACTGGCCCACCGGCTCGTTGCTGCCGGGCTCGGGCTGACTGCAGCGGAGTGGGTCCTGCTCCACGCCGGGATCGCGTTCGCCGCCGGCCTGATCGGGCTGGTGCTCGGCGGCGCTGTCCCCATGGTCGTCCTGCTCGTCGCCGGTGTCGTGGTCCCCTGGGTGTACCTGAAGATCAAGCACGGCCGTCGCCTCCGCGCCTTCTGCGCCCAGCTTCCGGAGACGCTCTCGCTCATCGCGGGAGGGCTCTCGGCGGGCCTGTCGACGCCTCAGGCCGTCGACACCGTCGTGCGGGAGGGCAACGAGCCGATGGCGGGTGAGCTGAGGCGGGCGCTGGTGGAACAGCGCCTGGGGGTTGACATCGAGGACGCCCTCGACGGCGTCGCCGAGCGGATGGGGAGCGAGGACTTCGGGTGGGTCGTCATGGCGATCCGGATCCAGCGAGAGGTCGGTGGCAACCTCGCGGAGATCCTCCACACGGTGTCGGACACGCTGCGGGAGCGGGAGTTCCTCCGTCGGCAGGTCAAGACCCTGAGCGCGGAAGGCCGCCTCTCCGCCTGGATCCTCGGTGCCCTTCCCGTCGGGATGTTCCTCTACATGCTCGTGGCGAACCGCGAGTTCATCCGACCGCTGTACACCGAGGCCCTCGGCTGGGCCTTCCTCGGCGTCGCGATGTGCCTCCTGGCCGTGGGGAGCTGGTTCATGTCCAAGCTCGTGAAGGTCGAGGTCTGAGATGTCACCCACGCTTACCCTGCTCGGCGGCGGAGTCCTGGTCTTCGGCGCGTTGGCCCTGACGCTCGCGGTCATCAGCGTCGTGACCACCGAGCGCCGCGGCGCGGCCCGGTCACTGGCGATGGTCCGCGCCCTGGACCAGGCGCCGGACGTCGTCAAGCAGGAGCTCGAGCGGCCCTTCTCCGAACGCGTCGTCGCACCGCTCGGGGAGCGCTTGACCGGCATCGGTCGACGCCTGGTCCGCGCCGACACGGCCGAACGGATCCAGCACCGGCTGGACATCGCCGGGAACCCGCCCGGCTGGGACGTGAGCCGGATCATCGGGCTCAAGGTGCTCGGGCTCGGAGTGCTGTCCGGCCTGGCTCTGCTCTACACGCTCGGCGCCGGGCAACCCCTGCTCAGGGTCGTCGTGATCACCGCCTGCTTGGGCGCGTTCGGCCACGTCCTGCCCGACATCCTGCTCTACAACGCCGGGCAGAAGCGTGCGGTCCTGATGCAGCGCGCCCTTCCCGATGCCCTCGACCTGCTCACCATCTCCGTGGAGGCCGGGCTCGGCTTCGACGCGGCCATCGCCAAGGTCGCGAGGAACACCACCGGGCCACTGGCGCAGGAGTTCGCGCGCCTCCTCCAGGAGATGCAGATCGGCATGGGCCGGATGGAGGCCATGCGAGCGATGGCCGAGCGGACGTCGATGAAGGACCTGAGGTCCTTCTGCCTGGCGATGGTGCAGGCCGACAACCTCGGCATCCCGATCGGCCGGGTGTTGCGGGTGCAGAGCAAGGAGATGCGGGTCAAGCGGCGGCAGCGAGCCGAGGAGAAGGCACAGCAGGTGCCTGTCAAGATCATGATTCCCCTGGTGCTCTTCATCCTGCCTTGCCTGTTCCTCGTCATCGGCGGGCCCGTGGCCATCACGATGATCGACACCTTCAGCCGGGTCTGACGAAGCCGAGCCGACGATGAAGCCCACGTCTGCGTGCCAGCGGCCCCGCGACCGTTCCTGGCGGGTCACCACCGCCATCCGAGTGTTCGTGCTGGCCCTGGCCGCCGGCCACGTCCTGAGTGCCGGGTCGCTCGGGTCGGTCGGCGTGGTCTTCGCGGCACTCGTCCTCGTGAGTGCGGCCTGCTGCGTCGTCGAGCTTCACGAGGTGCGCCGCACCCCCTGGGTGCCGGTGGTCGAGGGTGTCCTCGCGGCATCCCTCCTCGGGACCACCGCCGGGCCGGTGGAGCCCCTCCTGGTCTACCTCGCCGTGCCCTGCGTGGTTGCGGGGGTGCGGCAGGGCTGGGTGACCACCGCCAACACCGCGCTCGCCAGCGCGGCGGCGATGATGGCCAGCTGGGGTGCGGCCCAGACGCTCGCCGGTACCGACACCCCGGTTGCGACGTCCCTGCCCTGGCTGACGATCGGCCTCGGAGCCGGCCTGCTGGCCGCGTGGCAGACCCGATCGGTGCGGACCCTGCAGGCCGCCCAGGCGCCGTACGCCGCGGCCCACCGCCTCGTCGGTCAGCTGCACGCCCTGACCCACCAGACCCCGATGGGCCTCGACGCCGCGTCCGTGGCCGGGTCCACGGCGGACCTGGTCCGCAACCAGGCCGGGGCCGTGCGGTCGGCCATGCTGGTGGGATCCCCCACGGACGGTCTGCAGTTCATCGCCGGACACGGTCCGGTGGACTCGGCGGACGAGCACCTGGCCGGCCAGTGCGTGCATCAGGGCCGGACGATGCGGAAGGCCGAAGCGATCGCCCTGCCCCTCCGCGTCGGCGACCACGTCTTCGGGGCGGTGGTGCTGGGCGGGAGGCACGTGACGACCGCCCAGCTGAGCGATCTCCAGCACCTGCTCGACGAGCAGGCCCTCCGGCTCGAGACGGCCCTGCTCTTCGGCGAGGTGAGTGCGATCGCCACCGCCGAGGAGCGCAACCGCCTGGCCAGGGACATCCACGACGGAGTCGCCCAGGAGATCGTGTCCCTCGGCTACCTGGCGGACGAGATCGCCGCGATCGGGGATCCCGTGGTCCAGCGCAGGGCCGACGACCTTCGCGCGGAGATCACCCGGGTCGTCAGCGAGCTCCGATTCTCGATCTTCGACCTCCGCCACGACGTCGACGAGGCGGGCAGCTTCTCGGGCGCCTTGGCGGAGTACGTCCGCGAGATCAGCTCCCGCAGCGACCTCCGCGCCCATCTGCTTCTCGACGAGCGCGGACCCCGGCTTCCCCGGGGGACCGAGGCAGAGCTGCTGCGGATCGCCCAGGAGGCGATCGGCAACGTGCGCAAGCACGCTCGGGCGATCAACCTGTGGGTCACCCTGTCGACCAACGACACCGAGCTGTGCCTGGTCGTCGAGGACGACGGGTCTGGCACCGCGGCTCCGCGGGCCGGCCACTACGGCCTGCACACCATGCGCGAACGCGCCGCGCGCATCAACGCCGACCTCACCATCGGTCCGAGGGCCGACGGCGGTACCACGGTGACCCTCCGGTCACCGCTGCACACCATGATCACCACGAACGAAAGTGACCACCATGACGATCAGCATCTTGCTCGTCGATGACCACGAGCTGATCCGCCAGGGGCTCGCCCGGGCCTTCGAGCGAGACGGCGCGATGAGGGTGATCGGCCAGGCCGGAACCGTCGGCGAGGCCCTGTCCGCCTTCCGGGCGCTCCGACCGGACGTCGTGGTCACCGACCTCCAGCTCCCCGACGGCACCGGACTGGACGTGGTCCGAGCGATCCGCGCGGAGTCGGCCGACACCGGCGTGGTGATGCTCACGATGCACTCCGGTGACGACCAGATCTTCGCCGCCATGGAGGCCGGGGCCTCGGCCTTCATCGGCAAGGACACCCGAGCCGGGGATGTCGTGAACGCCGCCCTCCACGCGGTGAAGGCACCACAGAGCTTCCTGTGCGCCGGTCTGCCGGGCGCCATGATGCGCCGGGCCTCGAGCGCACCCACTCGGCTCACCCCGCGGGAGCAGGAGGTGCTCGAGCTCCTGGCCGACGGCCTCGGCGGCGCCGGCATCGCCAAGCGGCTCTACATGGGCGAGTCCACCGCCAAGACCCACATCACCCACATCTACGACAAGCTCGGCGCCAGCAACCGCGCCCAGGCCCTCGTCACCGCGATGCGGACGGGACTGCTCCCCGGGCCGGTGCCGGCCGCCGGCTGACCGGGCTCGCCCGGCCGAGCATCGCAAGACCGAACCTGCGCGGCCGCGTCGGCTCGCCTTGGACGACACGAACACCGTGTCTGGCGACTCGCGAGGACGAGCTCGGCCATGGCGTCAGGCGGCTGACAGAGCCCTCGATCGGTTCGACGCGGGTCGCTGCGCGGGAGAGCTCGGCGGCACGGCCTGCCCGATCGGCGACTGCATGGCCTGTTCGGACCGGTTGCCACATGGCCCGAAAGGACTATCCAGCCCGAGCCGAAGATCCGATTCGCGGAGCCGGGAACCCACGAAGAATTGTCTTCAGAACGAGTCCTGTGGGGGCTCGGGATGCAGCACCGACACTCTGCTACTACGTCCCGGAGGGGAATTCCAATGCTCGAGAAGTTCCAGTTCATGGCCCTGATGTTCATCGGCAACCTGAAGGCCGCCCGCGACGAGAAGGGCGCCACCGCCGTCGAGTACGGCCTTCTGGTTGCGCTGATCGCCGCGGTCATCGTCGGCACCGTCGTCACCCTGGGCGGCCAGATCGACGACGCCTTCCAGACGGTCGTCGACGAGCTTGGGCCGACGGCGCCGTGATCTAGGCCGTCAGAAAGGCCGGTGTCGCACATGGGGCGGCACTGGCCTTCGGCTTTGCTCGACTCATATCAGTCCCGGGAGGACACATGAACAGCCGAAACGGCAGGAACGAGCCGGCTCGTCGTCGTTCGGAGCGCGGTGCCAGCGCCGTCGAGTACGGCCTCCTGGTGTCGCTCGTCGCGGCGGTCATCGGCGGGGTCGTCCTCGTCCTCGGCGTCGCGGTGACGGATCTGTTCGACAGCATCCCCGATCCGTGGTGACCTCGGCACCGCCCACGCGCGGCACGGCTCTCGGCGCCGCTGTCGTGTGACACGGGGGCATCGTCCTGCACCGCAGGCTGGCCCACGACCCGGGTACGACGGGCCGCACCTGCTCGTATGGGGGGGAGCAGGTGCGGCCCGTCGTACCCGGGTTGTCTCGTGCGAGTCATCGCGCTCCCAGCGGGTGTTCATGTCGGCGCCCGGCCCGCAGGGCGCCCTGCTCTGGCCGGACACGCAAACGCCGCGCGGGAGCCGCGTGACCGAACCCTTCGATCGGAGGGGCCGTGTCGGCACGGCGATCCCGGGCAACGACAGCGATCGAAGGACACACATGAGGATCCGAATACGCCCGGGACGGCCCGGAGGTCAACGGGCCGGGGTGAGTCGGCTGAGGGCGACTCTCCTCGCGTGCATGCTCGGGTCCCTGCTGAGCGGCGCCGTCGCGGTGGGTGCGCCGGCCTCGGGCCAGCCGGCGGACCCGCCGGGCCACAACTGGCGGCCGCACGAGACCATGTGTGGCTCGCGCCCGGCCGATGCGGGCCCACGGGCGACCCGGACAGCGCGGGACATCGCGCTCGCCTCGACGTGGCACCTCGACCGCGCATTGTTGCGGCCACACGCGACGGACAGCCCTACCACCGCTGCTGCGCGACGGGAGCTGGCCACGATCGACGAGCGGCTGGACGGGGTGATGGCGACCTACGACGACGCTCGCGACCGCGCGTTCCGTGCCGACTGCGCCGCGCGGGCCGCCCGGAACCGTCTGTCCGGAGCCAGGGCTGACCAGCGACGAGCGGAGAAGTCGTACCGTGCACGCCGACACCTGCTCGTGTCGGTGCTGACCAACGACTACGTCGGCACCCAGCTGGCGCCGCTGTCGGCGGTCCTGACCGCCGAGCCCGGCGACGATGTGGTGGGCGAGCTGACCTTGCTGCAGGAGATGGCACGGGTGCAGTCGGCCACTGTCCAGGCGGCCGAGCAGGCGCGGGACCGGCTCCGAGCTGCGACGGTCGCGCTCGGGCAGGCTGAGTCAGAGGCACGCGGACGACAGGAAGACGCTCGCACCGCACTCGCGGACGCCGCCCGCGCCCGCCGCTCGGTGCTCGAGGACGTCCGCACGTCGCGCCTCCTGCTACGGGCGTTCGTGCTCCAGGACCGCTCCGTGCGAGAGGCGGCGGCAGGCGGGTACGCCGGACGGGTCACGTTCCCGCTCGAGTCGGGAGCGACGTTCGTCGACCAGGACAACTTCGGTCACCAGAGCGCCCGCTGGGCCTCGACCCACACCGGCGACGACTTCTCCACCGTCTGCGGAACTCCGGTCCGGGCGGTCACCGCCGGCACCGTGCTGGTCCGCACCGACCAGGCCTGGTCAGGCCGCTGGCTCGTCATGGTGGCCACCGACCACGGCTCGCTCACGACCTGGTACGCCCACATGCAGACCCTCGACGTGACCCCCGGGCAATTGGTCGAGGCGGGCGACCGGCTCGGACAGGTCGGCGAGGAAGGCAACGCCACCGGCTGCCACCTGCACCTCGAGGTCCACCCCGCGGGCGGAACCATCTACCAGGACGACACCGACCCCGGGCAGTGGCTACGAACTGTCAGCGCCTACCCCGACGGCGCCTGAACTCTCTCGAGAGGCACCCACGACGACACGGGCATGACCGAGATCGAACCGGCACCCGCCCAGGTCTCGACCACGTGGCCCGCGGTCATGGTCCGGTGAGATGGCCCCACACCCAGGGACCGGCGGCGATCCCGACGAGCGCTCCGACCAGCAGGAACGGACCGAACGGGTACGACGTGCGCAACAGGTTCCGGTCACGTCGTATGACCGCCAACAGCAGACCCGGGACCGAGAACATCAGGAACGCCGCGTAGATCCCCGTGACCAGCTCGGCCCAGCCGAGGTAGCCGAGCGCGAAGCCGAGAAGCGTGGACAGCCGCACGTCGCCGAAGCCCATGCCGGCCGGGTACACGAGCCACAGCAGCCCGAAGAAGCCGCCCACGACGGCCGCTCCGATGGCGGCGCGGACCCACGCGCCCGGGTCCGCGTCGAGTAACGCCGCGACACCGGCCAGCAGCGCCGTACCTGCTAGGGCGGGCCAGATGATCACGGTCGGCAACAGGCGGGTGTGCCAGTCGACGACGGCGAGCGTGACGCCCACGAGGACCAACGGCAGGAGGAACAGCAGCGGCCAGGCCCAGCCGACCGACCACCCCACCAGTCCGCCGGCCGTCGCAGCCGCGACCGCGCAGTGCCAGGCCAGGCCGGGGCGCCGGGAGACGGCCGCGTAGGAGACCCCCTGCTCCTCGACAGGCAAGCGCTCCGGGATCCGCGCCACCAGCCGCGGGACCAGCATCCCGGCGAGACCGCACAGCGCAGCCCCGAAGACGACGGCACCCTCGTCGCCGCTCACCGCGCAGTCCGCCCACTCGCGGTCAGCGGGGCGGGCATCCCTGTGGGCAGCGGGTCATCAAGCGGCAGATACGTGGGCTGCCGCGGACCCTTCTGTGGCTCGGTCGCCGAAGCGAGTAGTCGCACCCGATCCACGCGATTCACGATCACTGGCCTCGTCACTGCCACCAACCCCGCTCGCCCGCCGTCCTGACACCGCGAATTGCACCCGAACGGAGTCGACGATAGCGCCGGCGACTCAGATCAACCGGAGACGCTTCACTGCCGGCCCGTCACGGCCGTGTGTCGTTGCAAAGAGGTCTGCGTCCTACCCGTGGTGCGACGGCACCCACACGGTGCTGCCCCCGAAAAGCGTCCAGCCTGACCTGCTGCCAGATCGACCCGGGCGACGACGCCGGGACACGCGATGGACGCGTCGTCGTCCCCCCGAGCTCGGCACCCCGAGCGAGCGCGATCGAGGATCGTGAGGGCCGCGTCAGTTCGCAGCATGAGTCGCGGGATCAACCGCGGTCCAGCGCCTGACGGACCGGCTGCAGGTGGGTGCGAGACGGCCTGCCGATGTGGGGCGCGTACTGGCCGACTGGGCCTTCCGACACCCCGTCCCTCCGAGCTCTCCCACTCACGTCCCGCCGAACGGAGCTTTTCGGACGCGAACGGTCACGAACCGAGCACGAACACTGGCCGTTTGGGTGAGCGCGGACCGCCGCGACCGGAGTTAGGGTCGGCTCGCGGCTCGGGGCCACGGACGGCCGGGCGGTCGGTGCATGGGGGAACTGATCGTCTTGGCCGTCGCTGGCCCAGGTCGCTGCCCATCGGATGCTCGAACTGCGCCGTCGACGTCGTCACGCGTCCGATCCGGGCCTCCGCGGTGGGTCCCGGGCCACCCACGCAGTGCGGGTGAAAGGTCACCCGATGTGCAGTGAATGGCCCGGCTGCCGACCCGTGTCGGCAGACCGGCTCCGGCGTCGTCGTGGCCGACGTCCTCCGGGGCCGGTGTTGCGAGGCTAGGCCGGTCGGCCGGGGCCGGAAAACGCCCTTCCGGGTGAACCGGGGCCGGGCCCATCCAGGTCGTGTCCTGGATCTGGCCCGGCCCGGACTGAACCACTCGGCACCCCGAGCAGGACGCGAGCGACGACGAACCTCGAGGCGGCGTCGACGCCTTGCTCAGGCCACCTTCCCCGATCGGCGCCCCGTAGGCCGGCGCCCCGTCAGGGTTGCTGCGATCATCACCAGAATCGCGGCGAAGACGATTGACACGACGAAGGCGAGCCAGTCGATGCCCTCGGTGCCGCCGAGCCAGCCGTAGCCGATGAGAACCCCAGCAATGCCGCAGAGCACGGTGAGCCAGATCGGAATGTTGTCCCGATCGCCCGGCGCAACGAACTTCCCCAGCAACCCGATGACGATGCCCATCACGATCACGAATATCCAGCCCATGATGATCCCCTCCCGATCTAGCTCTTGAAGGCGTCCTTCGCCTTCTCGCCGGCCTGCTTCAGGTCGGCCTTGGTCTGCTCGCGCTGACCCCGGCCGGTCTTGGTCGGATTGTTGGTGGCCTTGCCCGTGGCCTCCTTGGCCTTTCCTTTCGCCTTCTCGGCCGCGTGGCGAGCCTTGTCTGCAGCACCCATCGCCGATCCCTCCCTCTCCTGCGCGACGGCGGAAGCCGCCGTTCGATCTGTACCCAGAAGAAGAGCGATGCATGGCGATGCTGCAGCCGCCTGCAGTTGGTTGCGGCTGACTCCAAGTTCGACCGATCCGACGCACACGGGATCCGGTCCACGTCACGAGGCTGGACCGGCAACGTCTGCTCGGGGATGCTGACACCGACGGAGGGCGGCGCGATCATGTGACCATGTCCGGTCAACCACTGCGCGT
This sequence comes from Nocardioides sp. GCM10030259, assembly GCF_042666375.1. NCBI lineage: Bacteria > Bacillati > Actinomycetota > Actinomycetes > Propionibacteriales > Nocardioidaceae > Nocardioides > Nocardioides sp. GCM10030259. The sequence continues at coordinate 4,993 of NZ_JBHTDF010000004.1, read as the reverse complement.
TGGGGTCGTGTGCTCTCAGGACATGGTCGGCATGGGGCTGATCGCGATGCTCGAGGAGTTCCCGGGGCGGTTCGATCTGGTGGAACCGCTCCGGGCCGAGGTGATCCTCTACGACGTCTTCGGAATCCATACTTGCGGCGGCGAGGATCTGGCCCGGATCCGGCGCGAGACCTGCGCGACGGTGATCGCGGTCAGCCGTGACCTGCGCCCCGACCTGCGGGCGCAAGCCCTCGCTGCTGGCGCCCACGGCTGGATCTCGATGAGCGCGGACGCCAAGGACCTGGCCGCGGCGGTGGAGGCCGCCGCCGCGGGGCTCGAGCTCGCCGATCCTGGTGACCGGCTCGGCCAGGAGGTCGGCCTGACCGTTCGTGAGGTCGAGGTCGTCGCCCTGGTCACGCAGGGTCTGAGCAACCAGGAGATCGCCGAGCGGCTCTTCCTCTCCATCAACTCGGTGAAGACCTACCTCCGGTCCGCGTACGCCAAGATCGGCGCGACCTCGCGCACCCAGGCGGTCGCGTGGGCATTGCTGCACGGCTTCGCACCGCCCGCCCCCTGATCGGATCGGATACCGTCACCAGGCAGGATTCGGCGCACGACAAGAGGGCTCGAGTTGGCCGCGACGCTCTCGATCGAGGGCGAGCTCGACGTTCTGTCGCGAGAAGAGCTCGCATGGCGGCTGCACGACCTCGACAGGGTCGCCTGCTCGACCGTTCGGCTCGACGTGGCACGGGTCAGCTACATCGACGTGCGCTGTCTGCGCTTGATCGACCAGGCGCGCAAACGGTTCACCCTCCGCGGCCAGCGGTTGGAGCTGTCGGCGTCCTCCGTCTGCTTCGCCCTGGTGGCCCGAGCTGCGGGCTACACGAGCCTGGCGGCGGAGGCCGACCAGGTCACCACCGTTGCCGAACCGACGCCTCCACCGGTGGCGGCCTGACGGTCCCGGCGCGGTCGGTTGGCCACGGTCCCAGGACGGAGGCTGGTCCCCCGGGAACGTTGAGACCCGGGCCGATGCCCCGGGATCCCGTCGTCTTCGAGTTGCGTCGCCCGGTGACGCCGAAAGCACCCGGCACGGCGTGCCAGCACGCAAAAGGCCCCAGCCCGTAGGGCTGGGGCCTTTCGTCTGTACCCCCGACCGGATTCGAACCGGCGCTACCGCCTTGAGAGAGCGTCCGACGGGTTACCGGACGACGTTGACAAACGGTGAAACTGCAGGTCAGGGCCGCATCTGACCGTTTGTGATGTTTGGTGGTCGCGGGCCATTTCTGGCTCTCTTGTTGCCCCAGTGTTGCCCGAGATGGCCACCGCGGACTGTTCGCCTCGGCCCAGTCGCTTGACGACAGCGCCAACGCGCGCGTGGGGTTGGAGCGACTGGTTCAGGCTACGGCGGGCGCGGCACCGGTGACGACGCGCAGGGCGCCGCCGGTGGACGCGATTGATGCGAGTCGCGCCGGGTACATTCAGGGTCCAGGCGCTGCCGGTGCGGCTACGCGGTCTTATGACGATTGGGTGGCGACGCACATGCGGCCGCTGGTGAGTTTCGATGTCGTCATCGTCGACGACGCCCCCGAGACACGCAGGATGCTGCGGACCGCACTGCGCTTCCGGTCACGCTTCAGGACCGTGGGTGAGGCGGCTACGGGGATGGAGGCGATCGCTCTGGTGGAGCGAATCAAGCCACACATCATCATCTTGGATCTCGGCCTACCCGACGTCAGCGGACTCGGTCTGGTGAACCGCATCCGCGCGGCATCGCCGCACTCGAAGGTCGTGATCCTCACCGGATCCGCGGCCGATGATCCGGCCTGGTTCGCAGACCGATTGGCGGCCTACGTCCGCAAGGGCCAGTTCGACCAACTGATCGAGACCTTGGAGTCGCTGACCACTCCACCGCCGAGCGCGGCTTCGCATCTGTCGCTACCCTCGGACCCGGCGAGCGTCGCACTGACGCGAGAGCACGTGCGGCGCCAAACCGGCAACTGGAGCATCCCGCGCCTCACCGACGACGCGGTCGCCATCGTCAGCGAACTCGTCACGAACGCCATCGAGCATGGCCGTCCTGGCTTCGACCTCCGTCTGGAACTCCGAGATCGGCGGGTGCTCCGCATCGAGGTCGGCGACCACGGCATCGGCACCCCCGAACCTCAGGCGCCATCCCTGGACGCCGAACGAGGACGAGGGCTGTTCATCGTCGCTGCCCTGGCGGTCTCCTGGGGCATCTTGCCTTCGCTGGGAGAGGGCAAGATCGTCTGGGCCGAGCTCCTCGACGCGTGACGTCGATTCGCAACCGACAGACGGTCGGTCCCAACATGCGGGGGCGGACGACCTCGCGGGCGCACACGCACGCACCGACATCGACGTTCACTCCACCCGCGCCGTGGACGGTCCCAACCTTCCGGTCTTCTCCGGATAGTGACCCGGTCGCACTGCCGTTGCTCGAGGAGTAGCGTCGTCACATGAGCGGGGTCAGAGATGCGCACGAGCGCGACGACTTCGCGGAAGGTCGGGACCTGGCAGCGTCCGGTCGCGACCACGAGGCGGATGATCGTGACAAGTACGCGGAACAACGCGATGAATGGGCGCGACAGAGGGATCTGGCGGTCAGCGACCGCCTGTGGGCCGAACACCTCCGGACGGAAGCGCGAGACCTGCGGGAATGGCTAGCGCGACCGGAAGGGAACCCAGCCGCTGCGTTCGAGCAGGCCATGATCGACCGTGAGGTGGCGGCCTCTGCCAAGGAACTAGCGCAGCAAGATCTGCGCGCCACGCCTGACGAGGCCCGCCAGGATCGGCACGAAGCGACAGCTGACCGCGAGGCCAGCAAGAGAAACCGGGAGCACGCCGCCGGTGACCGAGCAGCTTCGTTGAAGGACAGGAACGCCTCCATGGTCGATCGGGGTCAGGCGGAGATCGACACCCAGCTTCTCCGCCCTGCCCCGCAGGGGTCCACAGACTGAACCCTCCGAACGCCAGGACCACGGACCGCACTTCCGGACCCCCGATCACGGGGCGGGGAGGACCGGAGCTGCCACGAGACCCCGGCAGCGGCCCGTTCATCGCCGTCCAGAGGCGACCCGATCTCGCGCGCACTCTTGAGCTGATGAATGTCCGCCCATCCTGGATCAGCAACCGCCAAGTTCGCGTGTGCTGACTCGAGCCGACTGTTGTCCTGACGGTTCAGCGCTCACCGGCTGCCTTCGAGGCCGCGACGGAGTGCGATCTCGGCCCGGAGCTTGGGCGGGATCGGTGCGCCGACCTTCGTGATCGTCGCCTGGTACTTCTCCAGCGCCGCGAGCAGGTCCGCCTGCAACGGTCGCTCGACGAAGCCAGTGACACCTACTCTGCGGGCCGCACGTAGCCGAGTGCGTGCGTCCTCGATGTTCCGCACACACACCGCCAGCAGGTCTCGCTCGGACGGGCCACGCCGACTTCCAGGATCCAACATCAGGTCTCCCGACCTGCTCGCAAGGCCGACGCACGGTGCGGAAGCGTGACGGGCAGAGTCAACAGTACGCCGCTGGCTCGTCGGCGGTCGACGAACGCGAAGCCACGGACGGGCCGGCGTCCAGCCCGAGGCGATCGACATCGCCGCCTCCACAGTTACCTCTTGTTGAGTGGTGGTCGGCGGTCGGGCGACTCAGATGCCGTTGGCGATGTGCGCGATCAGTGTCAGCTCGCCGCGCGGACCTCCCGGATGAGCAGCTTGGCGGCGTTGCGAAGGGAGACGATGTCGCCGACGAGGACGTGCATTTCGGCGTGACACTCCGTCCCCGCCTCCGATCCCAGGTCCCTGAGACGATCCTGCAGTTCGGCCGCGTGCTCGAGCGCCGTGGCGGCCGACTGGTCGATGAGTTCGATGATGCCCACGCCTGTGCCCCCACGGGCTCGGCTGCTCCGAAGTTGGGCCCGCGGAGGCAAGGCCCCCATTGAGCGTCATCCGGCCGGCGATCCGCCAGCCCCTTGCGGGAATCTTGCAGGCGCCGGTCCTCCGTGGAATGGCGTCCGGCCCTCAGTCGAGGCTCGGAGGACGCTCCTCGGCAGCGGAGCGCATCCGCCGCTCACCCTCGGCAACCTCGACGTCACTGGGCACGACGACCAGACGAAGGCGCCGTCCGGACGCCATCGTCAGGACCATCAGGCGAGTGTCGTCGCTCGGGAACGACCCGACCTTGACGGGACCGCGTTGTGCCTGGATGAGGCGAACCCCGCGGCCATCCTTGGTCGGGTTGTCCCAGTCGGGTCGCGAGAAGAGCAGTCGATCGATCCTGCCCGGGGCGGGCGGGAAGTGGTCGACCAGGTCGGCGGCCTCGTCCTGGAGGTTGCGCGACTGCGGCCACCACGTGCCGTGCAGCTTGTTGGTGGCGTCGTCGTGGAGTTCGAGCCGAAGTGGCACCCGGGCCACGGTCGGAGAGTTGGTGGTCGGTGACGTCGGCATGACGTGGGCCCTTCGGTCCTGCCCTGCAGCTCGACGAGCTGGCCCGGCAGGTTGGTTGCTCACCACGGTACTCGGCGGTGGCAGACGGGGGTCGGCCCCACAACTTCGGTGAGCCTCACTGGTGGACGTTGGGGGCAGACAGGAGTAGGTCTCTTGTCTGCACCCCGGGCCTATCGGGGCACTGCCGAGCTGAGCCAGTCGCTCTTCGGGGACGACCTGCCTGAGAGTTGCAGGCCCCGGTGGCCCGGGACGTGCAGATCGGCCATAGGGCTATGCGCCAAGGACCCTGCCAGGTCCCGGAGCGCCTCAGTGAGCGACCGACCGTCACGTCCCGGACCGGAGTGCGCAATCCGTGGGCTGACGGAAGGAGCACTCAGATGCAGGCTACGCCCACCAACCCCGCCTACGCCGGGATCGACTGGTCTTGGCAGCACCACGCGCTGTGCATCGTCGACCAGGACGGTCAGCGCATCGAGGAAGCCACCGTGTCGCACACGCGACCGGGTCTGGCGAAGATCACCATCTTGCTGCGCCGCCACGGTGTGGACAGGGTGGGGATCG
>NZ_JBHTDF010000003.1:0-293759 GCF_042666375.1 Nocardioides sp. GCM10030259 | reverse complement strand
ACGACCAGGTGCCCTACAACCCCGACCTACACGGCCGGCTCAGCACCCTCACTCAGGAGGCTGCTTGACATAGGGCTCTCAGCGCGGTCCGTCGGGACCGTAGGACCGGGTGACGGTCGCGACCCGCACCCGGTAGTCGGAGTACCACGCCGCCCGGCCGCGCTGCTGGGCGACGAGGTGCTCGGCGACCTGCTTCCACGCGGCCGCCGCCGCGTCGTCGACCCAGTACGACACCGTGATGCCGAGGCCGTCGCGCGCCGCCTCGATGCCCAGGTAGCCCGGCTGCTCGCGGGCGAGCTCCTCCATCCGGGCGGCCATCACGGCGTACCCGTTGTCGCCCTCGGTGCGCAGCGACGTGAAGACGACCGCGGTGTACGGCGGCTCCGGGGTCTCGGCGATCACGCTCCGACACTACTGGCCACCGCATCTCCCCCCGCACACCGGAAACCGGAGGTGCAAGCGATATCGGGGCTCCTAGCCTGACGCGGCCGTCGCACGATGCGACGCGAAGCAGACAGGAAAGGACCATGGAGAAGATCAGCCAGAAGCTCATGAACTGGGCTTCGATCCTCGAGCAGGGCACCCGCGACCAGGCGGTGACGACGGCGACGATGCCGTTCATCCACCCGCACCTCGCGCTGATGCCCGACGCGCACCTGGGGCTGGGGGCGACCGTCGGCTCGGTCATCCCGACCCTCGGCGCGATCATGCCCGCGGCGGTCGGTGTCGACATCGGCTGCGGCATGATCGCCGTCCGCACGCAGTACTCCCGCGACGAGCTGCCGGCCGACCGCCGGCCGCTGCGCGAGGCCATCGAGCGGGCGATCCCGCTCTCGGCCGGCGCGCAGAACCGGAAGGTCAGCAGGAAGCACACCCGCGAGCGGCTCGAGCGGCTGACGAAGGATGCCGAGCAGACCCGGTTCGACCCCGCGACGTACTCCAGGCACTGGGAGCTGCAGCTGGGCACGCTCGGCTCGGGCAACCACTTCATCGAGGTGACCGTCGACGAACTGGACCGGGTCTGGCTGTTCCTCCACTCCGGCTCGCGAGGCGTGGGCAACAAGATCGCGCAGCGGCACATCCGGGTCGCGCGCGACCTCGCCGAGCAGCGCGGCGAGAGGCTGCCCGACCGCGACCTCGCCTACCTGACCGAGGGCACCGACGAGTTCGGTGCCTACATCGGCCAGATGCGCTGGGCGCAGACCTACGCGCTGCTCAACCGCGAGGAGATGATGGACCGGGTCGTCCGCCAGTTCTCCGAGTGGGTCGCCGGCGACGTGGAGCGGCAGGAGGAGATCAACTGCCACCACAACTACACCGCGCAGGAGACCCACTACGGCGAGACCGTCTGGCTCTCGCGCAAGGGTGCCATCAACGCCGAGGCCGGACGCCCCGGCCTGATCCCCGGCTCGATGGGCACCGCGTCGTACGTCGTGGTCGGCAAGGGCAACGTCGAGTCGCTGAACTCGGCGCCGCACGGCGCCGGCCGTGAGTACTCGCGCACCAGGGCCCGCAAGACGTTCACCCGCGAGCAGCTGCGGGAGGCGATGGCGGGCATCGAGTACCGCGACACCGACGCGTTCATCGACGAGATCCCCGCGGCGTACAAGGACATCGACCGGGTGATGGCCGACGCCGCCGACCTCGTCGAGGTCCGGCACGTGCTGCGCCAGATCGTCAACGTCAAGGGAGACTGAGCGCACTCTCCACGGCGAGCCGGGGGCTGGCGAGCACCGGCACGTCGAGGTCGGCGACCAGGCCGACGGCGCCGGCCATGCTCGCCTGCGCGAGCACGACGACGTCGACGTCGCCCGCGAGAGCGCGGGCGGCGTCGGCGATCGCCGAGAGGTACGCCGGGGTGTCGCCGGCCTCGAAGGAAGCCCAGGCGCCGGGCACGAGCACGTCGGTGACCGCCGGGTCGGCGCCGGCCCGGCGGGCCTCGTCCTCCAGCAGCGACCGCGTCGGCTCGAGCGTCGACTCCACGGCGGCGACCACACCGATCCGCGAGCCGCTGGCCACGGCGACCCGCGCCATCGGCCGGTCGACCCGCAGCACCGGCACGGGCGAGGCGACGGACTCCGCGACCGGACCGAGCGTGGAGCACGTGCAGACCACGACCCGGGCGCCCCGGGCGGCGAGGGCGTCGAGGGCCGACCGCACGCCGGCCTCGACGACCGGCGTGAGCCCGTCGGCGCGGGCCTGCTCGAGCAGGCCAGGCTCCACGGCATGCACGGTCTCCGCGGCGTCACCGACCAGCGAGTCGAACGTGCCGACGTGCACCTCGGCGGTGTGCAGGAATCCAACCATCGACATGGGGGACATCCTGCACGCCTCACACCCGCTAGCGTGACCGAGCATGAGCGACGACGCGCAGGTCATGTTCACCCTCGACGAGTCCGAGCAGGTCACGCACTGGTACAACCTCGTGGCCGACCTGCCCACCCCGCCGCCCCCGCCGCTGCACCCGGGCACCCGCGAGCCGGTCGGCCCCGACGACCTCGCGCCGCTCTTCCCGATCGAGCTGATCATGCAGGAGGTCACGGCCGAGCGGTACGTCGAGATCCCGGAGCCGGTGCGCGAGGTCTACCGCCAGTACCGGCCCAGTCCGCTCTTCCGCGCCCGCCGCTGGGAGGAGCGGCTCGGGACGCCGGCGCGGATCTACTACAAGTACGAGGGCGTCTCCCCGGCCGGCTCGCACAAGACCAACACGTCGGTGCCGCAGGTCTACTACAACTCGCTGAACGGCGTGACCCGGCTGACCACCGAGACCGGCGCCGGCCAGTGGGGTACGGCGCTGGCCTACGCGTGCGCGCTCTTCGGGATCGAGTGCGAGGTGTGGCAGGTCGGTACGTCGTACGACACGAAGCCCCAGCGGCGCACGCTGATCGAGGTCTTCGGCGGCAAGGTCCACCGCTCGCCGAGCAAGCTCACCGAGTCGGGCCTGGCGTTCCCCGACGACCACACCGGCTCGCTCGGCATCGCGATCTCCGAGGCCGTCGAGATGGCCGCGAAGGACGAGAACACCAAGTACGCACTGGGATCCGTGCTCAACCACGTGCTGCTGCACCAGACCGTGATCGGCGAGGAGGCGCTGCGCCAGCTGGCCAAGGCCGGCGAGAGCTGCGTCGACCTGGTGATCGGGTGCGCGGGCGGCGGCTCCAACTTCGCGGGGCTGTCGTTCCCGTTCCTGCGCGAGAAGCTCGCGGGCAGGCAGAGCCCACGCATCCTGGCCGTCGAGCCGAGCTCGTGCCCCACGATGACGCGCGGCGAGTACCGCTACGACTTCGGCGACACGGCCGGCCTGACCCCGCTGATGAAGATGTACACGCTGGGCCACGACTTCGTGCCGTCGCCGATCCACGCGGGCGGGCTGCGCTACCACGGCATGGCGCCGCTGGTCTCGCACGCCGTCCACGAGGGCCTGATCGAGGCGACCGCCCTGCACCAGTCGGAGTGCTTCGAGGCCGCCCTCGAGTTCGCGCGCACCCAGGGCATCGTCGCGGCACCGGAGTCGTCGCACGCGCTGGCCCAGGCCAGGCGGGAGGCGCTCGCCGCCAAGGACGCCGACGAGGAGAAGGTGCTCGTCATCGGCCTGTCCGGGCACGGGCTCCTGGAGCTCGGTGCCTACGAGACGTTCCTTGCGGGCACGCTCGAGGACGACCCGCTGAGCGACGACGCGCTCGTCGAGGCACTGGCGGGAGTCCCCCAGGTCTAGCTGGCCCGCGCGGCGGCAGCGCAGACCAGGTCGGCCATCAGGTCGGCGGCGCCCGCGCTGGTCAGGCCGCTCCCGGTGAGCGACTGCCAGGTCCGGAAGCCCAGCGCGAGGTCGACGGCCGCGACGACCTCGGCGTCAGCGCTCCACGCGTCGAGCAGGGCGGACCGGATCATGCCGAGCGGTCCACCGAAGCCCAGGTCGCTGACCTCGCGCACGATCGGCTCGGTCTCGGCGTCGCGCAGCACGTGGCCGACCATCTGCTGGTTGTCGTCCCAGAAGGCATACAGCTCGCCGAGCCCGTGCCGGGTCCGCTCGCGCGGGTCCGCGATCGCGGCCCAGTCGTCGACGGCCGGCATGGGGTGGGCCGCGGAGTAGTGGGCCGAGCACGCGTCGAGCAGCGTCCGCTCGTCGGGGAAGTAGCGGTAGAGCGTGTTGCGTTGTACGCCGGCCCGCTCGGCGACCGCGCTGAGCGAGGTACGTGCGGGGCCCAGCGTGCCGTGCAGGTCGACCGCCGCCACCACGATCCGACGACGGGTCTCCTCCTGCTGCTCGGCGCGACGCCGCTGCTCGTACTTCCTGGCCACGGCAAAATTATTGCACACATCTGTTCAACCAATTGACGGTGGCCGGAGTGTCCCGTACTTTCGACGAACATTATTGTTCATCGAAAAGGAGCAACACCATGACCACCTCGCTCACCACCGACCTCGACCCCCACTCCCTGGTCCGGCCGGAGGACCACGGCTTCGACCGGGTCCGCGGCACGTTCAACGTCCTCGACGACCAGCGCCCCGAGGCGATCGCCGTGCCCGGGGACGCGGGCGAGGTCGCCGACGTCGTCCGCTGGGCGCGCCGACGCGGCCTGCGGGTGACCGGGCAGGCGACCGGCCACAACGCAACCCCGCTCGGGTCGCTCGAGGGCACCGTCCTGGTCAACACCTCGGCGCTCACCGAGGTCCACATCGACGCGGCCGCGAGACGGGTACGCGCCGGAGCGGGCACCCGCTGGAGGGACGTCTCACCACGGCTCGCCGACCTCGGCCTCGCCGGGCTGCACGGCTCGTCCCCCGAGGTCGGCCTCGCGGGGTACTCGCTCGGCGGCGGGATCGGCTGGCTCTCGCGCAAGCACGGCATGCAGACCAACGCCGTCACCGCGATCGAGGTGGTCACCGCCGCCGGCGACCCGGTGCGCGCCGACCGCGACCACGAGCCCGACCTCTTCTGGGCGATGCGCGGCGGGGGCGGGAGCTTCGGCGTCGTGACCGGGCTGGAGTTCGGCGTACAGCCCCTCACCGAGGTGTACGCCGGCGCGCTGTTCTACCCGGTCGAGCGGATCGCCGAGGTGCTGCACACCTGGACCGCCCTGCTGCCGGGCTTCCCGGAGGAGATGACCACCTGGTGCTCGGTCATCCACTTCCCGCCGTTCCCGGAGGTACCAGAGCCGGTGCGCGGGCGGTCGTTCGTCATCGTGCTGGTCGCCCACCTCGGCGCCGAGGCCGACGGCCGTGCCCTGCTGGCGCCGCTCCGCCGGCTGCGACCGGCGACGGACACGGTCGCGGTCCAGCCGCCGACGGCACTGCACCGCCAGGCGATGGACCCCGAGCAGCCGCTCCCGTTCCGCGCCACCACCGCGCTGCTCGACGAGCTGACCCCCGCCGCGATCGAGGACGTCGCCCGCATCGCCGGCCCGGACTCACCGCTCGGCCTGGTCGAGCTCCGCCACCTCGGCGGCGCGCTCCACCGCGCCGCACCGGACGCCGGTGCCCGCGCGACGCTGCCCGGCAGCATCGGGATGCTCAGCCTCGGCGTCGTCCCCGAGCCGGCGGCCGAGCCGACCGTCCGCGACGCCCTCGACGGGATCGCCGCCACGGTCGCGGACCAGCGGGTCGGCGACTACCCCAACTTCGTGATGAACCCGGCCGACGTCAGCACGTTCTTCGACCCGCAGACGTGGGAGCGGCTACGGCGGGTCAAGGCGGCGTACGACCCCGAGGACCTGGTGCGCGGCAACCACCACGTCCCGCCCGCCGGGGTCAGTCCGCGTCCGTGACGGTCACGGTGCGCACCAGCTCCCGGTCGCCGAGCTCGATCCGGACCCGGAGCGTCTCGTCGCCCTCGACGAGGCGGTCGCGGCGGGTCGGGATCGCCAGCTCGATCCGGCGCTTCCCCGGGGGCAGCGACTCGAAGAGCGCGAGCCCGGCGCGTCGCAGCGTCATGCGCGGTGCGGCCTCGCCGACCTGCCTGCGGATCCAGCCCCGGGCGATGTCGCTGACCCGTAGCACCGAGCCCGAGCCACGCAGCACAACGACCGACACCGACACGTCGTGGTCGGCGACCCGGTCCATCGACACCCCCCACCGCACCGGCTCGCCCTCGGTCACGCGCCGCGTGGTGCGGACCCGCATCCGCGGCCGCGGGTCGTCGTCGACGACCGTCAGGGCGCCGGTGTACCGGTCGGTGACCACGTTGCGGCTCCCCCACGCGGCCACCTGGGTGATCAGCTCCGGGTAGTCGGCCCGCCGGTCGGCGTCGTACGCGATCGGGATCGCGCCGCCCGTCTGGCCCGGCGCCAGGTCGATCCGGAACCGCTGGCTGTCCCGCCGCGCCTGGCCCACGGTCGACACGACGAACGTCGCGGGCTCGGTCAGCGTGCCGTTGACCCGGAACGGCAGCCGCGCGATCTTCCGGCCGCCGGAGCCCTCGCGCACCCGGACCCGGTCGACGTCGATGGTGGGCAGCCGCCGGGCGGGTACGGCGGACAGCGCGGCGGGCGCGGCGGCGAGGTCGGCCACCCAGACCCGGCCGCGGCTGCTGGCACCGACCAGGTCGACCCGGACGATCCGGGTGAGGTCGAGCGTCGTGCCTGCGGGGTCGACGACGAGCGTCTGCGCCCACAGCTTGCGGCTGTCGGGGGCCCGGCCGAGGCCGGGCAGCCACAGTCCGCCGACGGGATCGAGCAGCGCGCTGGCGCCGGTCGCGTCGGTGAGCCGGACCCGGAGCGCGACGCCGCTGCGGTCGTCGACGATCGTGCGGAGGTCGAGGCGCCGCCCGGTGAGGTCGAGGGGGCTGCGCAGCAGCAGCCCGCCGGACTGTCCGGGCGCGGTCCACTCCATCTCGAAGAAGTCGCGCGCCGGCACCGCCTCGCCCTGCAGCAGCCACATCGGCGCGGCGGCGGCCGGGCCGACGTCGTTGCCGCACGACGCGTACCGGCCGGGGATCAGCGTGCCGCGGCAGAAGCGGGTGCTCGCACCGTCGGCGAGCGCGAGCGAGGTCGAGCCGCCCGGCGTCCGCAGCTCGCGGCCGCCGCCGATGGCGTGGCTGAGCGTCTGCGCTGCTCCCTGCGACGCGACCCGCGCGCGGGAGCCGTCGAAGAGCGGCAGCACCCGGTTGTCGCTGTTCGCGAAGAGGTGCACCGCGCCCGCGACGTACGCCGTGCCGACCGCGCGCTGCTCGCCGGCCGAGAGCCGCGCCGGGTCGCGGCGGCCGCAGGTCCGGTCGGGCGAGCCGTACCAGTCGTCGTTCGCCGCCGCGCGCGCGGTCGCCGGCGTCCACTCGGTGTTGAAGAAGTTGTGGTTGGCGCCCATCACCAGGACGCTGCTGCGGAACGCAGTGTCGTCGGCGGTGAGGTCGCGCGCGAGGTCAGTGAACCGCTGCCCCTGGAGGTCGCCGACGTCGCCGTCGCAGTACGGCAGCAGCGTCACCGTGGGGACGTACGGCGCGGTCTGCGACCCGAAGTCGGTGGGTGCGACCAGGACCTGGCCGACGATCCGGTAGGCAGCACCGAGCGGGATCCGGATCGCGGCCCGGTTGACGCCCTCACCACCGCGGCTGTGGCCGACCAGCACGACCCGGCCGAGGTCGACCTGGTGCGCCGCCGCGATCGTGGCCCAGTGGTCGAGGTGGGCTTGCACGATGCGGGCGCGCGCGTCGGCGCCACCGTCGGCGGTCTCGCCGTCCTGCGCGTTGATGCCGTTGACGCGCACCGAGACCGTCGCGTAGCCCTGCGACGCCAGCACCCGCTGGAGGTAGTCGTAGCCCAGGTGGCTGGGGGTCTCCGCCAGCGGACGCCGGCACGGCCACCCGTCCGACCGGTCCTGCTCGTTGGCCGGGTCGTAGCACCAGCCGTGCCGGCCGTGCATGAAGAGGACCAGCGGTCGCGGGCCGGTGGCCGCGTCGGCGGCCGGCTCGACCACGTGGCCGACCATCTCGATCGGGTCGGACATCCCGGGCACCTTCACCGCGGGCAGGGCGTAGTCGCTGGTGGCCACGGCGTACGGCCCGGGCGTCGCGGGGTCGGTCTCGAGCGTGCGGGTGCCCGGCAGGTCGAGCACCGGGTCGGGCGCGCCGCTCCCTCGCCGCTCGAGCTGACCGCCTGCGCTGTCGACCTCGGTGCCGTCGAGCCGCAGGCCGGAGAGCACGACGTCGAGGCGCGCCGTGTCGAGGTGGCCCGGCGCGTCGACGCGCGCACGCACGGTGCGGCCGTCGGCGGCCACGGTCGAGGTCCCGATCGTCCAGCTCGCCGGCCCGACGACCGTCGGGCGGTCTGCGGTGATCGGCAGGCGCGTGGGCGAGGTCCACGCCACGGCGTACCGGCCCGGCGCGAGCTGGTCGACGTGCCACGTCCCCACCTCGTGGCGCTGCGGCGCATCGCTCGCCGGCGTCGACTCCGCGCCGCCTCCACTGACGACGGTGGCAGCGAGCGCGAGGGCGGCCGCGGCGACGGCCCACCTGGGACGGCGGAGCATGGGCGCATCATGCACGTCGGCAGGGCCCCGCGACGGGGAACCGGAGGATCCATACCCAAACGTCCACCCACCGGCGCCGGTTCGGTGCCTGGGACGCCCGCGCCTACGCTGGTTGATCGTGAAGGTGCTGCTGCTCGAGAACATCCACCCGGTCGCCGTCGAGGTCCTGGAGGCGCGGGGCTTCGAGGTCGAGCTGCGGACCAGCTCGCTGTCCGAGGAGGAGCTCCGCGAGGCGCTGGCCGGCGTCCACCTGCTCGGCATCCGCTCGAACACGCACATCACACCGGCCGTGCTCGAGGGCGCGACCGACCTGCTCGCGATCGGCTGCTTCTGCATCGGCACCAACCAGGTCGACCTGGTGGCGGCCGCCGAGCGCGGGATCGCGGTCTTCAACGCGCCGTACTCCAACACGCGCAGCGTCGTCGAGCTGGTGATCGCCGAGATCATCGTGCTCGCGCGCCGGCTCGCGGAGAAGACCGAGCGCATGCACGCCGGCGTGTGGGACAAGTCCGCGAAGGGCAGCCACGAGATCCGCGGCCGCACGCTCGGCATCGTCGGCTACGGCAACATCGGCACGCAGCTGTCCAACCTCGCCGAGGCGATGGGGCTGCGGGTCATCTTCTTCGACACCGCCGACCGGCTCGCGCACGGCAACGCGCGCCGGGTGCGGACCCTCGACGACCTGCTCGCCGAGGCCGACGTGGTGAGCATCCACGTCGACGGCCGGCCCGGCAACGCCGGCATGTTCGGCGCGGAGCAGTTCGCGAAGATGAAGCCGCGCAGCCTCTTCATCAACGCCTCCCGCGGCATGGTCGTCGACGACGCCGCGCTCCGCGAGAACATCCTCTCCGGCCACATCGCCGGCGCCGCGCTCGACGTGTTCCCGGTGGAGCCGAAGGCCCAGGGCGACGCGTTCGAGTCGGTGCTGCGCGGGCTCGACAACGTGATCCTCACCCCGCACGTCGGCGGCTCGACCCAGGAGGCCCAGGAGGAGATCGGCTACTTCGTCGCCGGCAAGCTCGCGGGCTTCTCCCAGGAGGGCCGCACCGAGCTGTCGGTGAACGTCCCGGCGGTCCAGGCGCCGCAGCTCCAGGCCGGACACCGGATCGGCTACCTCCACGTGAACGTGCCCGGCGTGCTCGCCGACGTCAACCGGATCCTCGCCGAGGGCGGCGACAACATCACCGGGCAGTACCTCTCGACGCGTGGCGAGCAGGGGTACGTCGTCACCGACACCCTCGACCCGCTCCCCGCCGACGCGCTGGCCAAGCTCGCCCAGTCCGAGCACACGATCTGGCTGCGCACCTGGGACGCGTGACGCGCTCCGGCGGCTGGCTGTAACGGGGTGTTGTGGTGTCCTCCGGCCCGGTATGACGGGCCAGCAGGTGCCACAACACCCCGTTACACGTCGACGGTGACCCGGATCAGCGGCCCCACCAGGAGCGGAGCTCGGGCAGCGCGACCCGCGAGCCCTTCTTCGGCGGCTCGGGGGCGGGCAGCGGCTTGCACTCCTTGTCGGCCCGGCTGCCGGCCTTGCGGGTGGGCAGCGTGCCGTCCTCGAGCACGTTCGCGATCGCGTTGTCGGTGCAGGCGACGCCCGAGAGCGACACCGCGTGGGAGTAGCCGCCGACGCCGGCGACCAGCGAGGCGCTCGGGAAGATCTTGCGGGCGGCCAGCGCGCCGGCGTACGGCGTCGCCGGGTCGTGGGTCTCGCTGAGCAGCAGGATCGGCACGTCGGCGAGGCCGGCGCCGGTCACCTGGACACGCTGGGTGCCCTTGACCGGCCAGGTGCGGCAGGGGGCGTTGAACCAGTTGTTGGGCCAGGTCAGGAACGGCGCCTTGCGGTCGATCCGCCGGGCGTCCTCGAGCCAGGTCTTCCACTTCGTCGGCCACTTCGCGTCGGTGCACTCGGTGGCGAGGTACATCGCGTAGCCGTTGTCGGCGGCCTTCCCGACCGGGTTCGAGCCGCGGTAGAGCTGCTTGATCCCCCGGGCCTTGCCCTGGTTGGCGAGCTTGGCGAAGGCATCCGCGACGATCGGGTAGTAGCCGTTGTAGTACGCCGCGTTGAGCAGCGCGTCGTCGAGCTCGTCGGGCCCGACCTTGCCGCCGGCCGGCTCGTTCGCGAGGTCGGAGCGCAGCAGCTGGTAGCGCCGCTCGACGGCCTTGCGACTCTTGCCCAGGTGGTAGACCTTCGGGTACTTGCCGACCCAGGCGAGGAAGGCGTCGAAGGACTTCTGGAACGCCGGGTCCTGGTCGAGGTTGGACCGGTAGAAGACCCGGTCGGGGTCGATGACGCCGTCCATCACGAGCGCCTGCACGTGTCCCGGGAAGAGCGTCGCGTAGACCTGCGCGAGGTAGGTGCCGTAGGAGAACCCGAAGATCGTGATCTTCTCGAGCCCGATCGCCTGGCGCAGCAGGTCGAAGTCGGTCGCGGTGTCGGTCGTGCGCACGTGGCCGAGCAGCTTGCGCGCCTTCGCCTTGCCGCAGTCCTTCGCGTAGCGCTCGGTCTTGGCGCGCCACTTCTTCATGATCTTCGACGTGGTCGGCATGTAGTCGGGCCGGTCCCAGCCGAAGTACTCGTTGTCGCAGGTGAGGATCGGGTCGCTGGCGCCGGTGCCCCGCGGGTCGATGCCGTACCAGTCGTAGGTCAGGCCTACCTCGCGCGGCACGTACTGGCCGTACGGCGCGAGCCAGGTGCCGTCGCTGCCCGGCCCGCCGGGGTTGGTGAACACCGCGCCGCGGTAGGGCTCCTGGGTGTGCAGCACCCGCGCGACCGCGAGGTCGATCGTCGGGCCCGTCGGGTCCGCGTGGTCGAGCGGCACGGTCAGCGTGCCGCACTGGGCCTTGGCTTCGCGGAGGCTGCTGTCGTCGCAGCGGCCCCAGACGATCGGCTCCACCCGGAACGAGGAGGCGGTCTCCCCCACCGCGGCCGGTGCCGTCGCCGGCACGATCGTCGCGAGGGCGGCTGCCAGGGTCCCGGCGACCGCGGTCGCCACCGTCTTCAGGTGCATGGCGTAGATGAGAACCCGTAGGGTCGATGTATGGCAAGCGTTGTGCCGCTGGTCCGAGACCGGATCGGTCAGGAGCTCTTCCTGCGGGTCGCCGGGCCCGACGGCAGCAAGCACGCGGAGCGCATCCACGGCCGCCCGGGCCCGCGCTGGTTCGAGGCCGGCAGCCCGATCACCCGCGTGCACGGCGACGCGTCGATGTTCGTCGGCGGGCTGCGCGCCCTGGTCTTCCAGACCCTGCACCCCGCCGCGATGCGAGGCGTCGCCGAGCACTCCGACTACCGCGCGGACGCCTGGGGACGGCTGGCGCGCACCAGCAGGTTCATCGCCGTCACGACGTTCGGCACGGCCGACGACGCGGAGCAGGCGGTCGCGGCGGTACGCCGCATCCACGAGCGGATCACCGGCACGATGCCCGACGGCACGCCGTACGCCGCCTCCGACCCGCACCTGCTCGGCTGGGTCCACGTGGCGGAGGTCGACAGCTTACTGCGGGCGCACACGGTCTACGGCCGCGAACCGCTGACCCCCGCCGAGCGGGACGAGTACGTCGCGCAGACGGCCGAGGTCGCCGCGCGCCTCGGGGTCGTCGACCCGCCGACCACGGTCGCGGGCCTGGCCGAGACGATCGCGGCGTACCGGCCCGAGCTGCGCGGCACCCCCGAGGCCCGGGCCACCGTCGCCTACCTGCTGCTGCGACCGCCGCTGCCGGTGGTCGCGCGGCCGCCGTACGGCGCGATCGCGGCGGCCGCCGTCGGCCTGATGCCGCGCTGGACGCGGCGGCCGCTGCGCCTGCCGTGGCTGCCGGTCTCCGAGCGCACGGTCGTGCGGGCCCTGGGCGGCGCCGCGACCGGGACGATCCGGTGGGCCATGACTCCGCGGGAGCGGACCGCGCGCCTACGATGAGCGCCATGCTCCCCCACGTTCGACGCCGTGTCGCCGCGCTCGCGGTGGTCGCCCTGATCGCGTCGGCGATCGCGCTGGTCGCCCCCGTCGGCGCCGTCGCCGCGGGGTCCGACACCCGGCCGGTGGCGGGGTTCATCAGCTTCCCGGGCAACGGGAAGGCCAAGGCCCCGAAGGTGCGCGTCCTGTGGTTCACCCGCGACTGGCAGTACCTCGGCCAGAAGAAGGCGAACGGCGGGTCCTACGCGCTCAACCTCGTGCCGGGCACCTACTGGCTGCAGTTCGTCGACCAGACCGCGTCGTACCGCACCGACAAGTACGCGCCGACCGACGTCAAGGTCACGGTGCGCGCCGACCGGCCGACCGTGCGCGACGTGCGGATGAAGCGCGGCGCCTTCGTCACCGGCAAGGTCACGACCCCGACCGGGCCCGGCCGGAAGGCGCGGGTCGCCGTGGCCCGGACCCTGCCCAGCGGCCAGGACCAGTCGTTCGACACGACCGCCAACCGTCGGGGCGAGTTCGCGATCGGCGGGCTCCCGGAGGGCAAGTGGTCGGTGTTCGCCTGGGACCGCGCGAAGCGCTGGACCGGCAAGAGCGTCTGGGCCGGGAAGGTCCGGACCGGCCGGGGCACCGACGTCCGGGTCCCGCTGCGGGAGCGCGCCGGATCGCTGCGGGTGCTGCTCTACACGCCCGACGGGTCGGCGCTCGCCGGCCGGACGACGGTCACCGTCACCAGCCTGAAGACCGGTCAGTGGTGGACCGCCACCGCGCGCGGCGGCACGGCGGTGTTCCCCGGCGTCCACCCCGGCAGGTACCGGCTCAAGTTCGACGGCGCCGGCAACTGGCTGGCCGACGAGGGGCGGATCCGGAAGGCACAGGTGCGGCCGGGTCGTCCGTCGATCGGCACGTTCGAGGTGCGCAAGCGCGGCGGCTGGATCACCGGCCAGGCGGTCGACGCGGGCGCGCCGGCGTACCCCCTCGGGCAGGCGCAGGTGCAGCTCTACGACGTGTACGGGACGAAGATCGACGAGACCACGTCGTCGGACTCCGGCTGGTTCACCCTCGACGGCCAGCTCGCCACGCAGCGCAACATGACGGTCGTGATCAACCCCCGCCCCGACCGCGGTGGCTACGTGCAGACGGTGTCGTACTGCCGCTTCGACTCGAAGTCGGTCACGGGCGTCTCGGTGGCGCAGGGCAAGGAGACCAGGCTGGGCGCGGTCGGGGTGGCCCGCACGCCCGGGCAGTCGCCTCCCTGCTAGCCGATCACCATGTCGGCGTCGCCCCAGTAGGCGCGCATGCCGGTGATCGCGCCGTCGTCGTCGAACGTCATCACGTCAATCGGCGAGAGCGTGTACGTCGCGCCGCCCGCCCGCGTGACGACCTCGAAGTGGAACACGGCCTCGCCGCCGGCGATGCGCAGCGCCTGCAGGGTCGTCTCCTGCTCGAGCCCGTCGAGGGTCGCGTAGAACTCCTTGATCTGGGCATGGCCGGTGCGCACGTCGGTGCCGACCGGGTCCTCGACGGTCGCGTCCTCGGCGTAGAGGGCGACGATCTCGTCCGACGTACCCGACCCGACGAGGCGCACGTACGCCTCGACGACCTCGCGGATGCGGTCCACGCTCGCGGCCACGGCACCTCCTGCGGGAATTGGAACACGTTCTTGGCGGCTCCACCGTAGCGGTCCGGGCCCCGCGGGGTCTTGAATGCACGGCGTGGATCTCCTGAACGCCTGGCCGCTGCCCGGCGCCCGGCCCCTGGGTGCCCAGCTCGTCGCGTCGTACGCACACCCGGACCGGCGCTACCACGACGGCCGCCACCTCCGGGAGGTGCTCGAGCGGATCCACGAGCTGTCGGTGCACGGCGTGGAATTCGACCGGATGGCGGTGCTGCTGGCGGCGTGGTTCCACGACAGCGTGTACGACGGCCGGCCGGACGCCGAGAGGCGGTCGGCCGCCTGGGCAGCCGAGGCGCTCCCGACGCTGGTCGACCAGGCCGTCGTCGACGAGGTCGTCCGGCTGGTGCTGGTGACCGAGCACCACCGCCCCGCGGACGACGACCGCAACGGGTGCGCGCTCTCTGACGCCGACCTCGCGATCCTCGCGGCGTCCCCGGAGCGGTACGCCGAGTACGCCGAGTCGGTGCGCGAGGAGTACGCCGACGTGCCCGACGCCGACTTCGCCGGAGGCCGGTCCGCGATCCTCCGCGACCTCCTCGCCAAGCCGCACCTCTTCCAGACCCCCTACGCCAGGCACGCCTGGGAGGCCGATGCCCGGGCCAACGTGGAGCGTGAGCTGAAGACCCTGGTCGGGTAGTCCCTGACGGTCTGGGGGTCTTGCGGGCCTCGGAACCCCGAGGACGTCAGGGAGTATCGCGCTTGCGCCGCCGCAGGCCGGCAGCGGTCAGCCGGGCGACGAGCTCACGGGAGGTGACCGGGGCGGCACCGGCGGCGACGACGTCGTCGTACCACTCGGACGGCACGTCGTAGTGGTCGCGGTCGAAGCCGCGCGGGGGGATGCCGACGGTGGCGGCGAAGGCGTGCAGCTCGTCGTAGGAGGTGTCGCTGGCCAGGTGCGACCACAGCCGGCCGTGCCCGGCCGCGTTGGGCGGGTCGATCAGGATCATCGGGTCATCCGGCGCTGCGGCCGATGCGCTCGACGGCGGCGTCGAGGAGCAGCCGCCAGGAGCGGACGTGGCCGGCGTCGACGTACGCCTTCCACGAGCCGCCGGGCCGGGCCTGGGTGTCGAGGTGGAACTGCCGGACGCCGGCGCGGACGAACCACGGCACCTGCTCGGCGACCAGCCCGCCGCCCGGCACGAGCGTGCGGGCGACCGACGGGTCGGCGGAGGCCAGCGCAACCAGCTCGTCGAACCCGGCGCCGAGCCCCCGCGGCGACCCGGCCGAGCGGACGCCGACCAGGCCGGCCGGCCCGGCCAGCCGCCGCCACGACCGGCGCAGGTCGAGGGTGTCGTCGACGGCCCGGCCGAAGGTCCATGGCGCGTCGGGGAGCTGAGCCACGAGGTAGTCGCAGACCTCGGTGTCGACCTCGAGGTCTGCGTCGAGGAACCCGAACGAGAAGCCGGCGGCGCCGGAGCCGAGGTAGTCCTCGCCCAGGCCGACCAGGCGCGCGAGCTCGCCGCCCGTGGTGCTCCACGTGTCGTTGAGCCGCAGCACGACGTGGACGGGCAGATCGGTCTCGCGACAGACCCCCGAGACCAGGGCAGGCTCGGGCGACCACCCGTCGGCGGTCGCGAGCAGCAGGCGGTCGGCCCCGCCCTCCTCCGCGCCGGGTACGTCGCGCGGGTCGAGGACGGCGACCTCGAGAAGCGCCGGTCCCATGCTCCGATCGTAGGAGGACGGGTGGTGCGAGCGCGGGAGCCGCGCTGCGCTCGCCCTTCCGGCTTTCGACGCAGGGGCATGATGGGGGAATGGACAACGCCCTGCTGTTCGACGCGCGGGCCCGGGTCCTCTCCGACCTCGAGGCGCGCAACCACGCGACACCGGCCGCCGTCTCGGCTCTCGAGGACGCCGTCGCGCAGCGGAAGTGGTGGGCGGAGCAGTGGCCGGAGGGCGCGCAGTACGTCGCCGGCCTGGTCGCGCAGGACGTGCAGGACGCCCTCTTCGAGACCGTCGGTCGCTGGCCGTTGTGCCGTGACTGCGGCGACGACGCGCCCGTGCACGCGCTCTACATCCAGCCGGACCTGGGCGGCCCGGACCCGGTGTGGGTCTGCGAGGAGAGCGGCGACGTCGTCGCGCCGCTCGGCGACCTCGGGCGTTAGAGCGCTGGGTCCCGTCGGTCGCCCTGGTCTCGGCACGCCGGTCCCGACCTCGCAAGCTCGGTCGAGCGGCTCGCTCGACCGCCATCAGCGGATCCGCTGACGCGTCTCCGCTAGTCCTCTGCGCCGACCTGCAGCCAGATCGTGTAGCGGTCGGCGCGGTAGACGGTGCGCGACACCTCGACGACCTTCTCGCCCGCGAGCCCCCGACGCGAGTGCCGCAGCACCGGGGCGCCGGCGGCGACCTCGAGGTGCTGCGCCTCCTCCTCCGACGCCACGTCGGCGTTGATGGAGTCCTCGGCCCAGGTGGGGCGCAGCGCGCGCGCCTCCAGCGCGTCGTACAGGCTGGTCGGCATCCCGCTCTGCAGGAAGCCGGGGATCAGCACCTCGTTGAGGTAGGCGTCCTCGATGCACATCGGCTGGCCGTCGGCGCGACGCAGCCGGCGCCAGTGGATCACCGCGTCGCCCTCGGTGAGGTTGAGGGCGCGGGCGACACCGGGCCCGGCCTGCTCGCGGCGGGCCAGCAGCGTCTGCGACTCCGCGAGGAGGCCACGACGGCCCATCTCCTCGCTGAAGCTCGTGAGCCGGCTCGGCGTACGCCGCGGGCGGGCCACGAAGGTGCCCCGTCCGGGGATGCGCTCCAGGAGTCCCTCGACCACGAGGGCGTCCATCGCCTGCCGCACCGTCATGCGGGCGACCCCGAACCGGTGCACCAGCTCGCGCTCCGAGGGTGCTGGCGAACCGGGCGCCGCTCCCGTGACGAGAGAGCGCACGTACTCACGCACCTGGACGTGCTTGAGCGCGCGTCCCTCGGTCACCAGCAACTCGTCCACGTCCCGAACTCTAGGCATTCAACGCCCTCCGCGTCCCCGGATCGGGCGGAACGAGGTATGGCGGTCGTTACGGGCGAGCGCCGTCGCTATTCGGTCGCGATCGCGCGCAGCACGTCGAGCCGGGCCGCCCGGCGGGCCGGGAAGACCGCCGCGAGCACCCCGATGACCACCGAGAGCACGAGGAACACGGCGAGCTGGACGAACGGCACGCTGATCACCTCGAGGCCCTCGTCGCGTACGGCGTACATGAGCGCGATGCCGAACCCGATGCCCAGGATGACGCCGAGCAGCGCGCCCAGGACGGCGATCACCACGGACTCCAGCGTGATCATCCGGCGCAGCTGCCGACGATTGAGCCCGATCGCGCGCAGGAGGCCGACCTCGCGGGTCCGCTCGATCACGGAGAGGGCGAGGGTGTTGACGATGCCGAGCACCGCGATGATCAGCGCGAGCCCGAGCAGCGCGAAGATCATCAGCACGAACTGGTCGATCGGCTCCCGCTGCTCTTGCGAGAACTCCGCCTGGTTCTTGACCGTGACGATCGGCAGGTCGGCGACCACCTCGTCGAGGCGCTCCTGCACGCCGGGCGAGTCGTCGGTGAACACGATCAGGACGTTGTCGCTGGCGGGGAACCCGCCCTCGGCGAAGTCGTCGAGCGTCATCAGCACGGGTGCGGGGACGACCGGGTTGTCGTCGAACGTCCCGGCCACGACGTACGTCCGCTTGCCGGCGGGCATCTCGAGCTCGAGGTCGGCGCCGACGCCGATGTCGTTGTCCTCGGCCCAGGACTGCTGCAGCATCACCGAGCCCGTGGCCAGCGGGTCGCCCTCCGTGATGTCGAGCTCGAGGCGCTCGACGTCGGCGGGGTCGACGGCCGCGACCATCTGCCGGTCGCCGTCCCGTTCGGCGGCGGCGAACCGCTCGCGCACCAGGCGGTCGACGCCGTCGACGTCTGTCATCCGGTCCCCGATCGCCGGCGTGAAGCCGGTGCCGATGACGTTGCTGACCACGTAGTCGCCGACGAAGTTGTCCTCGACCGACTTGTCGACGCTGGCCTTCGCCGAGTCGCCGACGATCGCCATCGTGCACGCGAGCGCCAGGCCGATCATCAGGGCCGACGCGGTGGCGGCGGTACGCCGGGGGTTGCGCAGCGAGTTCTGGCCCGCGAGGTTGCCGACGGTGCCGAAGACCCGGGCGAACACCGCGCGGGCGATCGCGAGGAACGGCCGCGAGATCACCGGGCTGGCCGCGGCGACGCCGAGCAGGATGGCCAGGATCCCGCCTCCGGTCTGCCAGCCGCCGTAGGGCAGGTCGCTGAACAGCCCGAACCACAGCACGAGGAGGCCGACCGCGACGAGCGCGGCGCCGACCCACATCCGGCGGTGCAGCGTGGACTCCGGCAGCGCCACGTCGTCGCGCAGCGCCTGGACCGGGGCGATCCGGCCGGTGCGCCGGGCCGGCAGCCAGGCCGCGGTCATCGTGACGATCACGCCCACGGCGTACGACGCGATGAACGTGCGCGGCCGGAAGATCAGTGACTGGCCGGACAGGTCGAGGCCGAAGTTGGCGAACAGCGCGCGGATCCCCATCGCCAGCAGGACACCGAGCCCGAGTCCGACGGTCGCGCCGACGAGGCCGAGGACGAACGCCTCGAGCTGCACCGACCACGTCACCTGCCGTCTCGATGCACCGAGGGCGCGCAGCAGCGCGAGCTCGCGGCTGCGCTGGGCGACCAGGATCGAGAAGGTGTTGACGATGAGGAACGCGCCGACGACCAGCGAGATCCCGGCGAAGATCAACAGGAAGGTCGTGAGGAACGAGATGGCCTCCAGCAGCTCGGAGGCGGACTCGTCGGCGGCGTCGTCACCGGTGACCGCCTCGAGCCCGTCGGGCAGCACGTCCGCGACCCGGTCGCGCAGCTCCTCCTGGGAGACGCCGTCCTCGGCGGTGACCCAGACGTCGGTGTAGGCGTCCGCGCCGCCGAGGAAGAGCTCCTGTGCCGTGGGGGTGTCGAAGGCGGCGTACGTCGCGCCGTTGAGCGAGCCGCCGCTCGGGAACCCGGCGATGCCGACGAGGGTGGGCTGGAGGCGGAGCGAGGCGAGGTCGGCGCCGGGTTCCTGCTCGATCGCCGTCGACGGGATGATCGTGATCTTCTCGCCGAGGTGGTAGTCCGCGCGCTCGGCGGTGCGCACGTCGAGGACGACCTCGTCGCGCACCTGCGGCTCGCGGCCCTGGACGATGGCGAGGCCCTGGAGGTCGTGCCCGGCCGGGGCGTCGGACCAGTTGCCGCCGATCGCCGGCGGGCCGAAGCCGCTGACGACCTTGCCCTCCTTGCTGACCACGAACACGCCGAACGCGTTGACGTTGCCGTCGACCCGCGCTGCGCCGTCCACGGCCCGCATCTCCTCGAGACGGCTCGCCGGGATGGTCACGGTCGAGGGCGCGCCGTCGACCGTCGTACCACCCTCGGGCCGGACCACGACGTCGCCGACCGTCGACGCGAAGAGCGCGGTGAAGCTGCGGTTGAGCGTGTCGCTGAAGATCAGGGTGCCGGCCACGAACGCGACGCCGAGCACGATCGCGAAGGTGCTCATCAGCAGGCGCAGCTTGCGCCCGAGCAGGCTCTTCAGAGCAGCCTTGATCATGTGGTCGGGATCTGCTCGGGGACCTGCTCGGCCATCCGGTTCATCACGTCGAGCACCTGCTCGCGGGTCGGGTCGCGCAGCTCGTCGACGACGCGACCGTCGGCGAGGAAGACGACGCGGTCGGTGTACGCCGCGGCCACGGGGTCGTGCGTGACCATGACGATGGTCTGGCCGTAGTCGTCGACGCTGCGGCGCAGCAGCTCCAGCACCTCCGCGCCCGAGCGGGAGTCCAGGTTGCCGGTGGGCTCGTCGGCGAAGACGATCCGCGGCCGGCTCGCGAGCGCGCGGGCGACCGCGACCCGCTGCTGCTGGCCGCCCGAGAGCTCGTTGGGCTTGTGGCTCAGCCGGTCGCCGAGCCCGACGGTCGCGATGACGTTGTCGTACCAATCCGTGTCGGGCTTGCGCCCCGCGATCGCCATCGGGAGCTTGATGTTCTCCTCGGCGGTCAGGGTCGGCACCAGGTTGTACGACTGGAAGACGAATCCGATCTCGTCGCGCCGCAGGCGGGTCAGCGCCTTGTCCTTGAGCCGGGTGATGTCCTGGTCGCCGATCAGCACCTCCCCGGAGTCGGCGGTGTCGAGCGCCGCACAGCAGTGCATGAGCGTCGACTTGCCCGAGCCGCTGGGACCCATGACGGCGGTGAACTCGCCGGCCGCGATGTCGAGCGAGACGTCGTCGAGCGCGCGGACCAGGGCCTGGCCGGTGCCGTAGGTCTTGGTGAGGTTGCGGACCCGCGCGGCGGGCGGCGAGGTGGGAGGGGCCTCGGTCATGGGTCAAGCCTTCCGTGCCGGCACCCCGGGCGCCACCGGATTCACCCCGAGATCACCCCGATATGACATCGAACATCTGTTCGATGTCGGCGTATGCTCGGGGCATGGACTTCCAGGGCTCGCTGTTCGGGGCGCCGACGATCGAGGCGCCGACCTTCGACCGCGTCGAGCGGCGGACGCTGACCCGGGGCGCCTGGGTCGACGTCTGCCCGACCTGGCTGCCCGAGGCCGACGACGTGTTCCTCACGCTGGTGCGTGAGGTGCCCTGGCGGGCCGAGCGCCGGCAGATGTACGACCGCGAGGTCGACGTACCTCGCCTCCTGCACACGTACGGCGCGGGCGAGCCGCTCCCCCACCCGGCCCTGGCCCGGGCCCGGGGCGCGCTGTCGGCGCACTATCGGCCGGAGCTCGGGGAGCCGTTCGTGACCGCCGGCTGCTGCTACTACCGCGACGGGCGCGACAGCGTCGCGTGGCACGGCGACACCATCGGCCGCGGCAAGACGCAGGACACCATGGTCGCCATCGTCTCGCTCGGCGACCCGCGCCGGCTGGCGCTCCGGCCACGGGTCGGCGGCTCGTCGATCTCCATCGAGATGGGCCACGGCGACCTGCTCGTGATGGGCGGCTCCTGCCAGCGCACCTGGGAGCACGCCGTACCCAAGGTCGCCCACGCGGGGCCGCGGATCTCGGTGCAGTTCCGGCCGCTCAACGTCTTCTGAGATCGACGCCGATAACGATTCGCCCACTGTCGGCTCGCGCTGCGAGACTTCCGCCGATGTCCAGCGCGAACGACCCCAGCCGGCTGACCCTCCGCTCCTTCTGGCACGACCTGCCGCGCGAGGGCAAGCTGCTGCTCTCGGTGGTGGTGTTCGAGTTCATCGGCACCGGCCTGGTGCTGCCGTTCAACATCGTCTACCTCCACGAGGTGCGCGGATTCGCCCTCAGCGACGCCGGCCTGCTGCTCGCCGTACCGCCGCTCGTCGGCTTCCTGGTCGTGGGCCCGGGCGGCGCCGCGATCGACCGCTGGGGCGCCCGGCGCATCCTGATCGGCGCGCTGGCGCTGCAGGTCGTCGGCAACACGATGCTGGCGTTCGCGGCCACGCCGGCGGTCGCGGGGGTGTCGCTCCTGCTCACGGGGCTCGCGTTCGGCGTCGCGTGGCCGGGGTTCCAGGCGTTCATCGCCACGGTGATCCCGTCCGAGCTGCGGCAGCGCTACTTCGGCGTGAACTTCACCCTGCTCAACCTCGGCATCGGCATCGGCGGCCTGGTCGCCGGCACGTTCGTGCGCGTCGACGACCTGTCGACCTTCCAGGCGATCTACCTCGGCGATGCCGCGAGCTACCTGCCCGCGCTCTTCCTGATGCTGGTGCCGCTGCGCCACGTCACCGGCGGGGCCGTCCACCACGACGAGACGACCGTGAAGGTCGGGTACGTCGAGGTGCTGCGCCGCCCCGCGGTCGCCTCGCTCATGGTGCTCAGCTTCGTGTCGTCGTACGTCGGCTACGCCCAGCTCAACGCCGGGATGCCGGCCTTCGCGCGCTCGGTGGGCGAGGTCTCGACGCAGGGCCTCGGCTACGCGTTCGCCGCCAACACGCTGGTGATCGTGCTGCTCCAGCTGGTCGTGCTGCAGCGCATCGAGGGCCACCGCCGCACCCGGATCATCGCGCTGATGGCCGCCGTCTGGGCGCTGTCGTGGCTGCTGCTCGGCGCGACCGGGCTGGTGTCCGGCACCTGGGGCGCGACGATGCTCGTCGCCGCCTGCGCCTCGGTCTTCGCGTTCGGCGAGACGCTGCTCCAGCCCACGGTGCCGGCGCTGGTGAACGACCTCGCGCCCGACCACCTGCGCGGTCGCTACAACGCCGCCAACTCCGCGGCCTTCCAGGCCGCCCAGATCATCGCGCCGCCGATCGCCGGCTTCCTGATCGGCCACCACCTCGGCAGCGTCTACATCGGCACGCTCGTCATCGGCTGCGTGCTGCTCGGCGCCCTGGCCGTCGTACGCCTCGAGCCACAGCTGCCGACCGGGGTCAACGGCGTCCGCGAGGCCGAGCTCGTGGCCGACGCGGACGTCGTACCGGAGCCCACGCCGAAGACCCGCGCCAGCGCCCTCGAGTGATCCCTACCGGGTCGCCCACCAGACGATGACCCCGACCACCACGGCCGCCGCCACCGCCGGCTTCCAGTAGGTCTTCGCCAGCACCGGCAGCACCGCCGACCCCAGGTTCAGGGCGTCGTCGCGGTCGCTCGGCTCGGGGGCTTCGCGGGATGCTCCCTGACGTTGTGGGGGTTCCGTCGGCGTGTCGACCCCCGAATCGTCAGGGACTACAGCGGTGGCGGCCTCCGGCGCCGCCTCGGCCGGCGGCTCCGGGGAGGTCCCCGCGGGCTCGGCGGCGAGGCGTTGCTCGAGGCACTGCACGAACTGCCCGAGCAGCTTGTCCGAGACGTCCTGCATCACGCCGCGGCCGAACTGGGCGGGCTTGCCGGTGATCGCGAGGTCCGTGACGACCACGACGTCGGTCGAGGTGCCGTCGGCCGCCGGGGCCATGGTCAGGGTGACCTTGGCCCCGGCGGTGCCGTTGCCGCGCTTGTCCCGTCCCTTGGCGTCGACGACGAAGCGGTGCGCCGCGTCGTCCTTCTCCACGAAGGTGCCGGAGCCGTTGTAGAGCAGCGCGATCGGTCCGAGCTTGACCTTCACCGACCCCGAGAAGCTGTCCTCCTCGACGGACGTGACCGTCGCTCCCGGGAAGCACTCCGCCACCGACGCGATGTCGTTGAAGTGCGCCCAGGTGTCGTCGACCGACGTCGGGACGGTGAAGGTGTGGGTGAGGTCCATTCCTCGATCATGCCCCCGCTGCCGCGAGGACCGCGCGGCGGGTGAGGACCGTCGCGAGGTGCCGCCGATAGTCGGCGTCGCCGTTGAGGTCGCTCGGCGGGTTGGCGCCGTCGGCTGCGTGGGCGGCCGCCGCGCGTACGGCGTCCTCGGTCGCGGCCTGCCCGGCCAGGGCGGCCTCGACCGCGGTCGCACGGAGCGGGGTCGACCCCATGTTGGTGAGCCCGATCCGCGCCTCGGTGATCGTGCCACCGTCAACCCGCACCGTCGCGGCGACCGCCACGATCGGCCACTGGTGCGCGACGCGCACGAACTTCTCGTAGTGCGCGCCCCACCCGGTGTGCTTCGGCACCCGCACCTCGGTGAGGATCTCGTCGTCGCCGATGGCGGTCTCGAAGAGGTCGACGAAGAAGTCGTCGGCCGACACCGTCCTCGTGCCACCCGAGCCCTGGATGACGAACGACGCGTCGAGCGCCCGCGCGGGGGCGCCGAGGTCGCCCGCGGGGTCGGCGTGTGCAAGCGCGCCGCCGAAGGTCCCGCGGTGCCGCACCTGCGCGTCGGCGAGGTGCTCGACGGCCCTGGCGATCAGCAGCGCGTGCTCGTTGACGAGGGGGTCGGCCCCGACCACCGAGTGCGGCGTCATCGCGCCGATCACGATCGCGTCGCCGTCGTCGCGTACGCCGCGCAGCGAGTCGATCCGGCCGAGGTCGATGATCATCTCGGGTGCGTTGAGCCGCATCCGGAGCACCGGCAGCAGGCTCTGCCCGCCGGCGATGATCTTGGCGTCGTCGCCGTGCTGGGCGAGCGCGGCCAGCGCGTCCTCGACCGAGGTCGGCGCCACGTAGTCGAACGCTGCGGGAATCATGCCTGGCCGCCTTCCGCGTCGAAGTGGGGCATGGCATCCCCGGTGGTCGAGCCGCCCGAGCCCGGCCCGTTGATGGCCCGCCACACCCGCTCGGGCGTGCACGGCATCTGGATGTCGTTCACCCCGAGGTGGCGTACGGCGTCGACCACCGCGTTGACGACCGCCGGCGTCGAGGCGATGGTGCCGGCCTCGCCGACGCCCTTCACGCCGAGCGAGTGGTGCGTGCACGCCGAGACGGTGTGGTCGATGTCGAAGCTGATCGTGTCGGCCGCCGTCGGCAGCAGGTAGTCGACGAACGAGCCCGAGACGAGCGTCCCGCTCTCGTCGTACACCGCCTCCTCCCAGAGCGCCTGCGCGATGCCCTGCACCAGGCCGCCGTGCACCTGTCCGCTGACGATCAGTGGGTTGATGATGTTGCCGATGTCGTCGCAGGCGACGTACTTGCGCATCTTCAGCTGGCCGGTCTCGGTGTCGACCTCCATCGCGCACAGGTGGGTGCCGTGCGGGAACGAGAAGTTCACCGGGTCGAACGTCGCCTCCGAGTCGATCGACGGCTCGACGCCGTCGGGCAGGTTGTGGGCGGCGAACGCCGCCGTCGCGATCTCGGTGATCGCCATGCCCTGGTCGGTGCCACGCACCGAGAACCGACCGCCGGAGAACTCCAGGTCGTCGACCGACGCCTCGAGCAGGTGCGCCGCGATCGGCTTCGCCTTCTCGACGACCTTGTCGGCCGCGCGCACGATCGCCTCACCGCCGACGGCGAGCGACCGAGAGCCGTAGGTGTCCAGGCCCTTGGGTGCCACCTGGGTGTCTCCGTGCAGGATCTCGATGTCCTCGAACGGCACCCCGAGTCGGTCGGCGACGATCTGGCTGAAGGCCGTCTCGTGGCCCTGGCCGTGCGCCGAGGCGCCGGTGACCACCTCCACCTTGCCGGTCGGCAGCATCCGCACGCTCGCGTGCTCCCAGCCACCGGCGCCGTAGTCGAGCTGGCCGAGCACCCGGGACGGCGCGAGGCCGCACATCTCGGTGAACGTCGAGATGCCGATGCCGAGCTGGACCGGGTCGCCGCTGGCCCGGCGCGCCATCTGCTCGGACCGGAGCTCGTCGTACCCGAACATCTCCCGGGCCTTCGCGGTGGCGGCCTCGTAGTTGCCGGAGTCGTACTCGAGCCCGGCCACCGTGGTGAACGGGAACTCCTCGTGCTTGATCCAGTTCTTCTCCCGGATCGCGAGCGGGTCCACGCCGACCTCGGTGGCGAGCTCGTCCATCAACCGCTCGATGCCGAACGTCGCCTCCGGTCGGCCGGCGCCCCGGTAGGCGTCGGTCCAGGTCTTGTTGGTGAGCACCGTCTGGCAGGCGAAGTGGTACGCCGGGAACTTGTAGATCGCGTTGAACATGAACGCGCCGAGCACCGGTACGCCGCCGCCGACGATCGCGACGTACGAGCCGAGGTCGGCGAGCAGCTCGACCTTCAGGCCGGTGACGGTGCCGTCCTTCTCGGCCGAGAGCGTGAGCTTCTGCCACTGGTCACGGCCGTGGTGGCCGCTCATCAGCGACTCGGACCGGGTCTCGGTGTACTTGACGGGCTTGCCGAGACGACGCCCGACCGCCCACGCGATCCACTCCTCCGGCGTCACCTGGAGCTTGCCGCCGAAGCCGCCACCGACGTCGGGGGCGATCACGCGGATCTTCGACTCCGGCACGCCGGTCGTCGCGGCCAGTGCGAAGCGCAGGATGTGCGGGATCTGGGTGGCGGAGTACATGACGTACTGCTCGCCGGTCGGGTCGACAACGACCGAGCGCGGCTCCATGAACGCGGGGATCAGCCGCTGCTGGCGGTACTCCCTCTCGATGACGATGCCGTCGGTGCGCGCCTTGCTGATCGCGTCCTCGACGTTGCCGCCGGTGCCGGCCTCGCCGGAGTCGAAGACCCACAGCGCGGACTTGTTGGTGCCGAGGTCGGGGTGGGCGAGCACCTCGTCGGCGGCTGCCTTCTTCAGGTCGAGCGCAGCCGGCAGCTCGTCGTACTCGACGTCGACGAGCTCGGCGGCGTCGCGGGCCTCGGCGGCACTGCGCGCCACCACGACGGCGACGATCTCACCGGCGAAGGAGACCCGGTCGCTCGGCATCGGCGAGTGCACCGGCGCGACCTGGTCGGGCGTGATCGGCCAGGCGTTGATGCAGACGCCGAGCTCCTCGCCGAAGTCGGCTCCGCTGAGGACGGCGACCACGTTGGGCGCGGCCTTCGCGGCGCTGAGGTCGACGCTCGTGATCGTCGCGTGGGCGAACGGGCTGCGCACCATCGCGAGGTGCAGCATCCCGGGCAGGGTGATGTTGTCGGTCCAGCGGGTCCGGCCGGTGATCAGGCGCTGGTCCTCCTTGCGCCGGCGGTCGCGGCCGATCTCGCGGTCGACCTCGTCGGCGGGGCGCTCCTGGGTCGCAGTCATGACGTCACCCCCTGACCGCTCGCGTGCTGCACCGCGCGGACGATGTTGTGGTAGCCCGTGCAGCGGCACAGGTTGCCCTCGAGCCCGAGCCGGATCTCCTCCTCGGAGGGCTTCGGGTTCTCCTTCAGGAGGTCGACGCTCTGCATGATCATGCCGGGCGTGCAGAAGCCGCACTGGAGGCCGTGGCACTCGCGGAACGCCTCCTGCACCGGGTGCAGCTGGCCGTCCTGCGCCAGGCCCTCGATGGTGGTGACCTCGCCGCCGTCCGCCTGGACGGCGAGCACGTTGCACGACTTCACGCTGGTGCCGTTGAGGTGGACGGTGCACGCGCCGCAGTTGCTGGTGTCGCAGCCGATGACGGTGCCGGTCTTGCCGAGACGTTCGCGGAGGTACTGCACGAGCAGCATGCGGGGTTCGACGTCGTCGGTCACCGTGGCGCCGTCGACGGTCAGGCTGATCCGGGTCATGGACTCTCCTCGAGGACGTGACCTGCTGTGGTGCGGGTCACGCTAGGAGGGTCCGGTTGGCGAAAGGTAGGCCCGTCGGGTCAGCCGCCGTTCGCCACCAGCGCGGCGTACCGCTCCTCGAGGTCGCTGACCTCGGTCGCCGCCACCGGGGTGCGGGTGCTGCCGGTGTCGAGCAGCTCCCCGAGGGCGTCGAGGCAGGCGTGGTAGCCGGCCGCTGCGCCGGTGAGTGCGGGCGGCGACTGGTCACCGGGCCACGTGGTGAAGCGCAGCCGGGTGCCGTCACCATCGGGCTCGAGCTCGTAGCGCAGCCGGTCGGTGTCCCAGGTCAGCTCGAGCAGCCGGGGCGGCTGCCAGGTGAGGAGCTCGCCGGGGAGCGCCGGGTCGGCGAGGTCCACCCCCATCGACGCGATGGCGTCGCCGGCGGCCTCCACGGACTCGGGCCAGAACCGGATCGTGAGGCTCGCGCCCTCGCGGCGCTCGCCGAGGATGTCGGCGGGGAACCAGTGCCGCAGATGCTCGGACTCCGTCAGGGCCCGCCACACCTTCTCGGGCGGGTGCGCCAGCCGGCGCTCGTACCGGAGCCGCACCCCCTCGTCGTCGCGCACCACCGAGCCGAGCCGGTCGGTCAGGTCGTGGGTCATCGTCGGTCCTCCATCTCGTCGAGGTGTCGTTCGAGGGCGTCGAGGCGCTCCGCCCACAGGTGGCGGTACGGCGCGAGCCACGCCTCCAGCTCCGCGAGCCCGTCCGGCTCGAGCCGGTAGTGGCGACGCGGCCCGTCGACGCGCACCCGCACCAGCGCGGCCCGGTCCAGGGCCCGCAGGTGCTTCGACACGTTCGGCTGGGCCACGCCCAGGAGCTCGACCAGCTCTCCCACGGGGCGCTCGCCCTCGCGCAGCAGGTCCAGGATCCGGCGCCGGGTGGGGTCGGACACGACCTCGAACACATCCATGCACCGACCATGCCCCTACGGGCATATGCCTGTCAAGGCATGGATGCCTCGGGCGCCTTGTCGAGGACCAGCCGGGCCACCTCGGCCGCCTGCGCGCGGATCTCCGGGATGGCGGTGGACTCCCAGAGGGTGCCCTTGCGCGGCGGGCCCACGGCGTACAGGCCCTCGACGACCGCGCCGTCGGCGCCGACGACCTGGCCGGAGACCGTCGACTCCAGACCGAGCCGGAGCGGGTCGGGCGTGACGAGACCGCGCTCCTGGAGCGCCCGGAGCAGCGGGTCGTCGGTGCGGCCGATGTCGGTGAGCGGGCCCGTGCAGTTGACGACCGCGACGGCGGCCTCGACATCGACATGCGGCGTGCCGCCGGCCACGAGCTCGAGCCGGCCCTCGCGGCGGTAGCGGTCGATCCGGTCGGCGACCTCGGGGGCCATGCGGTGGCGGCGGACCTCCCAGTCGCGCGCGTACGCCGCGAGGAAGCGCCGCCGCTCGTCGATGTCGAGCCGGCGCCAGATCGACTGGGTCTGCGGCCGCAGGCCGTCGACGACGTTGCGCCAGTCGACGCCGTGGGCGCGGGCCGCATCGACCTGTCCGCGCACGAGCGAGGCGAGCCCGTCGGCGGTCAGCGGTCCGGCGGGCACGTCGGTCACCCACGCCGTGGACTGCTGGGCGATGTGGGCACACGGGAGCAACCCGCTGCGGCTGACCATCACCGCACGGCGCCTCGGCTCGTCCTCGAGCAGGGTGATCGCGGTGTCGATGGCGGTGAGGCCGGTGCCGACGATGACGACGCTCGCGTCGCCGGGCAGCGCCCGGATGGCGGCGAGGTCCCAGGGGTTCCCGATGAGGCCAGACACCCCGGCGAGCTCGGTCAGCTCCTGGGGCTTCTGGTTGCCGTACGCGAGCACGACGACGTCGGCCGCACTGGTCCGCCCGCGGGTGCGCAGCTCGAAGCCGGCGCCAGTGGGCACGATGTCGTCGACCCGGCCGGCGCTGATCGTGAGCCGCTGGTCGGCGGTGTCGGCCAGGGTGTCCTGGAGGTACGCCGAGTACTCCATCCGCGGCAGGAAGCCCTGCGGGTCGGGGTCGCGGCCGGCCCGCACGGCCCAGTCGAGCAGGTCGGAGGGCACGTCGGCGAACGCGCTCATGTGCCGGGCGCGCACGTTGAGCAGGTGCCGCGGGTCGGACGTCCCGTAGGCGATGCCGCGGCCGAGCACCCCGCTGGCCTCGTGGACGGTGATGCACAGCGCGGGGTCGTCGGAGGTGGAGAGGAGCTGGAGCGCGGTCAGCACGCCGCTGGCGCCGCCGCCGACGATCGCCACCCGGCGCGGGGACGGTGCCGCGGGGGTCGCGGCGGGGGCGGGCTGGGCGCGGTCGACGACTGCCATGGCGTGAAGTGTAGTGAATGGATTGTCTTTGATAGGAAAGGGTCAGCGCTGGGCGGCGGCGAGCCGCCCCTTGAGGAGGGGTACGGCGGGGTGGCGCAGCGGCAGCCGGGCCAGGCAGACCTCGATCACCTCGGTGTCGTACGGCGCGCGCTCGCCGTAGCGCAGCACGGCGTCCGGGTCCGGGTCGGCGAGCAGCGCCTCGCGGACGGCGACGGCGACCAGCTCGGCGAGCTCGGCGAGGGCCGGGGAGTTCGTGCCGGGCAGCAGGTCGCCGCCGTACGCCTCGACGGCCGCCGCGACCCGGCCCCGCCGGAGCAGGCCGAGCACGAGGTCGACGTCGGTCGAGACCGGCATCGTCAGGCAGTAGGGCCGCGATGCGAGCTGACCGCCGAGCGCCGCGCGCAGGTGGGAGACCTCGGCCTTGAGGGTGGAGGTGGTGACGGCCTGGTCGCCGTACACGAGGGCGTGCAGGTGCTCGAGCGACAGCCCCTCGGGGTGCATGGCGAGCAGCGCGAGGATCTCGGTCTGCCGGCGGTTGAGCAGCAGCCGCTGGCCGTCGAGCCAGGTCTCGGCGGTACCCAGCAGGTGCATCTCGAGGCCGGGCTCGCTGCTCTCGCCGGGCCGCACGACGTGCTGGTGCGTCAGCGGCATCGCCGCCTCGATCAGCCGCGCCATCACCCGTGCGGTGGCCAGGCCGATCGGGTGGGTGCGGTCCCAGGTGGTCGAGAGGTCGATGACGCCGAGCTGGGTGCCGGTCGTGGGGTCGTGGACGGGCGCGGCCCAGCAGACCCAGTTGTGCACGATCGAGGCGTAGTGCTCGGCGCTGAACACCATCGCCGGCTCGGCCAGCCGGTTGGCCAGGTCGAGGGCGTTGGTGCCGACCGACTCGTCGTCCCAGCGCCCGCCGGGCACGAAGTTGACGGTCTCGGCCTTGCGGCGCATCACGCGGCCGCCGTACGTCCACAGGATCCGGGTCTGAGGGTCGGTCACGGCGATCACGAGGTCGCCGTCCTCGGCCGTGCGGCGCAGCTCGGCCTGGACCCGCTCGACCGCGGTCTGGAGCGCCGATCCCCGCCAGTACGCCGCGGTCTCGGACTCGTCGGCGAGCGGCGCCTCGGCGACGTCCGGCCCGATCGCGGCCTCGGACCTGGTCCAGCTGGTCAGGATCTCGGGCCGCACCATGGTCGCGGCGTCATCGCCGTGCTCGACGAAGGTCGTCCACGCGCGGACGGCCTCCAGCCGACGCGTCTGCAGCTCGGTGCGTGCCATCGAAAACCCCCCAGGGTCGTGCCAAGCAACGTAGCCGACGGGGTGACGCCAGTCACGTCCCGGATGAGTGACGCCAAGGGATCGTGCAAGCGAGCGGCGCTCGGCGCCGCGCCGGCAAGGCGCCGGCGCGAAGGCAGACTGGGCGTCCGTCAAGCGTTGGCAACGCAGCCGGCGTGGATGCCGGGCGTCGCGGAGCGTGCGAGACCTTTGCGTCACTCATCGAATTGATGACGCAGGAACTGGACGGTGCGGACGATCGAGTCCTGCCAGCGCGCGTAGAACGTGTGGTCCTCGCCGGGGTAGGTGACGAGCGTGCTGTCGACGTCGGCACGGCGCAGCAGTGCCTGGGTCTCCCGGGACCAGCGTGGCGGGCAGGTCCCGTCGACCGCGCCGTGGAGGACGAGCACCGGCTCGGTGATCCGGTCGAAGTGGGTGCGCGACGAGAGCCCGCGGTAGAACGCCGGGGACCGCTGGGGCGTGCCGTACGCCGCGTAGAGCGCGCTCACCGCCTCGGGCCGGTTGGGCCTCGTGAAGTGGTTGAGGTTGTCGAGGTAGCGCGAGCTCACGCTGGCGTAGATCACGGCGGCGTCGACGAGCCCGGGCGCTGCCACCAGCGCGTTGAGCGTGACGCCGCCGCCCATCGACCGGCCGACCATCCCGGTGCGGTCGTCGTCGACGTACGGGAGCTTCTCGAGCGCGAGGACTGCGTTGATGCTGTCGCGGGCGTAGGCCAGGCGCAGCTCGCGCTCGCGGTCGCTGGCGGGGGCACCGGCGGCGTGGCCGCGGTAGTCGGTGTGCAGCACGACGAACCCGGCCCGGGCCAGCCAGTCCTGCTCGCGGGCCATCCCCTGGCCGGTGACGTAGATCGACGGCTCGATGTAGCCGTGGTTGAGCACGACCGCGGGGAACGGGCCGCGCCCGTGCGGGCGGAGGAGCACGCCGGAGACGCGGGTGCCGTTGCTGCTGTAGACGACCTGCTGGCGCGTGTAGGCGTCGGTGGTCGTCTCGGTGCGCAGCACCCGCAGGCCGCGGCCGTCGAAGTCCTCGCGCATCAGGTTGGCCAGCGACGGGGTGTCGGTGCGCGGTGGCAGGCTCTCGCCCTGCACGGCGGGGGTGGGGGGCTGGGTGGGGCCCGGAGACGGCTCGGCGGACTCCGACGAGGGGGTCGAGGACGTCGGGGAGTCCGGGGACGCTGTGGCGGACGCCGGGGGCGGGTCGGCGGCGGGCTCGTCGTCCGAGCATCCTGCGAGCACCAGCGCCAGCACGACCAGGGCCGACGCGCCCCGCACGGTCAGTCCCCGAGCCGGTTCGCGACGGTGAGCAGGACGGCGGCGTCCTCGAGCGCCTCGAGGTCGTGCCGCTCGGGCGGGATCAGCAGGAAGTCCCCGGCCTCGCCGGTCCACTGGGCGCCGCCAGCGTGCAACGTCACCCGGCCGCGCAGCACCTGGAGCGTCGCCTCGCCGGGGCTCTCGTGCTCGCCGAGCGCGCGCCCGCCGGCCAGCGCGATCAGCGTCTGTCGCAGGTGGTGCTCGCGACCTCCGTGCACGGTGACGGCGCTGCGACCGCTGCCGTGCTCGCGGGCGATCGCGAGGTGCTCGTCGGCCAGCCGGTCAAGGGAGTGTCCGTCCATCACGCGATCTCCTTGTGGATCCGTCCGTCCAGCGACGCGAGCCGCTCCCCGCTGCCGCCCCACCGTCCGGCGATGATCTCCGCGGCGATGCTGATCGCGGTCTCCTCGGGCGTGCGCGCCCCGAGGTCGAGGCCGATCGGGCTCGACAGCCGCTCGATCTCCTTGTCGTCGACGCCGGCGTCGCGCAGGCGCGCCAGCCGGTCGTCGTGGGTACGACGGGAGCCCATCGCGCCGACGTACGCCACCTCGGGCAGCCGCAGCGCCACCTCCAGCAGCGGTACGTCGAACTTCGGGTCGTGCGTCAGCACGGTGATCACGGTCCGCCCGTCGATGCGCCCCGCCTCGGCCTCGGCGGTCAGGTAGCGGTGCGGCCAGTCGACGACCACCTCGTCCGCCTCGGGGAACCGGGTGTTCGTCGCGAACACCGGCCGGGCGTCGCAGACCGTCACGTGGTAGCCGAGGAAGCTGCCCACCCGCGCGACCGCCGCGGCGAAGTCGATGGCTCCGAACACCAGCATCCGGGGCTTCGGCGCGAACGCCCACACGAACACCTTCATCCCCTCGCCCCGCCGCTCGCCGTCGGGCCCGTAGGTCAGCGTCGCGTTGTGGCCCGCCACCAGCAGCCCCAGGGCGTCGTCGTGCACGGCGTCGTCGGCGCGCGAGGAGCCCAACACCGGGATACTCCCTGACGTCTTCGGGGTCGACACGCCGCCGGAGACCCCGGAGACGTCAGGGACCATCCCCCCGTCCGGCCGTACGACGAGCCGCCGACCCAGCCGGGTCGGGTCCGGGTGCTCGATGATCGTCGCGACGGCGACCGGGCGGCCGGCCTCGACGTCGGCGGCGATCTCCTCGAGCTCGGGGAACGTCTCGCGGCTGATCTTCTCGACGTACACGTCGAGGATGCCGCCACAGGTCAGGCCGACGGCGAAGGCGTCGTCGTCGGAGACGCCGTACCGCTCCAGCACCGGGTCGCCCGAGGCCACCACGGACTCGGCGAGCTCGTAGACGGCGCCCTCGACGCAGCCGCCGGACACCGACCCGACGGCGGCGCCGTCGGGTCCGACCAGCATCGAGGCGCCGGCGGGGCGCGGCGCGGACTGGAAGGTGGCGACGACGGTACCGACGCCGACCGTCTCCCCGGCCCGCCACCAGGCCATCAGCTCGGGCAGCACGTCACGCACGCGAGATCACCTCCGACAGCTCGGCGAAGGTCGCCAGCGAGTGGCCGGCGACGAAGTCGTCACAGTGTGGCAGCGCGGCCAGCACACCCTGCTGCACCGGCTCGTAGCCGGCCTTGCCGCGGTGCGGGTTGACCCACACGACCCGGTGGGCGACCCGGCGCAGCCGGGCCATCTGCTCACCGAGAAGGGTCGGGTCGCCGCGCTCCCAGCCGTCGCTGAAGACCACGACCACGGCGCCGCGCGCCATGCCCCGCTGGCCCCAGCGGTCGAGGAAGAACCGGAGGGTCTCCCCCAGCCGCGTGCCACCCGACCAGTCCGGCACGGTCTCGCCCGCGGCGACCAGCGCCCGCTCGGGGTCGCGGATCCGCATCGCCCGGGTCAGGTGGGTCAGCCGGGTGCCGACCGTGAACGTCTCGACGACCCCGCCCTGCTCGCGGACGACCTGGGTGAAGCGGTGTGCGAGCCGCAGCAGCGCGTCGGCGTACCCGCTCATCGAGCCGGACACGTCGATCAGCAGCACCACCCGGCGCGGGCGCGCGCCGCGCCGGCGCCAGGCGATCTCGGCCGGCTCGCCCATCCGGCGCAGCGAGGCGCGCAGCGTGCGCGACGCGTCGACCTGACCGCGGTGCCAGCGCTGGTGCCGGGCGGTACGCCGCACCGGCGGCCGAGGTCGGAGGGTCGCGAACATACCGGCGAGCCGGTGCTTCTCGGACGCCGACAGCGTCGCGACGTCGCGGTGCCGCAGGACCTCGGTCGCGCTGGCGCGGGCGCGCACGACGTCCTCGTCGGCCGCATCGCCCGCGCCCGATCCCTCGGACTCCGGCAACTCGGAGAAGCCGGGCACGCTGTCGGGCTGCGCGGGCCGCGAGCGGGGCAGCCCGTCGCGGCCGAAGTAGGCGGTGAACACCCGGTCGTAGCGCTCGAGGTCGTCGGGGCCGGCGCACAGCGTCGCCCGCCCGGCGAGGTACGTCGCGCGCTGGTCGTCCATCCCCAGCACCGAGGTCGCGGCGAGGAAGCCGTGGGCGCGGTCGTGCGTCACCGCGACCCCCGCCGCCCGCAGCGCCCGGGTGAACGCCAGCAGGATCTCGTCGCCGCCGCGGTCCATGGTCATGCCCGGAGCATCTGGTCCAGCGCGTGCCGCACCCGGTCGGCGTCCTCGCGGTACTTCACCAGCGCGCCGAGCGTCGCCGACGCGGCGGCGAGGTCGATCTCCGCGGTCCCGAGGTAGGTCAGCGCCCGGGCCCAGTCGAGCGTCTCCGCGACGCCGGGCGGCTTCTGCAGGTCGTCCCGCGCACGCAGGCCCTGCACCACTCCGACGACCTGACGGGCCAGGTCGGCCGACACCTCGGGCGCCCGCGAGCGCACGATCTCGACCTCCCGCTCCAGGCCGGGGTGGTCGATCCAGTGGTAGAGGCAGCGCCGCTTCAGCGCGTCGTGGAGCTCACGGGTGCGGTTCGACGTCAGCACCACGATCGGCGGCGTCGCGGCGCGCACGGTGCCGAGCTCGGGGATGGAGACCTGGTACGTCGACAGCACCTCGAGCAGGAACGCCTCGAACTCGTCGTCGGCACGGTCGACCTCGTCGACCAGCAGCACCGCCGGGCTCTCCTGCAGCGCCTGCAGCACCGGCCGGGCGAGCAGGAAGCGCGCGTCGTACAGGCTCTTCTCCGCCTCCTCGACGCTGCCGACGTCGCCACGCGCGGCCGCGCCGGCCGCCTCGAGCGCGCGCAGGTGCAGGATCTGCCGCGGGAAGTCCCAGTCGTAGAGCGCCTGCGTCGCGTCGATCCCCTCGTAGCACTGGAGCCGCACCAGCGGCAGCCCCAGGCTCTCGGCGATCGCCTCGGCGAGCGCGGTCTTGCCGGTGCCCGGCTCGCCCTCGAGCAGCAGCGGCCGCTGCATCTTCAGCGCGAGGAACGTGACCGTCGCGAGTGCGTCGTCGCACAGGTAGCCGGTCGCGCCCAGGCGTTCAGCGACGGCCTGGGGGGCGGCGGGGGTGGACGACTCCATACGACGAGGGTAGACGCGCGGGTGTTGGCCCGCGGTCGGCGTCCGGTCAGGGAGCGCGGTACGACGACACCACGGGGAAGTGGTCGGAGATGCGGAACCGGTCCTCGCGCAGGACGTCGACCGACCTCGCCTTCCGGGTCGACCAGATCACGTCGAGGTAGGCGCCGCTGCGCGCGCCGGAGCCCTGGCCGGGCTGGAGCTGGCCCTTGCGGGCCTCCCAGGAGGCGACCAGGTCGCGGCGCCGCATGGTCGAGTACGCGAACTTCCTGTTGCGCACCGCCTTGTCGCGCCCGTAGTTGACGTTGAAGTCACCGAGCACCCAGACCGGGCCGCCCGCCCACTGCTTCTCCTTCGACACGACCTTGCCCAGGTTGCGCACCTGGTCGAGGTACATCCCGACCCGGCGCGGCACGCCCGGCAGCCGCTTGCCGGCGTTGACCGCACCGGAGAGCAGGTGGACGTTGACGACCGAGATGGTCTCGCCGCTGAGCTTGCTGCGCAGCCGCACGACCGTGGCCAGCGTGGCCTCCTGGTGCACGAGGCCGGGGCCGGTCTTGTCCTCGACCTTCCGGCCGTCGGCGATCTTGGCCGCGCGGCCGCGGAGCAGCTTGTAGGCGTCCTTGTTCCAGAAGACCGGCTCCTGGAGGAAGCGCTTCGACCGCCAGCTGCCGATCCCGGGCATCGCCTTCATGGCCGCGGCCTTCTCGGTGCCGGCCGCCTCCTGGATGCCCCCGACGTCGACGAGAGTGCTGAACTCCTGCACGGCCTGCCGCCACTGGTCGAGAGGGAGTGCCGCGTTGATGTTGAACGTGCCCACCCGCACCGCCGAGGCCCGCTCCGCGGGCGCGGAGCTGCGCCCTTCCGGCGCGGGCTGCGCCGAGGCCGGCTGGCCGCTGAGGAGGAGTGCTCCCACCGCTGCAGCGGCGATCGACGAGCGAACCGTCCCGAGTGTCGGAGTACGCATATGAGCACACGTACCCACGACCTCAGCCGTCAATCGTGTCGACGTCCCTGCCGCTCGCGAGGTCGCCGCACTCCACCAGCGCCACCGGCCGCGCCGCGAGGTAGTCGCGCGCTCCACGATCACCGGACGCGCCGCCCGCCACCGCCCCCCAGTGGTCGCGGCCGAGCACGACGGGGTGGCCCGGGCGTCCGTCGTACGCCGCCCGGCGCAGCGTGCCTGCGTCCGGCGGCTCTGCCAGGAGGCGACGGACGACGTCGGCGCCGACGTCGGGGAGGTCGACGAGCGTGACGACCGCGGCGGTCGCGTCGGTGGCCTCGACCGCGGCGAGCCCCGCCCGCAGCGATGCCGACATCCCGCTGGCCCAGTCGGCGGCGACGACTGCCGTGGCGCCGGTGCCGTCGAGCATCGGGAGCGCGTCCTCGGCGGCGGCGCCCAGCACGACGTCGACCTGGTCGCACCCGCCCTCGTGCAGCACCCGCACCCCGCGGACCAGCCACGGCTCGCCGTCGTCGCCGCGCACCAGCGCCTTGGGCCGGCCCATGCGCCGCCCGGCGCCGGCCGCGAGCAGGAGGCCGTGGACGGTCACGGGGTCAGTGTGTCAGCCGAAGGCCTGCTGGTAGATCGCCGCGAGGTCGTCGTCGTACGCCGCCGAGAAGCCGCACAGCGTGACGTGGCCGTCGACGGCGGAGACCAGGTAGCGCCCACCCTCCTCGAAGGCGACCCCGGACGCGACCCGCTGCATCTGCTCGCTCGGCGCGGTCACGCTGACCTCGTCGCTCGGCGCACCGGCGTACCAGTGCGTCGGCGCCAGCGTCACCACATCGCCCTCGATCGCGGTGACGGTGCCGTCGAACGCGACGTCGGCCTGCGCGAGCGCGTCGGCGTTCGGCACCATGCACTTCTCGGCTCCCGCCGGCTCGCCGACCGCGAGATGGGTGGTCGACGGCCCGGCCTGACCGGGGTCGCCCGGCGGGGTGCCGT
The DNA here is from genome assembly GCF_042666375.1 of Nocardioides sp. GCM10030259. NCBI lineage: Bacteria > Bacillati > Actinomycetota > Actinomycetes > Propionibacteriales > Nocardioidaceae > Nocardioides > Nocardioides sp. GCM10030259. Next base: position 256,385 of record NZ_JBHTDF010000003.1, on the reverse strand, counting down.
CGTCGGTCAACGCGCGGAGGCCCAGGAACCCGGCGCCGGCGATCACAAGAACCGCGGCCGCCGCGACCATCCAGGTGAGCCCGCTGCGCTCGTGGGTGCCGGTCTCGCGGTTCTCGGTGGTCAGCTCGGTGCTCATGACGTCCTCCACGAGTCGGGCCACCCCGTCCGGGTCGGCCGGCGGGAGGGAGGCTGCCGGGTCGGCGGCCCGGAGCCGGGCGAGCAGCTCGTCGTCGGTCACGGTTTCCTCCCCTCTCTCGACTCCTCATGTCCGGACGACGCCCGGGTCTTTCGCAGCTGACCGCGCAGTCGTCCGCGGGCGCGGTGGAGGCGGATGCTCGCGGCGTTGGCCGAGATGCCGAGCACCGTGGCGATCTCGGCGGGCGTCAGCTGCTCCCATGCCCACAGCCGCAGCAGTTCCGCGTCGTCGGGGCGCAGGCGGCCCAGCGCCAGCGCCAGGTCGGGGTCACCCTCCGTCGGCGCGGGCTCGGGCTGGGTGGCGGTGGGTGGGTCGAGGGCGGCGACCTTCGCCGCCACCCGACGCTGCCGCCGCGCGGCCCGCTCGGCGTTGCGCAGGCAGTTCGCGGCCACGGCGTACGCCCAGGGGAGCGGCGGCTCCGGCAGCTCGCTCGCGCGCCGCCAGCAGACGAGCAGGGTCTCGGCGAGGACGTCCTCGGCGGTGTCGGGGTCGGTACGCCGCGCGAGGTAGCGCCGCAGCGGGTCGACCAGCCCCGGCGCGATCTCCTCGAATCGCTCGCGTCGGCTCTCGTCCACGTGTCCACCGTCCCATGTAGCGGCCACCGTCGCGGCACGAGTACCCGGCGGGCCTGTCCGGAAACGCCGAGCGGCCCCAGTCCGTGGACTGGGGCCGCTCGGGTCGTTCAGGTGTTCAGCGAGGCGCTGGACTCAGAAGTCCATGCCGCCCATGCCGCCGGTCGGGTCGCCACCCATGGGGGCGGCCTTCTCCGGCTTGTCGGCCACGACGGCCTCGGTGGTGAGGAAGAGCGCCGCGATGGAGGCGGCGTTCTGCAGCGCGCTGCGGGTCACCTTGGCGGGGTCGATGATGCCCTCGCCGATCATGTCGACGTACTCGCCGGAGGCGGCGTTGAGACCGTGACCGGGGGTCAGGTTCTTCACCTTCTCCGCGACGACGCCACCCTCGAGACCGGCGTTGATCGCGATCTGCTTGAGCGGGGCCTCGGTCGCGAGACGCACGATGTTGGCACCGACGGCCTCGTCGCCCGTCAGGTCCAGCTTGTCGAACGCCGTCGCCGACGCCTGCACCAGGGCGACGCCACCGCCGGCGACGATGCCCTCCTCGACGGCCGCCTTCGCGTTGCGAACGGCGTCCTCGATGCGGTGCTTGCGCTCCTTGAGCTCGACCTCGGTGGCCGCGCCGACCTTGATGACGGCCACGCCGCCGGCCAGCTTGGCGAGACGCTCCTGGAGCTTCTCGCGGTCGTAGTCGGAGTCCGACTTCTCGATCTCGGCACGGATCTGGTTGACGCGACCGGCGATCTGGTCGGCGTCGCCCGCACCCTCGACGATGGTGGTCTCGTCCTTGGTGATGACGACCTTGCGGGCCTGGCCGAGCAGCTCGATGCCGGTCGACTCGAGCTTGAGGCCGACCTCCTCCGAGATGACCTGGCCGCCGGTCAGGATCGCGATGTCCTGCAGCATGGCCTTGCGGCGGTCACCGAAGCCCGGAGCCTTGACGGCGACGGACTTGAAGGTGCCGCGGATCTTGTTGACGACCAGCGTGGACAGCGCCTCGCCGTCGACGTCCTCGGACAGGATCAGCAGCGGCTTGCCCGACTGCATGACCTTCTCCAGCAGCGGGAGGAGGTCCTTGACCGACGAGACCTTCTGGTTCGCGATGAGGATGTAGGGGTCCTCGAGGACCGTCTCCATGCGCTCCGGGTCGGTGACGAAGTACGCCGAGATGTAGCCCTTGTCGAAGCGCATGCCCTCGGTGAGCTCGAGGTCGAGCCCGAAGGTGTTCGACTCCTCGACGGTGATGACGCCTTCCTTGCCGACCTTGTCCATCGCCTCGGCGATGATCTCGCCGACGGTGGTGTCAGCGGCGGAGATGCTCGCGGTGGACGCGATCTGCTCCTTGGTCTCGACGTCCTTGGCCATGCCGAGCAGCTGCTCGGACACGGCGGCGACGGCGGCCTCGATGCCGCGCTTGAGGCCCATCGGGTTCGCACCCGCGGCCACGTTGCGGAGACCCTCGCGGACCATCGCCTGCGCGAGGACCGTCGCCGTGGTGGTGCCGTCACCGGCCACGTCGTCGGTCTTCTTGGCGACCTCCTTGACCAGCTCGGCGCCGATCTTCTCGTAGGGGTCCTCGAGCTCGATCTCCTTGGCGATGCTCACACCGTCGTTGGTGATCGTGGGGGCGCCCCACTTCTTCTCGAGCACGACGTTGCGGCCCTTGGGACCGAGGGTGACCTTGACGGCGTCGGCGAGCGTGTTCATGCCACGCTCGAGACCGCGCCGGGCCTCCTCGTCGAATGCAATCAGCTTCGGCATAACTCCAGCGATTCCTTCGCATGCTGAGTTCGTGGACCGGGGCGGCGGGTTGCCCGCGACGGACGGCCCCTGCTGGACCCGGCGAACCCTTTCTCGCCGGCGCACAGAGCCTCAACGACGCCGTTCCGGATTGTCACTCTCTGGTCGAGAGTGCCAGCGTCATGTTTAGCACTCGCCTCCTGCGAGTGCAAGCGGTCGCGGGCTGGGCGCGAGGTACGAGCACGCGGGCTGAAGCGACCGGGTCGAGCAAGCGCACGCCCGAGCCCGCGAGGGCGTGACCGCGTGTCGAGACCGGCTCAGGACCGTCGGCGGGCGCGGTCGGCGATGACGTCGGCGAACGGGCCGGCGTTGTCGGGCACCACGTCGAGGTAGAGCCCCGGCTCGATCAGCTCGAGCTCGCTGACGACCAGGCGGCCGTCGTACGTCATCAGGTCGACGCGCGCGTAGGGGAGGTCGGCCTCCAACCGGGCCGCCGCCGACTTGACGGCGTGCTCTGCGAGCCGGGCCGTCTCCGCGTCGAGGACGCCGAGCCGGGTGGTGCCGCCGTACAGCTCGTGCACCCGGATCTCGCCGTCCGCCGGGAGCTTGTCGAAGCGCGACACCGCCCGTCCGTCGAGGACGTAGACCGAGATCTCGCCCTCGGTGCGCACCGACTCGACGAGCGGCTGCACCACCCACGGCGCCTGGACCAGGCCCTCGAGCGAGGGGTCGTCGACGCCGCGCGCGACCACGACCCCGACGCCGCCGGCGCCGATCGCGGGCTTCATGACGACCGTGCCCCACCGGTCGGCGGCGGTCCCGAGCCCGGCGACGAGCGTGCGGTCGTCGAGCACGATCGTGGGGATGACGGGTACGTCGCCGAGGTCGGTCAGGTAGGACTTGTCCGCGTTCCACGCGAAGACGTCGGCCCCGTTGAGCAGGCACGTCACCTCGTCCACCGACCGCGCCCAGGCCAGGAACTCGGCGCAGCGCCGCTGGTAGTCCCAGGTGCTGCGCGCGGCGACCACGTCGGCGGCACCCCAGTCGACCGTCGGGTCGTCCCAGCACACCCAGGCGGCCTCCACGCCTCGCTCGGCGAGGGCCGCGACGAGCAGCTCGCCGCCGGGCTCGCCTTCGGGCATCAGGTTGAACGTGGCAAGGAGGGCGCGGGTCACCGGCCGAGGCTATCGGTCGGCCGGACCGCCGGACGCACGGCGCCTCCTCGGGCCGCGGCGCCGGTCGTCGACCTGACTCTCGAGCTCGTCCTTCCTGGTGCGCAGGCGCCGCACCTTGCGGCGCAGCCTCTCCACCTTCTCGGCGAGCAGCTGCTCGCTCCGCTCCAGGGTCGCGACCTGCCCCTGGAGGCGCTGGACCTCAGCAGCGCGGTCGGCGTTCAGCTCGGCGACCTGCTGCTCGAGCCCGGCGACCAGGTTCTCGCGGTGGTCGACCGCGGCAGACATCTCGCGGGTCGTGATCTCGAGCTGCCGCTGGAGCTCTCCCAGTCGGGCGGTCGGCGACCAGAGGTGGTCGGAGACCTGGAGCTGCTGGGGTCGGGGGCTGCGACCCTCGCCCGGCATCCACTCGTGCACCTCGGACCCGAAGGTGCTCAGGTCCAGCAAGCGGAAGCCGGCGCCACTGAGTGCCGCCGCCTCGACGAACGACAGCTGGTCGCGGCGGGAGTAGCGCAGGACGTGCCGGAGCCACTCCTCCCCGAAGCGACGTACGTCCGGAGTCCAGCGCCGCGCGATCAGGCCGGTCCAGGGCACCGGCTCCTGCAACCGGTCCGGCGCGACTGCGGTGTAGTGGTTGAGCTGCTCGTACAGCCGCGAGGACTCGTCCATGCCGGCGAGCAGCACCTCGACGAACTCGGTGGCGACGTCCTTGCGGTACGAGTGCCGGGCCACGGCGAGGTCACCCGTCGCCAGCCAGTCGTCGAGGAGGTCGGACGGATCCCCGCGCAGCACGACGCGCGCGTCGATCCAGAGGACCTCGTCGTAGTCGTCGAGGTCGGGGTGCCCGACGATCTTCAGCGAACGGGCGCTCCGGACGGGGTCGAGCGGCAGCAGCGGATCCACCACCCGGACGTCCCACGTCTCGCTGCGCAGCGTGGCGTCGTCGGTGAAGCAGACGAAGTCACACGCGCTGTCGGGAGCGGCGGGCTGCTCCTGCAGCAGCTCGTGTCCCCCGATCATCGCCGTGTAGACGAGCCGGCGCTTCTCCATCATCACCCCTCTATCTCGGCCAGGACGGCGTCGCTGACGACCAGGCAGTCGTGTGCGTGCAACCAGCGCTTCGCGAGCAGATCGTCCACGAGCTCGGCGTTGCCGCCCGGGACCCGCACCAGGGCCCCGGTGCGACGGTCCATCAGCAGGACCACGCGCTCCTCGGCGAGCGCCGCGAGGTAGGGCCGGGACATGTGGGCGACCTCCAGCAGCATCGCCCAGTGGCGGGCCGAGCGCATGGCGTCGGCGGCACCGGCGACGACGTCGCGCTCGAACCCCTCGACGTCGACCTTCGCGCAGAACGTCCGGCCCGGGTCGATCACCCGGTCGAGCGTCGTCACCGCCACCTCGAGGCTGCGCCACCCGACGCTGTCGGCGTGCCGCTCGTCACGCAGCGAGGACGTGCCCGACCAATGGCTGTCGACCATGAAGGTCGCCGTGCCGGCCGTGGCGGACACGGCCTCCGGGCGGATCTGCGCCTTGACGCCGCTCTCGGCAAGGGTGAGGGCGAGCAGCTCGCGCACCGCCGGGTTCGGCTCGAACCCGATCACCTCGGCGCCCTCCGGGAGCTCGACGCCGACGAGCATCTCGCCGTAGTTGACGCCGACGTCGACCACGACGTCCCACGGGTGCATCGCCAGCGCACACCGCCACAGGCGCAGCGTCCCTGGGTTCAGGTCGCCGTCGGCCTCGACCAGGCGCTCGCCCCGTGGATCAGCTGGGTCGACGTAGATGCGGCGCCCGGTCGCCGTCACGGCATGCATATTCGTCGAGGGTACCCAGACGGACGTGCCTCACGCGCTGCCGCGGACCACCAGGTGGGTGGGCAGCATCCGACCCGGTTGCGGGGTGCCTGCGCTCCGGGTGGCCTCGAGCACCATGGCCGCCATCTCGCGACCCATCTCCTCCGGCGACTGGTGGACCGTGGTGAGCGGCGGCGTGGTCGACTGCGCGACCGGAGCGTCCTCGAACCCGACGACCGCGACGTCCTCGGGCACCCGGAGCCCGGCCTCGCCGAGCACGCGCAACGCCCCGGCGGCCATCAGGTCGTTGGCGCAGAAGACCGCGTCGACCTCGCCGCCGGCGAGCAGCGCGCGCATCGCCTCCTCGCCGCTGACCCGGCCGAAGTCGCCGCGGGCGACGAGGCGCTCGTCGACCGGCAGCCCGGCGGCGGCGAGCGCGGCGGCGTACCCGTCGAAGCGCGAGTGGCCCGCGACCATGTCGGCCGGCCCGGCGATGGTCGCGACGTGGCGTCGGCCGAGGCCGAGCAGGTGCTCGACCGCGAGCCGGGCGCCCTGGACGTTGTCGACGTCGACGAAGTCGTGCTCGACGTCCGCGCCGGCACGGCCCCCGACGACCACGGGTACGCCGTGGGCGCGGATCCGGGCCGGCAGTTCGTCGTCGTCGTGGAGCGAGAGCAGCAGCACGCCGTCGACGTGCTGGCGGGTGAGGTACTCGTCGAGCGCGCCCGGCCTGCGGGAGGCCTGCGCGAGCACCAGGATGAGCTGGCGGCCGGCCTCGGCCAGGGCGGTGCCGATGCCGCGGATGATGCCGGCGAAGAACGGCTCTCCGAAGACGCGCTCCTCCGACTCGGCGATGACCAGCGCGATCGCGTCGGTCCGGCGGGTGACCAGCGCCCGGGCGGCGGCGTTGGGCACGTAGCCGAGCTCGTCGATCGCCTGCTCGACGGCGAGCCGCGCCCGCTCGGAGACCTTCTCGCCGCCGTTGATCACCCGCGAGGCGGTGCCGCGGCCGACACCGGCGCGAGCGGCCACCTCTTCGAGGGTGGGACGGGTACGCGGCGGCCGGGTCATGGCGTCAGTATGCCGACGGCGGCCGGTCCGCGAGTCCGGGTTCGACGTGCGAACGGCGGGCCCGGGAGGTCGAGGAGACCCCGGGCCCGCCGCACGTCGGGGCCCGAACCGGGACCGCGGTCCCGGACGGGCACTCCTCCACGCCGTTGCGAGGCCATCGCGCGGTCCACCCCTCGTAGCGTCGTGGATGTGGGAGCGTTCCCACCACACACTTTGCGGGTTCCGGCGGAGTGCTGTCAAGGCTGTAACGGGGTGTTGTGGCGTCCTCTCACCCGTCATGACGGGTCAACAGCGCCCACAACACCCCGATACAGCTCCAGCGCTCAGCGAGCTGTCGAATTCGTGGGGTGCCGCCCGTCATCCCGGTGTCAGACTCACAACGACGAGAGGAAACACCATGACCACGTACGTCGTCCTGCTCCCCGGAGACGAGACCGTCTGGGAGTCCGCGACCGAGGAGCAGCGCTCCGCCATGTACGCCAGGCACGGCGAGTTCTCCCGTGCCCTCGAGGAGCGCGGCCACAAGATCCTCGGCGGCGCCGAGCTCACCCACTCCCGCGAGGCGAAGGTGGTGCGGCGCACGGGCGACGGCACGACCGTCACCGACGGGCCGTACGCCGAGACCGTCGAGCAGCTCGGCGGCTACTACCTCGTCGACAGCGACGACCTCGACGACCTCCTCGACGTGTGCGGGATCCTCGCGGACGAGACCTGGCCGGTCGAGGTCCGCGCGACCGTCGGCGGTGACCTGGCGGAGGCACCGTGAAGTTCGTGCTGCTGATGGCCGAGGAGGACCACTTCGAGAGGTGGGACGCCGCGGACGAGGCCGCGCGGCAACGCGTGGTCGCCGACTTCGAGGCGTTCGACGCGGCCGTGGCAGAGCGCGGGTCGGTAGTCGGGGGCGAGGCCCTCGCCCGGCCGGCCGACGCCAGGACGCTGCGCGCGGGCGCGGTGACCGACGGCCCGTTCGCCGAGACCGTCGAGCAGATCGGCGGCTTCTACGTCATCGAGGTCGAGTCGATCGAGACGGCCGTCGAGCTCGCCGGGCTGCTGCCTCGGGACTACACCGTCGAGGTCCGACCGGTCCCCGAGGTCCCGATCTGACCCCGATCGAGCGGCTGCTGCGCGAGGAGTGGGGCCGGCTGTTGGCCCTGCTCGTCGCGCAGTACCGACGCCTCGACCTGGCCGAGGACGGGCTCGCCGACGCGTTCGAGGCCGCCGCCCGCACCTGGGACGCCCTTCCCGACAACCCGCCGGCGTGGCTGCTCACCGCGGCCCGGCGCCGCATCGTCGACCGGCTGCGGTCCGAGGCCGTCGCCGCCCGCAAGCTTCCGCTGCTCGCGGTCGAGTCGTCCCTCCAGGAGGAGGCCCAACGAGTCATGGCCGACGACGGCTCGGTGTCGCTCGACGAGCGGCTGCGGCTGGTGCTCCTGTGCGCGCACCCGTCGCTGGCACCCGAGTCCGCGGCGGCGCTGACCCTGCGGCTGGTGCTCGGCGTACCCACCGAGGACGTCGCCCGCCTCTTCCTGGTGCCGACGCCGACGATGGCCGCGCGGCTCACCCGCGCCCGCAAGCGGCTGGCCGGCGAGTCCTTCACGATCCCCGACGACCTCGGGCCGCGGGTGGCGGTGGTGGCCGACATCGCCTACCTGGCGTTCACGGCCGGCTACGCCCCGGGCTCCGGGCCCGACGTCGTGCGGACGGCGCTGGCCGGAGAGGCGGTCCGACTGGCGCGCGTGCTGCGCGCGGTCGTGCCGTACGACGACGTCGAGGTGGACTCGCTCCTGGCGCTGATGCTGCTCCAGCACTCCCGTCGCGACGCCCGCGTTGCCGATGGCCGGCTGGTGCTGCTGCCCGACCAGGATCGCACCGCCTGGCACGCCGACGAGATCGCCGAGGCGCTCGGCCTGCTGCGCCCCCTGGTCGACGCGCCGCCCTCGCCGTACCTCCTCCAGGCGCTCGTCGCCGCCGAGCACGCCATCGCGCCGTCGGCGGCCGAGACCTCGTGGGACCGGATCGTGCTGCACTACGACGAGCTGCTCGCGCTCCGCGACTCCCCCGTGGTCCGGCTCAACCGCGCGGTCGCCGTCGCCGAGGCGTCCGGCCCCGACGCCGGGCTCGCCGCCCTCGACGGACTGGTGCTGCCGGGGCACCGGCTGGCGGCGACCCGGGCCGAGCTGCTCGCCCGCGCCGGCCGCGTCGACGAGGCGCGCACGGCGTACGACGAGGCGATCGGGCGCTGCTCGAACCTCGCCGAGCGAGCGCACCTGATCGAGCGGAGCCTCAGCCTCCCGCCACCGCGGGGATGACGGAGATCTGCGTGCCGTCGGGCGTCGGCGTGGCCAGGTTGTCGAGGAACCGCACGTCGTCGTTGCCGACGTAGACGTTGACGAAGCGGCGCAGCTCGCCCGACTCGTCGAGGATCCGGCCCTTGATGCCGCTGAAGCTGGAGTCGAGGTCGTCGAGCACCTCGCTCAGCGTCGCGCCCGAGGCGGTCACCTCGGACTCGCCACCGGTGTAGGTGCGCAGGATGGTCGGGATCCGGACGGAGACGGACATGCGGGGCTCCTCGAGATGGGGTCAGGCCAGGCCGGTGGCGGCGAAGGCGGCGTACGTCGGTTCGATGGTCGCAGCCGGCCCGACCGAGCCGGAGACCGCGTCGAGGGTCTTGAGGCCGTGGCCGGTGTTGATCGCGACGGTCTCGAGGTCCGGGTCGAGCTGGCCGGTCTCGACGAGCTTCTTCAGCACCGCGACGGTCGTGCCACCGGCGGTCTCGGTGAAGATGCCCTCGGTGCGGGCGAGCAGGACGATGCCCTCGCGGACCTGGTCGTCGGTGACGTCCTCGACGGCTCCGCCGGTCTGGCGGCAGATGTCGAGCACGTAGATCCCGTCGGCCGGGTTGCCGATCGCGAGGCTCTTGGCGATCGTGTCGGGCTTGACCGGGCGGATCGCGTCGACGCCGGCCTTGTAGGCGACCGACACCGGCGAGCAGCCCTCGGCCTGGGCGCCGAAGACCTTGTAGGGCTTGTCCTCGACGAGGCCGAGCCTGATCAGCTCCTGGAACGCCTTGTGCACCTTGGTCAGCTGCGACCCGCTGGCGACCGGGATCACGATCTGGTCGGGCAGCCGCCAGCCGAGCTGCTCGGCGATCTCGTAGCCGAGCGTCTTGGAGCCCTCGGCGTAGAACGGGCGGACGTTGACGTTGACGAACGCCCAGCCCTCCTCCTCGCCGGCGATCTCGGAGGCCAGCTTGTTGACGTCGTCGTAGTTGCCGTTGACGGCGACCAGCGACTCGGTGAAGACGGCCGAGTTGACCTGCTTGGGCTGCTCGAGGTTGCTCGGGATGAAGACGACGGTCTTGATGCCGGCACGGGCGCCCGCCGCGGCGACGGCGTTCGCGAGGTTGCCGGTGCTCGGGCAGGCGAAGACCTTGGCGCCGAGCTCGCGGGCAGCGCTCAGCGCGCACGCGACGACGCGGTCCTTGAAGGAGTTGGTCGGGTTGGTCGAGTCGTCCTTCACCCAGAGGTTCGTGATGCCGAGCTCGGCCGCGAGGTTGTCGGCCTTGAGCAGGCGGGTGAAGCCGGGCTCGGTGTTGGGGCTGGTCTCGATGTCGGTCGGCACCGGCAGCAGCGCCTTGTAGCGCCAGATGTTCCGCGGGCCGGCCTCGATCTGCTCGCGGGTGACGGTGCCGAAGTCGTAGGCGATCTCCAGCGGTCCGAAGCACTCCGGACACGCATAGTGGGGACCGAGCTCGACGTGGTGCCCGCACTCGCGACAGGACAGGGCCTTCGCGTTCCCGAACGCGCCCTCGCGCAGGACCGGCTTCTCGACAACAACGGCGCTCATGAGTTCCTCCTTCTCATCTTCCCCGGCTGCGACGGTCGCGCCGGGCGGAATTGGCACCGTTTCCACGAACCGCAACCGGCTGGTCTGCCGGGGGCGGAGGCTCGTGGCGGTTGCCGGGACGTCGTAGGGCCGTATCCCTCAGTCCCTCTGGATGAGCTGTCGAGAACACTACCGGTCGTGTCTCAACATGCGTACGCCGGTCCCGAATGCTGGGCATCCGGGACCGGCGTACGTCGGGTCAGGCCGCTGCGCGACCGCTCGCCGCGGAGGCGAGCGCGCCGCGGACCACGTCGAGCACGTCGCCGACGACGTGCACGGTCAGCGACTCGAGCACGTCGGCCGGGACGTCGTCGAGGTCCGGCTCGTTGCGCTGCGGCACGAAGACCTCGGTCAGGCCCGCCCGCTGGGCGGCGAGCAGCTTCTGCTTCAGGCCGCCGATCGGCAGCACCCGCCCGTTCAGCGTGACCTCGCCGGTCATCCCGACCTCCGAGCGCACCGGGCGTCCGGTGAGCAGCGACGTCAGCGCGGTGACCATCGTGATGCCGGCCGATGGGCCGTCCTTGGGCACCGCGCCCGCCGGGACGTGCACGTGGATCGCCTTCTCGAACGCCCCCGGGTCGACGCCGAGCTCGGCCGCGTGGCTGCGGACGAAGGAGAGCGCGATCTGCGCCGACTCCTTCATCACGTCGCCGAGCTGGCCGGTCAGCGTGAGCCCGGCACTGCCCTCCGCGACGGAGGCCTCGATGAAGAGCACGTCACCGCCGAGGCCGGTGACGGCCAGGCCGGTCGCGACGCCCGGGACCGCCGTACGCTCCGCCGACTCCGGCGTGAAGCGCGGCCGGCCGACGAGGTCCTTGAGGTCGGCGACGTCGACGTCGACCCGCTCGGCGCCCGTCGCCAGCCGGGTCGCCGCCTTGCGCAGCGCCTTCGCGAGGAAGCGCTCCATCTGCCGCACGCCCGCCTCGCGGGTGTAGTTGGCGGCGATCTCGCGCAGGGCGCCGTCGGTGATCGCGACCTCGTCGACCGTCAGCGCGGCCCGCTCCAGCTGGCGCGGCAGGAGGAAGTCGCGGGCGATGGCGACCTTGTCGTCCTCGGTGTAGCCGTCGATCGTGACGAGCTCCATCCGGTCGAGGAGGGCGCTCGGGATCTGCTCGACCACGTTGGCCGTGGCGATGAAGACGACGTCGGACAGGTCCAGGTCGAGCTCGAGGTAGTGGTCGCGGAACGTGTGGTTCTGCGCCGGGTCGAGCACCTCGAGCAGCGCGGCCGCGGGGTCGCCGCGGTAGTCCGCGCCGACCTTGTCGACCTCGTCGAGGAGGACGACCGGGTTCATCGAGCCGGCCTCCTTGATCGCGCGGACGATCCGGCCGGGGAGCGCGCCGACATACGTGCGCCGGTGACCGCGGATCTCGGCCTCGTCGCGGACGCCGCCGAGGGCGACCCTGACGAACTTCCGACCCATGGTCCGGGCGACGGACTCGCCGAGCGAGGTCTTGCCGACGCCCGGAGGTCCGGCGAGCAGGATCACGGCGCCGGACCCGCGGCCGCCGACCACCTGCAGGCCGCGCTCGGCGCGGCGGGAGCGGACGGCGAGGTACTCGACGATCCGCTCCTTGACCTCGTCGAGGCCGTGGTGGTCGGCGTCGAGCACCGCGCGGGCGGCGGCGATGTCGGTGGAGTCCTCGGTCGTCACGCTCCAGGGCAGCTCGAGGACGGTGTCGAGCCAGGTGCGGATCCACGAGGCCTCGGGGTTCTGCTCGCTGGACCGCTCGAGCTTGTCGACCTCCTTGAGCGCGGCCGCGCGGACGTGCTCGGGCAGGTCGGCGGCCTCGACGCGGGAGCGGTAGTCCTCGGCGCCCTCGGGCTCGCCCTCGCCGAGCTCCTTGCGGATCGCCGCGAGCTGCTGGCGCAGCAGGAACTCGCGCTGGCTCTTCTCCATGCCCTCGCGGACGTCCTCGCCGATCTTGTCGGTGAGCTCGGCCTCGGCGAGGTGCTCGCGGGTCCAGCCGATCAGCCGGAGCAGCCGCGACTCGACGTCGGGGTCCTCGAGCAGCTCGCGCTTGCGGTCGACGGAGAGGTACGGCGCGTAGCCGGCCGCGTCCGCGATCGCGCTCGGGTCGCTCATCTGGTGCACCTGGTCGATGACCTGCCAGGCCTCGCGGCGCTGGAGCACGGCGACGACCAGCCGCTTGTACTCCTCCGCGAGCTCCGTGGCCCGGTCGGTGACGACGTCCTCGACGGGCTCGACCTCGACCCACAGGGCCGCGCCGGGACCGGTGACCCCGCTGCCGATGCGGGCGCGGGTGCCGGCCTTCAGGACGGCGGCGGGGCCGCCGCCGCTGAAGCGGCCGACGCGGTCGATCGTCGCGATCAGGCCGTACGACGCGTAGCGGTCCTCGAGCCGCGGCGCGACGAGGACCCGGCTGTCAGAGCCGGCGCGGGCCGCGTCGATCGCGGCCCGGGAGGACTCGTCGAGCGCGAGCGGGACGACCATGCCCGGCAGCACGACGAGGTCGGAGACGAAGAGAACGGGAAGTCTGGTGGCAGTCACGCGACGGCCCTCCCTTTCGGAATATTGAGTGATGACGACTCAACTTCCGGGCGGCTCCCAGTGTTCCGGAGGCCCTCTCCTGTTCGTCGACAGCGAACAACCCACCGGGATAGTCAGGGACTACCGCGACGAGCGCGCATCCACCGTCAGCTGGCGGAGCAGGTCGAGGACCCCGTCGGGGCCGGTGACGACGACATCGGAGAGCGGGACGAGGGCGCTCTCCTCGGCGGAGGCGGAGCAGACCAGGAGGGTGGGCATGCCGCCGGCACGGAGCTCGCCGATCGCCTCGAAGGCCTCGAGGTCGCCGAGGTCGTCGCCGGCGAAGAGGAACGCGCCGGCGTCGATCTCGTCGACGAGCGCGTGTACGGCGAGGCCCTTGTGCATGCCGGGCGAGCGGACCTCGATGACGTTGCGGCCCGGCTCGACGACCAGGTCGCAGCGCTTGGCGAGGTCGCCGATCGCGGGCAGCAGCCGCTGGAACGCAGCGTCGCGGTCGGGCAGCCGGCGCGTGTGGACGGCGACGGCGAGGCCCTTGTCCTCGACGTAGGCGTCGGCGGCGTCGTGGCGCCGCAGCAGGGCGGGCAGGTCGCGCTCGAACGTCGCGAGCCCCTTCGGCGGGCGGGGCGAGAGGATCCGGCGGTTGGTCGACGACCAGCGCTCGTTGCCGTACTGGCCGAAGACGTGCAGGTCGCTGCCGGCGTCGCCGAGCCGTCGGCCCACGTCCTCGAGCCCGCCGAGGTCGAGCACCTGACGCGCCGGGCGCCCGGTGATGACCGCGATCCCCGCCACCTCGCCGGCGAGGTCGACGATCACGTCGGAGGCGTCCGGGTGGATGTGGGCCTGCTCGGGGTCGTCGACGATCGGGGCGAGCGTGCCGTCGAAGTCGAGGCCGACCACGGCCCGTGACGCGGCCCGCACGAGGTCGGCGTACCGCTGCTCACCGTCGCGCGAGGTGAACTCCATGGGTCCACCCAACCACGGCGCCTGCGGGCAGGCTCAGCCGAGCGGCTCCGTCAGGATCAGCGTGAGCCGGTCCTGGCGCATCGGGTCGACCGCCGGCGCGGTGCGCTGCACGCCGAGGTCGAGGGCGAGCGTCTTCGCCGCGCGCTGGAGCTTCTGCGGGTAGTAGACCGTGGTCGACGGGATCGTGCCGTACCAGTTGTCGGTGGCGACGACCGCCCAGCCGATCCCGGTGGCGCGCTCGGCGACGCGGCCGGCCAGGCCGGTGACGCCGGAGTTGTTGTAGACCTCGACGTAGACCTTGCCGCGCTGCACGGGCGGCTTCTCGGGCTTGGCCTTCTTCGTGGGCTCGTACGTCGGGGAGGGCGACTCGCTCGGGGTCTCCTCCTGGACGACCGGGGTGACCTCGCGCTCGGTCGGCTCGCCGCCGCGGGTCGCGACGTACGCGATGCCGGCCATCGCGACGGCCAGCACGCTGAGGATGACGACCGGGGACGGGAAGACCGCTCCCCGCTGGTTGCGCGCCACGGCTCAGACCTCGAAGCCGAGGCGGCGGGCGGAGCGCTGGCGCTGCCGCGCGGCGCGGAGCCGGCGCAGCCGGCGGACCAGCAGCGGATCGGCCTCCAGGGCCTCCGGACGGTCGATCAGCGCGTTGAGCACCTGGTAGTAGCGCGTCGACGACATGTCGAACTGCTCCCGGACGGCGGTCTCCTTGGCACCGGCGTACTTCCACCACTGCCGCTCGAACGCCAGGATCTCCTGGTCGCGCTCGCTCAGGCCGGGCGTCGCGTCGCCGGCGTCGCCGTGAAGTGCGTTGGCGGCGTCCATGGTGCTCCTCCCCCGGAGATCTGCTGTCGACACTGCTGGTCAGCCTCACTATAGGGCGGCGAACCACAACGATGTGATTCGGGTGGCGGCGAGTCGTGGCCCGCTACTGTCCGGGCCATGACCGACACGACAGGCGAGATCGGGTGGGGCATCCTCGCCACCGGAAAGATCGCGCGGACCTTCGCCGAGGACCTGGCGCTGGCGCCCGGCGCCCGGCTCGCCGCGGTGGGTTCGCGGCGGCTCGGCAGCGCCGAGGCGTTCGCCGCCGAGCACGGCGGCACGGCGCACGGCTCCTACGAGGAGCTGGTCGCCGACCCGGCCGTCGACGTCGTCTACGTCGCGACCCCGCACGCGCTGCACCTCGACAACGCGCGGCTGGCGTTCGAGGCCGGCAAGCACGTGCTGTGCGAGAAGCCGCTCACGCTCGACACCGCCGACGCGGAGGAGATGGTGCGACTGGCGCAGGAGCACGACCGCTTCCTGATGGAGGCGATGTGGACGGCCTGCCACCCCACGATCCGGGCGCTCCGCGACCGGCTGCGCTCGGGCGAGCTGGGGCGGCCCCGGCACCTGCACGCGGAGCTCGGCTTCCGGGTCGAGGCCCCGCCGGAGGACCGGATGTTCGACCCGGCGCTCGGCGCCTCCGCGCTGCTCGACATGGGCATCTACCCGCTCACGTTCGCCCACTTGATGCTCGGCCCGGCCACCGACGTGCGCGCGACGGCCGACCTCAGCGCCGGCGGCATCGACCTCGACGTCTCCATGACGGGGCGGTACGCCGACGGCGCGCTCGCGACGATGACCGCCTCGGTCACCTCCTGGTCGTCGCGGCGCGCGGAGATCGCCACCGACCTCGGCCGCATCGAGCTCGACGACTTCCACCACGCGACGCACGCGACGTTCACGCCGTACGTCCAGGCCGAGGGCAGCTGGGTCTTCGAGCCCGGCGAGCCGGTCAGGATCGCCGGCGAGGAGCCGGTCATCGGCCGCGGCTACGCCCACGAGATCGTCGAGGTCGGCCGCTGCCTGCGCGAGGGCCTGCGCGAGAGCCCGCTGGTGCCACACGAGCAGACGCTGGCGATCCTGCGGACCATGGACGACGTACGCCGCCAGGTGGGCGTGACCTTCCCGGCCTGAGGCGGGTCAGCGCAGGAACTTCAGCACCGCTGCCACCCGGCGGTGGGCCGAGTCGTCGTCCGGCGACAGGCCGAGCTTCGCGAAGATCCGCTGGGTGTGCTTCTCGACGCCGCCGAGGGTGACCGTCAGCGCATCGGCGATCGCGGCGTTCGAGCGACCCTCGGCCATCAGCGCCAGCACCTCCCGCTCGCGCGGGGTCAGGTCGGCCAGCGGGTCGCGGTTGCGGCCCATGAGCTGGCGCACGACGAGCGGGTCGAGCGCGGTGCCGCCCGCGGACACCGCCTGCACCGCGCCGAGGAAGTCGTCGAGGTCGCTGACCCGGTCCTTGAGCAGGTACCCGACGCCGCCGTCGCCGGTGGCGAGCAGCTCGTCGGCGTAGGACACCTCGACGTACTGCGAGAGAACGAGCAGCCGGGCGTCGGGCCAGGTCCGGCGCACCTCGACCGCGGCCCGCAGCCCCTCGTCGGTGTGGCTGGGCGGCATGCGCACGTCGACGATGCCGAGGTCCGGCCGCTCGCCGAGCATCGCGTCGACGAACGCCGGCCCGTCGGCGACCGACCGCACCACCTCGTGACCCGACTCCGCGAGCAGCAGCTGCAGGCCCTCGCGGAGCAGGAACGAGTCGTCGGCGATCACCACCCTCATACAGGGATCCTCGCAAGGATCGTGGTGCCACCGCTCTCCGGCGACGTGACCTCGAGCGTGCCGTCGACGGCGGCGAGCCGCTGCCGCAGGCCGGCGAGGCCGAGGCCCTTGGCCGGGTGGGCGCCGCCGACGCCGTCGTCGACGACGCACACCTCGACCTGACCCGCCTGCGCGACCACGGTCACGTCGACCGAGGCCGCCTCGCTGTGCTTCGCGACGTTGGTGAGCGCCTCGGCGACGACGAAGTAGACGGCCGTCTCGACGTGCGGGGGCAGCTGCGCCGGCACGTCGATGAAGGAGCCCACGGGCACGCTGCTCTGGGTCAGCATCTCCTCCAGCGCCGCCTTCAGACCGCGATCGACGAGCAGCGGCGGCGCGATGCCACGGCTCAGCGCACGCAGCTCGGCCACGGTCTCGCGGGCCTGGGCGAGCGCAGCGTCGAGGGTCTCGGTGGCACGCTCGGGGTCGTCCGCGACCTGGCGCCGGGCGCGGCCGAGGTCCATGGTCAGGCGGACCAGCCGCTGCTGCGGGCCGTCGTGGATGTCCCGCTCGAGCCGGCGCAGCGACTCTGCCTCCGCCATCCGGGCCGCGTCGCGACCGCCCTCGACCCGCGCGACCTCGCTCTGCAGCTCGGCCCGGCTGCTGAGCAGCACCCACGCCAGGCTCGCGTGCATCGTGGTCACCAGGCGCACCACCCACGGCAGCGTCAGCGCCAGCGCGGCTCCGATGGCGAGGTTGAGCCAGCTCTCCGCCGTACGCCCCTCGCCGAGTCCCAGCAGCTCGGCGAGCCCGGTGTTGTCGGGGTCGTCGGGGATGAAGCGCTGCCAGAACCAGTAGGTGAGCCCGCCGGCCGCGCCGGCCCACCAGACGATCGCGACGGTGAAGGCGATCGTCCCCGTGACGAGCCCGACCAGCGCCCAGACGACGTCGAGCCAGGACTGCGGGTCGCGGAGCGGCGTGAGCTGGCGGCGCCAGAAGCCGTCGCCGGGGCGCGCGCAGACGTACGACGGGGTCGCGGCGCGCCGGCCGAGCATGCCCTCGAGCCGGATCCGCTCGAAGCGGGCGAAGCCCCGCGCCACCATGACGCCGACGCTGATCAGCAGGATCCCGCCGATGAAGACGGCCAGCGCGACTCCGAGCGAGAGGTCGATGACCACCACCACGAACGCCACCAGCGCGATCGGGAACGCCGACAGCGAGTAGCCGGTCTCGTAGAGCACCCGGCGCAGGCCGCGCGGGCGCTCGACCGGGCGCGCGGTGGTCGGTGGGGCCAGGGGCATGGTCAGCGTCTCCGTCATGCCATGAACGCTAGGAAGATCAGGGGTCGGCGCCGATCCTGCCAGCAGGACAGTCGTTGTCGGGCCAGCCCGACAACGCCGTACCTATGCTGTCGCCGTGACCGACGCCGTCCGCGACATCGAGAACCTCCTCTACGAGTACGCCGAGAGGGTCGACGCCGGCGACCTCGACGGCGTCGCCGAGCTCTTCGCGCACGGCCGCGTCCTCGGGCAGCAGGACGGCCCGCCGGAGACGGTCTTCGAGGGTCGAGACGGCGTACGCCGGCTCTACGGCCGGGCGGTCCGGATCCACGAGGACGGCACGCCGAAGACCCGGCACCTGACGACCAACGCGCGCATCGTCGTCGACGACGACGCCGGCACCGCGACCGCGCGCAGCACCTACCTCGTCACCCAGGCGACCGCCGAGCTCCCCCTCCAGGTGATCGTCACCGGGCGCTACCACGACACGTTCCACCGCATCGACGGCGTCTGGTGGTTCGACAGCCGGACGATGTTCCTCGACCAGGTCGGCGACGTGAGCCACCATCTCGGGCTCTGAACCCGGACCGCCCACCTCTCACCTAAGGTGAGGACCGTGGCCACCTCGGGCGGAGCAGACCTCGTCATCGTCGCGAACCGCCTGCCCGTCGACAGCGTCGAGAACCCGGACGGCTCCCCCGGCTGGCGCCCGTCGCCCGGTGGGCTGGTCTCCGCGCTCGAACCGGTGATGCGCGCGAACGACGGCACCTGGATCGGCTGGCCCGGCGGCACGGACACGGGCGACCAACCCTTCGAGGCCGACGGGCTCGACCTCGTCCCGATGTCGATGTCGCCCCAGGAGGTCGAGGAGTTCTACGAGGGCTTCTCCAACGCGACCCTGTGGCCGCTCTACCACGACGTCGTCGCCAAGCCGGAGTTCCACCGCGAGTGGTGGGACACCTACGTGACGGTCAACCGGCGGTTCGCCGAGCGCGCCGCGCAGGTCGCGGCCGAGTCGGCGACCGTGTGGGTGCACGACTACCAGCTCCAGCTGGTGCCGGCGATGCTCCGCGAGCTGCGACCCGACCTGCGGATCGGCTTCTACCTGCACATCCCCTTCCCGCCGGCCGAGCTCTTCCAGCAGCTGCCGTGGCGACGCCAGCTCCTCGAGGGCCTGCTCGGCGCGGACCTGGTCGGCTTCCAGCTGAGCGGCGCCGCCCAGAACTTCGTCCGCCTCGTCCGCCAGCGCGTCGGCCACAAGACCCACCGCGACCTCGTCTACCTGCCCGACGGGCGGATGGTGCGGGCGAAGGCGTTCCCCATCTCGATCGACTCCGCCGGCTACGAGGAGCTGGCGCGGTCCGCGGAGGTCACCCAGCGCGCCAAGGAGGTCCGCGAGGCACTCGGCAACCCGCGCAAGATCTTCCTCGGCGTCGACCGGCTCGACTACACCAAGGGCATCTACGCCCGGCTGCGCGCGTTCGCCGAGCTCATGCACAGCGGTGAGTTCGACGTCGAGGACGCCGTGTTCGTCCAGGTCGCGACGCCGTCGCGGGAGCAGGTCGAGCAGTACCGCATCCTGCGCGACGACATCGAGCGCCTGGTCGGCCGCATCAACGGCGACCTCGGCAAGATCGGGCAGCCGGCGATCCACTACCTGCACGCGTCGTACCCGCGCGAGGAGATGGCCGCCTTCTTCCGGGCCGCCGACATCATGGTCGTCACCCCGCTGCGCGACGGCATGAACCTCGTCGCCAAGGAGTACGTCGCCTGCCGCTTCGACAACGACGGCGCACTGGTCCTGTCCGAGTTCGCTGGTGCGGCCGACGAGCTGCGCCAGGCGTGGCAGATCAACCCCTACGACATCAACGGCATGAAGTCCGCGCTGCTCGAGGCCTACCACGCCGAGCACCGCGAGCTGACGCGCCGGATGAGGGCGATGCGCAAGCAGGTCATGGAGCACGACGTGGGCGCCTGGGCCGACAGCTTCCTCACCGAGCTCGGGGCGGTGCGGCCCACGCACGGCAAGAGCGTCCGCCCGGCCCGGCGTTCCTGACCGCGCCCGGCGCGAGTAGGTTCGAGGCCATGGATCTCGTGCCGAAGCCGGACCAGGTGGCCGCGGCGGCAGGGAACCTCGCTCACCTCATGGTCTACGGCGGTCTCGCCGACCTGCGCCCGATGCCGCGCACCCTGATCGACGACGGCACGCTGCGCGAGGTCTACCACTACCGCCCTGACGCCGCGGTCGAGCAGCACGGCGACCCGGTGCTGCTGGTGACCCCGCTCGCCGCCCCGGCGAGCTGCTTCGACCTTCGCCGTGGCTGCTCGCTCGTCGAGCACCTGGTCGAGGGCGGGCGGCCGACGTACCTCGTCGAGTACGGCCCGGTCTCCTTCCGCAACCGCACGCTCGGCCTGGAGCACTGGGCCGAGGAGGTCGTGCCGGCCGCGATCCGCGAGGTGTCGCAGCATGCGGACGGCCGGCCCGTGCACGTCGTCGGCTGGAGCCTCGGCGGGATCTTCGCGATGCTGGCGGCCGCCGACTTCTCCGACCTGCCGATCGCGTCGCTGTCGGTGCTGGGCTCTCCCGTCGACGTGACGAAGGTGCCGCTGGTCGCGCCGCTGCGCCCGCTCCTCACCGCCTCGGACTGGCCGGGCATCGTCACGCGCACCTACCGGGCTCTCGGCGGCGCTCCTCCCCCGCTGGTGCGCTGGGCCTTCCAGCTCACGTCCTTCCAGAAGCTCGTCACGAAGCCGCTCGCGATCGCGGTCCACCTCGACGACGCCGAATGGCTGGCCCAGGTCGAGGCCGTGGACAGCTTCACCGCCGCGATGACGGCGTACCCCGGCCGCAGCTTCGGCCAGCTCTACCACCGCTTCGCCAAAGGCAACGCGCTGGCGAGCGGCACCGTCGAGCTCGGCGACCACCCGGTGTCGCTGTCGTCGATCACCGCGCCGACCCTGGTGTTCGCCGGCGCCACCGACGGGATAGCGCCGGTCGCCGCGGTGCGCGCGGTGCTGCCGCTGCTGAGCGGAGCGCGCGACGTCCGGTTCGAGATCGTGCCGGGCGGCCACCTCGGCATGCTGGCCGGTCGCGGCGCCCGCACCACGACGTGGCAGGTGCTCGACGAGTGGTTCGAGCAGTGGGACCGGAAGCGGCGTGCGCCGAGGAAGTCGGACATCGGCGCGAACCCTCGGCGCCGACACTCCTCCGCCGCGTCGCGCGCACTCGCCCCCTGAGCGCGCCGCGGGCGCTAGCCTCCGGTCCATGCCAGCCACCTCGTCCGGGAGCGCCCTCCCGCGCGGCGTCCGGGTGGGCTACGGCTCGGGCTCCGTCGCCACCGGCGCCTTCGGCACCGTGCCGGGCCTGATGCTCCTCCCCTACCTGACCGACAGTCTGGGCATCGCCGCGATCGCGGCCGGGTTCATCGTGTTCCTGCCGAAGGCGTGGGACGTGATCCTGAACCCGATCGCCGGCCGCATCAGCGACCGCTCCGTCGACCCGCGCGGGCCGCGCCGGCCGTGGCTGCTGCGTGCCGGCCTGGCGCTCGCCGCCGGCTTCGCGCTGCTGTTCGCGGCGCCGGAGATGGCGACCGGGCTCGAGGCGCTGTGGGTGCTCGTGCTGTTCCTGGCCTGCGCCACGGCGTACGCGTTCTTCCAGGTGCCGTACGTCGCCATGCCCGCGGAGATGACCTCGTCGTACGACGAGCGCACGCGGCTGATGACCTGGCGGGTCGCGATCCTCGCGTTCACGATCATGCTGGCCGGCGCGAGCGCGCCCGCGATCCGCGACGCCGTCGGCGGCCGCGACGGCTACCGGGTGATGGGCGTGGCCATGGCCGTCATCATCCTGGTCGGTGTCGTCAGCGCCTACGTCGGCACGCGGCGCGCGCCGGTCACCGCGCCGCAGCCGGGCGCCGGGAGCCTGCGCGACCAGCTGCGGATCGTCGCGAACGCCCGCGACTTCCGGTGGCTGCTGACGTGCTTCGTCGTCCAGGCGCTCGCCACCGGGTGCATGCTCGCCGGTGTCGACTACCTCGCCTCCGACGTGCTCGGCCGGGACGGAGCGGCCACGATCCTCTTCATCTGCTTCGTCGGGCCCGCGCTGCTGCTCACGCCGGTCTGGTCGGCGATCGGGACCCGGGTCGGCAAGAAGCGCGGCTACGCCGCCAGCTCGCTCGTCCTCGCCGCCGGCGCCCTGCTCGCGGTGACCGCGCAGTCCGCGCCGACGGCCTTCGTCTACCTCGCCGTGGTGCTGGTCGGCGTCGGGTACGCCGGCTGCCAGGTCTTCCCGATGGCCATGCTGCCCGACGCGGCCGCGGTCGACGCCCGGCGCACCGGCTCCAACCGCGCCGGCGTCTACACCGGCGTGTGGACGGCCGGCGAGACCCTCGGCCTGGCCCTGGGACCCGGCGTCTACGCGCTCGTGCTCGCGCTCGGCGGCTACCGGTCATCGACGGACGGCGACGCGGCGCAGCCCGACTCGGCCCTCACGGCCATCACGCTCGGCTTCTCGCTGCTGCCGGCCGCCCTCATCCTGCTCAGCCTGCTGTGGCTGCGTCGCTACTCCCTGACCGCGGCGGACGTCGACGGCGATGCCGGGGTCTCGACGGGCTCGACCACCGGAGGACTCGCATGACCGACCCCCTCGCCCGGCTGCGCGAGATGCAGGCCGCGGACCTGCCCGTGCACGGCGGCCGCACGCTCGCCTACGTCTACGACTCCGGGCTCGCCGACGTCGACCGGATCGGTCGCGAGGCCGTCGCGGCGTACGCAGGCTCCAACGGGCTGGACCCCACGGCGTTCCCCAGCCTGCTGCAGATGGAGAACGACCTGGTCGGCTTCGCGGCCGGCCTGCTCGACGCCCCCGACACCGTCGTGGGCACCGTGACGTCCGGCGGCACCGAGTCGTGCCTGCTCGCCGTGCAGGGCGCGCGCGACAGCCGTCCCGAGGTCCAGCGGCCGCGCATGGTCGTGCCGTCGACGGTGCACGCCGCCTTCCTCAAGGCCGCCCACTACTTCGGCGTCGAGGCCGTGGTCGTCCCCGTCGGCGCGGACTTCCGCGCGGACCCGGCTGCGATGCTCGCCGCCGTCGACGAGGACCCCGAGCGGACCGTGCTCGTCGTCGTCTCCGCCCCGTCGTACGCCCACGGCGTCGTCGACCCCGTCGCCGAGATCGCACCGGCCGCCGCAGCGCGCGGGATCCGCTGCCACGTCGACGCCTGCATCGGCGGCTGGGTGCTGCCGTACGCCGCGCGGCTCGGCCGGGAGGTGCCACCCTGGACGTTCGCCGTGGAGGGCGTCACGTCCATCTCGGCCGACCTGCACAAGTACGCCTACGCACCCAAGGGCACGTCGCTCCTGCTGCACCGGACGCAGGAGCACCGCAGGCCGCAGTACTTCGCCCACGCCGACTGGCCGGGCTACACGATGCTCAACTCGACGATGCAGTCGACGAAGTCGGGCGGCCCTCTCGCCGGCGCGTGGGCCGTGGTGCAGTCGCTGGGTGACACGGGTTACGAGCTCCTTTCCCGAGAGGTCTTCGAAGCCGTCGACGCGATCGTCGCAGGCATCACCGACACTCCCGAGCTGCGCGTCGTGGTCCGCCCGGACTCCACCCTGGTCGCGCTCGTCACCGACGACACGTGCGACCCGTTCACCGTCTGCGACGAGATGGCCGCACGCGGGTGGTACGTCCAGCCCCAGATGTCCTACGCCGACCAGCCGGCCACCATCCACCTGTCCGTGAGCGCGGCGACGCTGGCCGGCGTCGGCGACTTCCTCGCCGCGCTGCGCGATTCCGTCGCGGCCGCCGTCGCCGCAGGCCCGGTGACCGTCGATCCCCAGGTCGCGGCGTTCATCGAGGCCCTCGACCCGGCGGCGCTGACCGACGACGACTTCGACGGGCTGCTCGTCGCCGCCGGGCTGGTGGGCGGCGACGACCTGGCGCTCCCCGACCGGATGGCCGAGGTCAACGCGATGCTCGACCTGGCGTCGCCGAGGATGCGCGAGGCTCTGCTCGTGGCCTTCCTCGACCGGCTGCAGCGGCCGACGCGCTGAGAACTCCGCCGACCGCCGGTTACCGCCGCGCCGCGGACGACGCGAAGGTCTCCACCGAAGCCAGGTCGTAGCTGCCCGCGTCGGTGCCGAGCCCACCGGCCACTTGGGCCGCGGTCGCGCAGCCGAGCTCGGCGGCCGCGCGCAGGTCGCGACCCAGCGACAGCCCGCGCACGAAGCCCGCCGAGAACGCGTCGCCGCACCCGGTCGTGTCGACCACGTCGACGACGTACGCCGGCACCTCGATCACCTCGTCGGCCGTGACGACCAGCGCGCCCTTCGCCCCCTGCGTCACCGCCACGCAACCGGCGCCGGCGTCGACCAGCGCCCGGGCGCCGTCGGCGAGCGACGCCGCGCCGGTGAAGCCCAGCACCTGCTCGTCGTTGGGCAGCAGGTAGTCGGTGTGCGGCAGCGCGTCGGCGATCCACGCGAGCATGTCGGGGTCGCCCGGCGCGAGGACGTCGAGCGAGGTGACCGCCCCGATCGACCGCGCGTGGGCGAGCAGCTTGCCGGCCGCCTCGCCGCCGAGGAACTCCGGTCCACCGAGGTGCAGGTGGTCGATGCCGTCGAGCCGGTCGAACGGCAGGTCGTCGACGGTGAACGCCCCGTTGGCGCCGATGCAGTGCCACGCCGGGCGGTCCCCGTTCGGCCGCACCGGCAGCACCGACGCCGACGTCTGCGCCTCGGCCTTGCGCACCAGCCCGGACACGTCGACGCCCTCGCGCTCCAGCAGCGTGAGCAGCGTGTCGGCGATCGGGTCGGTGCCGACGGCGCCGTACGACGCGACCTCGGCGCCGAGCCGGCTGAGCACGAGCGCCGTGCCGCCCGCCGTACCGGCCGCGGACATCCGGATCGTCTCGACGAGCTGACCGTCGGAGCCGCCGGGGATCGACTCGATGCCGATCACGTGGGTGTCGAGAACGTGCACGCCCACCGCGGCGACCCGCATGCCGGTCACGCGGGGTCCTCGCCGAGCGGCCCGTAGTTGCGCACCATCGCGGCCATCGCGACCGCGGCCTGCTGGTCCTCGGAGAGCAGTCGCGGTGTGCCCAGAGCGACCGCCCGATGGTGGAGCGTGGCCACCCACTCGAGCAGGTAGGCGTTCTCCACGGCCTCGTCGAGCTGCCGCCCGGTCGCCACCGCCCCGTGGTTGGCCATCAGCGCGGCCTTCCGGCCGACCAGCGCGGCGCGCACGTGGTCGGCGAGCTCGTCGGTGCCGAACGTCGCGTACGGCGCGACGCGGATCGCCCCGCCGAGCAGCAGCTGCTGGTAGTGCATGACCGGCAGCTCGTCGAGCACGCAGGCGACGGCCGTGCAGTACGGCGCGTGCGTGTGGACGACCGCGGACACGCGGTCGGTGTCGTCGTCGGCGTACACGCCGAGGTGGAGGGCGAGCTCGGAGGTCGGGGTGACGTCGCCCGCGACGACGTTGCCGTCGAGGTCGACGACGGTGATGTCGTCGGGGCGGCACCTCGCGAGCACGATGCCGCTGCCGGTGACCGCGACCAGGTCGCCCTCGCGCGCGCTGACGTTGCCGGCGGCGCCGGCGAGCAGTCCGACCTCGGCCAGCCGCAGCGCGGCGTCGGCGACCGCGGCACGCAGCGCGGTGAGGTCTGGTGTTGCGGTACCGGCTGCCACGCTCGCTCCTCGACGTCGTCGGTCCGAGAGTTCGTGGCAGATCGTAGTGCCAGACATCGGCTCTTCCGCATACCCAACTCGGTGCCTCATCGTTGGGACACCGTCCGCACCGGACCCGAGGAGCGTCATGCCCGAACCCGTCCTGTCCCGCCGGTTGCTGCTCGGCGGCGCCTCTCTGGGCGGCCTGGCCGTCGTCGGGCTCCACGACGCCGTCGCGGCGGCCACCCTGCAGGGCCCGCTCCCCGCCGACGTCGACGCCGTGGTGGTGGGCGGCGGCATCTCCGGACTGGTCGCGGCGCGCGACCTCGCGAGCCGTGGCCACGACGTGCTCCTCGTCGAGGCGCGCGACCGCGTCGGCGGGCGGGTGCTCAACCACCACCTGGCGACCGGCGGCGCGGTGATCGAGTCGGGCGGCGCCTTCGTCGGCCCGACGCAGGACCGCATCCTCGCCCTGGCCGACGAGATGGGCGTCGCCACGTTCCCCGAGTACAACGAGGGCAACAGCGTCTACGTCTCGTCGATGCTCGGTCGTCTCGAGTACTCCGGCACCGTGCCCCCGGACCCGACGATCCTCCTCGACGCCGCGCTCCTCATCGCACGGATCGACAACATGGCGGCGGGCATCGACGTCGCGGCGCCGTGGGCGCATCCCCGGGCGGCCGCCTGGGACGCGATGAGCCTGGGCGAGTTCATCCGCCGCAACACCGTCAACGCCAAGGGCATCGGCAACCTGATCAGGTCGTGGACCCAACCCGGCTTCGGCGCCGACCCCGACGAGGTCTCGCTGCTGTTCACGCTCTGGTACGTCGCGGCCTCGGGCAACGAGAGCAACGTCGGCACGTTCTCCCGCAACTCCGACACCGCGAACGGCGCCCAGGAGCGGCGCTTCGTCGGCGGCTCGCAGCTCGTCCCGCTCCGGCTCGCGGACACCCTCGGCGACGTCGTGGCGCTGGGTGCCCCGGTGCGACGCATCGAGCAGCGCGACGACCGCGTGGTCGTGCAGACCGACCGCGGCACGGTTCGGGCGCAGCGAGCCATCGTCGCCTGCCCGCCCCCGCTCGTGCTCGACATCGACTGGTACCCGCAGCTCCCGACCAGCCGGCTGCAGCTGCTGCGCCACCTCGACATGGGCCAGCTGATGAAGTGCGACGCCGTCTACGAGCGGCCGTTCTGGCGCGACGCCGGGCTCAACGGGTTCGGCGTCAACGACTCCGGCGCCGCCCGCGTCGTCTTCGACAACTCCCCTCCGGAGGGCACACCGGGCGTGCTGCTGGCGTTCGTCGGCGGCTCGACCTGGCGCACCTACGGGCCGATGGCCGTCGACCAGCGACGGCAGGCCGTGCTCGAGGGGTTCGCGGCGATGTTCGGCGAGCAGGCGCTGCACCCGGTCGAGTACGTCGAGCACGACTGGACCGAGGAGCAGTGGACCCGGGGCGGCCCGACGGCCTTCCACGCGCCGGGCACGATGACGACGTTCGGGTCCGCCGTCCGGCGCCCGTTCGGCCGCGTGCACTGGGCGGGCACCGAGACCTCGACGTACTGGAGCGGCTACATGGACGGCGCCGTGCGTGCCGGCGAGCGGGCGGCCGCCGAGGTGGCCGCGCTGTTCTGAGCGCGCTCGATAGCCTCACCGTCCATGAGCGCTCTCGCGGGACTCGTCGACAAGGGCCTGATGGCTCAGGACTGGGCCGACGCGCTCGCGCCGGTGGACGAGCAGATCGCCACGATGGGTCGCTTCCTGCGCGAGGAGCTGGCCGCCGGGCGGGGCTACCAGCCCAGTGGCGACCGGGTGTTCCGGGCGTTCGAGCGACCGCTGAGCCAGGTGCGGGTGCTGATCGTCGGTCAGGATCCCTACCCGAACCCTCAGCACCCGATCGGACTGAGCTTCGCCGTACGTCGTGACGTGTGGCCACTGCCGCCGAGCCTGGTCAACATCTACCAGGAGCTGCGCGACGACCTCGGGATCATGCCGCCGCGACACGGTGACCTGACCGCGTGGGCCGACCAGGGCGTCATGCTGCTCAACCGGAGCCTGACCGTGCAGCCCGGTGCCTCGAACAGTCACCGCGGTCGAGGCTGGGAGCCCGTCACCGAGCGGGCGATCGAGGCACTCGCGGCGCGGGGCGGTCCCTGCGTGGCCATCCTGTGGGGGGCCGACGCCCGCAAGCTCAAGCCGCTGCTCGACCCGATCCCGTCCGTCGAGTCCGCCCACCCGTCGCCGCTCTCGGCGTACCGCGGCTTCCTCGGCTCCCGGCCCTTCAGCCGGGTCAACGCCCTGCTCGTCGAGCAGGGCGGATCGGCCGTCGACTGGTCGCTCCCGTTGGAATAAAGTTGAATCTTGCATCATTATGGAGGCATGACCTCCCGGATGCCCGCCCTCTACATCGGCCACGGCGCGCCGCCGCTCCTCGACGACCCGATCTGGTCGGGCCAGCTCGCGGCGTGGGCGCAGGACCTCCCGCGCCCGAAGGCGATCCTGATCGTCAGCGCCCACTGGGAGTCGGCGCCGGTGATGCTGTCCGCGTCCGGCGCGCCGCTGGTCTACGACTTCGGTGGCTTCGACCCGAAGTACTACCGGATGACCTACGAGACCCCCGACGCCACCGCGCTCGCGGAGCGAGTCGCGGCGATGATGCCGGCGACGGAACCCGTCCACCAGCACACGAGCCGCGGCCTCGACCACGGCGCCTGGGTCCCGCTGCGGATCATGTACCCCGACGCCGATGTGCCGGTGCTGCAGATGTCGCTGCCGACCCAGGACCCGGCGCGGCTCATGGCGCTCGGCGAGCGGCTGCGGCCGCTGCGCGACGAGGGCGTGTTGATCGTCGGCTCCGGGTTCCTCACCCACGGCCTCCCGTTCCTCCGGGAGTTCCGCATCGACGCCGCGGCCCCGGGCTGGTCGGCCGACTTCGACGCCTGGGCGGGCGAGGCCCTGGCCCGCGGCGACGTCGACGAGCTCGCGCGCTACCGCACCCGTGCGCCGGGCATGCCCTACGCGCACCCCACGGTCGAGCACTACTCGCCGCTCTTCGTCACCCTCGGCGCGGCCACCACCCCGGACGAGCCCGGCCTCCAGGTCATCGACGGCTTCTGGATGGGGCTCTCGAAGCGGTCGCTCCAGGTTGCCTGAGCAGCGGTGCGCGAGGAACGAGCGCACCGCGTGGGCGAAGGCAGATTGAGCAAGCCCCGCGCCTGAGCTCGCGAAGGCGCGACGGGCGCGTCGAAATTCAGTGCGGCGCGAGGCAGCGTGTCGCCGTTCGACGATTCGGAGCGCCCCGACCCGGCCACCTAGGATTGCCCCCATGTACACCGGTACCGCCTCGATGAGGATGCGCCCCGCCGCCTGACGGCGGCGGCCCCTCGACGAACTCTCTCCGCTGCCGTCCTCGGCGACCTCGCCGGGCGGCCTCCTCGTGCTGCCCGGCTCACCTCGAGCTGCGGAGAGCACCGTGACCCACCCCCTTCCTTCCACCCATCCCGACCTGCCCGCGCGCGAGCGGGCCCAGCTGGTCGCCGACGGCGTCGTCGTACGCCGCGGCGGCCGTCTCGTCCTCGACAGCGTCGACCTGGCGCTCACCAGCCGGACCCGGCTTGCCGTCGTCGGCGAGAACGGCCGCGGCAAGTCCACGTTGCTGCACGTCCTCGCCGGCACGCTCACCCCCGACCACGGCAGCGTGCGCCGGACGGGCACCCTCGGCCTGGCCGAGCAGGAGCTCGAGGTCACCGGCGACCTGCGCGTCGGCGACCTCCTCGACGACGCCCTGCGCGGCCCGCGCGCCGCGCTCGCCGCGCTCGACCGCGCCACGGCGGCGCTGGTCGACGGCCGGCCCGGCGCGGAGGCGGCGTACGCCGAGGCCCTCGAGCGCTGCGAGGCGTACGACGCGTGGGACGCGGACCGGCGCCTCGACGTCGCGCTGGCCGCCCTCGGCGCGTGCCGCGACCGGAGCCGGTCACTGGCCACGCTGTCGGTCGGGCACCGCTACCGGGTGCGGCTCGCGTGCCTGCTCGGCACCGAGCTCGACCTGGTGCTGCTCGACGAGCCGACCAACCACCTCGACGCGGACGGGCTGGCCTACCTGACCTCCCGCCTGCGCGAGCACCCCGGCGGGATCGTCGTCGTCAGCCACGACCGCGCCCTGCTGGCGGACGTCGCCGACCAGGTGCTCGACCTCGACCCGAGCCGCGACGGGCGACCGCGGCTCTACGGCGGCGGCTACACCGGCTGGCGGGCCGGCCGCGTGGCCGAGCGCGCCCGCTGGCAGGCCGACCACGAAGAGCAGCTGGCGGAGCGCCGCCGGCTGGCCGAGTCACTCCAGCAGGCGCAGTCCCGGCTGTCGACCGGGTGGCGCCCCGACAAGGGCACCGGCAAGCACCAGCGCCAGTCCCGGGCGCCCGGCATCGTCCAGGCGGTGCACCGGCAGCGGGCCGCCCTCGAAGCCCACGAGATCACGGTGCCCGAGCCACCGCTCGAGCTGCGGATGCCGCCGCTCGGCGGACGCCGCGCGGGGACGCTGCTGCGGGTCGACGAGGTCGGCGTCGACGGTCGTCTGGCCGGGCCGGTCTCCCTGGCCATCGAGCCCGGCGACCGACTGCTCGTCACCGGCGCGAACGGCTCCGGCAAGTCGACCCTGCTCGACGTGCTCGCCGGCGTGCGCCAGCCGACGAGCGGCACCGTCCACCGTGCGGCCGGCGTACGGGTCGCCCACC
This sequence comes from Nocardioides sp. GCM10030259, assembly GCF_042666375.1. NCBI lineage: Bacteria > Bacillati > Actinomycetota > Actinomycetes > Propionibacteriales > Nocardioidaceae > Nocardioides > Nocardioides sp. GCM10030259. Next base: position 226,213 of record NZ_JBHTDF010000003.1, on the reverse strand, counting down.
TGGCCCAGGAGTCGTCACGGCTGACCGACCGCGGCCACGCGGCCGCGGCGTACGAGCGCCACGTCGACCGACTGGTCGCACACGGCCACCTCCACGCAGGAGAGGTCGTCGGCCTCGGCAGCCTCGGCCTGCTCGACCGGGAGGCCCGGCGGACGCCCGTCGGCCGGCTCTCCAAGGGCCAGCACCGCCGGCTGGAGCTCGCCCTGCGTCTGGCCGAGCGGCCCGACGTCCTCGTGCTCGACGAGCCGACCAACCACCTGTCGCTGGCGCTGGTCGACGAGCTCGTGGCCGCGCTGCGCGAGACCGGCGCCGCCGTCGTGCTCGCCTCCCACGACCGGCAGCTGCTGCGCGACCTCGCCGACTGGCCGCGACTGCAGGTGCACTGAACGTTGAACCCCCGACTCAACGTGTGGTGGCGTCCAGCTCGACGAGGTCGGCGGCGGACGGCTGCCAGCGCAGAGCGGCGGCGTTGGCGCGCACCTGGTCGCCGGAGGTCGCACCGGAGATGACCGAGGCGACGGCGGGCTGGGCGGCCAGCCCCGCGATCGCCACGTCGAGCGGGGCGAGGCCGCGCGCCTCGGCGTACTTCTCGAAGGCCTCGATGCGGTCCCAGTCGGCGTTCGCCAGCCACTGCGCGCGGGAGGGGTCGAGCGCCGCGCGCGATCCCTCCGGTGCGACCTGGCCGCGGCGGTACTTGCCGGTCAGCAGGCCGTACTCCAGCGGGAAGAACGGCAGGATGCCGAGCCCGAAGGCCTCGCACGCCGGCGTCACCTCGGCCTCGACGGTGCGGTCGAGCAGGGAGTAGCGGTTCTGCACCGACACGAAGCCCTCGAGGCCGGCGGTGCGGGCGGTCCAGGCGGCGTCGGCAACCTGCCAGCCGTCGAAGTTCGAGCAGCCGACGTAGCGGACCTTGCCCTCGCGCACCAGGTCGGTCAGTGCGGACAGCGTCTCCTCGATCGGCGTGACGCCGTCGGGCTCGTGCAGCTGGTAGAGGTCGATGTGGTCGGTCTGCAGGCGGCGGAGCGACGCCTCGACGGCGCGGCGGACGTAGCGCCGCGAGGCGCGGGCGCCGAAGTCGTTGCCGTTCGCGCCGCGCATGTCCATGCCGAACTTCGTCGCGAGCACGAACTCGTCCCGCTGCCCCTGCAACGCCTTGCCGAGCAGCTCCTCGCTCGCGCCCGGCGGGTCGCCGTAGATGTCGGCCGTGTCGAGCAGCGTGACGCCGACGTCCCGCGCCGCCGCCAGGATCCCGCGCACGCCGTCGAGTTCCACCCGCCGGCCGAATGCGTTGCAGCCGACGCCGACCGCGCTCACCATCAGGCCCGAGTCGCCCAGCGGGCGGTAGGTCATCTCAGTCACGACCCCGACAGTACGACGGGGCGTCACACCCAGAAGGTGTCGTGCCGGAGCATGAACTCCGCGCGCTGCTCCTCGGTCATCTGCTCACCGCGGGCGAGCGTCTCGAAGTAGTCCTCGCGCGGGCCGCCGGGGGCGAACATCAGCAGCATCGACGCGCCGCCGCTGCCCCGGAACCCGTGCAGGCCGCCCTCGGGAACGTAGAGGAAGTCGCCGCTGCGCGCGGTGACCCACGCGCGCCCGTCGTACAGCTTCACCTCGCCGGAGAGCACGTAGAACTGCTCCGAGATCGATCGGTGGAAGTGCGGGTCGGGGCCGGTCTCGGTGTCGCCGAAAGTCCAGCGGTAGAGCCCGAAACGGCCCGCCGTCCGGTCACCCGTGGCGACGTACTCGCAGGAGCCGCCGTTGCGGTAGGTGATCTCCGGCGGCTCGTCGCCGCGACGGATCCACGCCGAGGCCTCACCGCCCTCGCCGTGGTAGGTGTCGGGCGGGTACGGCCTGGGGAGGGACATGTCCCCCAACCTAGGGCTAGCGGATGCCCGTCTTCCGCATCATTTTCAGCCCGCCGAGCATCCCCTTGACGTACTGGTCGTAGTCCTGGCCGGGCTTCGCGCCCATCACCTGCTTCTTGAGCACCGCGAGCTGCTGCACGTCGGTGTACTTGAGCAGGCCCTGGTCGCCGTGCCGCGCGCCGACGCCCGACTGCTTGACGCCACCGGACGGCGTGCCCTTGGAGGCGAACGCCGTGGCGAGGATGTCGTTGACGTTCACGTTGCCCGACTGGATGCGCTTGCCGACCTGGCAGGCGTTGGCGACGTCGCCACCCCACACCGACGCGTTGAGGCCGTAGTCTGTGTCGTTGGCGAGCTCGACCGCCTCGTCGACCGTGCGGTAGCGGTGCAGCGCGACGACCGGGCCGAACGTCTCGGTGACCCCGGTGAGCATGTCCTTGGTGACACCCTCGAGGATCGTGGGCTCGAAGAACGCCGGGCCGAGGTCGGGCCGCGGCCGACCGCCGGTCAGCACGCGAGCTCCCTTGGCGACCGCATCGTCGACGTGCGACCGCACGCGCTCCATGTGGTCGGGCGAGACCAGCGACCCGACGTCCGGCCCGAAGTCGTACGCCGCGCCGAGGACGAGCGCCTCGGTCGCCGCGACGAACCGGTCGCGGAACTCGTCGTACCTCGACTCGGGCAGGTACATCCGCTCGATGTGCATGCAGATCTGCCCCGTGTTGCCGAACGCGCCGAAGATCGCGCCGTGCACGACCTCGTCCAGGTCGGCGTCCTCGAGCACGATCATCGGGTTCTTGCCACCGAGCTCGAGGCAGCAGCCGATCAGGTTGCGCCCGGCCCGCTCGCCGATGACCCGCCCGGTCGCCGTCGAGCCCGTGAACATGACGTAGTTGCAGTTGTCGATCAGCGTCGGCCCGACGTCCGGCCCCTCGCCGCAGACGACCTGGAAGAGACCGCGCGGGAGGCCGGCCTCCTCGAGCATCTGGACGCCGTAGAGCGGCGACAGGGCGGTCTTGTTGTCTGGCTTGAGCACGATCGCGTTGCCCGCCATCAGCGCGGAGATCGAGTCGGAGATGCCGGTGGCGAAGGGGAAGTTCCAGGGCGCGATGATGCCGACGACGCCCTTGGGATGGCGGATCTCGGTCGACGTCGACAGCAGCGGGATCGGGCCGCCACGCTTCACCGGCTTGAGCAGGTGCGGAGCCCGCTTCAGGTAGTGGCTCATCACCATCACCGGGTCGCAGGTCTCCTCGATCGCCATCCGGCGGTTCTTGCCGCTCTCGGCCTGGATCAGGTCGGCGGTGGCGTGCGCGTTGTCGATGAAGAGCGCGTGCGCGCGCTTGAACACCGCGAGCCGCTTCTTCAGCGGCCAGGCGGCCCACTCGCGCTGCGCCTCGCGCGCGGTCGCGAAGGCCCGCTCGATGTCGGCCGGCGTCGACTGCGGCAGCTCGACGAGGACCTCACCGGTGTAGACCTCGGTGAGCTTCCAGGTGCCGCCGCCGGTCGACGGCACGCGGGCGACCAGGCCCTGCAGGAAGGAGTCGGTCAGGGACGCGGGTCGCTGCAGTGACATGTTGCTCAAGCCCTCCCGAGCACGAGGTCGGCGCCGCGCTCTCCGATCATGATGGCGGGCGCATTGGTGTTGCCGCCGGTGATCGACGGCATGATCGAGGCGTCGCAGACCCGCAGGCCCTCGACGCCGCGGACCTTCAGGTCCGGCGCGACGACCGCCAGGTCGTCGACGCCCATCCGGCAGGTGCCGACGCCGTGGTAGACGGACGTGGCCCGGTTGAGGATCTGGTCGCGCAGCTCCTGCCCGCGCACGACCGTGCCCGGGTGGATCTCCTCCTTGACCGCACCGCGGAACGCCGACGACGAGAAGATCTCGCGGGTCATCTCCGATCCTTCGGCGAGCACGTCGAGGTCGGCCTTGTCGGCGAGGTACTGGAAGTCGATCAGCGGGGCCGCCGCCGGGTCGGCCGACGCGAGCCGCACCGTGCCGCGGCTCTTCGGGTAGATCAGCGTCGCCAGCACGGTCAGCGCGGTGCGCTTGTCGACGTCGTGGCGGATCGGCTCGTCCTGGTTCGGCGAGACGTAGGCCCACGGCAGCAGGTGCAGCTGCAGGTCCGGTACGTCGGTCGCCTGCGACGTACGCAGGAACGCGACAGACTCGAAGACCGAGTTCGCGAGGAACGTCCGTCCGGGCCGCACCGTCTCCTGCAGCACGCCCTTGGCGAAGTACGCCGGCGTGCCGCGCATCTTCGTCGACGTGACGTGGAAGGTCAGCGCGTGGAACAGGTGGTCGTGCAGGTTGTCGCCGACCGGGAGGTCCGCGAGCACGTCGAGCCCGTGGTCGCGCAGGTGCTGCGCCGGGCCGACGCCGGAGAGCATGAGCAGCTGCGCGGACCCGACGAAGCCGGCGGAGAGGATGACCTCCTTGCCGGCGCGGACCGTCCGACGAGAGCCGTCCTTGTCGGTGACCTCGACCCCGGTGGCACGACCGTTCTCGATGACGACCTTGCGGACCAGCACCTCGCTCTGGAGCTCGAGGGTCGGTACGTCGAGGTGGTGGAGGTAGCCGCGCGATGCCGAGTAGCGCAGCCCGCGCGCGGCGTTCTGCTGCATCCGGCTGACGCCCTCCTGGGAGGCCGCGTTGTAGTCGTCGAGCACCGGTACGCCGAGCGTCTCGGAGGTCGCCTGCAGGAACTGCAGGGTGCCCTCCTGCGGCATGCCGTTGCGGGTCACCTTGATCGGCCCGCCGGCGCCGCGGAACTCGTTGGCGCCGTCCTCGAAGTCCTCCATCCGCCGGTACGCCGCGTTGACCTCGTCGGCCGACCAGCCGGTGCAGCCCTCGGCGGCCCAGGAGTCGTAGTTGGCGCGGTTGCCGCGCACGTAGACCATGCCGTTGATCGAGCTCGAGCCGCCGACGACCTTGCCGCGCGGCACCGGCATCCTCCGGTCCAGCAGGTGCTTCTGCGGCGTCGAGTACAGGCCCCAGTCGACGCGCCGCTTGAGCTTCGGCTCGGCATGCATCGGGCCGATCATCCCCGGCTTCTTCACCAGGTACTGGTTGTCGCTCCTGCCCGCCTCCAGCACGATCACGCTGGCGCCGGACTGCGCCAGGCGCCCCGCGATCGTCGCGCCGGAGCTGCCCGAGCCGACGACGACGTAGTCGGCCTCGCTGCGGTGGTTCTTCGCCACGGGTACCTCTTCACATACCGAGAGAATGTCCGGAGAAGGCAACTGTAACTTGTTCTAGTTTGCGGGTACAGGGCGACCCCGGAAGGATCGGCGCGTGAAGATCCTGTCGATCCAGTCCTCGGTCGCCTACGGCCACGTCGGCAACTCCGCGGCGGTCTTCCCGCTCCAGCGGCTCGGCCACGAGGTCTGGCCGGTGCTCACGGTGCACTTCTCCAACCACACGGGGTACGGCGCGTGGCGCGGACCGCTGCTCGCGGCCGACGACGTCCGCGAGGTGATCGCCGGCATCGGCGACCGCGGCGTGCTCGGCGAGGCCGACGCGGTGCTGTCCGGCTACCAGGGCGACCCGGCCGTCGGCGGGATCGTCCTCGAGACCGTCGCGCGCGTGATGGAGCTCAACCCGGACGCTGTCTACTGCTGCGACCCGGTGATGGGCGACGTCGGCCGCGGCATGTTCGTGCGGCCGGGCATCCCGGAGTTCATGCGCGACACCGTCGTACCCAGGGCCGACATCGTGACGCCCAACCACTTCGAGCTGGACTTCCTCGCCGGTCGCGAGACCTCGTCCCTGGCCGAGGTGCTCGCGGCCGCCGACGAGGTGCGCGACCGCGGCCCCCGCGACGTGCTCGTCACGAGCGTGGTCCACGGGGACGTCCCCGAGGGCCGGATCGACATGGTCGCGGTCTCCCCCGAGGGAGCCTGGGCGGTCGAGACACCACTGCTGCCGATCACCCCGAACGGCGGCGGCGACGTCACCGCCGCCCTCTACCTGGCCCACCTGCGCACGACCGGGTCGGCCCCGACCGCGCTCGCCCGCACCGCCTCGTCGGTCTTCGCGATCTTCGAGAAGACCTTCGCCGCCGGCACCCGCGAGCTCCAGATCGTCGCGGCCCAGGACGCCATCGCCGACCCGCCGATGACCTTCGAGGTGCGCCGGCTCCGCTGAGGGTCAGTTCACGGCGGACCACAGGACTGCGACCGCGGCGACCGAGCCGACGACGGCCGACCCGTAGCAGAGCACCGCGACGGTCCGCTCGCTCTTGATCTGGAGCCCGTCGTACAGCGTGTACCGGAAGCGATGGGCACTGTGGACCAGCAGGACCACGAACACGCCCAGCAGCACGATCGCCGTGAGCGGATGGCCGACGACCGCGAGCAGGTGCTGGTGGTCCGGTGGGTCGAGCCACCCCAGCGGGAAGGCCAGCGCGAACAGGAACGCCAGCACGGGCAGCAGCACCGCCGCGAGCACGCCACCGCCGCTGAACATCAGCCACACCAGCGGCTCGATCCGCCGTTTCGTCGGCATCGCCGGCGCGGTGGTCATCGGGTCACCAGCCAGATCACGAAGGCGGACACCACCGCGAGCCCGGCGTACTGCGAGGCGACGACCAGCGCGGCCGGCGCCTGCTGGCCGCGGACCCGCACGTCCATCGCCTGCGGCGTGAGGTTGAACCAGGTGACGACGTGCAGCACCAGGAAGGCCGATGCCACGACGTCGAGCACCACGACCCATGGTGTCGCCGCCCAGTCGAGGAAGTCCTCGTACGCCGACGAGCCCTGCCCCACGGCGTACACGAGCATCAGCAGGTAGACCACGAGCCAGGCGATGAAGATGCTGCTGAGCTCTCGCATCACGAAGACGAAGTAGGTGCGCTTCCGCGTCCACCACCACGTCGAGACTCGCGGACGGTAGACGCGCACCTCGGTCATCGCGCACCCCGCGGCAGCAGGAAGGCCTTGACGTTCTCCTTCGCGGCCTTCAGCTTGTAGCGCTGGATCGCGCCCGCCGGATCGACGTGCTTGGGGCACACCCGCGTGCACTCGCCGACGAACGTGCAGCCCCAGACGCCCTCGTGCTCGATGAGCACGTCGAGCCGCTCCCGCGCTCCCCTGTCACGCGAGTCGAGGTCGTACCGCTCGGCCAGGGCGATGGCGGCCGGCCCGATGAACTCGGGGTCGAGGCCGTAGACGGGGCAGGCGGCGTAGCACAGCATGCAGTTGATGCACATGCTGAACTGCTTGTAGGCATCGAGCTCCTCGGGCGTCTGGAGGTACTCGCCGTCGACCTCGGTCACGTCGTCGTCGCGGATGATCCACGGCTTGACCCGCGGGAGCTTCTCCATGAAGTCGTCGAGGTCCACGACGAGGTCGCGCACGACCGGGAAGTTCGCGAGGGGCTCGACCCGCACCGGCCCGGGCTGGTAGTCGCTCAGGAACGTCGCGCAGGTCAGCCGGGGCTCGCCGTCGACGTTCATGCCGCAGCTCCCGCAGATGCCCATCCGGCAGGACCACCGGAACGAGAGGGTGGTGTCGACCTCGTCCTTGACGTGGTTGAGCCCGTCGAGGACCGTCCACTCCTTGCGCAGCGGTACGTCGTACTCCTGGAGTCGTGGTGCGTCGTCGCTCTCGGGCCGGTAGCGGGTGACCTCGAGCCGGATGCTGTCCGACATGACTACCTCCCGTAGACGCGCTCGCCCGGCGGCCAGCGCGTGATGGTCACCGGATGGGGTTCGATGCGCGACGTCCCGTCGTCGCCCCGGCGCGCCAGCAGGTGATGGAGGAAGCGCTCGTCGTCGCGCTTCGGGAAGTCGGTGCGCTGGTGCGCCCCGCGCGACTCCTCGCGCTGCAGGCCGGACTGGAGGATGCACTCGGCGATGTCCAGCATGTTGGCCAGCTCCAGCGCCGCCAGCAGCTCGGTGTTGAACGACCTGCTCGTGTCGGCGATCCCGACCTTCCGGACGCGCTGCTGCAGCTCGCGGATCGCGTCCAGGCCCTTGGTCATGGCCGGTCCCGTCCGATAGATGCCGGCCGCCTCCTCCATGGTCGCCTGCATCTCGTCCCGGATCGTCGACGTGGTCTCGGCGCCCGGATCCCTGCCCAGGAGGTCGCGCTCGAGCCGGCGCACCTCGTCGGCGGCCTGGGCCTCGATCGTCGGCGACGTCGGCCCGGCGGTCGAGGCGAACTCCGCCGCGGCCCGGCCGGCACGAGCCCCGAAGACCAGGCACTCCGGCAGCGAGTTCGACCCGAGCCGGTTGGCGCCGTTGATGCTGACGCACGCGGTCTCGCCGGCGGCGTACAGACCCTCGACGGGCGTCGCGCCGTCGATGTCGGTGTGGACCCCGCCCATCATGTAGTGAACGACCGGGCGGACCGGGATCAGCTCGTGCACGGGGTCGATCCGCTCGTACTTCAGGCACAGCTCCCGGACGAACGGGAGCTTGCTGTCGATGAGCTCCTCACCGAGGTGTCGCAGGTCGAGGTGGACGATCGGGCCGTACGGCGAGTCGGACGTGCGGCCCTTCTCGACCTCGTGGACGAAGGCCTGGGAGAGCCGGTCGCGGGGGCCGAGCTCCATGCTCCGCAGCTCGGGGGTCGGCGACGGCTTCCCGAGGTCGTAGTCCTGGAGGTAGCGGTAGCCGTCCTTGTTCAGCAGCCAACCGCCCTCGGCCCGCGTCGCCTCGGTGATCAGGATGCCGGTGAACGGCAGGCCGGTCGGGTGGTACTGGACGAACTCCATGTCCTTGAGCGGGGCGCCGGTGCGGTAGGCGAGGGACATGCCGTCGCCCGTGTTGATGTTGGCGTTGGTGGTGAACGGGAAGACCTTGCCGCACCCGCCCGTGCAGAGGATCACCGCCTTCGCGGCGACCGCCTGGATCTTCCCCGTGAACAGGCCGATCGCGACCGCCCCGTGCACCCGCCCGTCGTCGACGAGGAGGCGGGTGACGAAGACCTCGTCGTACCGCGTGACCTCCCGGTACTTGAGCGTCGTCTGGAACAGGGAGTGGAGCATGTGGAACCCGGTCTTGTCGGCGGCGAACCAGGTGCGCTTCTTCTTCATGCCGCCGAAGGCCCGCACCGCGACGTGGCCGTCCGGCTGCCGGCTCCAGGGGCAGCCCCAGTGCTCGAGCTGCAAGAGCTCACGGGGAGCCTCGCGGACGAACGCCTCGATCGCGTCCTGGTCGCCGAGCCAGTCGCTGCCCGAGACCGTGTCGTAGCAGTGCTCGTCGAGGGTGTCGCCGTCCGCGATGACCCCCGCGGCGCCGCCCTCGGCGGACACCGTGTGGCTGCGCATCGGGTAGACCTTGGAGATCACGGCCACGTCGAGCTGCGGGTCGGTCTCCGCGATCGCGATCGCCGCCCGCAGGCCTGCAGCGCCGCCGCCCACGATCAGCACGTCATGGGCGGCGCGTACAAGGCCGTCACTCACCGCGCAGCTCCTCGTCGAGCAGCACCTTCCCGTGGTGGCTCACCACCATGAGGTGGACGCTGCCGTCGTGGAACTCCTCCTTGGTGGTCCGGCATCCGCACGAGTACCGGCGGTCCTCGGTGATCAGCCCCTGGAGGTCGGTGGTCGTCACGCTCTCGCCATCGTGGGACTTTCCGCAGGGCGCGGACTGGGCCGGGAAGCGGGCCACGGTTGTGGTCACGATGCACCTCCGTCGCGAAGGCCGTTCCCTTGTCAGCGTCCTCCGTCGGGGGCCGATTGGGAAGAGGTGCCGATCAGTCGGACCGGCTCGGGGACGACTGATCGCGAAGAGCCGGTGACAGGAGTCGAACCCGCGACATCCTCTTTACAAGAGAGGCGCTCTACCAACTGAGCTACACCGGCAGCGCGCACATGCTAGTTGATGGGTCAGCTCATGCCGCCGTCGTGGGCGATGACCGCGCCGGTGATCATCCGGGCGGCCGGGGAGGCGAGCCAGACGATGGTCTCGCCGATCTCGGCCGGCTTGATGGCGCCGCCCGGGAGCATCATCATCAGCCGGTCGGCGACGCGGGTGTCGAGGTCGTCGGTGATCTTGTGGAAGACCTGCTCGACGATCGGGGTGTCGACGGTGCCGGGGCAGATCGCGTTGACGCGGATGCCCTCGGGCGACAGCTCGAGCGCGAGCGCCTTCGTGAGCTGGGTGAGCCCGCCCTTGGCGGCGGCGTACGCCGTGGCGTATGGCTGCGGCGCGTTGCCGGCGACGGACGAGACGTTGACGATCGTGCCGGTGCAGGCGCGGAGGTGCGGCAGTGCGGCCTGGATCAGGAAGAACGGGCCACGGAGGTCTACCGCGTGCACCCGGTCCCACTCGGCCTCGGTCACGGTCTCGATGCGGCCGAACTGCACGATGCCGGCGACGTTCGCCAGCACGTCGATGCGCCCCTCGGCCGCACAGGTCGCGATCGCCGCGTCGACGGCGGCCTTGTCACCGACGTTGCACTCGACGTACGTCACGCCGACGGGGACCGTCGGGTTGATGTCGAGCCCGTAGACGGTGTCGCCGAGGTCGCGGAAGAGCTCCGCCGTGGCGTAGCCGATGCCGGACGCGGCCCCGGTGATGACGACGACACGACTGCCGGGCTGGTTCGACTGCTGCACGAGCGGGACGGTACTAGAACGCGTTCTATTGGGATAGTCCGTCACCTTCTGGTCGCCGATCGGCCGTGGAGGGCGACCAGAACGTGACGGACTATCCCAAAACTTGAACGATGGTTGAAGTTCGGGAAGGCTGGGCGCATGACGCAGCTGACCATCGGCCACCTGGCCGAGCGCGCCGGGGTGGCGACCTCGGCGATCCGGTTCTACGAGTCCCGCGGCCTGATCTCGTCGGTCCGGACGGCCGGCAACCAGCGACGGTACGCACAGTCGACGCTGCGCCGCATCGCGTTCATCCGTACGGCGCAGCGCGTCGGGCTGACCCTCGAGGAGATCGGCGAGGCGCTGGCGACGCTGCCCGACGGCCGGACGCCGACGAAGTCCGACTGGCACCGGCTGAGCCTCGCCTGGCGGCCGCGGCTGGACGAGCAGATCGAGCGGATCGAGCGGCTGCGCGACCGCCTCGACAGCTGCATCGGCTGCGGCTGCCTGAGCCTCAAGACCTGCGCGCTGAGCAACCCCGGCGACGAGATGGCGGCGTTCGGCCCCGGGCCGGTGTTCCTCGAGCCCCGCGGAGCCGCCCGATGACGTTGCTCCGCGAGCCGCACCACGACGGCTCCCCGATGTACGTCAACGACGAGGCGCCGGCACCCGGCTCCGTCGTCACGGTCCGACTGAGGACCGACCCCACCGACCCCGTGGAGCAGGTCTGGCTGCGGACGACGTACGACGCGGAGCCGACGTACCACCCCTGCGCCCGCACCCGGCATGACGGGCACGACGGGCACGACGAGCACGCCGTCTGGTGGGAGGGCGAGCTGCCGGTGCACAACCCCGTGACCCACTACCGCTTCCTGCTCCACGGCCCCGACGGCCAGCGCTGGCTGACGGCGACGGGGGTCGTCGACCACGACCCGCCCGACGCGTTCGACTTCCGGCTCAGCTCCCACGACGCGCCGCCCGACTGGGCGCGCGACGCGGTCGTCTACCAGGTCTTCCCGGACCGCTTCGCCCGCTCGGCGGCGGCCGACGAGCGCGAGGTCCCGGCGTGGGCGGTGCCGGCCGGGTGGGACGACGAGGTGGTGTTCGAGGGCTTCGACCCGCGCACGCCCCTGCAGTTCTACGGCGGCGACCTCGACGGCATCACCGAGCGACTCGACCACCTCGCCGAGCTCGGCGTGAGCGTCGTCTACACGACGCCGGTCTTCCCCGGCGAGAGCAACCACCGCTACAACGCCTCGACGTTCGAGTCGGTCGACCCGCTGCTCGGCGGCGACGCGGCGTACGTCCGGCTCGCGACAGCCGTCCACGAGCGCGGCTGGCGCATCCTCGGCGACCTCACGACCAACCACACCGGCGACACCCACGAGTGGTTCGTCGCCGCGCGCGACGTCGAGGGCGCGCCCGCGCGGTCGTTCTACTACTTCCTGCCCGACGGCTCCTACGAGTGCTGGATGGGTCACGGCACGCTGCCGAAGCTCAACCACGCCGATCCCGCTCTCCGCGCGGCGATGGTCGACGGGCCGGACTCCGTGGTCGCGCGCTGGCTGCGCCCGCCGTTCGACCTCGACGGCTGGCGGGTCGATGTCGCCAACATGACCGGCCGCCTGGGCACGACCGACGTCAACCACGAGGTCGCGCGCCTGGTACGCCGCACCGCGCAGGCCGAGCGTGCCGACGCCTTCGTGATCGGCGAGCACAACCACGACGCCTCGACAGACCTCGACGGCGACGGGTGGCACGGCACCATGAACTACTCCGGCTTCTCCTGGCCGGTCTGGTCGTGGCTGCGCGACCCGGACTCGTCGGCGCGGGCGTTCGGGCGACCGGTGCCGGTGCCGCGGCGCCCCGGCGGCAGCCTCGTGCGCAGCCTGCGTGAGTGGCAGGGCCGCTACGGCTGGCGGGCGACCACCTGCTCCTGGAACATCCTCGGCTCCCACGACAGCGCCCGGATCCGCACCGTCGTCGGCTCGGGTGCGGTGCACCGCGTGGCCGCCGGACTGCAGTTCACGCTGCCGGGCGTGCCGATGCTCTTCGCGGGCGACGAGATCGGCCTCGAGGGCGTGCTCGGCGAGGACTCGCGGCGCCCGTTCCCCTGGGACAGCCCGGGCGCGTGGGACGACGAGACGCTCGCGACGTACGCCGGGCTGGCGCGGCTGCGCCACGCGACGGAGGCGCTGCGCCGCGGAGGCCTGCGCTGGGCGCACGTCGACGACGACGCGCTGGTCTACGTGCGCGAGCACCCGTCCGGCTCGGTTCTCGTCGCCGCCCGCCGGGACGCCACTGCCGCTGTCGACCTCGACGCCGGTCGGCTCGGGTTCGGCGACGGCTCGCTGCTGCACACGACCGGCACCGACGGCGACCTGGTCGAACGTGACGGCGTCGTCACGCTGCCGGCGGTCGACGGGCCGACGTTCTCGCTGTGGAGCCTCTAGCGTTGGTGCCGTGGCACTCCGCATCGTCGCCAACCGACCCGACCCCGCGCTCCTCGGGCTGCCCTGGTCGACCCCGCTCGAGGAGTGGACCGAGCACGTCGTGCCGCTCCCCCGCGGGCTCTCGCGCCACGTCGTGCGGATCATCCGGCTGGGCGAGAACACCTACGCGGTCAAGGAGACCGTCGAGGCGATCGCGTTCCGCGAGTACCGCATGCTGCGCGACCTCCAGCGGATCGGGCTGCCCGCCGTCGTGCCGCAGGGCGTGGTCACCGGCCGCGTCGACGAGAACGGCGAGGAGCTCCCGGCGGCGCTGCTCACCCAGCACCTGCAGTTCTCGCTGCCCTACCGCAGCCTGTTCTCCCACGGCCTGACCGCCGACAACCTCCCGTCGCTCGTCGACGCGATGGTGGTGCTGCTCGTGCGGCTGCACCTGGCCGACTTCTACTGGGGCGACGTGTCGCTCTCCAACGTGCTGTTCCGCCGCAGCGCGGGCGGCTTCGCGGCGTACCTCGTCGACGCCGAGACCGGCGAGCTCAAGACGTCGCTGTCCGACCGGCTGCGCGAGCACGACCTGAACGTCGCCGGCGAGAACGTCTTCGCCGAGCTGCTCGACCTCCAGGCCAGCGAGTCCCTCGACCACGAGGTGCAGGCGCTCGACATCGTCGAGATGCTGCGCGAGAGGTACGACGCGCTGTGGTCGGAGCTCACCGAGGCCGAGGAGTTCTCGACCACCGAGATGTGGCGCATCGAGCAGCGCGTGGAGCGCCTCAACGACCTCGGCTTCGACGTCGACGAGCTCGACATCGTGACCGACTGGGACGGCGACAAGGTCCACATCCAGCCGAAGGTCGTCGAGGAGGGCCACCACCGGCGCGAGCTGCAGGCGCTGACCGGCCTGAACGTCGAGGACGGTCAGGCACGCCGGATGCTCAACGACATCGCGTCGTTCACCGCCCACCTCGACCTGGGCCGGGAGGACCGTCAGCTGGTCGCCAACCACTGGCTGACCGAGGTCTACGAGCCGATCATGGCGATGGTGCCGCCCAGCGCCCGCGGCAAGCTCGAGCCCGCGGAGCTCTTCCACGAGATCCTCGTGCACCGGTGGTACCTCTCCGAGCGGGCCGGCCACGAGATCAGCATCTTCGAGACCGCCCGCGACTACATCGACAACTTCCTGGTCAAGCGACCCGAGGAGAAGGTCGCCTCCGACGACGACTGAGGCGGGTCAGACGCCCCAGAGCGCCGCGACGTGGCGGGCGTCCGTGCCGCAGCAGCCGCCGACGACCCGGAGCGCGGGAAGCACCGGCCGCAGCTCGTCGTACGACGACCGGAGCAGGCCGAGGTCGCCCTCGTCCAGCTCCTCGGCGGCGTCGAGCTCGGCGTGCGTCTGCGTGGAGGCGTTCGGGTTGACCTGCACGATGCGCGCGAGCCAGTCGCCGCCGGTCAGTCCCGGTGCGATGTGGGTGGGGTGGGCGCAGTTGACCACGAACCCGTCGGGCGCGTCGGCGGCGTCGACCCGCTCGATCGCGTCGCGGAGCGGCGTGCCGTCGGGCAGGCGGCCGTCGGTCTCGACGGTGAACCCGACCAGCACGGGGATCCCCGCGCTCCGCGCCGCCCGGGCCACGCCGATACCCTCCTCGACCCCCGTGAGCGTGTACGACGCGACCAGGTCGGCGCCGGCCCGCGCGAACGTCTCGACCTGGGGCCGGTGGTAGTCGGCCGCCTCGTCCGCGTCGGCGCGCTCGCCCGCGACGTACCCGTCGCCGCGCGGCCCGATGGCTCCGATGATCCGGACGTCGGCGACGTCGCCGTACCCCGCGCGGAGCTCCTGGAGGAACGCGACCGCGGCCGTGTTGGCCCGATCGAGCGCGGCGGCGTCGTAGCCGACGCGGGCGCCCCAGTCGGTGTTGGCCCGCCAGGTCGGTGACTCGAGCGTGAGCCCGGCGCCGGCCCGGCGGGCGACGTCGGCGTACCCGTCGTAGTAGGCGCGGAGCAGGGCCCGGCCTGCGTCGTCCTCGACGAGCGGGAACGACGCGAACTCGGGCAGGTCGACGCCGCGATGGAAGATCAGGTCGGTCTCCAGGCCGCCGTCGCTGACGTAGCCGGCGGCCGGGAGGGTGTGCTGGAGGGACATGGCAAGGCTCCTGGATCGGAAACAGACTGGATGGTCTGTTTTGTAACAGACCATTTGGTCTGGTATCAAGGGCTTATGCCGAAGGACGGGACCGTCAACCGAGCGCGCATCCTCGACGCCGCCCAGGACCTGGTCATCGAGAACGGCTTCGCCGCCACCTCGGTCGACCAGATGCTGAAGGCCGCGGGGACGTCGAAGGGGGCCTTCTTCCACCACTTCGACTCCAAGCACGACCTCGCCCGGGCGCTCACGGAGCGGTACGTCGAGGCGGACATCGGGCAGCTGCAGGCGGGCCTGGACGCGACTGCCGAGGTCGACGATCCTGCGGAGCGGGTGCTCGCGTTCGTGCGGTACTACGAGGACCACGCCGACGAGGTCATGTCCGCGCAGAGCAACTGCCTCTACGTCGCCGTGCTCACCGAGCGCCAGCTGATGAGCGACGGCACGGCCGACCTCGTCGCCCACGCGATCACGACGTGGCGTCGCGAGATCGCCGTCCTGCTGACGGCGGCCGGCCTGGACGACGCGGAGGCGCTCGCGGACCACGTGTTCGTCACCTTCGAGGGCGCGTTCCTGCTCTGCCGGGCGACGGGATCGACCGAGCACATGCGCGTCCAGCTGGGCGTGCTGCGGCGGCTGCTGGCCGCGGCGCTGGGCGCCCACTAGACGGGGTTCGTATTCCCATCTCGCCCCTGTCGGTGCCAGACTCCGAGACGGGCGAGTCGGTGCGGTTCCCTGGCCCTCCCGCCCCGGGGAGGGCGTCATGCCGACTGTGCAGCAGCTGTTCCGTCGCAAGCCGGTGCCAGAGATGGCCGAGGAGACGGGAAGCGACTCGGGCCAGAGCGAGCTGGCCCGGACGATCGGGCTGTTCCAGCTGTCGATGTTCGGCGTGGGCGCCACGATTGGCACCGGCATCTTCTTCGTGCTGTCCGAAGCCGTCCCGGTCGCCGGGCCGGCGGTGATCTGGTCGTTCGTGCTCGCGGGCGTGGTGGCCGGCCTCACTGCCATCTGCTACGCCGAGCTCGCCAGCGCCGTCCCGGTCTCGGGCTCGTCGTACTCGTACGCCTATGCGACCCTGGGCGAGCTGCCGGCCGTGGGCGTCGCCGCCTGCCTGCTCCTGGAGTACGGCGTGTCCGCCGCTGCCGTCGCCGTCGGCTGGTCGCAGTACCTCAACGAGTTCTTCGACAACGTCTTCGGGTTCACGATCCCCGACAGCCTGTCCCAGGCGCCGGAGCAGGGCGGCGTCTTCAACCTGCCGGCCGTGATCCTCGTGGTGCTGTGCGCGCTGCTCCTGATCCGCGGGGCGAGCGAGTCCGCGAAGACCAACGCCATCATGGTGCTGATCAAGATCGGCATCCTCGTGATGTTCATCGTCATCGGGATCGCGGGCTGGGACAGCGACAACCTGACGCCGTTCTCGCCGTTCGGCCTGAACGGCATCACGTCGGCGGCGGGCATCATCTTCTTCTCCTACATCGGTCTCGACGCCGTGTCGACGGCCGGCGAGGAGGTGAAGAACCCCAGGCGGAACCTGCCGCTCGCGATCCTGATCGCCCTGGTGACCGTCACGACCCTCTACATCCTCGTGTCGGTGGTCGCGGTCGCAGCCCAGCCCTACACCGACTTCGAAGGTCAGGAGGCCGGGCTGGCAGCCATCCTCGAGGACGTGACCGGGTCGTCCTGGCCGGCCACCGTCCTGGCCGCCGGCGCCGTCGTCTCGATCTTCAGCGTCACGTTGGTGGTGCTCTACGGCCAGACCCGGATCCTGTTCGCGATGTCGCGCGACGGCATGCTGCCCGAGCTGTTCCACAAGGTGAACCCGCGCACGCTCACGCCCGTGCCCAACACGGTCATCGTCGCCGTGGTCATCGCACTGCTGGCCGGGTTGATCCCCATCGACTTCCTCGCCGAGATGACGAGCATCGGCACCCTGGTGGCGTTCCTGGTCGTCTCGATCGGCGTGATCGTGTTGCGGCGGACCCACCCCGAGCTGCCCCGTGGCTTCAAGGTGCCGGGCTACCCGGTGACCCCGATCCTGTCGATCGCCGGCTGCATCTGGATCATCCAGGACCTCCGCGTCGTCACCATCTGGGTGTTCCTGATCTGGGTGGGCGTGGCGCTGATCTGGTACGCCGTCTACGGGTTCAGGCATTCGCACCTGGGTCGGCACGAGCACGTCGGGCTGATCCACGACTAGGAGCACGCCGTGACGATGATCGTGGGTCACGCGCCCGACGAACGCGGGAAGGGAGCCCTGCGCCTTGCTGCGACGCTGGCGCGCTCGGCCGGCGACGACCTCGTGGTCTGCTGCGTCGTTCCGGCTCCCTGGGCCCCCGGGATGGCGCGTGTCGACGCCGAGTACCGCGAGGAGCTGGACCGGACGGCGGACTGGGCGCTCGAGACGGCCCGGAGCAACCTCCCGGACGACGTGCCGGCCACGTTCGTCCGGCACAGCGCGCGTTCGGCTCCGGCCGGCATCCTCGAGCTCGCCGGGCAGCACGCGGCCAGCCTGATCGTGCTCGGGTCGTCGTCGGCCGGTGGCTTCGGGCACGTCGCCCTCGGCAGCGTGACGGACCGGCTGCTGCACAGCTCGCCGGTCTCGGTCGCGCTCGCCACCCGTGGGTACCGCGCCGCGCCCGACGCCAGGATCACCCGCGTGACGGCGGCCTTCGGCGGGTCGGGCAGCGCGGGTCAGCTCGTGGTCGCGGCGGCCTCCGTCGCGGCGCAGGTGAGTGCGACGATGCGGATCGCGTCGCTCGCCGTGTGGTCGCGGCCGCCGTACACGACGCGGCTCGGCGCCGACTCCGAGGACCAGGTGTTCCAGGAGTGGTCGCGCGAGGTCAGGAAGGCGGCGGATGCCGCCCTCGACCAGGTGAAGCAGCTCGAGGCGAGACCCAGCGACGTCGAGATCGTGACCGGTCGCGGGAACGACTGGGGGGAGGCACTCGACGACCTCGGCTGGCACGACGGCGACATCATGGTGATGGGGTCGAGCACGCTCGGGCCGATCGCGCAGGTGTTCCTCGGCTCGCGGGCGACCAAGATACTGCGCCACTCGCCGGTGCCGGTCGTGGTGATGCCGCGCGCCCGGGCGGAGGAGCTCGCCGGAAGGGCAGCCAGGACCTGATCGCCCATGCCCGAGGCCGACCACCTGCTGCAGCTGTTCCCGCCGGGCAGCGAGCTCGACCCTGACGGCATCCTGACGATCGGCGGTTGCCGTGCCGACGACCTGGCCGGCGAGTTCGGGACGCCGGTGCTCGTGGTCGCCGAGGATGCGCTGCGGGCTCGGGCGCGTGAGTACGTCGCCGAGCTGGCCGACCGCTGGGAGAGCTCGCGGGTCGTCTTCGCTTCCAAGGCCTTTCCGTGCACCGCCGTGCAGCGAGTGATGGTCGAGGAGGGGCTGGGGCTCGACGTGGCTGGTGGGGGCGAGGTGCTGACCGCCCTGAAGGCAGGTGCGGACCCGGCACTGATGGTGCTGCACGGCAACGCCAAGACGGGCGAGGAGATAGGCATCGCGCTGGAGCACCACGTCGGCCTGGTCGTGGTCGACAACCCCGACGACGTCGACCGGCTCGAGGCGGCCGTCCTCGATGGCGCGACCCAGGACGTGCTGGTGCGGATCATCCCCGGCGTCACCGCGGACACGCACAGCCACGTGCTGACCGGCCACGCGGGCTCCAAGTTCGGTCTCGTCCCCGAGGACGCGAGGCCCCTGATCCGGCGGATCGAGCAGAGCGCGAAGCTCGCCATGCGGGGACTGCACGTCCACGTCGGATCCCAGATCCTCGACGTGGAGCCGTTTGCCGCGTCGGTTGCGCCCCTTGCCGCCCTCGGCGAGTTCCCGGTCTACGACCTGGGTGGGGGCCTGGGCGCGCGGTACACCTGGTCGGACGACCCGCCGACCGTCGGCGCCTACCTCGATGCGCTGGTCGGTGCGGCGCGGCAGCACCTTCCGGCCGACGCACAGATCATCATCGAGCCCGGCCGCAGCATGGTCGCCGAGTCAGCAAGCACGCTCTACCGGGTCACCACCGTCAAACGGGGGGCGGTCACGTTCGTCGCCGTCGACGGCGGGATGGGCGACAACCTCGAGGTGGCGCTCTTCGGTCAGCGGTTCGAGGCGGGCATCGTGGGTCGATTCGACGGCGTCGGGGTCGAGCGTGTCACCGTCGTCGGTCGGCACTGCGAGAGCGGTGACGTGCTCATCGACGGGACGGACCTGTCCAGCCCCGCGGTGGGCGACGTGCTGGCCGTCGCGGCCACCGGGGCCTACTGCTTCACGATGGCCAACAACTACAACGGCACTCGCCGGATCCCTGTCGTGTTCGCGCGGGAGGGGCGCGCCCGGCTCGTAGTCCGCCGCGAGACGTGGGACGACCTGATGGCGCGGGACCGGGAGTGAGACGCGCGGGGGATCAGGGCCTGCAGACCCGGCAGGGCGTGAGGTGGCCGTTGGCCTCGCCGACGGGGTGCAGGTCGTCGCGGTGGGCGATGAGGGCGCAGTCGCGGCGGTGCAGGGTGGTGCCGTCGCCGGCGGTGACGGGGAGGCCGGACGTGTCGACGCCGTCGGTGGTCGTCGCCGCGCGCGACGTGACGTCGGCGAGCACGAGCAGGGTGTCGGCGAGCCGGCGGGCCGACTCGCGGTTGTCGGACGCGATCCGGGCGAGCCACGCGCCGAAGTACAGGAACCCGCCGGCGAAGGTCAGGCCGAGGCCGAGGAGGCCGCCGGAGACGAGGTAGGACAGCTGGTCGTACTGGTACGGCGTGTTCGCCGCGCCGTACCAGCCCAGCACGATCACCACGAGGCCGAGCGGGAGCAGGATCGCGCCGGCCCAGAACAGCACCAGCTGGAGAAGCTGGTAGTGGTTGTCCCGGAGCGGAGCCGCCCCGGAACCGGAGGAGCTGCCGCCCGCGCGGGGCAGCGCGATGGAGAGCTGCTGCGAGGTCGCGGGGCCGGGCGACGCGTGGGTGTTCAGGGTGGTCATCAGCGGGCCTTTCGCAGGTCGGGGAGGCCCCGGTCGAGGCCGTGGGAGCAGGACCCGGCGCCGCCGAGGGCGAGCACGCCGGCGCGCCGCAGCCAGGAGCCGCCGAGGGCGCCGAGGGCGAGGCCGCCGACGAGGATCGCGCCGGGGATCGAGTAGAGGGGCGGCAGGCCCGAGCCGGTGAGCGCGGCGCCTCCGAGGTCGCCTGCTGCCGGTGCGTCGCCGCCCGCAGCCGCTGGTGCGCCGGCCGTGCCGGGCGTCGAGGCACCGCCGGCCGGAGGCGTCCCGCCGGTGCCGCCGGGCGGAGCCGCGGCGGCGCCGCCACCGTCGCCCTTCGAGCCGCCCGGCGCCTCGTCGCCGGCGGCGTCGTCGGGCGGCAGCTCGACGGGGATCTGGATGCGCTGGACGGTGTCGACCGTGGTGGCCGCGTTGCCCAGGGTGAGCACCACCCGGGACGAGAGCCCCGCAGCGGCCTGCAGCAGGTTCTTGAGCTCGCCGGCCTGGCTCGGGATCGCCCCGATGATGCTGTCGAGCGGGATCGCGTCGAGCTGGGTCAGGACCTTGCCGAGGTCGAGCTCGAGCCGCATCCCGGCGAGCTCGCTCTCGGCCTTGTCCTTGACCTGGGCGAGCTCGGGAGCCGGCAGCTCGAGGTGTACGCCGAGCTGGTCGAGCGCCTGGACCAGCTGGTCCGGCATCGCCGGAAGGGCGCTGGCCTGTCCGGCCGCCACGAGCCCGTCGGGGCCGAAGCCGAACTCCTGTCCCGCCACCGTCATGCCGCCGATGCGGGCCTTGCCCCGGGGCGTGCCGGTCGTGCCGTCGCTGGAGCTGACGCTGGTGACGACGAGGCCGTGCAGCCTGACCACGCCGCCGAGCAGCGAGACCTCGCCGAGCGCGGACCGGGCGGTGCTCACCACACCGGCCGGGGTGCGCACCGTCTTGCTGGAGGAGGCGTAGCCCTCGACGTCGACGAGGGCCGCGAGCTCGGGCGGCAGCCCCGGCACCGCGGGCGCTCCCGGCTCGGCCGGCGCCGGTGCCGCCGGGTCCTGCGCGGCGGCCGGCGCGGGTGCGAGCGGGTCCGGCAGGCCGACCGAGCCGGTGATCGCCTGCCCGAACTCCTGCAGCCCGCCGAGGTCGGTGGGCAGCCCGGTCAGTCCGGGGATCCCGGGAAGGCCCGGGACCCCCGGGAGGGCGGGTGCGCCGGGCGTGCCTGCGCCCCCGTCCTCGCCCCCACCGGCCTGCCCGGCCACGTCGCTGCCGTCGCCGACCGCCCCGTCTGGCGAGTACCCGACCTGGGCGAGGGTCGTGTCGTCCGCCGCGCTGGTGCGCATCACGGCACCGGGGAACGGCTCGTCCGCCTGGGCCGCCTCGCCGCTCGGCTGCGCGGCGTTGACCTGCACGGGGTAGCCGTTCTCGCCGAGCTGCGGCGGTAGGCCGATCTGCTCGACGAACGTCTTCATGCCCTCGCCCACCGGGTCGCCGGGCCAGAGCCAGCTGGCCCGACCCTGGGAGCTTCCGGAGTCCGCCTCGACGGTCGAGTAGCCCAGCTCGAGCTCGAGCTGCGGGTTGGCGGGGATCGGGATCGTCGGCTCGTAGAGCTCGATCTTCACCGGCGCCGCCCAGGCCTCGGCGGTGAAGCCGCCGAACGCCGCCTTCGCGTCGGCGGGCGCCGGCGCACCCGAAGCCGGTGCGAGCGGGAGCATCGTCCCGGTGATCGCCGCCGCGGCCAGTGGGACCAGGATCTGCCTGGGCTTCATGCTGCGCCTCCGAGGATGACGTCGGACATCGTGTCGAGGACCTCTGCGGGCTCACCGGTGGCGACGATCCGTCCCCCGGTCATCACGGCCGCGTAGTCGGAGACCCGCAGCGCCGTACGCGCGAACTGCTCGATGCAGAGGATCGAGACGCCGCTCTGCGCGATCTGCGCGACGGTCTCGTAGAGCTCGTCGACGATCAGCGGCGCGAGGCCCATCGACAGCTCGTCGAGCAGCAGCAGTGCGGGATCGGAGGCCAGCGCCCGCGACATCGCGAGCATCTGCTGCTCGCCGCCCGACATGGTGCCGGCGAGCTGGTGGCGGCGCTGGTGCAGCCGCGGGAAGTAGGTGTACGCCGTCTCGAGCACCGCGTCGACGCCGACCCCGGCGTAGGACATCAGCGTGAGGTTCTCCTCGACGGTCAGGTTGGGGAAGACCGACCGCCCCTCGGGCACCGTGCACAGGCCGAGCCGGGCGAGCTGCTCGGGTCGGGCGTCCTGCACGTGGACGCCCCCGAGGTGGATGTCGCCCGAGGTCGCCTTCTTCTGGCCGCTGACGACCTTGACCAGCGTGGACTTTCCGGCGCCGTTGGGCCCGAGCAGCGCCACGACCGCGCCCTTCGGCACGCGCAGGTCGACGCCGCGCAGCACCTCGATCCGGCCGTACGCCGCGTGCAGCCCCACGATCTCCAGAATGGGAACGCTCATCGGACTGCCTCGATCTCCTGGGTGTGGTCGCCCTCGTCGGCATAGCCGAGGTAGGCCTTCTGCACCTCGGGATTCGCGCGGATCTCGGCCGGCGGGCCGGACGCGATCACCCGGCCGAAGTCGAGCACGTGGATGTCGTCGCAGACCGCCATCACCAGGCTCATGTCGTGCTCGACCATGAGGACCCCGCGCCCTTCCGCGGCGAGCTCGGCGAGCAGCACACCGAACGCTTCCGTCTCGGTCTCGTCGAGGCCGGAGGACGGCTCGTCGAGGAGGAGCAGCCGGGGGTCGCAGGCCAGGCAGCGCGCGAGCTCGAGCAGCCGGGCGGTGCCGGTGGGGATCGAGTCGGCGCGCTCGTCGGCGTACGCCGCGATGCCCACGCGCTCGAGCAGGCCGTCGACGTCGGCCCGGGACGGGCGCACCAGCCCGGCGAGCCCGCGGTGGATGTCGCGCGCGACCCGCACGTTGTCGCGCACCGAGAGCGACCCGAACGCCTCGAGCCGCTGGAACGTGCGACCCATCCCGCGGCGGCCGCGCCGGTGCACGGGCAGCCGGGTGATCGCGTGGCCGTTGAACCGGACCTTGCCGTGGTCGGGCTTCTGCAGCCCGCTGATCACGTTGAAGCAGGTGGTCTTGCCGGCGCCATTGGGCCCGATCAGGCCGGTGATCCGGCCCGCCTCGGCGACGAAGCTCGCGTGGTCGACCGCGGTCACGCCACCGAACTGGACGACGACGTCCTCAACCTCGAGCAGCGGCATGCGCGCCCACCTCCTGCAGGTCCTCCATCAGCGGGACGGCGGTGTCGTCGTCGCTCGCCGCGCGGTCGCGCGGCAGCGGCAGCAGGGGTACGGCGCGGCGCACGGTGTCGCCGAAGCGGTGCTCGAGCCGGCGGCCCAGGCCGAACGCGAGGTTGGCGAGCCCGTTGGGGTCCCGGCCCAGCGCGACGGCGCCGAAGCCGAGCACCGCGAAGACCAGGCCCGCGAGCTCGGGACGCGAGCTCTGCAGCACCGGCAGCAGCATCAGGCCCACGCCGCCGAGCGCGGCACCGGACACCGACGTGACCCCGCAGACCACGGCGAGCAGCAGCAGGGGCAGGCTGTTGAAGAGCTGGAAGTCGGCCGCGCCGATCGTGCCGCGCAGCCCGGCGAAGAGCGCGCCGGCGAGGCCGGCCATGGCGGCCGAGAGGCCGAAGAGCGCGACCCGGAACCACCGCAGGTCGAGGCCGAGCGTGCCGCACGCGGCCGGGCTGTCGCGCATCGCGATCAGCAGGCGCCCGAGCACGCCGCGGCGCAGCACGAGCAGGCCGATCCCCATCAGCACGAAGAAGACGGTCATCACGACGACGTAGCCCGCGATCGACGAGATCGAGACCCCGAGCAGCGACAGGCGCTCCGCCTGGAGCGCGCCGTTGTAGCCGAACGCGAACTCGGCCTGGAAGACCATCTTGTCCATCAGCACGCCGAAGGCCAGCGTCGAGAGCGCCAGGTAGAGCCCGGTCAGCCGCAGCACCGGCAGGGCGACGAGCGCACCGACGGCCCCGGCGATCAGCGCGGAGAGGAAGAGCCCGTAGAGCGTGGGCTGGTCGAGCTTGGCGTAGGACAGGGCGCCCACGCCGGCGAACGTGAACTGGGCGAGCGAGACGTGGCCGCCGTACCCGGTCAGCAGCACCAGGGACAGCATCACCATCGCGTACGTCGCGGCGGTGCCGACCAGCAGCAGGCGCGAGTCGGACATGGCGGCCGCCAGCACGAGCACCAGTCCGAGCAGCACGACCCCCGACCCGGCCGAGCGCCGGAGCGACGGGACGGGCGCGGACACGATGCCCTTGACCTGGCCGATCCGCAGCTGCGCCTGGGGCATCGCGATGATCACGACGAAGAGGAAGAGCGCGGGCACGACCGCGCGCAGCCCGGCGAGGCTGCCCTCGGTCGGCAGGTAGGCGACCGCGAACGACTGGAGGATGCCGAGCCCCATCGCGCCGACGAAGGTCAGCGGCAGGCTCTTGAGCCTGCCGAGCATCGCCGCGGCGTACGCGTTGATCACCAGCAGCGTCAGGTCGTAGTAGGAGAGCCCGATCACCGGTGTCAGCAGGATGCCGGCCAGGGCGGCGAGCGAGATGCCGATCGCCCACGACAGCGAGGCGACCCGGTCGGGGTTGCCGCCGAACAGCCGCAGCAGCACGGGGTTGTCGACCGACGCGCGCATCGCGGTGCCGATGCGGGTGCGGTTGAGCAGCAGGTAGAGCAGCGCAGCCACTGCGACCGAGAGCGCGATCGTGATGATCTGGTGGGCGGTGACGTAGGTGTCGCCGATCGCGATCCCCTTGTCGGGCAGGAACGGCGGCAGCGTGCGCGGCTCGGGCGGCCAGACGTACTGCGCCAGGCCGATCAGGCCGACGAAGAGTCCGACGGTCACCACCAGCGAGACGCTGACCGGGGCGTCGCCAAGGCCGCGCGTGACGAACCGCTGCACGAACCAGCCGGTCGCCGGCGCGACCACTCCCAGCACGAGCACGAGGGACAGCCACGTCGGCATGCCCTGGCGCTGGCTGAAGTCCCAGAAGGCGAAGGCCATCACCATGCCGAAGGCGCCGTGGGCGATGTTGAAGACCCGGGTGGTCGTGTAGGTGAGCACCAGTCCGCTGGCGGCGATGGCGTACGCCGCGCCCGTGAAGAGGCCGAGGATCGTGAACGAGACGATCGTGCCCATCGCGGCCTACCCGCCCTTGACCAGGTCGCCGCAGAGGTACTCGCCCTCGGACACCTGCGACCACGCGCCGTCGTTCAGCTGGATCATCGCTCCGCAGTTCGCGGTCACCTTCGCGCCGACCTGCTGCGGGACGTGCAGCCCGTTGCCGGTCCAATCCTTGACCCCGGCGAGAGAACTGACGAGCGACTCACGGTTGAGCTTGCCGCCGAGGCCGACCGCCTGCTCGACGAAGAGCCGAGCCGCCGACCAGGCGTAGAGCCCGTAGAAGTTGGGGGTCGCCCCCGGCTTCACCTGGTCGAGCCACGAGCGGTAGAGCGCCATCTCCTTGACGTTGAAGTCGTCGAAGAGCTTCGTCGTCGTCCACGAGAAGACGCCGTTGCCCAGCTCGCCCGCCTCCTCGACGAACCGCTGGTCGTAGATCGTGGCGTCCTGGTAGAAGGCGTCCGGCTTGTAGCCCTGCTGCTGCATGGCCTGCAGCAGCTTCACGGTGTTCTGGTAGGGCCCGAGGTAGGCGACCAGCTTGATGCCCTTGTCCTTCAGCTGCTGGACGTAGGGCGCGTAGTTGAACTCCGCGACGTCGATGCCCTGGTAGTAGTCGACCTTCCAGCCGGCAGCGCCGTAGGCGTTGCGCATCAGCTCCGCGTTGACCGCGGCCGCGCCGGCGTTGATGTAGAGGAGCGCGGCGTGCTGGCTGGCGTCGGCGTACTTCTGGATGAACCACTTCGGCATGGCGCCGTTGATGAGCGTCGGGTCGACCGCCTGCGCAGCGAAGCAGGTGGCGCAGTCGCGCCGCTCGGGCGTGGTCGTCGTCGACCGGATGTCGGGGAGCCCGCAGCCCTGAGCCGTCGCGGCACCACCTGAGTCGAAGGCCGACATCGAGCCGACCGCCGCGAACGCCTGCTCGCACGCGGCGGTGTAGCCCTGCTGGTCGGCGCCCGCGTCGGCGCGGCTGTCGAGGAGCTGGACGGCGAGCTTGCGGCCGCAGAGGTCGCCGGTGGAGTTGAAGTACTCGGCGTAGGCGCGCACGGCCTGCTGCGCCGCCTCGAAGATGCCGGGCACGGGGCCGGAGATGTCGGAGATGTTCGCGATGGTGATCGTCGTGTCGGTGATGCCCGGCCCGTTCTGGAAGCCGTCGCAGCTGCCGGCCTCGCCGGCGCCCGCCGCCGCGTTGTCGCCGCTGCCCTGCTTCCCGCCGCCGCCACCCTCGCCGCCGGAGCCGCCCCCCGCGCCTCCGGTCGCGCCGCCGCCCGTCGACGTCGACCCGCCCGTCGTTGCGCCCGACCCGCCGGTGATCGAGCTGCCCGATCCCCCGGTGGTGCCCGGGCCGCCCGTGCTGCCGGGCAGGCCGGTGCCGTCGGGGACACCCGTCCCGGGATCGACCCCGCCGACGCCGCCCGTCGTGCCGCCGACCGCACCTCCGGACCGGGCCACCGTCTCGGGCTCGAGCTGGGATCCGCAGGCGGCGAGCGCCAGGCACACGCCGGCGACCGCGAGCACGCGGGCTGGAAGGACGAGCCTGGCCACGGGGGAACCTCCCGGAATGAGAACGTGTTCCACCCCACAACGAGGGTCGTTCCGAAAGGTGACGCGGCCCACACTCACTCGGGGCTGGGGCCGAGGGACTCCCGCTCGCTCTCGCCGTCCGGGAAGCGCAGCGGGACGTACGAGCCGACCTGGAAGACGCCGTTCGGCTGCAGCGTCACCCACTGGATGCCGGCCGGCCGCCCGTCGCGGTAGGTCACCAGGCTGACGTCGGCGTTGCGCCGCGGCTTGCTGCCGATCGCGATGGCGTACGCCGCGCCGCCGGTGGTGCCGGTCGTGTACGTGTAGCCGGTCTCGCCGTTCTCGCCGTCGACCCGGGTGGGGCCGGTCCGGACGTGCAGGTGCCCGCCGAGCACGAGGTCGACGCAGCCACGGGACAGCGCCTCGCGACCGAGGTTCGCGTCGTGGACCAGCATCGTCGTCAACCGCTCGTCGGCGTCGCAGGCCGCGTCGGCCAGGCGCTGCTCGACCTCGTCGAAGCTCAGCCCGGTCTCGTCGCGCCACGACCCCAGGCCGCTGGAGCGCGGGTCGTCGACGCCGAGCAGGGTGGTGCCGCCCGGTCCGTCGACGACCTCGCCGTCGAGCATCGTCCAGCCCTGGTCGGCGAGGTAGTCGTGCACGAAGGTGCCGTGGTCGTGGTTGCCGGCGACCGCCCAGCGGTCCAGCCCGCTGAACGCCTCGGACACCGAGTCGAGCGAGAACGCCTCCCAGCCCTTGCCGTTCGACGTGTCGTCGCCCCCGTCGTAGACGGCGGTCGCCCCGGCACGGTCCGAGATCGCCCGCGCCACGACGTCCATGCCGATGTTGTCGTGCCGATCGGAGACGAAGGCGACCACCGTGTCGCCCTCGCGTGGCTCGCGCAGGTCGAGCTCGGCCGCGTCCTCGGCCGCCTGTGCGTAGAAGACCTTGCTCTTCTCGTAGGTCTCGATCGCGCTGTCGATGAGCCGCCGGGTCTGGGTGGTGGTGACGTCGCCGCGCACCTCGACGTCCTCGAGGCCGTCGGGGACCGGCACCTGGGGACCGAGGAAGTCCTCGAGCGCCACCCACGTGAGGTCCTCGTCGGGAGCCGCGTCGTCGGTCCACGGCTGCACGAGGCACGCGCCCAGCACGACGGTCGCGCCGGCCACGATCGCCAGCTGTGGCAGGTGCACGCGGGCGGCGAGCTCGTGGCGCCGCCGCGCGCCGACGAGCACCCAGACGCCCACCGGCACCAAGCCGAGCACGGCCCCGCGCAGCGCGGCGTCGAGCAGCATGTCCTCGAGCGCGCCCGCGACCTGGGCGACCTGGCCGTCGGGCTGGCTGGCGATGTAGGCGTAGCGGCGCACCAGCTCGTCGGTCGACGTGGCGTCGGTCTTGTCCAGCCGGATGTCGACGCCGACCACGCCGGTGCCGGCGATGCGTACGTCGGGGATCACCGGCCCGGTGAGGAGCACGGCGTCGCCGGAGAGGTTGGGGCGCACGACCGCGTCGTGGCTGGCGACCTCGACCGGCCGGCTGCCCGTGAAGAACAGCGCGGCGGTGATCGCGAACGCACAGACGAACCAGACCCCGACGTAGGCCAGGATCCGGAGCGGTCGTCGCACGATCGCCCGCACGATCAGCGGCGCGCCTCCGCGATGGCGTAGAGCGCCACCGAGGCGGCGACACCCGCGTTGAGTGACTCGAGCTGGTTGGCCATCGGGATGGACACGAGCTGGTCGCACGTCTCGGCGACCAGGCGGGACAGCCCGTCGCCCTCCGACCCGACCACGACGACCAGCGGACCGTCGGCCAGGTCGAGGTCGGGCAGGCTGACGTCGCCGTCCGCGGCCAGGCCGACGACCATGCAGCCGGCGTCCTGGTAGCTCTTGAGCTGCCGGGTCAGGTTGACCGTCTGCGCGACCGGGATGCGCGCGGCGGCGCCGGCGCTGGTCTTCCAGGCGGCGGCGGTCATGCCGGCCGAGCGTCGCTCGGGGATCACGACGCCGTGCGCGCCGAAGCCGGCCGCGCTGCGGATGATCGCGCCGAGGTTGCGCGGGTCGGTGACGTGGTCGACCGCGACGATGAGCGGCTTCTCGGCGTTCACCGCAGCCGCGTCGAGCAGGTCGTCGGCGTGGGCGTACTCGTACGCCGGGATCCGCGCGGCCAGGCCCTGGTGCACGCCGCCACCGACCATCCGGTCCATCTCGGACTTCGTGACCTCGAGCAGCTTGATGCCCTTGTCCGCCGCGAGCTGGAACGCCTCGCGCAGGCGGCCGTCGCGCTCGGCACCCTCGGCGACGTACAGCGCGTTGACCGGGACGCCCTCGCGCAGCGACTCGACGACCGGGTTGCGGCCGATGATCCACTCGGCGTCGCTCGACGTGCGTCGCTTCGGCTTGGTCGCGGCGGCCTTCTCGGCACGCTTCGCGACCTTGTGGGCCTTGTGGTACTCACGGTCCTTCGCCTTCGGCGTCGGGCCCTTGCCCTCGAGCCCACGGCGCACTCGGCCGCCCGACCCGGCGGTCGGGTTGCCCTTGCCGGTCTTCTTGATCGCGCCCTTGCGCTGTGAATTGCCAGCCACGTCAGTGTCCTTTTCGGTGGTTGAGGAAGGCGCTCCGCGCCTGTCTCGAAACCCCTGCCACTAGCTGAGGCTCCACTTCGGTCCGTCGGGGGTGTCCTCGACCTCGATGCCGGCCGCCTTGATCCGGTCGCGGATCGCGTCGGCGGTGGCGAAGTCCTTGTCGGCGCGGGCCTGCGCGCGCTGCTCGAGCAGCCCGGCCACCAGCGCGTCGACCGCGTCGGTGAGCCGCTGGTCGTCGCCGCCGGCACCCCAGGCGGGGTCGGCGGGGTGGAGGCCGAGCACGTCGAGCATCGCCAGCACCTGCGCGGCGAACGGCTTCGGGTCGTCCGCCTTGTTTCCCTCACGCACCGTGTCGTAGAGCACCGCGACCGCGGCGGGGGTGCCGAGGTCGTCGTCCATCGCGGCGACGAAGGCGTCCGGCAGCTCGCCGGCCCCGACCGTGCCCGCGCGCTCGAGGAAGCCCTCGATGCGCCGGAAGCCGACCGCTGCCTCGTCGAGCGCCTCGAAGGAGAACTCGACGTGGCTGCGGTAGTGCGCCGAGACGACGTAGTACCGCAGCTCGATGCCGCGGTAGTTCTCGAGCACGGCCGGGATCGTCAGCGAGTTGCCGAGCGACTTGCTCATCTTCTCGCCGGCGGTGGTGATCCAGGCGTTGTGCATCCAGTAGGACGCGAACGGGTGGCCGGCCGCGCGCGACTGGGCCTGCTCGTTCTCGTGGTGCGGGAAGCGCAGGTCGACGCCGCCGCCGTGGATGTCGAACGCCGAGCCGAGGTACTTGCCCGCCATCGCCGAGCACTCGATGTGCCAGCCCGGCCGGCCGCGGCCCCACGGGCTCGGCCACGACGCCGTCTCCGGCTCGGACTCCTTGCGACCCTTCCAGAGCGCGAAGTCACGGGGGTCGCGCTTGCCGCGCGGGTCGGCGTCGCCGGCCGCCTCCATGTCGTCGATCCTCTGGTGGGTGAGCTCGCCGTACTGCGGCCACGAGCGGACGTCGAAGTAGACGTCGCCCGAGCCGTCCTCGGCGGCGTACGCGTGCCCCTTCGCGATGATCTCCTCGATCAGCTCGATCATCTCGGGGACGTGGCCGGTGGCGGCGGGCTCGTACGTCGGCGGCGCGACGTTGAGCGCGGCGTACGCCCTGTCGAGCTCGCGCTTCATGTCGTAGGCGAGGTTGTACCAGGGGCGACCCTGCGCCTCGGCCTTGCTGAGGATCTTGTCGTCGATGTCGGTGACGTTGCGGATGAACGTCACCTCGTAGCCGGAGCGGCGCAGCCAGCGCTGCAGCACGTCGAAGTTGACGGCCGAGCGCACGTGACCGACGTGCGGCTCCGACTGGACCGTGAGACCGCAGACGTAGAGACCCGCCTTCCCCTCCTCGAGGGGAACGAAGTCACGGACTTCGCGGGTCGCGGTGTCGTACAGCCTGAAGGTCACGTGCCGAGTCTAGAGTTTGTGGGTGCGCCGCCTGACATCCGCGATCGCCGCCGTGGTCGCCCTCACGCCCTTCCTCGCCGCCACGCCCGCCTCGGCCGCGCCGGCCCGGCAGATCACCTACACGCAGTGGGACTCCCCTGCCCGCCTGCGCGCCCTGCCCGCGGGCGTCGACCTCCGCTCGTGGAGGTCGCCGTGGACGAGCCCCGGGTTCGCGCTGACCCGGCTGATCGCGTCGTGGGACGCGTTCACCCCGGGCGACAGCCGGGTGCGCGTCGACGTGCGCGGACGCTCGGGCTCGACGACGTCGAGCTGGGACACCTTGGCGGTCTGGTCGCAGGGCGACCGCTTCTTCAAGCGGACGTCGCGGGGCGAGCAGTCCGACGACCTCGGCTCGGTCAGCGTCGACACGTGGGTCGTGCCCGCCGGCGTCACGTCGTACCAGCTCCGGGTCACGCTGGCCCGGCGCGCCGGGCAGAAGGCGTCACCCCGGCTCGACTCGGTCGGCGCGGTGGCCTCGCGACTGCCCGCCGTCTCGTCGGTGAAGACGTCTCGCCCCGGTGTGGCACGCGGGGTGGTGCTCGACGTGCCGGCGTACTCCCAGATGATCCACCGCGGCCACTCCCCGGAGTACGGCGCGGGCGGCGAGGCGTGGTGCTCGCCCACGTCGACGTCGATGGTCCTGGGCTACTACGGCGCGCTGCCGGCGGCCAAGGCGTACTCCTGGGTGGGCGAGGGGCACCCCGACCCGTGGGTCGACCACACCGCGCGGATGACCTACGACTACGCCTACGACGGCACCGGCAACTGGCCCTTCAACACGGCGTACGCCGCGACGCGCGTCGACCGCGCGTTCGTCACGCGGCTGCGGTCGCTCAGGGAGGCCGAGATCCTCGTCAAGGCCGGGATCCCGGTGGTGGCGTCGATCGCGTTCGGGCGGGGCGAGCTCACCGGGGCGCCGATCTCGGCATCGAACGGCCACCTGCTGGTGATCGTCGGGTTCACCGACACCGGCGACGTGGTGGTCAACGACCCCGCGGCGCGCACCGATGCCGAGGTGCGGCGCACCTACGACCGCGGCGAGCTCGAGAACGCCTGGCTCACCACCTCCGGCGGCACCGCCTATGTCATCGCGGACGCCGCCCACCCACTGCCGCCGAGCCCGCGCGGGAACTGGTAACGGAGACGCGCCAGCGGATCCGTTGACGGTGGTCGTTTCGACAGGCTCAACGCAAGGAGCGTGTCGAGGCCCGGCGGGCAGCGGGACCACGGCAAGCAGCGGGACCACGGCGACCTTACGTGCCGTAGCCGCCGTCGACGTCCAGCTTCTGCCCGGACACGAACCCCGCCCGGTCCGACGCCAGGAAGCAGACGGCCTCGGCGATGTCGTGCGCGGTGCCGAAGCGGCGCAGCGGGATGTTGCGGCGGGTGACGGCGAGCGCCTCCTCCGACAGCTCGCCGGAACCGATGAGCCTGGCGGCCATGCCGTCGGTGAGCATGCCGGGCCCGACGGAGTTGACGCGGACGCCGTACCGCCCCTCCTCGGACGCGAGCGCGCGCACCATCGCCTCGACGGCGGCCTTCGGCGCCGACGAGAGGCCGTCGCGCACGGGGAAGCGGGTCGTGGCCGCGGTCGTCACCGCCACGATCGAGCCCTCGGTCGCGCGCAGGTGCGGCAGCGCCGGCTGCGCGACGGCGAAGAAGCCGGCCGCGTCCGCCGAGAGCTGCCCGGCCATCGCGCCGGGATCGACGGTCGACAGGTGGGTCATCGGCACGTGCGGGCCCGCGGCGTACACCAGCGTGTGCAGGCCGCCGTGCGCCTCCGCGGCCTCCGCCACGAGCCGGGCGGCGTCCTCGGCTGCGGTCGGCGCCGCGAGGTCGAGGGGGTACGCCGACGCGTGGACACCCCACTCGCGCGCCGCGTCCACCACCTTGGCGCCGGCCTCGGGCCGCGACCGGTAGGTCACGGCCACGTGCGACCCCCGGCTCGCCAGCATCCGCGTGATCGCGACGCCCAGGCCACCGCTGCCGCCGACCACCAGGGCGGCACCCGCCCGGTCGCTGAACTCACCCATCCACCGTCTCCTTCGCCTCGAACGTGATCGTGTGCCACCCGGTCGCGCCGTCGGGCACCGTGTCCTGGACCTCCCCCGTCTGCACCTCGCCGTCGGCGTCGTGCGCACGCACCGCGAGGGTGTGCTCCCCGGGCTCGACGTCGAGCGTCGCGGCCCACTGCACCCAGGTGTCGACCGTCGGCACCCGGCCGAGCTCGGCGCGCTGCCAGGGCCCGTCGTCGACCGAGACCTCGACCGCGGAGATGCCCGTGTGCTGCGCCCACGCGACACCGCCGACCCGGCCGCCGGCGGCCACGAGGTCGCCGCCGTCACCGGGTACGTCGATGCGCGACGACATCTTCACGGGGCCCTCCTCGGCCCAGCCGCGCTGGGTCCAGTAGGCCTCGATGTCGGCGAACCTGGTCACCTTCATCTCCACCACCCACTTGCACGCCGAGACGTAGCCGTAGAGGCCGGGCACGATCGTGCGCACCGGGAAGCCGTGGTCGATCGGCAGCGGCCGGCCGTTCATCGCGACGGCGAGCATCGCGTTGCGGTCGTCGGTCAGCGCGGCGAGCGGGGTGCCGCAGTTCCAGCCGTCGTCGGAGACCTGCAGCACCGCGTCGGCACCGGCATGGACGCCGGCCTCGGCGAGCAGGTCGGCCACGCGGACCCCGCTCCACCACGCGTTGCCGATCAGGTCGCCGCCGACCTGGTTGGAGACGCAGTTCAGCGTCACCCAGGCCTGGGTGACGCGGCGCGCGATCAGCTCGCGGTAGGTCAGCACGAGCTCGCGGTCGACCATGCCGTGGATGCGCAGCTGCCAGTTGTCCGGGTCGATCGTCGGCACCACGAACGCCGTGTCGATCCGGTAGAAGTCGTCCGCCGGGGTCATCCAGGGCGTGACCTCCTCGACGCCGACCCGCACCCCGATCGGCAGCCGCGGCTCGGTGACGCCCGGCAGCCGCAGCAGGCGGCGCGCCTCCTCGACGTGCCGGCGGCCGGTGCCGACGGCTCGGCCGATCACGCCCGCGACGGCCGCACCCGCGACGATGACCCCCGCGCGGATGAGGAACGTACGACGCGTGTGGTCCGCCGACTCGGCCTCGGGCGGCGGCTCGGTCTCCGGGGCGGCGACCGCCCGATCGTGGCGACGCAGCGGCTCCGTCAGCAGCGACAGGCAGACCAGCCACGTCGCGAACCCGACCGCGATGGGCAGCAGGTCGATGGTGCCGGCGCCGCGCTGGGCCGAGACGGCGACACCGCCGACCACGGCGAGCGCGGCGTACACGATCACCGGCGCCCACCACGACCGCCGGGCGAGCAGGCCGGCCCACGCGAACGCGATGCCCGACAGCAGCAGGATCATCAGCAGCAGGAAGGGCTTGTCCCAGTGCCCGAGGATCCGGATGGCGCGCTCGACCACCGGCCCCGGCGTCAGCCGGGTGACGCCCTCGGCGACGGCCGTGACCGGTGCCTCGCGCGTGGTCAGTGCCATCGCGAGGCAATAGCTCACCGCCAGGCCGGCGAACCCGGCCACCAGCCCGGCGACGAACCAGCTGCCGCGGGACGTCCTCACCGGAGTCATTCTTGCTCAGGCATGATCTGGACGTGCAGCAACTCCCACGGGTCGGCATCGGCACCGACGTCCACCGCCTCGTCGACGGCGTCCCACTCCACCTCGCCGGCCTCGCGTGGCCCGACGAGCCGCAGGGCCTCGACGGCCACTCCGACGCCGACGTCGCCGCCCACGCGGCGTGCGACGCGCTGCTCTCGGCCGCGGCGCTCGGCGACCTCGGCTCCAACTTCGGTACGTCGGAGCCGGAGTGGGCCGGCGCCTCGGGCGCCGCACTGCTGAGCGAGAGCGCCGCCCGGGTCCGCGCCGCGGGCTTCGAGATCGGGAACGTCGCCATCCAGGTGATCGGCAACCGGCCGCGCCTGGGCCCGCGCCGCGCCGAGGCCGAGGCCGCGCTCGCCGCGGCCGTCGGGGCTCCCGTCAGCGTCTCGGCCACGACCACCGACGGGCTCGGCCTCACCGGCCGCGGCGAGGGGGTCGCGGCGATCGCCACCGCGATCGTCTGGGCCGCCTGACAGCTGTAACGGGGTGTTGTGGCATCTACAGGCCCGTTGTGACGGGCCGGCAGATGCTCTAACACCCCGTTACAGCCGGCTGCCGACCTGCACCACCCCGTCGACGACCCGCACGTCGTACGCCGGAACCGCGACGTGGTGGTCCTCGAGGCAGCGGCCGGTGCGCAGGTCGAAGGCGTGCTTGTGCAGCGGCGACGCCACGAAGGGCACGCCGTCCCGGACCCCGACGATGCCCTTCGCGATCACGGACGCCCGCGCGAACGGGTCGTGGTTGCCGAGGGCGTAGACCCGGTCGTCCTGGGTCCGGAAGATCGCGATCGCCTGCCCGTGCACCAGCGCCGTCGCGCCGCGCTCGACCTCGAGCTCGGCGACCCGGCAGACGGGCTGCCACTCGGCCGCACGCTGGTCCGTCGCAGGCGTCATCTGGGTGCCTTTCCGAGTGCCCCTTCCTGTGGCTCGAACGTAGGACCGGTGCGTCAAGCCGCTGTTTCGCCGTGTAACGGCCGTGAAAACACTCCCTCTCGGACGTCCGTAGACTCCCCGCGTGCCCGCCGCCGTCGTGATCCTCGCCGCCGGGGTCGGTGCCCGCGTCGGCGCGGGCTCCAACAAGGTGCTGCTGCCGCTCGGCGACCGCCCGGTGCTGGCGTGGTCGGTGCAGGCCGCGCTGGCGCTCGACGACGTACGCCGCGTCCTCGTGGTGGTCCGCGCCGGCGAGATGGACGACGTGGCCGCGGCCCTGGAGCCGCACCTGGGCGCCGGCGAGATCGGCCTGGTCGAGGGCGGCGCCACCCGGCACGCCTCTGAGTGGGCGGCCCTGCAGGCCCTCGCCCCCGAGATCGAGGCCGGAGGGCTCGACGTCGTCGCGATCCACGACGGAGCCCGGCCGCTGGCCGGCCGCGACCTCTTCGCCGCCACCATCGCGGCGGCCCGCGAGCACGGCGGCGCGATCCCGGGCGTCCGGCTCAGCGGCCTGCTCCCGCTCGACGGCCGCGAGCTGCCGGCCGAGCTCGACGGCGTGCAGACGCCGCAGGCGTTCCGGGCGCGCGACCTGGTGACGGCGTACGCCGCCGCCGCGGCCGACGCGTTCGAGGGCACCGACACCGCCGCGTGCTGGTCGCGCTACACCGACCTGCCGGTCGTCCGGGTGCCGAGCAGTCCCGCCAACCTGAAGGTCACGTTCGCCGAGGACCTCGACGTCGCGACCGCGCTGCTCACCGGGCGGTGAGGGCCTCCAGCAGGCGGATGTCGTCCTCGGTCGCCACGCGGCGGGCCGCGGGCGGTGCGTCGACGAGCTCGAGCGGATAGCGCCGGCGCAGGTCGGCGACCAGCGCGGTGAAGTCCGTCGTCGGCAGCCCGTCGAGCGCCGCGACGATGCCTGGAGGCAGCACGATGGGTGACACCACGCAGACCAGTCCGTCGCGGTCGACGGTCTCGCCGACCAGGCCGCCGTCGACGACCTTGACGGTGTCGGTGACCGGGCGCACCCCGACCACCACGCACTGGCGGTCCACGGCGCGCGCGACGCAGTCGGCGACGAAAGCCGGCGGCGTCATCGGGCACAGCGGGTCGTGCAGCACGAACGGCTCCCCGGACTCGACGAGCGCCGCCCACGGCGTACCCGCGTCGACCGGCGTCACGCCCGCCTCGCCCAGGGCCCAGGCCGCCGCGGCGACGAGCGCCTCACCGTGGACCAGTGCGTACGGCAGGTGCCCCCGGCCCTCGTCGACCACCGTCCCGAGCGCCGGCTCGGTCTCCTCGTCCACGCACCGACCCTAGACGCAGCAAGGCCCCCGGCGAACCGGGGGCCTTGCCAGCAGATTGCCGAGACTCAGGAAGCGAGCACCTCGTCGAGGAGGGCCTCGGCCTTGTCCTCGTTGGTGTGCTCCGCGAGCGCGAGCTCGGAGACGAGGATCTGGCGGGCCTTCGCCAGCATCCGCTTCTCGCCGGCCGAGAGGCCGCGGTCACGCTCACGGCGCCACAGGTCGCGGACGACCTCGGACACCTTCATCACGTCGCCGCTGTGCAGCTTCTCGAGGTTCGCCTTGTACCGCCGCGACCAGTTGGTCGGCTCCTCGACGTGGGCCGCCCGCAGGATGTCGAAGACCCGGTCGAGCCCGTCCTTGTCGACGACGTCACGCACGCCGACGAGGTCGAGGTTGCACGCCGGCACGCGGACCACGAGGTCCTGCTGTGCGACGATGCGGAGTACGAGGTACTGCCTGTCCTCTCCCTTGATGGTGCGTGTTTCGATGTCTTCGATGACCGCAGCCCCGTGATTTGGGTAAACAACCGTTTCGCCGACGGTGAAAGTCATATGTCAGGTACCCCTTCCTAGATGAAGATTCTAACACGGCTCCGGGTGGACTCCCGGATCGTTTGCGCAGGTCAGGGGCACAATGCGGGCTTGACAGAATCGTAGTTGGTGTGGTGGCGCACCCCACTCGGGCGGCCGTCGCGACACTCGTGGGGCCGAACAGGCATAGCCGGGAGCCCGCTGGTCGATACTGCGTGGTATGCCGCCCACCCTGCACCGACGGAGGAACGAGCCCGCCGTCACGGAGGCGTCCGACCCGGAAGCCGCGGACGACGCGCCGCGGCCGTCGCGCCGCCGCGAGCGCCGCCGCACGACGCTCGCCCACACGACTCCCGTGCTGCTGCTCCGCGCCGCCCATCCCCGGGTCGGCGCCCTCACCGCGGGCGGCCTCGCTATCGCGGCCGCGATCGCCGGGCGACCCGGCCGCGAGGTCGGCCTGGTGTTCGTGACGGCGCTCGTCGGCCAGACCCTGCTGGGCTGGTTCAACGACCTCGTCGACCAGCGCCGCGACGCGCGCCGGCTGCCGAGCGGCAAGCCGATGGCCGACGGCTACCTCGACCCCGGCACCACCTGGTTCCTGTTCGTCTGCGGCCTGCTGGTGCTGGTACCGCTGGCGATCACCAACGGCGTGATCGCCGGCTGCGCCTACCTGGGCGCGGTCGCGATCGGCCTGCTCGGCAACGTCGTGCTGCGGACGGGCTGGTTCTCGTGGGTGACGTGGGCGGCGTCGTACGCGCTGCTCCCGGCGTTCCTTTCGTACGGCGGGTGGGGCGGCCAGGCCGAGGGCAGCCCGCCCGAGGTCGCGATCGTCGTGGTCGCCGCCCTGCTCGGCGTCGGGGTCCACGTGCTGTGCGCGCTGCCGGGCCTGGTCGCGGACCACGAGGACGGCTACCGGCACCTGCCGTTGCGCATCGCGCTGCGGATCGGCGCGACCCGCCTGCTCGTGCTCGCGCTGATCTGGACCGGGCTCGCCCTCATCGGCCTCCTCGTGGTCGGCGATGCGGTCGGGCTCAGCCGCTGACCCTGCTCCCCGCGAAACCGCGCGCGATGGATAGGGTGTGGCTGCACGCCACCTGCCCACACGTGAAGGCCCTGAAGATGCAGCTTCGCCGTTCCGCTCGCCTGCTCACCGCCGCCGGAGCGCTCGTGCTCGCCGCGACGGCGCTGACCTCCTGCGGCTTCAACTATGCGACCGACCGCGTCTACACCCCGGGTGCCGGCACCAACGACCGCGACACCGACGTCGACGTGCTCTCCGCGGTGGTCGTGAGCGCCGAGGACGGCTCCGGGACCCTGGTCGCGACGTTCTCCAACAACCTCGAGGACGAGGCGGTGACCGTCGACTCGATCGAGGGCGAGGGCCTGACGTTCGGCGACTTCTCCCCGATCGAGGTCGAGCCCGGCGGCTACGTCAACCTCGCCGAGGAGGAGACGCCGATCACCGTCGAGGGCGACTTCGAGCAGGGCGACTTCCTGTCGATGTCGTTCACCTTCGGCGACGGCAGCACCGCGACGATGGACGTCCCGTCGGTCTCCGACTGCTTCGAGTACGCCGGCCTCGACTCGACTGCCGAGACCGGCACGCCCGAGGACGAGTGCGTGGCCGAGGCGCCCGAGACCGAGCACTGACCGCTTCGAGGGAGGCGCGATGACCTACCAGCTCGTCCTGCTCCGCCACGGCGAGAGCGAGTGGAACGCCAAGAACCTCTTCACCGGGTGGGTCGACGTCCCGCTCAACGACAAGGGCTACGCCGAGGGCATCCGGGCCGGTGAGCTGATCCGCGACGCCGGCCTCGAGCCCGACGTCCTGCACACCTCGCTGCTGCGCCGGGCGATCAACACCGCCAACCTCGCGCTCGACATCGCCGACCGGCACTGGATCCCGGTGCGCCGGTCCTGGCGGCTCAACGAGCGCCACTACGGCGCGCTCCAGGGCAAGAACAAGAAGGAGACCCTCGAGGCGTACGGCGAGGAGCAGTTCATGCTGTGGCGCCGCTCCTTCGACGTACCCCCGCCGCCCCTCGACGACGACAGCGAGTGGTCCCAGGTCGGGCACGCCCAGTACGCCGACCTCAGCGACGACGAGATGCCGCGCTCGGAGTGCCTCAAGGACGTCATCGTCCGGTTCCTGCCCTACTGGGAGTCCGCGATCGTCCCCGACCTGCGGGCCGGCAAGACGGTGCTCGTCGCCGCCCACGGCAACAGCCTGCGCGCGCTGGTGAAGCACCTGGACGGCATCAGCGACGAGGACATCGCCGGCCTCAACATCCCCACCGGCATGCCGCTGGTCTACGAGCTCGACGAGGCGCTCCAGCCCGCCGTCCGCGGCGGTCGCTACCTCGACCCCGACGCCGCCGCCGAGGCCGCTGCGGCCGTCGCCAACCAGGGCCGCTGAACCGGTAAATAGGGATAGTCCGTCACGTTCTGGCCGTCCGAACCGCGGATCGGGCGACCAGATCGTGACGGACTATCGCGAAGGCGGCACTGGCCTCAGCCGTCCACCGAGGCCGGGTTCTCGCCGGTGACGACGAAGACCACCCGGTTGGCGACGGAGACGGCGTGGTCGGCGATCCGCTCGTAGTAGCGGCCGAGCAGGGCGACGTCGACCGCGGCCTCGACACCGTGTGACCAGTCGGCCGAGAGCAGCTCGGCGAAGCTGGCCCGGCGGAGCTGGTCCATCTCGTCGTCGGCGTGGACGAGCGCGAGCGCGTCCTCGACGTTGCGGTCGGTGATGATCTTGGAGACCCGGCCGACCATGTCCTCGGCGACCGCCGCCATCCGCTCGATGATCGGGCTGACGTCGTGCGGCACGGCGAGGTTGGGCACCCGGAGGCGGGCGATCTTGGCGACGTGCACCGACAGGTCGCCCATCCGCTCGAGCTCACTGACCATGCGCAGCGCGGCGACGACCGTCCGGAGGTCGCTCGCGACCGGCTGCTGGAGCGTCAGGAGCAGGAACGCCGAGTCCTCGACCCGCTCGGTCGCGCGGTCGATCTCGACGTCCGCGCTGATGACCCGCTCGGCCGTCTCCGCGTCGCCGCTCAGCAGCGCCTGGGTCGCCACGCGCACGGCTGTCTCGACGTTGCTGCAGATGGTCGCCAGGTCTTGGAACATGCCGTCGAGCTGTTCGTGGAAGGCCTCTCGCATGGGGCCGAGCCTAGGCAGGCAAGGTGCGCTTCGGGGGACATGCCGTGAACGGCGGATGAAATTCCGGCAGCCGAGCCCGCCTCCCGGCCAACCCCGGGTGAATGCACTCGTACGATTCACAGTGTGGATGCGACGACGCAGGCGTTCCTCGCCGCGCTCATCGGCGCCGTCGTCGCCGGCGGCGCCGTGCTCGCGTGGCACGTCAGCGACCGGCAGCAGCACCCTGCACAGGCCGTCTCCGACGAGCCCGTGGTGCCCGCCGGGGTCGCGACCGTCCTCTCCGTGCTGCGCAGCAGCGCCGTCGTCGTCGACGACAACGACACCGTGCTGAAGGCGTCGGCGCCGGCGTACTCCATGGGCCTGGTGCGCGGCCAGCAGCTGGTGTCGGCGGACCTCGCAGCGATGGTCCAGCAGGTACGCCGCGACGGGCAGATCCGCGAGACCGAGCTGGTGATGGCGCGGCCCGGCTCGCCCTCCCGGCACGTCACGGCACGCGTCGCGCCGCTCGGCGCCCGGGTGGTGCTGGCGCTGGTCGAGGACCGCACCCGCGAGCGCCGGGTCGAGGCGGTCCGCCGCGACTTCGTCGCCAACGTCAGCCACGAGCTGAAGACGCCGGTCGGCGCGATCCGCCTGCTCGCGGAGGCCGTGCACGACGCGGCCGACGAGCCCGAGGCGGTACGCCGCTTCTCGGCCCGGATGCTCACGGAGAGCGACCGGCTCTCGCGCCTGGTCCAGCAGGTCATCGAGCTGTCGCGGCTCCAGGGCGACGACCCGCTCGACGGCCCGGAGCCGGTGCCGATCGACGAGGTGATCCGCGTGGCGGTCGACACCAGCGCGATCGACGCCGCGTCGAAGCAGATCTCCGTCGTGACCAGCGGCCCGCAGGACCTCCACGTGCTCGGCAACCACGAGCAGGTGACCGCCGCCGTCGCGAACCTCGTCGCCAACGCGGTGTCGTACTCCGAGCCCGGATCCACCGTGCTCGTCTCCACCAAGCTGGACGAGCCCAACCTCTCGATCTCCGTCGTCGACCAGGGCATCGGCATCCCGCCCGACGAGATCGACCGGATCTTCGAGCGGTTCTACCGGGTCGACCCGGCCCGGCACCGTTCCACCGGTGGCACCGGCCTCGGCCTGTCCATCGTCAAGCACGTGGCCGCGTCGCACGGAGGGGACGTCCACGTGTGGTCAGTCGAGGGCCAGGGGTCGACGTTCACCCTGACCCTCCCCCGTTACAGCCCCGTGAGGGAGAGCCAGGAGGCAGGCCGGTGACCCGGGTACTCGTCGTGGAGGATGAAGAGAGCTACAGCGAGGCCCTCGCCTACATGCTCCGGAAGGAAGGGTTCGAGGTCGCGATCGCGGCCGACGGCAACGCCGCGCTGGCGGAGTTCGACCGCAACGGCGCCGACATCGTGCTGCTCGACCTGATGCTGCCGGGGATCCCGGGCACCGAGGTGTGCCGCCAGATCCGGCAGAGCTCGAGCGTGCCGGTGATCATGGTCAGCGCGAAGGACGACGAGGTCGACAAGGTCGTCGGGCTCGAGCTCGGCGCCGACGACTACGTCACGAAGCCGTACTCCCCGCGCGAGCTCGTCGCGCGGATCCGCGCGGTGCTGCGGCGCGGCCAGGAGCCCGACGCCGCACCGGCGACGCTCGAGGCGGGGCCGGTCCGCATGGACGTCGAGCGCCACGTCGTCACCGTCGACGGCGCCGCCCAGCGGCTGCCGCTCAAGGAGTTCGAGCTCCTCGAGATGTTCCTGCGCAACCCCGGCCGGGTGCTCACCCGCGGCCAGCTGATCGACCGCGTGTGGGGCTCCGACTACGTCGGCGACACCAAGACCCTCGACGTCCACGTGAAGCGGCTGCGCGCGAAGATCGAGCCCGACCCGAGCGTGCCGAAGTACCTCGTCACGGTCCGCGGCCTGGGCTACAAGCTCGACATCTGACACCTGCCGGCGAACGTGGCAGCACATCGCGCAACGACGTCCGTAATCCGCGTGTCGACTGTCGGTGGTCGTCCCTAGAGTGAGGCCGTGACGAGCACGACTACCTCCACGACACATCAGCCGAGTACCTCGCCGGCGGCATGGCTGCCGCTGGCGGCGGTCGGGGTGACGCTGGTGTTCTGGGCGTCGGCCTTCGTGGCGATCCGGCACCTCGGGCACGACTTCTCACCCGGTGCGCTCTCGCTCGGCCGGCTGCTGGTGGGCGCCGTCTGCCTGGGAGTGGTCGCGGTCGGCTTCCAGCGAGGTCGCGGGCTCCCGCGACCGACCGGCCGGCAGTGGGTCTCGATCGTCACGATCGGCGTGCTGTGGTTCGGCGTCTACAACGTCGCGCTCAACGCGGGCGAGCGTCGCGTCGACGCGGGCACCGCGGCGATGCTGATCCAGATCTCTCCGGTCCTGATCGCCGTGCTCGCGTCCATCTTCCTCAACGAGCGCTTCACGGCGTACCTCGCGGGCGGACTGGCGCTCGCGTTCGCCGGCGTCGGGCTGATCAGCCTCTCGACGACCCAGTCATCAGCACAGGGCAGCAACCACGACGTGCTCGGCGTCGCGCTGTGCCTGCTGTCGGCGCTGGTCTACTCGGTCAGCCTGATCCTCCAGAAGCCGCTCGTGGCCAGGCTCCCCGCCATCCACGTCACTTGGCTCGCGTGCACGGTCGGCGCGGTCGTGTGCCTGCCGTTCCTCGGGCAGCTCATCGACCAGGCGCAGGACGCGCCGGTCTCGTCGACCCTCTGGCTGGTCTACCTCGGCGTCTTCCCGACGGCCATCGCGTTCACCACCTACGCCTACGCCCTGCGCCACATGACCGCC
This sequence comes from Nocardioides sp. GCM10030259, assembly GCF_042666375.1. NCBI lineage: Bacteria > Bacillati > Actinomycetota > Actinomycetes > Propionibacteriales > Nocardioidaceae > Nocardioides > Nocardioides sp. GCM10030259. Next base: position 183,124 of record NZ_JBHTDF010000003.1, on the reverse strand, counting down.
AGCAACCTGGGCGTCACCACCTACCTGGTCCCGCCGATCACCATCGTGATGGGCCTGGTCTTCCTCGACGAGGCGCCGCCGTCCATGGCGTACGTCGGAGGCGCGCTCGCCCTCGTCGGCGTCGCCGTCGCCCGGGGCAAGCCGCGCACGGTCGCCGAGGAGCCCTGCCCTCCGGCGTGACCGAGGTCTGACGAGTTCTGAGGCTCACGCCTCGGGGTCGTCACCGGCCTCGAGCCAGCCGCGGAACGCCTCGAGGTTCTGCGTCGGCTCACCGCGCAGCTTGCGCCACTCCCACTCCTTGCGGATCGAGGAGGCGAACCCGAGCTCGAGGATCGTGTTGAACGACTCGTCCGCGTAGGTCAGCACCGAGCCGAGCAGCCGGTCGAGCTCCTCGGGCGTGACGGCCACGAGCGGCAGGCGTCCGTCGAGGTAGATGTCGCCGAGCCGGTCGACCGCGAACGCGACGCCGTACATCCGCAGGTTGCGCTCGAGCAGCCAGCGGTAGACGCGCTCGTGGTTCTCGTCGGGCTTGCGGCAGACGAAGGCGTGCACCCCGAGCGCGTGCGACCCGACGTCGAGGCGGACGGCCGTCTGGAGCTTGCGCTCGCCGGGCAGCGCGAACGAGAAGACGCCGTCGGCGACCTCGTCGTACTCCACCTCGGCGGAGGCGAGGTGGTCGCGGACCACCTGCGCGGGGTCGGTCATGACACCGTCTCGCGGAGGTCGGCGCGGGCGCGGTGGTAGACCTCCAGCGTCCGCTCGGCGGTGCGCTCCCAGGAGAAGCGACGGGCCTGCTCGAGCGCTCCGGCCTCGAGCCGCAGCCGCAGGTCGGTGTCGGTCACGATGCGACGGAGCGCGGTCGCCCAGTCGCGCGGGTCGTGGGAGTCGACGAGCAGGCCGCTGCGGCCGTCGCGCACGACGGTGGACAGGCCGCCCACCGCGGCCGCCACGACCGGGGTGCCGGTGGCCTGGGCCTCGGCGGCCACCAGCCCGAAGGACTCGTTGTACGACGGGACCGCGACCAGCGTCGCCGCCGAGCACCAGCGCGCCAGGTCGGCCTGGGCGACGGGCGGGACGAACCGCACCACGTCGTCGAGCCGGAGCTCGGCGGAGAGCTGCGCGAGCGACTCCGGGTGCTCCAGGCCGCTCCCGGACGGGCCGCCCACGATCGGGACGACGAGCCGCGAGCGCAGGTCGGGCTGCTGCGCGAGCAGCTCCGCGACCGCGCGCAGCAGCACGTCGGGGGCCTTGAGCGGCTGGATCCGGCCGGCGAACATCAGCACGGTGGCGTCGGGCGCGAGGCCCAGCCCCGCGCGGACCTCGGCCTTGTCGTGCGGCCGGAACACGTCGAGGTCGACGCCGGGGTGGACGACCTCGACGCGCGCGGGCTCGGCGTCGTACAGGTTGATCAGCTGCTTGGCCTCGATGTCGGTGTTGGCGATGAGCATGTCGGCGGCACCGACCACCTGCTCCTCGCCGATGATGCGGGCCGCGGGCTCGGGGGTGTCGCCCTCGGCGAGCGCGTCGTTCTTGACCTTGGCCATCGTGTGCATCGAGTGCACGAGCGGCACGCCCCACCGGTCGCGGGCGAGCGCGCCGACCTGGCCGGAGAGCCAGTAGTGGGAGTGCACGGCGTCGTAGTGCCCGAGCGGCTGCGCGGCCTCGGCGCGCAGCACCTCGCGGGCGAAGACGCACAGCTGGCCGGGCAGCTCGGCCTTGGTCAGGCCCTCGAACGGGCCGGCGTGGATGTGCCGCACCGAGACGCCGTCGTCGGCGTCGACGACCGGGTCGAGCGCCGAGCTCGTGGCCCGGGTGAAGATGTCGACCTCGATGCCCTGGCCGGCGAGCCGGCGGGCCAGCTCGATCACGTAGACGTTCATGCCGCCCGCGTCACCGGTGCCCGGCTGGTCGAGCGGGGAGGTGTGCAGGCTGATCATCGCCACACGCCGGATCGGCTCCACAAGCACCTCAGTCATCTGTCACGGCCCGTCGACACGCGACAACAACGTACCCACGGCCTTGATTCCCAGCTGCGGTCCGGTCAGCGGGCGTGCGCTCCGCGACGGTGGCTGGACGGCTCGTTCTCGCGCCTCGGCCGGCGGCTGAGCACGGCGACGGCGATGACGGCGGCGGCCGCCCCGACCACCGCGTGGACGAGGCCCTCGTCGGCGCCGTCGGCGATCAGCTGGACCACCGACCAGACGAGCACGGCGAAGCACACCCCGACGATCGTGCGCAGCCACGTCGTGGTGCGGGTCACGAGGCTGCCCCCGGCCGCCGCAGCGGCCACGAGGAGGAGGACCAGGCCGGCGACGTCGATGACGTCGGCGAGCGTGGGACGGTCGGCCTGCTCCAGCAGGAACGCCGCGATCCATGCGAGTCCGCCGACGAGCCCCGCGAGGGGGGCGAGGATGCGCACCGGTCATTCTCCTTCCGGCCGTCGACCCGGGACGACGACTTGTCAGCATCCCTCGGCTGAACGCCGGTGAAACGTGTTCTCGTCGGGGATCCCCGAGAATGATGACATGACCTCCCCCACGACCACGTCACGGTCCGCCGTCGTCACCGGTGCCAGCAGCGGCATCGGTGCCGCCACCGCCCGCCAGCTCGCCGCCGCCGGCTACCACGTCTACTGCGCCGCGCGACGCCTGGACCGGATCGAGGCCCTGGCCGCGGAGATCGGCGGTACGCCGGTGGCGTGCGACGTGACGAGCGAGGAGTCCGTCGCGCACCTGGCGACCGTGGTCGGCGACCGGCTCGACGTACTCGTCAACAACGCCGGCGGGGCGTTCGGGGCGGCCTCGGTCGCCGAGGCGGACAGCGAGGACTGGCGGCGGATGTACGAGGTCAACGTGATCGGGCTGATGCAGGTCACCCGCGCGCTGCTGCCCGCGCTGGTCGCCAGCGGCGCCGGCGCGATCCTCAACGTCGGCTCGACCGCGGGCCGGATCGCGTACGAGGGCGGCGCGGGCTACACCGCGGCCAAGCACGGCACCCAGGTCGTCACGGAGACGCTGCGGCTCGAGCTGTGGGACCAGCCGGTGCGGGTCATGGAGATCGCGCCCGGGATGGTCAAGACGGACGAGTTCGCGCTGGTGCGCTTCGACGGCAACCGCGAGCAGGCGGACGCGGTGTACGCCGGCGTCGCGGAGCCGCTCACCGCCGAGGACATCGCCGATGCGATCACGTGGATGGTCACCCGCCCGCCGCACGTGAACGTCGACGAGCTCGTGATTCGCCCGCGTGCGCAGGCGGCCCATCACAAGGTCCACCGGGCCTGACAGCAGGCCCCGTTTGCGATCAGTCGCGCCAGCGGGCGCCAGGCGGGTCGGTGCGGGGCGGGTCGAGGACGAGGTCGGCGAGGCGGCGCAGGTCCGAGGTGAGGTGCTGCTCGGGGACGGTGGCGCAGTCGCCGCAGAGGTCGAAGTCGTAGACGAAGCGGTCGGGCTGGGGTGGTCCCCCGGCGACGGCGGCGAGGTCGACGCGGTCGACGAGGGCGGCGACCTCCGGGCCGCGCGGGTCGTCGCCGTCGAGGTCGACCTCGCCGGCGGTCCGGAGGCCCGCGAAGCCGCCGGTACGCCGTACGGCGACCCGCCGCGACGACCCCGGCGGGCGAGGGACAGCGGGCGCCGGGGCGGACGACGACGGTGTGACACCGACCGCCTCCCAGGCCGACCCGACGGCGTCGGCCGACGTCCCGGCGGCGGCGATCATGGCCGCGGCGAAGCCCGCGAACTCGGTGTCCGGACCGATCGCGCCGCCGGTGAGCGCGGCGTACCAGATCCGCCCGGCGCCCTCCCACGCCGCGCCGCCGATCGCGAGGGCGGCGAGGTGGAAGGCGCGGTTGGGGATGCCGGAGTTGATGTGGACGCCGCCGTTGTCGTCGGTGGTCGAGACGAAGTCGTCCATCGACCCGACCTGCGGGTCACGGCCCAGCACCGGGTCGTCGTACGCCGTGCCGGGGGCCGCCATGTCACGCAGCGCCCGCGCCTGCACGCCGGGCAGGAAGAGACCCTCGCCGATCAGCCAGTCGGCGCCATCGGCGGTCTGGCCGAGCAGCCGCTGCTTGAGGCAGGAGGCGAAGACATCGGACACGGACTCGTTGAGCGCCCCGGGCTGGTCGCGGTAGACCAGCCCCGCGCTGTACTCGGTCACCGCGTGGGTGAACTCGTGGCCGAGCACGTCGACCGGCCTCGTGAACCGCTCGAAGACCCGCCCGTCGCCGTCGCCGAAGACGAGCTGGACGCCGTCCCAGAATGCGTTGTCGTAGTCCTGGCCGTAGTGCACGGTCAGGCTGACGGGCGCGCCGGCACCGTCGTACGACGAGCGCCCGTAGACCTCAGCGAACAGCGCGAGCGCCCCGACGATCCCGTCGGCGGCCTCGTCGACCGCGACGTCGCCCGTCGGCCGGTCGCCTGCGGACCGCACCGCGCGGCCCGGCAGGTCGGTGGTGCTGTCGGCGGTGTGGACGGTCCACGCCGGGGCTGCCACCGGGAGCACCGGGCTCCGCGCCGGCACCGGCACACCGCGCCCTGCACGCAGCGCCTCGTCGACCGCGAGGCTCGACGGGGCGACCCGCGCGAGCAGGTACGGCGGGACGAAATGGCACCTCACTGCGGCGCCCGGTCGGGCGGGAAGCCACCGGTCGCCACCGGGCCCCAGCCGTCGACGGTGATGCGGATGAGCGACTTGCCCTGGCTGCGCATCGCCTGGCGGTACTCGTCCCAGTCCGGGTGCTCGCCGGCGATGCACCGGAAGTACTCCACCAGCCCGTCCTCGGCCTCCTGCGCCGGCATGTCCAGCACCTCGGCGGTGCCGTCGACCTGCACCCAGGCGTCGTCCCACTCGTCGGAGAGCACGAGCACGGCGGCCGCGGGCCGCTTGCGGAGGTTGTTGGCCTTGGCCCGGTCGGGGTAGGTCGAGATGACGATCCGGCCTGCCTCGTCGACCCCGCCGGTGACCGGCGAGACCTGCGGCCGGCCGTCGGCCCGGGTCGTGATCAGGACCAGGTGGTGCCGGGTTCGCACGAAGTCGAGGAGCTGATCGCGGTCGACCCGGTCGGCGGTGGCGATGCGAGGCATGCCGTCACGGTACGCCGGGGCGCCCGCACGATGCGGCCGACGGCGTACGCCGCCACTAGACTCGACCCTCGTGTCTACCACCACCCGCTCCGACCTCCGCAACGTCGCGATCGTCGCGCACGTCGACCACGGCAAGACCACCCTCGTCGACGCGATGCTCCGCCAGGCGGGAGCCTTCACCGAGCACGAGGCCGAGAGCGTGGCGGACCGCGTCATGGACTCCGGTGACCTCGAGCGCGAGAAGGGCATCACGATCCTCGCGAAGAACACCGCGGTGCACTACGCCGGCCCCGCCGCCGACGGCAAGCCGATGACGATCAACATCATCGACACCCCCGGCCACGCCGACTTCGGCGGCGAGGTGGAGCGCGGCCTGTCGATGGTCGACGGCATCGTGCTGCTCGTCGACGCCAGCGAGGGGCCGCTGCCGCAGACCCGCTTCGTGCTGCGCAAGGCTCTCAACGCCGACATGCCGGTGATCCTGGTCGTCAACAAGACGGACCGCGGCGACGCCCGCATCGCCGAGGTCGTCGACGAGACCTACGAGCTGTTCATGGACCTGCTCGACGAGCACCACAGCCAGGACGCGCTCGACTTCCCCGTCGTCTACGCGTCGGGCCGCGCCGGCGTCGCCGGCCTCGAGATGCCGGAGAACGGCGCGCTGCCGGACTCCACCGACCTCGAGCCGCTGTTCAGGACCATCCTCGAGACGATCCCGGCCCCGACGTACGACGAGGGCGCGCCGCTCCAGGCCCACGTCACCAACCTCGACTCCTCGCCGTTCCTCGGCCGGCTGGCGCTGCTGCGCATCAAGCAGGGCAACCTGAAGAAGGGCCAGACCGTCGCGTGGATCCGCCGCGACGGCGAGGTCAAGAACGTCCGCATCACCGAGCTGCTCGTCACCGAGGGCCTGGAGCGCAAGCCGGGCGAGTCCGCCGGCCCCGGCGACATCGTCGCGGTCGCGGGCATCCCGGACATCACCATCGGCGAGACGCTCGCCGACCCCGAGAACCCGATCGCGCTGCCGCTCATCCACGTCGACGAGCCCGCGATCTCGATGACCATCGGCACCAACACCTCCCCGCTGGTCGGCAAGGTCAAGGGCGGCAAGGTCACTGCCCGCCTCGTGAAGGACCGTCTCGACTCCGAGCTGGTCGGCAACGTGTCGCTGCGGGTCCTCCCGACCGACCGTCCCGACGCGTGGGAGGTCCAGGGCAGGGGCGAGCTCGCGCTGGCGATCCTCGTCGAGCAGATGCGCCGCGAGGGCTTCGAGCTGACCGTCGGGAAGCCGCAGGTCGTCACCAAGGAGATCGACGGCAAGGTCCACGAGCCGGTCGAGCGCCTCACGATCGACGCCCCCGAGGAGTACCTCGGCGCGATCACCGAGCTGCTCGCGACCCGCAAGGGCCGCATGGAGCAGATGACCAACCACGGCACCGGCTGGGTGCGCATGGAGTTCCTGGTCCCGGCCCGCGGACTGATCGGCTTCCGGACCGAGTTCCTCACCGATACCCGCGGCACCGGCATCGCCCACCACATCTCGGAGGGCTACGAGCCGTGGGCCGGCGAGATCCGGTCCCGCAACTCGGGCTCGCTGGTGGCCGACCGCAAGGGCGCGGCCACGGCGTACGCCATGACGAGCCTCCAGGAGCGCGGCGTCATGTTCGTCGAGCCGACCACCGAGGTCTACGAGGGCATGATCGTCGGCGAGAACTCCCGCGCCGACGACATGGACGTCAACATCACCAAGGAGAAGCAGCAGACCAACATCCGGTCCGCGACCTCCGACAACTTCGAGAAGCTGATCCCGCCGCGCAAGCTCTCGCTCGAGCAGTGCCTGGAGTTCTGCCGCGACGACGAGTGCGTCGAGGTCACGCCGGAGACGGTCCGGATCCGCAAGGTCGTGCTCGACCAGAACGAGCGGGCGAAGATTGCGAGCCGAGCGCGTAAGGCGAGCAAGTAGGGCCCGGAGCGAGGAACGAGCGGAGGGTTCTACTTGGTCGTCTTCTGCGAGGCGAGCAATTGCGCGACGAAGTCGCGCCGATTGCGAGCCGAGCGCGCAAGGCGAGCAAGTAGCCGACTGGACCAGCTGCCGGGTACGACGCCCACCCGCCGCGCAACCGGCGGCCCGGGCGTGGCAATGTGGCAGTTGCATGCAACCGAAGATGCGCGCGGAGCGTCCTCTGTATCATGCTGGCACATGTCCACAACGGCACCGGACTACGGTCGTACCGACCATCGCCACCGCGTGACGGAGGCGCGCCCGTGGTCGGGCTAGCTCCACGACAGGACTCGGGGGAGACCATGGCGGAGGCGCGGCGCAACGCCGTGCTCGTACTCGGCGCGGAGGCCTCGGGCCCCGCGACGGTGGCGGGCGTGCTGAGGATCCTCGGCATGCACGCACCGACGCTCGAGCAGGACGGCTCCGCTCGCTGGGTCCCCGAGATGCACGAGCGGCTGCTGGCCCGGGCCAACGTGGCGACCGACGACGCCCGCCCGGAGGCGTGGTTCGACGCCGGCCGGATGAGCACGCAGGACCAGAACCGCGAGCGCGTGGAGCGCTGGCTCGACGCGGTCTTCACCGACGAGGTCGACGAGATCGTCGTCGCCGACGCGGGCCTGCCGTGGTTCCTCGACCTGTGGGCGGGCGCCGCATCGCGCCTCGACATCGACGTCGCCTACGTGCTGACGGTCACCCCGCCCTCCGAGGTGATCTCGGCCGGGCGCGACGACCGCAGCCCGCTCGGCCAGGCGATCGCGTGGCTCAACTTCGTGCTGCACACCGAGCGCGCCACCCGCGGCGGCCGCCGCGTGGCGATCCGCCAGGCGGACCTCGTCGAGGACTGGACGGTCCCGATCTACTCGCTCGGCGAGCAGTGGGGCCTGCGGTCGGTCGTCGAGGCCAACGCCCGCGACCTGCGCGCGGTCCACGACTACGTCGACAGTGCGCCCCGGCCGGGACCGACCGGCGACCTGCTGCTGCCCGACCCGGTGCAGGCGCTGGTGCAGTCGACCGGTGCCGCCCTCGACCGCCTGGCGGAGGGCAAGGACGACGACCTGCTGCACCGCGAGCTCGACGAGCTCCGCGTCGCCTTCATCGCGCTCTACGAGCAGGCGGCCGAGATCGCCGACTCGTCGGTGCTCGCTGCCGAGCGGCGGCTGCGGCGGGCCAAGGACCGTTTCGAGAAGGAGCGTCGCGAGCTCACGAGAGACCGCGACCAGGGCGGCCCCTCGAGCCGCCTCCCCCTCCGGAAGGGAGGTCGGTCATGGCGCCGACGCCCGGCCTGAGTGCCGTCCCGCTGGACGCCGAGGTCGCCGGCCCGCAGGCGGCGCAGCCCTCCGGCGCGCCGACCCCTGGGGTGACCGCGGTGCTGCGCGTCCGCAACGAGGCCCACTCGCTGCCGTGGTCGCTCCCCCAGCTGCTGCGGTCGACCGACGAGGTCCTGCTCGTCGACAACCGCTCGACCGACGACACCTCCACCATCGCCGTCGAGATCGCGACCCGGCACGGGCTGGCCGACAAGCTCCGTGTGGTCGACTACCCCTACCGGTTGAGCCGGTGCGGCCCCGAGCACCTCGACACGCCGCCGGAGTCGGCGCACAGCCTGGTCCGCTACAACAACTGGGCGGAGTCGCTCGCGACCACGTCGTACGTCGTGAAGTGGGACGGCGACATGGCGCTCACCCGCGACGGCGAGCGGGCGCTGTCGGCCTTCGGCTGGCAGGTGCAGCACCGCCGGATCAACCTGCGGCTCCCCCGCCACCCGCTGTACGTCGAGAGCGACCGGGTCGCCTACCTCGACCTCGCGATGCGCAACCGGGAGCACTTCGGGCACCCCGTGCTGCCGGGCTTCTCCTACGCCAAGGCGTTCGAGTGGGAGTTCCTCCTCTACCCCGAGGGCACGCCGCACCACAACATGCCCGAGGGCTCGTGCGTGGAGCTCAAGCACCTCGACGACGACGAGTTCGGTCACTGGACCGACCCCGACGCGTTCCTCACCAGCGCACGCACCCAGCGCAAGCGCCGCGAGTACATGACGTTCGACGCGGTGCGCTCGGGTGACTGGCAGCAGATCCCCGGCCTGCACCGCATCGAGGCGCCCGAGGGCGTGCACGTCATCGAGTACGTCGTGGAGACCTGGCTGCCCAAGGCTCCGCGGCCGCTCGACGCGTCACTCGCCGCCTCGTAGGTCCCGCACCGCCCGCAGCAGCTCGCGCGCCCGGTCGTCGAAGGAGAGCTCCTCCTCGGCGGCCGGCGGCGGAGGCGCGGCCAGCGCGGCGTCGTACGCCGTCCGCAGGTCGGCCGCGCTGCGGCACACGCGCACCCGGCCCGGGAACATCTCCGCCACGCCCGCCACCTCGTCGCACAGCACCTGTGCGCCGCTCGCGACGGCGTCGAAGACGCGGTTGGCCACGAACCCCTGGCGCGCCATGTCGGGCCAGTGGTCCGCGATCACGACCGCGTGCGACCGGTAGAGCTCGCCCAGCCGGTCGTTGGGCAGGTGCTCGGCGCGCCAGGCGTCCCGCGGCAGGCCGTCCCAGCCGCGGCCGTACACCTCGATCGGCACCCCCGCCTCGACGGCCCAGTGCACCATCGGCCGGGTCCGGTCCTCGGCGCTGCCGACGAAGACCGCCGTCGGCGACCGGTCACCGCCGCCGGCGACCTCGGGCAGCGCGGTCGCCTGCAGCAGCGGGCGCGCCGACCGCGCGGCCGCCCACGGCACCGACGCGGCGAAGACCAGGTCGAAGTCGGCCAGCTCCTCCGCCGTGACCTCGTCGGGGTGGCTGATCACCCAGACGACCGAGGTCTGCCCCGGCGCGGGACGTCCGCGCTCGCGGCCGCGGATCACCAGCGACACGTCGTCGTACGCCGTCGCGGCGGAGTCGTGTGCGTCGCGCCGGTGCACCACGGCGTCCTGCCCGAGGCGGCGCAGGGACCCGGCCAGCTCCTCGGCGAAGTGGGTGTCGCCCCACTGGTCGCCCCAGTGGCCACCCGTCGACGGGATCCGGATCCCCCAGCGCAGCCGGTCGGGATCGCGGCGGAGCCGGCCGGCGACCGCGACGCGGCCGTCTCCGTCCAGCGTGACGTCCCAGCCGAGCGCGGCGTACACGTCGGACGCGGGGTCGGGCGAACCGGAGGTCAGGACCCCGTCGGACAGCGGTTCGTCGCGGGTGACGAGCGCGTCCGGCGCGACCCGGAACCCGCCCGGACGTGTGGCGAGGCCCGCCACGCCACGGACGAGGTCGGCGGCGCGCAGCGCGAGCGCATCGGCGGACACCGCCGCGAATCCGCGACCGGCGACATCGGCGGCGTCCGCCCGCGGATGCCCGGCCAGCAGTGGCCGCAGCGGCCCGTCCGGCTCAGCGACGAGACCGGCCGCCTGGATCGTGTCGTCGCGGTTGAGCAGCAGTGCCTGCACACCGACCACGTCGGGGTCGGCGAGCGGGGCGAGCAGGGCCGGCAGCCAGCCCCGCCGCACGCGGCTGTCCCGGGCGAGCAGCACGACGTGCTCACCGGTCGTCGCCGCGATCCCCGCGTCGGCTGCCGCCGCGGCACCGGGGTCGGCGTCCAGCCGGAGGAGGCGCACGGTCTCGCGGGTGGCGCACCGGGCGGCGAGCGCGAGCCCGACGTGTGGTGGGGATCCGCGGTCGACCACGACGACCTCGACGTCGGCGTCAGCGCGTTCGTCGAGCACGGCGGCCAGGGCCCGCGCGGTCTTGAACCAGTCCTCGTCGGTGGTGAGCACCACCGAGGTGCGACCCGCGACCGGGGCGCGGTCGAGTGGGGCGTCCGTGAGGGTGCCGGCGACAGCCCGTGCCGCTCGCAGCATCGCCGCGCGGGCCTCGCCGCGGTCGGCAGCGCCGGCCAGCGGCCCGACCTGGTCGCCCTCGAGCTCGCGCAGCACCACGCCGACCCGCCCGGACCGCCAGGCCCGGCGAAGGTGCTGCGGGAGGCTGACGAAGTCAAGGAACGGGCTGACCGACAGCCGTCGCGACATCCCCTCGGTGACGGCGTGCACCGCGGCCGCGTGCTCGGACTCGAAGTCGACACCGGTCAGCGCGGAGTAGAACTCGACGTCGAGGATCCCGGATCGCAACAGCCGTGCCGCGCGCCGCTCGACCGGCTCCGTCTCCGCCACGCCGCAGACCCTACGCCGGACACGCCGCTGCTCGGGCGAGGGCGGCTGTTCACTAGGATCGCGAGGCGATGGCTGACCCGGCACTGACGAAGCTCATCGACGGCGCCTCCGAGCCCGTCGTGGTCCTCCACGACCCCTCGGTCGGCGGCCAGCTCCAAGGGCTGCCGCCCGGCGTCGGGCTCTCGACGACCGGCCACGACCTGCCGGACCTGCCGCACCGCTGGGGCCTGGTCGTGCTCGCGTGCGCCGACGTGCTGTCGCTTCGCCGGTGGGCGTCGGTGCTGCCCGGGCTCGGCCGCACGCGCACGATCGCGTGCTGGATCGCCGAGGCAGAGCAGCCCCTGGCCCTGGTCCCGCGCCGCGAGTGGCCGCCGCTGACCGCCCTCAACGCCAGGCGGACGCCCACCGGGGCATCGCTGACGGTGGTCCGCTTCGAGAGCGGCGTGCGCGCCGAGCTGGTGCTCCGCGAGCTGGCCCGCTCGGTGGCGCCGGGGAGGCCGTCGTACGCCGGCCTGCTGGCCGCCACCGCGCAACCCGACCCCGCCACGGCGCCCCCGGTCGACCCGAGCGTGCAGGTGCTCGACCGGGTGGCCGACGCCGTCGATGCCGACCGGACCATCCCGCCGGACGTCGTGCTCGGTGCCACCGAGGCGCTGCCGCCACAGCACGTCATCGACCGGTCGCCGGCCACGACGACCGACCCGCTGCTGCTCCGGGCGCCGATCGACGAGGGCGTCATCAACCCGGCCGGCTACCTCAAGGACCCCGAGCAGCCGATGGCGGCGCTCGAGGCCGCACCGGACGGCCGTCTGTCGCTGCGCGCCAAGGGTCTCGACCACTCCCTGCGCGCCGAGCAGGGAGTGACTCCGACGGCCGTGCGCCTGCTGCGCCCGCACATCGGCGTGCGCGTGACCTGGCCGGCGAACGCCCCGGAGCGCCTGGCCCTCACCGTCGCCGGCCTGGCCGCTGCGGGCGTGCCGCTCGTGGCGGACGACGTGCCTGCCGCGGCGCGAGCGGAGCTCGGCGACCGGCTGGCCGACCTCCTGCTCGCCGGTCCGGACCTGCAGGCGCCTCTGCTCCGCGACGAGCACAGCGTGCGCCTGCGTCGGGTCGGGCTGCTGGAGCACTCCTCGATCGCCTGGCGTGCCCGGCTGGCGGCCGTCGCCGGTCTGCCCTTCCGGCCGTTCCCCAGCGTCAGCGTTGTGCTGGCGACCAAGCGCGAGCACATGCTCGAGCACGCCCTCCACCAGATCGCCAAGCAGCGTGGCGCCGACATCGAGGTCGTCGTGGCGGCCCACGGCTTCGAGGCCGACCCGGGCCTGGTGCGTGAGCGCGTGGGTGACCACGCCGTCCTGCGCACCTTCGCCGAGCCGACGTACTTCGGCGACGTGCTCAGCGCTGGTGCCGCGGCCGCTTCGGGCGACGTCGTGCTCAAGATCGACGACGACGACTGGTACGGCCCCGACTTCGTCGCCGACCTGCTGCTCGCCCGGCACTACTCCGGCGCCGACATCGTCGGCTCCACGGTCGAGTACGCCTACCTCGCGCCGATCAACCGCACCATCCGCCGCCGCGACGACGCCGAGCGGATCGCCCAGTTCGTCGCCGGCGGCTCGATCATGATCGACCGGCAGTCACTGGCGGAGGCGGGGCGGTTCCGTCCGGTGCGGAGGTACGTCGACGCGCAGCTGCTCGACGCAGCCCGCTGGCGCGGCCAGTCGATCTACCGCACGCACGGGCTCGGCTACATGCTGCGGCGCACCGACTCCGGCCACACCTGGGACCCGGGTCTCGACTACTACCTGTCCGAGGAGCGGCTCGAGGAGTCGTGGGACGGCTTCCGGCCCAGCGAGCTGCTCGAGCACGACGCGTCCGAGGTCCCCGCCGAGGCGAGGACGGCATGAGCGCCCAGACGCGCGTCAGCGCCAACGACTGGGGGGCCCTCGACCCTCCGGCGCTCGGCACCTGGGATCCCCGGCTCTCCGTCAGCGTCGTCATCCCGGCGTACGACGCACCCGCGCTCCCGTGGGTCCTCGCCGGCCTGGCCGCGCAGAGCTATCCCGGCCACCTCCTCGAGGTGGTCGTGGTCGACGACTCCCCCGGGCCCGAGCTCACGCTCCCGGACGTGCGCCCCGAGCGCACCCGCGTCGTGAAGACCCAGCACGGCTGGGGCCCGGGCGCCGCCCGCCAGACCGGCGCCGAGACGGCCGAGGGCGACGTGCTGCACTGGCTGGACGCCGACATGGTGCCCGGCCGGCACGAGGTCGAGGCGCACCTGCGTTGGCACCACCTCATCGACTACGCCGTCGTCCTGGGCGACAAGTCGTTCACCGACGCCGATGCGCTGGCCGGCCTCGACCCCCAGGCGCTGCAGGCGGCGCTCGCCGGGGGCACGCCCCTGGCCGAGCTCGCCCGGCGGCCGATCGACACGCGCAATTGGATCGAGACAGTCCTCGCGGAGACCGACGGGCTCCGCGCCGCCGGGCCGCGGGCCATGCGCGTGCACGTGGGTGCGTCCGCGAGCGTGGCGCGCTCCCTGCTGGGCGCGACGCGCGGCTGGCCGGTCGACCTGGTGCGCGGCGAGGACATCGTGGTCGGCTACCGGCTGCGCGAGGCCGGCGCGGTCTTCATCCCGGACGCCGCGGCGCACAGCCTGCACCTGGGACCGTCGACGCTCATGCGCGACGCCGAGGCGGTCAACCGCTACACGAAGCCTTCGCTGACCCAGCACGTCCCCGAGTTCCGGGGTCACCGCCTGCAGGTGCACCGCTCGTACGCCGTGCCGTACGCCGAGGTCGTCGTGCCCGTCGCAGGCACGACGTACGAGGACGTGCGCGCGGTGGTGGACGCCCAGCTGACCGGCGGGATCCCCGACGTCGTCGTCACCCTGGTCGCCCCGTGGTCGACGCTCGGCGACGACCGGCGCCCGGTCCTCGCCGACCCGGACCTCGACCTGCGACTCGTGCAGGCGGCGTACGCCGGCGAGCCCCGCGTCCGGCTCGTCGACGAGCCGTCCGAGCGCTCAGACGCGACGTTCCGGGCCACGTTGCCCGGCACCGCGGAGTTCCCCGCGGGACGGGGCCTGGCGCCCCTGCTCAGGCGCATGGAGCTCGATCACCTCGGGTGCGTCGACGTCGACCTCGCCGCCGGCACGGCGCGCGTGGTGCGCACCGCGGCCCACGCCCGCGCGCTCCGGACCTGCGCCGACGCCGCGGAGTACGAGACGGCGCTGCGCGCCTGCTACCCGACGGACCGGGCGACGGCAGCCGACGCCGGGTTCGTCGTCGCCGCCGACGCCCCGCCGGTCAAGCAGGTGCGCGGGCTGGGCGCGTGGGGTGGACGGTCCGGCTAGCCCGGGTCAGAGGTTCCAGACCCGGACCCAGTCGACCTTCATGGTCTGGGGCAGGTCGTCCTCGGACGGCAGATGCCTGAGCTCGTAGTCCGAGCTGAGGTTGCTGAGGAGCAGGAACTGCGGCACGCCCGAGATCGCCTCGTCGATCACCGAGGTGACCTGGCCGTCGATCCGGAAGATGTAGGCGTCGGGCGTCCACTCGACCGAGAAGACGTGGTACCTGTCCCACCACTTGTCGCCGTACTGATCGGGGTCCGCGATGAAGTCCCCGATCTTCACGGACTCGCCGTCCTCGTCGGTGTAGTGGACGTAGCTCGCGAGGCTCGGGCTCTGGCGACGCCCGAACCACTCGATGATGTCGATCTCCGCACCGGACGTGTTCGGGTCGCCGTCATGGACGGCCGTGGCCGGCTGCAGCCAGAACGCCGCGTGCTGGCCACGCTTCTCGTGGAACTTGATCCGCGCGGCGGCGTACCCGTAGCGGAAGTCGAAGCTGCCCTGGGTCCCGATGTTGGCGTTGAGCCGGTAGCTGTGCTCCTCGCCCTCGTAGCGGCACTCGTCGTCCGAGCGGTCGGGATCGAGCGCGACCGACAGGCCGGCGACGTCGTCGCCGACGTCCACCATGGACTCGTCCGGACGCGAGCACGACCGCGACCCGGCGTCGTACCCCTGGAGCCGATGGAACCACCGCGGGCCGAGGGAGGTGCGCTCGAACAGGTCCTCGAACTCCAGCTTGTCCTGCCAGACGCCGGTGTCGAGCGCGTTGCTCTTGTCGTCGCCGGCGACCAGCCGGTAGCTCTGGGTCTCCTTCTCGACGAGGTTCGGCGCGATGAACGCGACCCGGCCCTCTTCGTCCTGCTTGGCTTGGTCGAGCTCGGTCCACTCGCCGTCCTGCTGCACCTGGAGCGTGACGGGCTCGCCCTCGGCGGCCGGCTCGACACGCCCCTCGACCACGACGTCGGCCCGCTTCGCCTTGCGCGGCTTCTTGCCGGAGTCGGCGATGGGCGGGAGCAGTCTCGCCTCGATCCCCGAGCTCGGGCCCGAGGGGGGCTCCTCGTCGTCGGTGGAGCAGCCGGCCAGACCACAGACGACGGTTGCCGCGGCCACGAGGGCCGCGGCAACCGGTCGACGCGAGTGCGCCGTGCGTCCGTGCAGGATCACAGGCCCCAGGCTCGGACCCAGTCGACCGACGAACCCTGCGGCAGCTTGTTCTCGTTCTTCATGTACTCCAGCTGGTAGTCGGAGCTCAGCTGGCTGAGGATGAGGAACTGCTCGCGACCGGAGACGCCCTGCTTGATGACGTTGGTCACCTGGCCGTCGATGTAGAACGTGTACGACTTCGGGGTCCACTTGACGGCGAAGACGTGGTACTTGCTCGACCAGCCGTTGCCGTACTGGGCGGGGTTCTTGACCCACGAGCCGACCTTGCGGCCCTTGGCGGTCGGGTAGTAGTGCACGTACTGCGAGAGACCGCCGGACGGGTGGCCGTTGCCGAACCACTCGACCACGTCGATCTCGGCACCGGTGTGCTTCGCGCTGCCGCGGTTGGCGGCGCGGGACTCAGGCTGGAGCCAGAACCCGAAGTGCTGGCCGCGCAGCGAGTTGAGCTTCACGCGCGCCGCGGCGTAGCCGTACTTGAGCGAGTACTGGGCCTGGGTGCCGACCATCGCGTTCGTGCGCCAGGCGTAGCGCTTGCCCTGGTACTTGCAGCGACCGTTCTTGGTCTTGTCCTTGCCGACCATGAGCCGGGCGACGCCCTTCTTGGCGTACGTGTTGTCCGGGCTGGTGCGGGAGCAACCGCGGTTGGACGCGGCGCCGTAGTTCTGGTCGCGGAACTGCCACAGGGCGGGGTCGAGGGTGTCGAACTCCTCGGTGAACTCCTCCTTGTAGGTCCACTTCAGGGTCGAGACGGACTTGCTCACCGTCGTCGCCAGCCCGGAACCGCTCGCGACCAGGCGGTAGGTCACCGCCTTGCGCTTCTTCAGGAACGGCGCTGCGATCTCCACCACGCCGGACTTGTCCTGGCGCGCGGCGCCGGCCTTGACCCACTTCGAGCCGGCCTTGCGCTGGAGGACGACGGTCCGGCCGGGCTTCTTCGGGCGGAACGTGCCCGCGACGACGACCTTGGCGGCGTCTGCCCGGGCGGCACGCTTGCCGGCGGCGGAGATCGGCGGCGTCATCTCGACCTTGACGCGCTGCTTTGCCTTCTTCTGGACGTGGCCGGCGCTCGCGGGAGCAGCGCTCCCGGCCGGCGACTCGACGACGGCGGCGGTGAGACCGGCACCGACCGTGAGCGCCACAGCGGCGGCGATCGTTCGGAGGGAAGTCATGAGTTCCAATCGTTCGGTCGAGCACGTTCGACTCGACGGGCGGTCAGGAGATCTCGGCAGGGGCAGCGCCATGATAGGTACATTCAGGGGTGCGGCCCCAAAACTGCGGCACGTGTCGGTGTGCCGTCGGTGGGACGACAAGAGGGAGAGTTCATGACGCAGAGCGCGAGCCCGACGACGTCGGGCCGGCGGGCCGTCATGATCGTCGGGTCCGGGCGCAGCGGCACGAGCGTGATGGCGTGCACACTGCAGCAGCTCGGCATGCGGGTCCCCCAGCCGGAGGTGCCACCGGACGAGACCAACCCGAAGGGCTTCGGCGAGTCGCAGTGGCTGGTCGACTTCCACGACCGGCTGCTCCAGCGGGCCAACGTGACGGTGTCCGACGCCCGGCCGCGAGCCTGGTTCGCGACCAGCAAGCAGAGCACGAACGAGCGCTTCCGCCGCCAGGCGAGCACGTGGCTCGAGCGCCAGTTCGAGGAGGCCGACGAGGTCGTCCTCAAGGACCCGCGCCTGGTGTGGTTCCTGGGCCTGTGGGAGAGCGCGGCCCTCCACGTCGGGGTCGCCCCGGTCTTCATCAGCATGTTGCGCCCGCCGGCCGAGGTGATCGGCAGCAAGCACCACCACTACTCCTCGCGGGTCAGCCTCGAGAGCCGTGCGGCGTCGTGGGTCAACCTGGTGCTGCACACCGAGCGGGCCACCCGCGACAAGGCACGCGCGTTCGTGCGCTACCACGACCTGCTCTCCGACTGGACGATCCCGGTCCACCGGCTCGGCGAGGAGTTCCGTCTCGACGCGGTGCTGTCGGCGTCGGCCAAGGATCTGCGCGGTGTCTACGACCTGATTGACCCGTCGCTCTACCGGGTACGCTCCGCCGACGTGGAGGTGCCGATTCGCGGCCCCCTCAAGGAGCTGATGGATGGCACGCAGGAGCTGGCGGAGCGACTCGCCGACGGCAAGGACGACTCCGAGGCGCACGACCTCTCGGACCAGTTGCGCACGGCCTACCTCGACCTCTACGAGCAGTCGGAGGCCATCGCCGACTCCACGACGCAGGCGGTCGGCCGCAAGCTCCGCAAGCGGCACGCCCGCGCCCTCGAGCAGGCCGCCCAGGTCGCTCCTCCGGAGGCCGAGCCCGCCGCCGTCGAGGAGCCGGCGCCGCGCCGGTCTCGCAGGCTTTTCCGCAGCGGGAGCTGACCCACGATGAGCGCGGTCACCAGCGGCCCCCCTGCCCGGACCGTTCCGGACGGACGGATCACCCGCAACCGCGAGGGCGAGCCCGACTACGACATCCAGTGGCCCTGGCACCGGCCGCAGCGCCCCGGCCTGACAGCGGTGCTCCGCGTGCGCAACGAGGCACACAACCTGCCGTGGGTGCTGCCGCCTCTCCTGGAGGCCGTGCCGTACGTCGTCATCGTGGACAACCAGTCCACCGACGGCACCCTCGAGACCGCGCGGCGGATCGTGGCCGAGCACGGGGCGTCCGACCGCGTGACGCTCACGTCGTACCCCTTCGTGGTCAGCCGCTGCGGCCCCGAGCACCTGGCGACGCCTGCCGACTCGGTGCACAGCCTCACGCACTTCTACAACTGGTCGTTCTCGCACGTGACCACGACGTACGCCATGAAGTGGGACGGCGACATGGTGCTCACGCCCGAGGGCATCGCCGCGGTGCGCGACCTGTCGTGGCAGCTCGAGGGCGAGGAGGTGATGGTGCTGTTCCCGCGCCTCCCCCTCTACATCGAGTCCGATGCCGTCGGCTACCTCGACGCGAGCTCGCGCAACATGGAGCCGTGGATCCACCCGGTCGGCCCGGCGTACACCTTCGTCAAGGGCTTCGACTGGGAGGTCTGGCAGCACCCCGACGACATGGAGCGGCTGGTGATGCCGCTGGGCACGTTCGTCGAGCTCAAGTGGCTCGACCACGACGAGTTCGCGCACTGGACCGACCCCAGCGCGTTCACCGACAACCGGTCGCCGCGCAAGGTGCGCGAGTACCACGTGCACTCGACGCTGCGCGACGGTGGCGCCCACGACCTCGACCACGTCTTCCGCATCGAGGCGCCGCCCGGCGTCCACATCGTCGAGCACGCCGCCAAGGTGTGGTTGCCGCGGCACGCCCGCGGGCTGCCGCAGCCCGGCCGGCGCAACAACGGCGAGGGCGACGAGTCCTAGCAGTCATCTCGGGCACAATGCCCGGGTGCTGCTCGACGTCCAGCTGGATGCGCGTCCCGACCTCGCCGTCGATCGGGCACGCTCGCTCGCTGCCGCGGGGGTGGACGGTCTCTTCACGTTCGAGGGCCCGCACGACGTGTTCCTGCCGCTGGCGGCCGCCGCCGGCGCGGTACCCTGCGACCTGATGACGAACGTCGCGATCGCGATCCCGCGCAGCCCGATGCACCTCGCGCACGCGGCGTACGATCTCCAGCTGATGTCGCAGGGGCGGTTCCGGCTCGGGCTCGGCTCCCAGATCAAGCCGCACATCGAGAAGCGGTACGGCGCCACCTGGGACCGGCCGGCCGCGCGGATGCGCGAGGCGGTGCTCGCGGTGAAGGCGATCCTGTCGTCCTGGCAGGACGGCACCCGGCTGGACTTCCGCGGCGAGTTCACCCAGCACACGCTGATGCCTCCGACGTTCGTGCCCGGCCCGAACCCGTACGGCGTGCCGCCCGTGCTCCTCGGCGCGCTCGGCCCGCTGATGACCCGGACCGCCGCCGAGGTCGCCGACGGCCTGCTGGTGATGCCGTTCCACAGCCACCGCCACTTCCGCACCCGCACGCTGCCGACCGTCGACGCGGGTCTGGAGCTGTCGGGGCGGTCGCGCGCGGACTTCCCGCTCTACCCGCAGGCGATCGTGGCCATGGGCCGGACCCCGGCCGAGCTCGCCGCCGCGACGGTCGGCGTGCGCGGGCTGCTGGCGTTCTACGGCTCGACCCCGGCGTACCGTCCCGTCCTCGAGGTCGAAGGCTGGGACTCGCTGCAGCCGGTGCTGAACCAGCTGTCGAAGGTCGGCGACGTGGCCTCGATGATCGACCTCGTGACCGACGAGATGGTCGACACCCTGGCCGTCCGCGGGACCCCCGAGGAGTGTGCCGCCGAGCTCGGCCGGCGGTTCGGCGACGTCGCCACGCGGGTGTGCTGCTACTTCCCCGGGTACGACGTTCCGCTGGAGCAGGTGTCGGAGCTCGCCGAGGCACTGCGGGCCGTCTGAGCGGAGTGACTGGAGTGGTCCGCGGGGCGCCACCGCCGCTGTAACGGTGGGTTGTGGCCTCTGGTGATGCGTTATGACGGGCCGGCAGAGGCGCCGACACCCCGTTACAGCCTGAGCGCCGATCACATCCGCTCCGAGCTCTGACGTTCCCGTCGAATGACGTACGGCGCGAGGTCGTCGATCGCAGTGCCGAACCGAGCCTGGGTGTCCGTGATCTCACGGTGAAGGCGCAGCTTGGTCCTCTCCCAGGCGTGCTCCTGAAGGTCGGCCCACACCAGGCGCGACATGCCGAGCTTGAAGCCGCCCAACCAGTGCTCGCGCTTCTTCTCCTTCCAGAGCACGTCCTCGGGACGACGCCGGGCGTACCCACCCTCGGATGCGGGCAGGTATTTGAGCCGGCCGTCGATCTCGACCAGGTGCCTCCCGACGCGGAAGTCGACCCAAGCGACACGACCTTGGTCCTGGATGCCGAACTGCGGATGAACCACACCGAGCGCGAGCTCTTCGAGCATCAGCTTGGCGAGGCTCTCGGCCGGGTTCTCGCACCGGGCATCGGCGAGCTCGACTGCCAAGCGGGCCCCGGTGACGTACGGCCAGTTCGTCATCGGCTCGATGGCCGCGCGCAAGTCCATGCGCGAGACGCCGCGCCGAAGGGCAGAGCTCGCGGCGACGATTCCGTGCCGGACCCCGTGTTCGCGACCGATGTCGGCGACCGTGCGCGGGATGTCGAGCACCGGGTGGTCATCGATGAAGACGATCTGCTTCGGTGAGATCGGCGCCTGGTGATGCTTGATCCCGTGGTTCGTGGAACCGCCCAGGTGACCGACGCGAGTCACGTGCACCAGACGCGGCGAGGCCTCGAGGATCGGCAAGTCGTGGAGGTACGCCGCCGAGTCGTGGCTGATGCTGTGGAAGCTCTTCGTCGCCAACGTCGCTGCCCAGACCTCGAGGCACGGTCGGCCGACGTACGGATCGAGCGACCCCCAGTGCGCGCCCGTTGTGTACACGCCGCGCCGCACGGTGACCCATTCGCCCGATCGCAGCATGCGGCGCAGCGTCCCGGGATCGAGGCCGGACAGCAGCGCCTGCCGGCGCGTGATCAGGCAGTGCTGGTGGGCGAAGTACCAGGCGAATGTCGGCCTCATGGCTCGACTGTCCGAGTCCACACCGACCCCGCGTGCGCCCGCGCCCAGCTGCTGTGGAGAGGCTCGCCAGAACGCCTGCTGTGGACGATCTGTGGGCTGGCGGCGCGGTGGCCCCTTAGCTGTAACGGGGTGTTGTGGCAGCTAACAGCCCGTCATGCCGGGCCACCAGATGCCACAACACCCCGTTACAGCTCCGCGCCGGCGCCAACCCGGGACTCGCGAGCTACCACACCCGCACCCGCCGCGCGGGCGCGGTGGCCTGCATGGCGATGCCGGCCATGCCGACGACGAACAGCAGGATCGTGGCCTTGCCGACCCACTCCGGCAGGATCCCGGAGACGCCGACGGCGAGGGCGTGCAGGACGAGGGCGAGGGCGATCCAGCGCGGGACGGGGCGGGCGCGCAGCAGGGCGACGCCGAGCAACAGCTCGCCGACGACGAAGCCGAGGATCCAGCCGTAGAGGAACACCCGCAGGCCCGCATCCTGGACCACCTCGTCGAGCCCCCGGCCGACGATCGTGTCGGTCTCGACCAGGGCCCGGAAGAAGACCATCAGCATGGCGTAGCCGGCGATGCCGATGAAGCCGAACTCCAGGACGGCGGCGCTGATCAGGCCGAGGACGCGCCCGCGCCGCTCGAAGAGCACCACGATCGCCGGCAGGCCCAGCGTGAGGCAGACGGAGGCGAGGAAGTAGATCGCGGCGGACGCCATCCAGGCGCCGCCGTTGTCCTGCACGACGCGCAGTGCCTCGGCCGCGCCGTCGCTCGACGGCAGCAGGAACGTACCGAGCGCCAACGCGAGCGCACCGGTGAGCAACAGCGCCGCCGAGACCGGCAGCCATTCCATCCGCACGCGCACAAGGTAGACGTACGGCGCCGCCGCCGTCCGGAAATCGATCAGGTAGCCGAACCGTTACCGAAGGTCGGTGAGCCGGTCGACCTGCTCGACCGCGGATGAGGTCGGGATGAGCTGCACCTCGTCGCAGCCGAGGTCCTCGATGCGCCGGAGCAGGTCGCGCAGGTCGGCCACCGATCCGGCGAACCCCGCGGTGGCGGCGAGCGCGTCGACGTACTGCTCCGGGATCCAGTTCATGTAGTGCCGCAGGTGCCGGCGGATCTGCTCGCGCGCCGCGTCGACGGGTCCGAGCGCGAACCAGAACGACGTCGTCACCCGCGGCTCCGGCCGGCCCCGGTCGGCCCAGGCCGTGCGGGTCAGCGCGAACACCCGCGCCATCTCCTCGAGGTCGACGGCGAGCGACATCCCCGCCAGCCCGTCCGCCCACGCCGCAGCCGACCGGATCGTCCGCGGCCCGAGGGTCCCGACGAGCAGCGGAGGCCCGCCCGGCTGCACCGGCAGGGGTCCGACCGGCAGCACGGAGTCGACGACCCGCTCGCCCGCCCACACCTTCTTCATGACCGCGACCCGCGCGGCCATCTCCCCCATCGTCTTCGTGACGGGCGACGCACCTGCCGCGAGATAGTCCTCCTCGCGCCCGCCGACACCGAGCCCGACCGTGAGCCGGCCGCCGCACAGCCGGTCACCGGTCGCAAGCGCCTTGGCGAGCGAGACCGGGTCGTGCAGCTGGGGTACGACGACCGTCGTGGTCAGCCGCACCCGCGACGTCCACGCGGCGACCGCGCCCAGCAGCGTCAGCGAGTACGGGTTGTCGAAGGCCATCCGCTCGCCCCAGCACAGCGACGACCACGGTCCGTCGTCGACCGCGCGCGCCCACGACTCCAGGGTGTCCGCCGACTCCCAGAGGTCGGGCTCCATCACCGGCAACGTCATCCCAACGTCCACCGGCCTAGTGTGACGGTCATGACCTCGCCTCTGGTGGCCCAGGCCCGGCAGCAGTCCCTCGGAGACCTGCCCCGACGTACGGCGCAGCGGGTGCCCGACAAGCTCGCGATCGTCGACGGTGAGACCCGGCTGACGTACGCCGAGCTCGACGCGCTCGTCGACCGCACCGCCGCGGCACTGCACGACCACGGGCTCGCCGCGCGCGACCGGCTGGCGCTGCTGTCGCGCAACAGCTGGCAGTACGCCGTGCTCGACTTCGCGTGCGCCCGCGCGGGCGTCGTGCTGGTGCCGATCAACTTCATGCTGGGCGCGGAGGAGATCGCGTTCATCCTCGACCAGAGCGGGGCGGAGGCGTTCGTCGTCCAGGACGGGCTGATCGACGTCGCGCAGGACGCGCTGGCCCGCTCGCAGGGCGAAGCCAAGACCCGCGCGATGATCCGTGCGGCGGCCGCCGAGGTGCCCGAGGGCTGGCACGACCTCCAGGACTGGCTCGACCACGACGGCACGCCGTACCCCGTGATCGTCGAGGACGACGACCCGGTGCGGATGATGTTCACGTCCGGCACGGAGTCGCGGCCCAAGGGCGCGCTGCTCAGCAGTCGCAGCCTGCTGTGGCAGTACGTCTCGTGCGCGATCGAGGGCAGCATGGCCGCCGACGACGTCGAGCTGCACACGATGCCGCTCTACCACTGCGCGCAGCTCGACTGCTTCCTCGGCGTCGACGTCTACCTCGGCGCGACCAGCATCATCCTGCCGGCGCCGGACCCGGGCGCGATCCTGAAGGCGATCGAGGAGCACCGGGTCACGAAGTTCTTCGCGCCGCCGACGATCTGGATCGGGCTGCTGCGCCACCCGGACTTCGACGCCGCCGACCTGTCGAGCCTGCGCAAGGGCTACTACGGCGCCTCGCCGATGCCGGTCGCCGTCCTCGAGGAGCTGCGCCGGCGGCTCCCCGACGTCGACCTCTGGAACTTCTACGGCCAGACCGAGATGGCCCCGCTGGCCACGATCCTGGGGCCCGAGGACCAGCTCGCGTACCCGGGCTCGGCCGGCCGTGCCGCCATCAACGTCGAGACCCGCATCGTCGACGACCAGGACGAGCCGGTGCCGGCCGGCATCGTCGGCGAGATCGTGCACCGCTCACCGCACGCGACCCTCGGCTACTACCAGGACCCCGAGAAGACCACCGAGGCGTTCCGCGGCGGGTGGTTCCACTCCGGCGACCTCGGCTACCTCGACGAGGGCGGCCGCCTCTACGTCGTGGACCGCAAGAAGGACATGATCAAGACCGGCGGCGAGAACGTCGCCAGCCGCGAGGTCGAGGAGGCGATCTACCAGCTCGACGATGTCGCCGAGGTCGCGGTCTTCGCCGTCGACCACCCGCGCTGGGTCGAGGCGGTCGCTGCGGTCGTCGTACCCAAGGACGGCGCCACGCTCACGCCCGACTCCGTTGTCGAGCACACGCGCTCGGTGCTGGCGGGCTTCAAGACGCCCAAGTACGTCGTGGTCGCGGACGCCCTGCCCAAGAATCCGTCCGGCAAGATCCTCAAGCGCCAGCTGCGCGAGCAGCACGCCGACCTGGCGGCAGGCGACTAGACGAGCCAGCGCGCCAGCAGCGTCCCGTCGACCTCGACGAGCGTGTGCAGGCGGAGCGGTACGTCGACGGGCGGGCCCGCCACGATGCGGGGCCCGTCACCGGCGACCAGCCGCGGCACGATCGTCGTGCACAGCTCGTCGACCACGCCGGCGGACAGGAGGCCGCGGAGCAGCGACGGTCCGCCCTCGCACAGGATCGTGCGCCAGCCCCGGTCGACCAGGGCACGCTTGAAGGCGTCGGGGTCGTCGAGCGGCTCGACCAGGACCGAGCCCGCGGGCGCGCCGCGCAGGCCCTCCGGCACCTCGTCGCGGCGGCTGACGACGACGATCGGCCGGTCGGCCGGGCCGTAGCCCTCGGTCCTCGCGGTCCCGGCTCCGACCACGATCACGTCGCAGGTCGCGCGGAGGTGGTCGAAGACCTGCTTGTCGGCGGCGTTGTTGATCGAGCCGCTCCGGCCCGACTCGCCCGTGGCCGCGCCGTCGACGGTGCTGACCATGTTGACGCGCAGCCAGGGCAGGCGGGGTACGGCGTAGAGCTCGGCCAGGTCGTCGGTCTGCGGACCGATCAGCACCCTCACGACTCCCACCTCATCACCCAGTACTGCACGCCGTAGGGGTCGTCGTCGTAGTCCACCTGAGCCGGGCCGAGGTCACCGAGCGAGCGCAGCTTCGCGATCCCGTCGACGTTCGCCCACAGCTCGCGCGCGAGGTCGGCGTCGACCTCCGGACGGCCGGCGCACAGGGAGGCCCGGAGCGCGTCGTCGAAGGCGTGCGACCGCTCGTCGAGGTGCCCCGGCGCCTTCTCGGTGCGGCAGGCCGACCCGTTGCCGACGACCAGGTAGGACTCCTCCTCGTGCGTGTGGTCGGTGCGGTCGAGCAGGTACTCGGCGATGCGCGCGCCTTGCTCGTCGGCGAGCACCGTGGTGCCGCGGCCGAGCCACGCGGCGGCCTCCAGGCACGCGGCCCGCAGCTCGGCGACCGGGTCCTCGAGGCCGGCGTACTCCGGCAGCAGCGCGAGCACGCCCGGCACCAGCACGATCCGCGTCACTGCAGCCCCCGGATCGCCCGGCGCGGCGGTCGGCGCCCGGCGATCGACGACACCATGTCGACGGTCTGCCGGGTCTCGACGACCTCGTGGACGCGGTAGATCCGCGCGCCGGCGAGCGCGCAGACGGCCGTCGCCGCGAGGGTGCCGACCAGGCGCGACCCGACCGGCAGGTCGAGGGTCTCGCCGACGAAGTCCTTGTTGGACAGCGAGACCAGCACCGGCCAGCCGGTGTCGACCATCTCGCCGAGCCGACGCGTGAGCTCGAGGGAGTGGAAGGTGTTCTTGCCGAAGTCGTGGGCCGGGTCGATCACGACCGACTCGCGCGGCACCCCGGCCTCGACCGCCCGGATGGCGTAGGCGACCGTGTCGGCGATCGCCGCGGCGACGACGTCGTCGTACTCGATGCGATAGGGGCGGGTGCGCGGCGTGACCCCGCCGGTGTGCGTGCAGACGATGGCCGCGCCACCCTCGGCGGCGGCGTCGACGAGCTCGGGGTCGGCGCCGCCCCATGCGTCGTTGAGCACGTCGGCGCCGGCGGCGCAGACGGCGGCCCCCACCGAGGCGCGCCAGGTGTCGACCGAGATCACGAGGGACGGGTACGCCGCACGCACCCGGGCCACGAAGTCCACGACCCGGGCCTTCTCCTCCGCCTCGGAGATCTCGACGCCGGGCGCCGCCTTGATGCCGCCGATGTCGACGATCTCGGCGCCCTGCTCGACGACGAGGGCGACCCGCTCGAACGCCTTGTCCTCGGCCCAGGTCGCACCCTTGTCGTAGAAGGAGTCGGGCGTGCGGTTGACGATCGCCATCATCAGCGTGGCGTCGTCGTCGAAGGTGTGCCGCCCCAGCCGCAGGGTCACGGCGCCTCCCCGACGGAGGACGCGGGCGGCCGCTCCTCGACCGCCGGGCCGGTGCCCGACCGGGCGAGCGCCGCCGCGAGGATCTGGGTGGCCATGCCGCTGAGGTCCCGCAGGGACTGGTGCCGGTGGGCACGGACGCCGAGGTCGACCTGGGCGATCGCGTCGAGGCCGCGAGCGCGGACGGTGTCGACGAGCGCGGCCAGCTCGACGGCGTACTCGTGCGGGACGGGGAGCGACGCGAAGAGCGACCGTCGCACCGCCCACTCCCCTGCGAGCGGCTGGTGCAGGCCGCCGAGCTCGGGGAACAGCAGCCGGATCAGCGGCCGGGCGACCAGCTCGGTGACGCGGCCGCCCTCGAGGGGCACCGCCGTGTCGCCGGCCAGCAGCGGCCGCTCGTAGAACCCCTTGACCAGCTCGACTCCCGGGTCGGTCAGCAGCGGACCGAGAAGTCCCGGCACGAAGTGGGTGTCCCAGTCGACGAGGTCGGCGTCCATGAAGACGATGAGCTCGCCGCGGGTGACGAAGAGTGACTTCCACATCGCCTCGCCCTTGCCGGGCCGCGAGCCGAGATCGGGCCGGATCTCCGCCGAGCGGTGCACGGTCGCGCCGGCGTCGGCCGCCACGGCGTACGTCTCGTCGGTGGAGTCGGAGTCGATGACGACGACCTCGTCGACGAGCTCGACGGTCTCGACCAGCGCGTCGCGCACCTTGACGACGACGTCGCCGACGGTCGCGGCCTCGTTGCGGGCGGGTACGACGAGGCTGACGACGCGGTCGCCCTTGGCTGCGGTCAGCGCCTCTAGCGGCCAGTCCGTCCAGTGATGGGTGTGCCGCTGCGACCACCCGTCGAGGTCGGCGGACGGGTCGGGGACGGGCACGCGATCGACCCTAGACCACCCCCGGACGACGCCCGTACCGCGCCCGTCCCAACGTCCGCTTCACCAATCCTGACCATTTCCGACGACGCCCGACCGTGTTCAAATGCGCCATGAACACGGGGGATGGGGAACGCCGTGGCCGAGGCCGGCCGCGGGCGGCCGGCGCGGAGGAGAAGATCCTCGGGGCCGCGCTGGAGGAGTACACGGAGCACGGCTGGTCCGGCTTCACCATGGACGGCGTCGCACGGCGGTCCGGCTTCGGCAAGTCGACGCTCTACCTGCGCTGGTCCGACAAGGACGCCCTGCTCACCGACGCGGTGCGGCGGCGGCGCCGCGACGTCCCGGACGTGGACACCGGTTCGCTCCGGGGTGACCTGACGGCTCTCGTGGGCCGGGTGTTCCGCGAGGCCGCCGACCCGCGGGGGTGGGCGGGCTTCCGGATGGTCGTCGAGACCGCCCACGCGTCGACGGCGCTGGGCCACTTCACCGAGGAGGCGGCCAGCGCCCCCCGCGGCGTCATCACGTCCATCTCTCGCCGGGCGTGCGAGCGCGGCGAGATCACCGCCGAGCTCGACGCGGTCGTCCTCGCCGAGCTGATCTACGGGTCCGCCAACATGTTCGTCCTCGGCAGCCGGCTCGACCACCAGGAGATCACGGACGAGGCACTCGGCTCGCGAGTCGACGGCCTCGTCACGATGATGCTCGAGGGCCTGCACTGACCGCCGACAGGCGCGAGCTGCGCGAGATTTGACCATTCAGGGGATAACAGACGCCGGTTGTCTGATGTTCAATCACTCCATGACCAGCGGGGAGGGAGCCCGGCGGGGCCGTGGCAGGCCGCGCCGTCCGGACGCCGAGGACAAGATCCTGGCCGCCGTGCTGGACGAGTACGGCGAGCACGGCTGGTCCGGCTTCACCATGGACGGCGTCGCGCGGCGGGCCGGGGTCGGCAAGTCGACCGTCTACCTGCGGTGGCCCGACAAGGACTCCCTGCTCACCGAGGCGGTCACCCATCGCGGGCTCGAGCTCACGGCCGTCGACACCGGGTCGCTCGAGGGCGACCTCGTCCAGCTGGCGACGAACCTGCTCCGGCACTTCCACACCCCGCCCGGCTGGGCCTCGCTCCGCGTCACCTTCGACGCCGCCAGCGCGCCCGAGCGGCTGGGGAGCTTCGCCGAGGCGATCAGCGAGGTGCACGAGCGCCAGACGCACCTGGCCTGCCGCCGCGCGATCGAGCGCGGGGAGATGCGTGCCGACGTGCCCGCCGGCGCGGTCGTCGAGGCCATCTACGGCTCGGCGATCGTCAACGCGCTGTCCGAGCGCCTCCAAGGCCGCTCCGACAGCACCGACGTCATCGAGGCCCACGCGCGGCAGATCGCCGCGCTGGTGCTGCGCGGCATCGCCACCTGACACGCGGTCCCGTAGCATCCCGTGACCGTGGGGACGACGTGGCGGCTCGAGGATGTCGACCTCCTCGGGCTCCTCGATCGCCTGCCGACCGACGCGACCCCGGCGCCGGTGTCCAGGCCGGAGGGACGGCTGCGGTGGGTCGCACACAGCTTCCCCGACGTCCCGCGGGCACTGGGCGTGCCGTCCCCGCCCGCTGCCTGGCCGACCCACCTGACCTGGGCGGAGGCGGCCCGCCTGGTCGCCGAGGAGGCGGCCGTCTGGGCCCGCCCCGGTCGCGAGGACGCGCTCGAGGCACCCCATGTCATGGTGCGCTCGGACGACGCCGTCCTCGACGCTGACCACGAGCCGCTCGTCTCCGTGGCGGCGCGCGCGAGCCAGGTGCTCCCCCGACGGCTCTACGTGCTGGAGCGCGGTGAGGGCGCGACGCGGGCCCTGCGCCGCGACCTGCTCGACCACCTCCAGGACTCCCAGCGCAGCCTGCTGCTCGAGCGCGTCGACGAGGGCCGGGTCGTCGTGCGCGCCCTCGGCGCCGACGGGGTCGAGCCGGTGGCGCGGTGGCGGGCGGAGCGCGACGGCGCGTACGCCGGGTTCGTCGCGCGCGTGCTGATCGGGCTCGGGGTCGAGACCGTGCACGCGCTGCACGCCGACGTGGTCGTGCTCGACGTGGCCGGACGGCTCGGCGTACCCACCATCATGGGAACGGCTCCCGACTCCGGCGCACACCCACTGACGCGGGCCAACGACGAGCGCGCCCGCTACGAGCCCCCCGGCCTGCCCCGCCTCGGCATCGTCACGCCGGGTGCCCCCGACCGGATCGCGCCGACCGCGCACGTCCGCGCGCTCCGGCGTGCGGTCAACGCGGCCGGTCGCGGCCTGCTGACCTGGGAGCGGCTGGTGGCGAGCGACTACGCAGACGGCCTCGTCGCGCGGCCGTTCGACGCGATGGTGCTGGTGCGCAACGCCCTCGACGCCGACCAGGCGGAGCGGGTGCTGGCCCGCGCCCGCGCTGCGGGGACGCGGGTCGTGCTCGACCTCGACGACGACCTGCTGACCGACCACGCCGTCGACCGGCTGACCGCCCAGGGCTGGGACCCGGACGGACTCGCCGCGCTGCGGCGGCTGGTGCCCGAGGTCGACACCGTCGTCGTCAGCACCCCCGTGCTCGCCGACCTCCTGTCCGGCCTGAACCCGAACATCGTGTGCCGGCCCAACGAGCTCGACCCGCGCCTGTGGAGCCGCACGGTCACGACCGTGGACCCGCCCGGGGACACCGCCGCGCGCGTCCTCTACATGGGGTCCGCGACCCACACCGACGACCTCGCGCTGCTCGACGGCGTGGTCGCGGCGGTGTCGGACCGGCTCGGCCGCGAGGTGGTGCTCGAGATCGTCGGCGTCACGCCCGGCGACGCGGACGGCGTACGCCGGCTCGTGCCCGAGCGCACCGACCACCCCGGCTTCGTGACGTGGCTGCGCGAGCAGGCCCCGCGCTGGGACGCCGCTGTCGCGCCGCTGGCCGACACCGAGTTCAACGGGTGCAAGTCCGACCTCAAGCTGCTGGAGTACGCCCTTCTCGGGCTCCCCGCTGTCGCGTCCGACGTCGGGCCCTACGCCGGCTCCTCACTGGCTCGGCTGACCGCGAACACGACGGAGGCGTGGACGGTCGCGCTCGCCGACGCGATCCGGGCCGGCCGGGCGGGCGCCGAGCCCGCCGCGGCCGCGGTCCGCGCCGGCCGGATGATCGACGACGGGGCAGTCCGCGCGTGGGTGGACGAGGTGCTGGGTCAGCGCAGGTAGTGACGCACGGCCCGGGCCAGCGCGTCGGCGTACGCCGTGCGGCCGCGCGCCGAGGTCATCCGGCCCGCGTCGACGCGATCGCGCATGTTGCCGAGCTCGACCATCGCGGTGGGCAGGCGCGCGAAGTTGAGCGTCGTCAGGTCGGTGCGGACGTCGAGGCCGTCGCCGCCCGCGATGTAGTTCGCGACCGGGAGGCCGCTCCGGCGGAGGCTGCTCCGCACGACACCGGCGAAGCGCGCCGAGCCGGCCGGGGCGTCCGGCGCGACGATCACGTGGAAGCCGCGGGCTCCCCCGGCGAGGTTGCCGTCGGCGTGGATGCTCAGCTTCAGGTCGGCGCGCGGCCGGTTGCCGGCGCGGCCGCGCACGTCGACGCAGGGTCCCCAACGGCCCTGGCTGTTGGTGGTCCGGGTCATCCGCACGGTCGCGCCGCGGTGCTCGAGCCGGCTGCGGAGCAGGCGCGCGACCTCCCAGTTGAAGGTCGCCTCCGCGTAGCCGCCGGCCGTCGCCGTCCCGGTGGTGTTGCACGCCTTGCGGCCACCCCGGCCGTCGGGCACCAGCCGGTTGATCCGGCCCGGGAAGTTGTGGTTGCCGAGCTGGTGGCCGGGGTCGAGCACGACGACCCGGCCCGCCAGCGGGCGGGCGTCACGGGCGCCGGCGTCGACGCGCTCGGCGTACGCCGGCGCCGTCAGCCCACCGACCAGGGCAAGAACGACCGAGAAGACCGAGAGCACCGGGGTCACTCGTAGCCCAGGATCTCCTGGCGCTTCTCGCCCCAGGCGAGCGCCGAGGCGATCGCGTCCTCGAGCGAGAGCTCGGTGCGCCAGTCCAGCAGCCTGGTGGCGCGGTCGACGTTCGCGAAGGCCCCGACGGCGTCACCCGGGCGCGGTGGCGCCTCGGTGACCGGCACCTGCTCGCCGAAGACGTTCTCGAACGCGGTGATCAGCTCGCGCACGGTCACGCCGGAACCGGTGCCGAGGTTGAGGACGACGCTCGGCTCGCCGACCTCCGCGAGCACCCGGTCGAACCGCTCGACGGCCCGCACGTGGGCGCGCGCGACGTCCCAGACGTGGATGTAGTCGCGGATGCCCGTCCCGTCGCGGGTCGGGTGGTCGACGCCGGTGATCGTGAAGGAGTCCTTCTGGCCGCGGGCGGCCATCACGAGCTGGCCGAGCACGTGCGAGGGCTCGCGGGCGTAGATACCGGACTCGAGGTCGGGGTCGGACCCGATCGGGTTGAAGTAGCGCAGGATGATCGCGCGCAGGTCGGTCGCGGCCGCCATGTCCTGGAGGACCTGCTCCATCATCCGCTTGGTGCGGGCGTACGGCGAGGACGGGGCGAGCGCGTCGTCCTCGGTGACCTCGAAGTCGTCCTTCATCGCGTAGAGCGACGCCGACGACGAGAAGAGCACCCGCGGCTTGCCGAGCGCGTTGAGCTCGTCGAAGAGCTCGAGCGACTTGGCGACGTTGTCCTTGTAGTACTCGTACGGCTTCTCGACAGACTCGGGCACGACGATCCGCGCGGCCATGTGGATGGTGGCGTCGAGGTCGGGGTGCTCGTCGACCACGCGGCGCAGCAGCGCGCGGTCGCCGGCGTCGCCCTCGTAGAAGATCCGGTCGCGGACGAACGCCTTCGGTCCCGTCAGCAGCGAGTCGAGGACGATCGGCGTGTGCCCGGCCTCCTCGAGCGCCTTCGCAGTGGTCGAACCGATGTAGCCGGCGCCGCCGGTGACGAGGACCTTCATGGCCGTCAGCCTACGGGGGAGGTCCGGCGCCCAGATCGCGGCGGCGGAGGCCGTCGCCCGACACGTGGTCTAGACCGCGAGATCACCCAAAGGGGTCATGATAACGATTTCCGTCGGCGTTCCAGCCCACGACACACGGAATTCGTGCCTAATGGGCCTATCGGGGGATGGCACCGGGCGATCAGATCGCTCGACACGCCGCCCCCGAACGTCAGCCATGGGGAGGCAGACACATGGGAATCAGCGAGCTGGTCGACGCATCCGCCGCCACGGCGCTCACACACGCGCTGGAGCTGCAGCAACACCTCCGGGGGGCGAACTCGTCCGACCCGGCGGTCACCGAGTGCCGCGACGAGGTGCACCGCCTCGTCGCCGACATCGTCTCGCTGCGCAACGCCACGGAGCTGCTCAAGCGGGAGCTGGCGCGCGCCAGCTGACCACCGGCCCGCGTCGAGTCAGCGCCGGTCAGCGTCGGTCAGCACCGGGTCAGGGCCGCCACTGGGGATCGCGGCCGATGAAGCCGAGCATCCGGGTCTGGACGTCCGCGTCGGCGGGTACGTCGACCCGCGCGCCGTACTGACCACTGTTGCGCAGCAGCTCCTCGATCGGCTCCATGCCGGCGAGCAGCTCCTCGCAGGTCGCGGGGTCGAGCGCCTCGTCCTGCCCGGTGGCCCGCGCGAGGTCCCAGGTGTGCATGAAGACGTCCGCGGTGTAGAACCGGTCGACCGCCTCGGGGAGCGGGACGTCGCCGGTGTGCGGGTTCTTCAGCACGAGGCCGGCCGTCGCGGGATCGTCGAGCAGCGCCTGCACCGCGTCGGCCTGGAGCCGCCAGGCCGCGACCGGGTCGTCGTCCACCGTCGGCCCGCTCGGGAGGGCGATGCCGGTGCCGGACGAGAGGAAGCCGGGGAACCACTCGACGAGGTGGCGCACGACGTCGCGGGCCGTCCACCCGTCGACGGGCGCCGGGGCGTCCCAGTCGGTCGTGCCGACGACGCGCCGGCTGAACCCGCCGGCCACGTCACGGTGGCGCTCCGCCGGGGTGCTCATGCGCTCGCCGCCAGCAGCTCGTCGAGCTTCTCGTAGCCCTCGACCACGCCGACGTCCATGCCGCTGGAGAGGATCTGGTCGCGGATCTCGATCGACTCGACGACCGACGTCGCCACGACGCGGCAGCGGCCGCCGTCGAGCGCCTCGAACGCCATCGTCTCCAGGCTGACGCCGTCGGGCGCGCCGTCGAAGGAGAAGGTCTGCACGAGCCGCTCGGGCGCGCGCACCTCGTGGAACGACCCCCAGAAGCCGAAGCTGTCGGCGCCGCGGCGCGAGGTGTAGCGCCACTCCCCGCCCGTGCGGGCGTCCCACACGTCGATCGTGGAGTCGATGCTGCGCGGCCCGACCCACTGCACGAAGAGGTCGGGGTCGGTCCACGCCCGGAAGACGCGCTCCGGCGGAGCGTCGAACTCGCGGGTGATGCGGATGACCGGCAGGTCCGGCACGGCCTCGATCCGGGTCTGGCTCTGGTTCTGGGTCTGGTTCTGCGTCTTCATGATGCGGCTCCCTCCTCGGAGTCCTCGTCGTCCATCTGCGCCAGCACGGCGTCGAGGCGTTGGAAGCGCTCCTCCGCCTCGCGCCGGTAGCGCTCGATCCATGCGGTCATCAGGTCCAGCACCTCCGCCTCGAGGTGCACCGGCCGACGCTGGGCGTCGCGGCTGCGGCTCACCAGTCCGGCCTCCTCGAGCACCTTGAGGTGCTTGGAGACCGCCTGGACGCTCACGTCGTACGGCGCCGCGAGGTCGCCCACGGTGGCGTCGCCGTTCGCCGCGAGTCGGGCCACCAGGTCGCGGCGGGTCGGGTCCGCCAGGGCCTGGAACACCCGGGACAGCTGGTCGGCCACCGCAACCTCCTTCGTCAACCGATTGGTTGAGGAGAGGTTAGGCGCGTCTCGACGGCGTTGTCAACCATGTGGTTGCAGAAGATGATCGCCGCGAACACTCAGGTCGGGCGGGCCGGCGCCGATCGGGCCGAGGACACCCAGGCGAGAGCGAGGATCCATGTTCCTCATGACCGACGGCAGCGAGGCCGAGTCGTACTGCACCCCGTTCGAGGAGTGGTGCGCGTCGATGGACCTCCACCCCGAGGACTCACGCGCCTGGCCGCTCTACGAGGCGAGCATCGGAGCCGGAGCTCACACGCCGGCGGCGTCGTAGCGGCGCACGATCTCGGCGAAGGCGGCGTCCTCCCCCGAGGCACGGAAGGCGCGACCGACCGCGACCGCCAACGGCAGTGGCGCCACGCACCACACCGCCGCCACACCGAGCACGATCAGCACGACCGTCATGGGCACAGTGTGACCCCCGTCTCAGGTGCTGAAACCCCGACGCGCGGTTGATCTGCGCCGTTCCTCTGCGTTCCCTCAAGTTGCTGCGGCATACCCCAAATTGGGGAAAGGATCTGGCCTCGGTGGAACGGGGGGCTCCCGCCGCGCGTCCGGCGCGGGTGGAGCGAGGGGACATGGGGCTTGGATGACGCTGCTGTCGGTGAAGCGGACGCGGACACTCGGTCCGCCCAGTCGCACCCTTCGCTACCTGCCGGTCACGGCCCTTCTGTTCGACCTCGCCGTGATGACCGGCGTCTTCGTGCTGGCCGTGCTGGGCCGCAACCGTCTCGCCGTGTTCGAGACCGCGACCGACGTCTCCGCTGACGTGCTGGTCGTCGCTCCCCTGGCGCTGCTCGGGTGGCTGGTCGTGATCGCGGTCGGCGGCGGCTACCGGGACGACGTGCTCGGCGCCGGAACCGACGAGTTCAAGCGGGTGTTCAACGCCAGCGTGGTCACGGCGGGCCTGCTCGGCGTCGGCTGCTACCTCGCGAAGTTCCAGCTGGCGCGCGGGTTCTTCCTGCTGGCGTTCGCGATCGGCATCCCCGCGCTCCTGCTCGGACGCTTCCTGCTCCGCGAGGCCGTGCACCGGGCTCGGCGCCAGGGTCTGCTCCAGTACCGCGTGCTCATCGCCGGCTCCCCCGGCCACGTCGACGAGGTCGCCGCCGTGCTGCGGCGCGAGTCGTGGCTCGGCTACCACGTCGCGGGCGCGCTCGTCCCGGCGCAGGACATGCGCGAGGAGACCGCCGCCGGCGTGCCGGTCCTGGGCGTCACCGAGAAGGCGACCGAGCTCGCTCGCGCGGTCGACGCCGACGTCATCTTCTTCGCCGGCGGGGCGCTCACGTCGTCCACGCAGCTCCGGCGCATCGCCTGGGACCTGGAGAAGGACGAGATCCAGGTCGTGGTCGCGCCGAGCGTCACCGACGTCTCCAACG
Organism: Nocardioides sp. GCM10030259; assembly: GCF_042666375.1. Classification (NCBI taxonomy): domain Bacteria; kingdom Bacillati; phylum Actinomycetota; class Actinomycetes; order Propionibacteriales; family Nocardioidaceae; genus Nocardioides; species Nocardioides sp. GCM10030259. Next base: position 147,434 of record NZ_JBHTDF010000003.1, on the reverse strand, counting down.
AGCGCGTCCGGATGCGACCGGTCGGCGGGCTGCCGCTCATGCACATCGACCCGCCTCGCGCGACCGACGCGTCCCGCTGGGGCAAGCGGCTCTTCGACATCGCCGGATCCCTCACCCTGATCGTCGCCTTCGCGCCGATCTTCGTCGTTGCCACGGCGCGCATCTGGCTGCACGACCGCGGCCCGATCCTCTTCCGGCAGACCCGGATCGGTCGCGACGGCCACGAGTTCACCTGCCTGAAGTACCGGACGATGGTCGTCAACGCGGACGACCTGATCGCTCAGATGCAGGCGGACCTCGGCCAGAGCGCCCTGCTCTTCAAGGTGAAGGAAGACCCTCGGATCACGAAGCCGGGCACGTGGCTGCGCCGCTACTCGGTCGACGAGCTGCCGCAGCTCTTCAACGTGCTGCGCGGCGACATGAGCCTGATCGGTCCTCGCCCGCAGGTGGCTCGCGAGGTCGCGCTCTACAACAGCGCGATGGCGCGGCGGTTGCGGGTCCGCCCGGGGATGACCGGCCTGTGGCAGGTCTCCGGCCGGAGCGAGCTCAGCCTGGAGGAGGCGATCCGCCTCGACCTCTACTACGTCGACAACTGGTCGATGCTCCAGGACCTCTCGATCCTCGGTCGCACCGTCGGCGCCGTCTTCGGCTCCCGCGGCGCGTACTAGGCCCGGGCCTGGGCCCGGCGGTCAGCGGTCGTCGAGCAATCCCAGCAGGTACCGCCCATACCCGCTCTTCACCAGCGGCTCGGCGCGCGCGGCCAGCTCCTCGTCGCCGAGGAAGCCCATCCGCCAGGCGGCCTCCTCCGGAGCGCCGATCTTGGTGCCCTGCCGGTGCTCGATCGCCCGCACGTAGTTGCCGGCGTCGTTGAGGTCGTCGAACGTGCCGGTGTCGAGCCAGGCGACGCCGCGCTGGAGCACCTCGACCTGGAGCGTGCCCTCGTCGAGGTAGGTGCGGTTGAGGTCCGTGATCTCGAGCTCACCGCGGGCCGACGGCTTCAGCGCCCTGGCCCGCTCGGCCACGGACTCGTCGTAGAAGTAGAGGCCCGGGACGGCGAAGCTGCTCTTGGGGTGCACGGGCTTCTCCTCGAGCGACACGGCGCGCATCTCGTCGTCGAACTCGACGACGCCGTACGCCGTCGGGTCGGCCACGCGGTAGCCGAACACAGCAGCGCCCTGGAGGTCGCTGAAGCGACTGAGCTGGGTGCCGAGGCCGGGCCCGTAGAAGAGGTTGTCGCCGAGCACCAGCCCGGAGACGCTGCCGCGCACGTGCTCCTCGCCGATGATGAACGCCTGCGCCAGCCCGTCGGGGCTCGGCTGCACGGCGTAGGTGATCGAGATGCCGAACTGGCCGCCGTCGCCGAGGAGCCGCCGGAACTGCTCCGCCTCGTGCGGCGTCGTGATCACGAGGATGTCCCGGATCCCGGCCAGGATGAGCGTCGAGAGCGGGTAGTAGATCATCGGCTTGTCGTAGACCGGCATCAGCTGCTTGCTCACCCCGAAGGTGATGGGGTGCAGCCGCGAGCCGGTGCCTCCGGCCAGGATGATTCCGCGCATGGGCACTCATCCTAGGATCACGCGTATGGATCGCATCCTCGTGACCGGTGGCGCCGGCTTCATCGGCTCCAACTTCGTGCAGCACGTCGTCGCCAACACCGATGCCCACGTGACCGTGCTCGACAAGCTGACGTACGCCTCGACCGAGGAGTCGCTGCAGGGCCTGCCCGACGACCGGGTGACGCTCGTGGTCGGCGACATCGCCGAGCCCGACGTGGTCGAGCCGCTGGTCGCCGGCGTCGACGCCGTCGTGCACTACGCCGCCGAGTCGCACAACGACAACAGCCTCTCCGACCCCGGCCCGTTCATCCGGACCAACGTGGTCGGCACGTTCACGCTGCTCGAGGCGGCCCGCAAGCACGACAAGCGCTTCCACCACGTCTCCACCGACGAGGTGTACGGCGACCTCGAGCTCGACGACCCGAAGCGGTTCACCGAGGACACGCCGTACAACCCGTCCTCGCCGTACTCCGCCTCGAAGGCGGGCTCCGACCACCTCGTGCGCGCCTGGGTGCGCTCGTTCGGCGTGCGCGCGACGATCTCGAACTGCTCCAACAACTACGGGCCGTGGCAGCACATCGAGAAGTTCATCCCCCGCCAGATCACCGAGGTCATCGACGGCCGCAGGCCGCGCGTCTACGGCGACGGCCTCAACGTCCGCGACTGGATCCACACCGAGGACCACTCGTCCGCCGTGCTCGCGATCCTCGAGCGCGGCCGGATCGGCGAGACCTACCTGATCGGCGCCGACGGCGAGAAGAACAACCTCGAGGTCGTGCAGGCGATCCTGCGCCACTTCGGGCGCAGCGACGACGACATCGAGTTCGTCACCGACCGGGCCGGCCACGACCGGCGCTACGCCATCGAGTCCGGCAAGCTGCGGCACGAGCTCGACTGGCAGCCGCAGTACCAGGACTTCGATGCGGGCCTGAAGGCCACGATCGAGTGGTACGTCGCGAACGAGGCCTGGTGGCGGCCGCACAAGGACGCCGTCGAGGCCGCCTACGCGGCGAAGGGCCAGTGACGGTGCCGGAGCTCGTCGAGACCCCGATCCCCGGGCTGCTCGTCGTCCGCCTGGACGTCCACGCGGACAGCCGCGGCTGGTTCAAGGAGAACTGGCAGCGCGAGAAGATGGTCGAGCTGGGCCTGCCCGACTTCGGGCCGGTGCAGAACAACATGTCGTTCAACGCCCGGCGCGGCGCCACGCGAGGCATCCACACCGAGCCGTGGGACAAGTTCGTCTCGGTCGCGACCGGCCGCGTCTTCGCCGCGTGGGTCGACATGCGCGAGGGCGAGTCCTTCGGCGCGACCTTCCACGTCGAGATCGACGAGAGCATCGCGGTCTTCGTCCCACGCGGCGTCGGCAACTCGTACCAGGCGCTCGAGGACGGCACGCTCTACTCCTACCTGGTCAACGACCACTGGCGGCCCGGCTTCGCCTACCCGGCACTGCACCTCGCCGACGAGACCGCCGGCATCCCGTGGCCGATCCCGCTGGACTCCTCCGAGGTCGAGATCTCGGAGAAGGACCAGGCCAACCCGCGGCTGGGCGATGTCACGCCGATGCAGCCGAAGAAGACGCTGATCATCGGCTGCCGCGGCCAGCTCGGCCGCGCGCTCCAGGTCGACTTCCCGGGCTCCGACCTCGTGGACCTCGACGAGCTGGACGTCACCGATGCGGACGCGGTGGCGAAGTGGCCGTGGCACGAGTACGCGCTGGTGCTCAACGCCGCGGCGTACACCGCGGTCGACGCGGCCGAGACGCCCGCGGGACGGCGTACGGCCTGGGCCGCGAACGCCGGCGCGCCCGCCACGCTGGCGCGGCTGTCGCGCGAGCACGGCTTCACGCTCGTGCACTACTCGAGCGAGTACGTCTTCGACGGCACCGCCGAGGAGCACACCGAGGACGAGCCACTCTCGCCGCTCGGCGTCTACGCGCAGACCAAGGCGGCTGGCGACGTCGCGGTCGCGACCGCGCCGCGGCACTACCTTCTGCGCACGTCGTGGGTGATCGGCGACGGCAACAACTTCGTGCGGACCATGCAGAAGCTGGCGACCAACGGCGTCTCGCCGAGCGTGGTCGACGACCAGCGGGGACGGCTGACCTTCACCGCGGAGCTGTCCCGGGCGACCCGGCACCTGCTCGAAGCGGGCGCGGCGTACGGCACCTACAACCTGAGCAACGGCGGGCCCGTGCAGTCGTGGGCGGAGATCGCGAAGTCGGTCTACCGGTTGTCCGGTCGCGACGAGGCCGACGTGACTCCGACGACGACCGAGGCCTACTTCGAGGGCAAGACCGACTACTCGCCGCGTCCGCTCAACAGCGCGATGAGCCTGGCGAAGATCGAGGCGACCGGCTTCGTGCCCGAGGACGCGACGGTCGCACTCGAGCGCTACCTCAGCGCCGGCGGGTGAGCCCGGCGAGCGCCGGCCGCACGTCGGCGAGGTAGACGAACGCCGCGATCGTGAAGACCAGGTTCAGCAGGTTGATCAGGCCGGGGAAGATGAACTGCACGACCACACCGAGCCCGAGGATGATCGTCCAGGCCGGCTTGGTCAGCTTGCCGGCCGCCGTGTAGTGCTCGCCCGACCACATCAGCGAGTTCACGAACGCGAAGACCTTCACCGCGAGCAGTACCAGGTAGACGATGAGCGTCACGCCCATCTGCAGGTCCAGCACGGTCGACATCACGGGCACAGCCTACGTGCACCGGTGGTCGAGCAGCGAGCGCCAGCGAGCGTCGTCGAGACCCCCGCACCACGACAGCGCGCGGGTGCGGGGGTCTCGACAGGCTCGACCAACGGAACGGACGCTGCGAGGTTCTCAACGAGCTCGACCAACGGGACCATCACCGGTGGTCGAGCAGCGAGCGCCAGCGAGCGTCGTCGAGACCCCCGCACCACGACAGCGCGCGGGTGCGGGGGTCTCGACGAGCTCGACCAGCGGATCGAATCAGTCGCCGACCTTCGCGGCGGCGTCGGTGGTCGCCTCGGCCGCGCTGGACGCGGTCTTCTTGGCCGCGGTCTTCGTGGCCTTGGCGCTGCTCTTCGGAGCAGCCGAGGACTTCTTGGCGGTCGACGTCGCCTTCTTGGTCGTCGACTTCGTGGTCTTCTTCGCGGCCTTGGTGGCCTGGGTCTGGGTCGTCTTCGCCTTGGCGGTGGTGGTCTGGGCGGCGGCCACGGTCGCCTGGGTCGACTCCTGGGCCCGGATCCGGCCGATCAGGGTCTCGCCGCGCTTCGCGAGGTCGGCGTACGTCGCGTTGACGGTGGCCGGCAGGCCGGCGGCGTCGGCCTGGAGCTCGGCGACGCGCTTCTCGATGGCCTCGCGGCGGGACTGGGCGTCCTTGGAGAGCGCGTCGAGCTGGGTGGTCACGATCACCAGGGCCTGGTCGCGCAGCGACTTCGGCTCGAGGTCGAGGCCGCTGAAGCGCTTCTGCAGGTCGGCGACCGCGTCGCGGACGTAGCCGACGACGACGTCGGTCGCACCGACGCCGGCGTACAGGGGCCGCGCGACCTCGGTCGGGAGCTCGATGGCGGCCAGGTCAAGGGTGGGGAGCTCGAACTTGGGCATGGGTGGTTACTCCTTCGGTTGGGTCGTCGTCGTCCCGTTGAGGGCCAGGAACGACGCGTAGACGTCGAGCAGCGACTGCTTCTGTCGCTCGGTGAGCGCGGAGTCGGCGAGGATGGCGAGCTCGACGGAGCCGCCCGCTCCGTCCTCGGGGTTGACGATCCCCGCACGCACGTAGAGCTGCTCGGCGGAGATGCGCAGCGCCTTCGCGAGCTGCTGCAGGACCTGGGCGGACGGCCGGCGCAGTCCGCGCTCGATCTGGCTCAGATACGGATTGGAGACGCCGGCCTGCTCGGCGAGCTGCCGCAACGACAGGTGGGCGCTCTCGCGCTGCTGTCGGAGGTAGTCACCGAGCGTCTCGACGGTCTTGCCGACCTTGCTCCGAGCCATGCCTCCACTGTGCTAGCAACAGCAAGCACTTTGCAAGCACTGCCCGTGTGAGACCGTCCACATGGGGCCGGACGTCACACGGGCAGGCAGCCGCGGATCTCTCCGACCTCCCGGCCACCACCGAGCAGCGGCGCGCGCCCGACGCTCCGGATCGCCGCGCCGTCGACGCCGGACCGCCGGAGCGCGGCCGCCAGCACGACGGGCCAGGCACGCATGGCGCCGTCGTCGATCTTGAGCGCGAAGGACCGCCCGTCGTCGAGCGCGAGCGCGAAGCACGACTCGGCGCCCATCTTGCCGATCGCGCCCGGGATCGCGCTCAGCAGCGTCCGCTCGTCGCGGCGGGTTCCCGACACGAACTCCGGGTGCCGGCGGATCGCGTCTGCGACCAGCCGCTCCGGGCCGTCCTGCGCGACGGCCAGGCGGCGGAACGCCCGCGCCAGCCCGGTCAGCGACGAGGAGAGCAGCGGCGCCCCGCAGCCGTCGACGGCCACCGCGGCGGGCTCGCCGGTGAGCTCCTCGTACGTCGTGTGGATCGCCTGCTGGAGCGGGTGCTCCGGGTCGAGGTACGTGTGGAGGTCCCAGCCGTTGCGCGCGCAGGTGACCAGCATCGCGGCGTGCTTGCCCGAGCAGTTCATCTGCAGCGGGGTCCGCTCGCCGCCGGAGCGGAGCACGGCGTCGCGCTCGGTGTCGTCGAGCGGGAAGTCGGGCGGGGTCTGCAGCAGGTCCTCGGCGAGGTCCGCGGCGGCGAGGATGCGGCGTACGCCGTCCAGGTGGAAGGGCTCACCCGAGTGCGAGGCGCAGGCGAGCGCGAGCAGGTCGTGCGGCAGGTCGAGGCCGTGCCGCACCATCGCGAGCGCCTGCAGCGGCTTGTTGCACGACCGCGGCAGCAGGGGCGCGTCGACGCAGCCGACCGACCAGTCGACCTCGCCGTCGGCGCCGAGCGCGACCACCGAGCCGTGGTGGTGGCCCTCGACGAATCCGGAACGCACGAGCTCGGCCACGACGACGGGGTTGGGCATGGGTGCACAGTAACTTCACTGGAAATGGCAGGATTGCCGCCGTGTCGTCCTCCGTCCCGCAGTACTGCCCCCTGCCCCGGGAGCTCGACGACCTCGAGCTGCTGGCGATCGGGGCCCTCGCGCCGACGACGGCCTTCGACGAGCCCGGCAGCCCGGTCACGCTGACGCTCCCGCCCGACGTCGCCACCGCAGCCGCGGAGGCCGGGGCGGTCGAGCTCGTCGACCCCGAGGGACTGCCGCTCGCCCGGGTGTCGGTGCCCGGCGGCGAGGTGACGCCACTCACCCACGCGCAGTACGGGCCCTTCCGACGCCTCTACCTCTCACCCGCCCAGGTCCGTGAGCAGTACGCCGGCCGCACGGTCGTCCCCGTCGTCGACGTCCTCACCGAGGCGGAGATCGAGGTCGTCGGGTCGACCGGTCCCGTGCTGCTGCTCGCCCTGGTCGGCCACGGGACTCCGGAGCTGTCCGCCACCGGCCTGATCCGCGCGACGCTGGCCGCAGCCGACCTGATGCCCGACGCAGCCGTCGTCGCCGTACCGCTCTCCGCGCACGGAGACCCGGAGGCCGACCACCGCCTCGGCGTCCAGGTCGTGGCCAACTACGCGGGACCGGACCCGGTCATCGGCGTCCCCGACTCCGACTCCCCCTCCCCTGCAGCGATCCAGGCGATCGTCGACCAGGAGCGCCCCGACCCCGCCGACCAGGGCCTCGTCCTCTTCTTCACCGGCCTGTCGGGCAGCGGCAAGTCCACGCTCGCCCGCGCCCTCATGGACCGCATCCTCGAGCAGGGGGCGCGGAGCGTGACGAGCCTCGACGGCGACGTCGTACGCCGCCACCTCTCCGCCGGCCTGACCTTCTCGAAGGCCGACCGCGAGACCAACATCCGCCGGATCGGCTGGGTCGCCGCCGAGATCTCCCGCCACGGCGGCCTCGCGGTGTGCAGCCCGATCGCGCCGTTCGACGAGACCCGCCAGCAGGTGCGGGCGATGGTCGAGGACGCCGGCGGCGCCTTCTTCCTCGTCCACGTCGCCACCCCGCTGGAGGAGTGCGAGCGCCGCGACCGCAAGGGCCTCTACGCCAAGGCGCGCCGCGGGGAGATCCCCGAGTTCACCGGCATCTCCTCTCCCTACGAGGAGCCCGAGGACGCCGACGTCCGCGTCGACACCACCGGCCGCACCATCGAGGACGCCCTCGACGACGTCATCGACGCGCTCGCCGAGGCGGGCCACCTCGACCTCGCCGGCGCCGGGCGCGAGCCGCTCAAGGTCCTCTTCGTCTGCACCGCCAACATCTGCCGCTCGCCGTACATGGAGCTCACCGCGCGCCGCCTGGCCGGGACCGCGGACGTCGTCTTCTCCGGTGCCGGCACCCACGGCTCCGCGGGCGGCGTGATGGACGCCGAGATCGCGAAGGTGTACGCCGAGGGCGGCCGCAGCGACGGCGACTCGTTCACGAGCCGGGCCCTGTCGGCCGACCTGCTGCGCGACGCCGACCTCGTGCTCACCGCCGAGCACACGCACCGCCAGTTCATCCTCGACGACCACCCGGCGGAGTTCCGCAAGGTGTTCACGCTCGGCCAGTTCGCCGAGGCCGTCCGCGACGCCGACCCCGCGCTCTCCGGCCGCGAGCTGGTGGCCTACGCCGCCGAGCACCGCGGCCCGGCCGACCCCGCGCTCGACGTACCGGACCCCTACCGCCGCGGACCCGACGCCGCCCGCGCGTGCGCCACCCAGCTCGACGAGCTCCTGGCCGTCGTCGTACCCGCCCTCACGGGCGACCGGAGGACCACTGCATGAACGACGTCATCTCCGACGCCTTCTTCGGCATCCTGCTGGCCGGGTTCCTGGTCGGCATCGTCGTCGGGCTCACCGGCATGGGTGGCGGCGCCCTGATGACGCCGGCGCTGATCTTCCTCGGAGTCGGCGACGCCGCGACCGTGGTGACGGCCGACCTGACCGCGGCCGCGGTCTACAAGACCGGCGGGGCGGTGGTGCACGCCAAGGAGGGCTCGCCGAACTTCAGCCTCGCGCGCTGGCTGATCCTCGGCTCCGTGCCCATGGCGCTGCTGGGTCCGTGGATCATCCACCAGATCGCCGGCGACGAGCCGGAGTCGCTCGACAACCTGCTCAAGATCTGCATCGGGTTCGCGCTGCTGTTCGCGGCCTCGACGTACGCCCTGCGGCTCTACATCAACCTGCGCCGCGTGCGTGGCGGAGCGGCCGACGCCGACCCGAACCCCCGCATCCGGCCGATCCCGACCCTGCTGGTCGGCGCCCTCGGCGGCCTCCTGGTCGGCATCACCAGCGTCGGCTCCGGCTCGGTCATCATGATCGCGCTGCTGATGCTCTACCCCGGCCTGTCCGCGGTGAAGCTGGTCGGCACCGACCTCGTCCAGGCCGTGCCGCTGGTGCTCGCCGCCGCGATCTCCAACATCGCGATCAACGGCCTCGACTGGTCGATCCTGATCCCGCTCGTCCTCGGCTCCGTGCCCGGCACGATCATCGGCAGCCGCATCGCCCCGCGGGTGCCGCAGTCGATCATCCGGCGCGGCATCGTGATCGTGCTGACGATGTCGGGCGTCGCGCTGCTCGACAAGTCCGGCTGGGCGCCGCTCGGCGAGGACGAGACGCACCCGATGTTCATCGCGCTCGTCGGCATCGCGATGCTGGTGCTGGTGCCGCTGATCTGGGGGCTGATCCGCAAGACCCAGGGCATGCCGATGTTCGGCGCGCCGACCGTCGCCGAGCTCGACAACGTCGAGTACGCCGAACGGAGCGCCCGGACTCAGTCGCGACCGTAGATGTCGCGGGTGTAGACCTTCTCCGCGACGTCCTCGAGCACCTCGGTGCGCCTGTTGGCCACGATGACGTCGGCGCGCTTCTTGAACTCGTCGAGGTCGCGCACGACCTCGGAGTTGAAGAAGTCGTCGCCCTCCAGGCTGGGCTCGTAGACGATGACGTCGACGCCCTTGGCCTTGATCCGCTTCATGACGCCCTGGATCGACGACATCCGGAAGTTGTCGGAGCCGGCCTTCATGATCAGCCGGTAGATCCCCACTGTCTGCGGGCGCCGGCGCAGGATGTCGGCGGCGACGAAGTCCTTCCGCGTCGTGTTGGACTCCACGATCGCGCTGATCAGGTTCTGCGGCACGTCGCGGTAGTTCGCCTGGAGCTGCTTGGTGTCCTTCGGCAGGCAGTAGCCGCCGTACCCGAAGCTCGGGTTGTTGTAGTGGCTGCCGATGCGCGGGTCGAGGCCGACGCCCTCGATGATCTGCGCGCTGTCGAGGCCACGGGTCGCGGCGTACGTGTCGAGCTCGTTGAAGTAGGCCACCCGGAGCGCGAGATAGGTGTTGGCGAAGAGCTTGATCGCCTCGGCCTCGGTGGAGTCGGTGAGCAGGACCGGTACGTCGTCGTCCTCGGCTCCCTCGAGCAGCAGGTCGGCGACCATCTTGCCGGCCTCGCCGCGCTCCCCGACGACGATCCGGGACGGGTGGAGGTTGTCGAAGAGGGCCCGGCCCTCACGCAGGAACTCCGGGCTGAAGATGATGCAGGCGTCCGGGTGCCGCTCGCACAGGGCCTGGGTGAACCCGACCGGCACGGTCGACTTGATCACCAGCACCGCGGACGGCGTGACCGCGAGCGCCTCGGCGACGACCGCCTCCACCGACCTGGTGTCGAAGTAGTTGGAGCGGGGGTCGTAGTCCGTCGGGGTGGCGATCACGACCAGGTCGGCGTCGGCGTACGCCTGGTGCTTGTCGAGGGTCGCCGTCAGCCGGAGCTCGCGCCCGGCGAAGTACTCCTCGAGCTCCGGGTCCTCCAGTGGCGACTCCCGGCGGTTGACCATCTCGACCCGCTCGGCGTCGAGATCGACGGCCCAGACGTCGTGGCGCTGGCTCAGGATGACGGCGTTGGCCAGCCCGACGTACCCCAGCCCCACGATCGTGATCTTCACGGACCGAGCCTAGGCGGGTTCGCACGTCCGGGCAGCGGGTATGGACCGTTTCATCCGGACGGCGGACGACGCCGTAAAGTGAACCGGGTCACTCGACTTGATCGGCGCTTCGTGTCTGACGGCCGCTGATCGCTACGATGTGGGCTGCTTGCCCCGAGGAGAGGTCGCATTCCAGTCATGACCGCAACGCACGCCGACTACCGGCTGAGTCAGCTCGACCAGCTGGAGGCGGAGTCGATCCACATCTTCCGCGAGGTCGCCGCCGAGTTCGAGAAGCCCGTCCTGATGTTCTCGGGCGGCAAGGACTCGATCGTGATGATGCGCCTCGCCGAGAAGGCGTTCTACCCCGCGAAGATCCCCTTCCCTGTGCTCCAGGTGGACACCGGCTACGACTTCCCCGAGGTCCTCGCCTGCCGTGACAACTGGGTCAACCGGCTCGGCGCCCGCCTGATCGTGGCGAGCGTCGAGGAGGCGATCAAGGACGGCATCGTCATCGACGACGGCAAGACCAGCCGCAACCGTCTCCAGATCGGCACCCTGCTGAACGCCCTCGAGGAGGGCGGCTTCACCGCCGCCTTCGGTGGCGGCCGCCGCGACGAGGAGAAGGCCCGCGCCAAGGAGCGCGTCTACTCCCACCGCGACGAGTTCGGCCAGTGGGACCCGAAGAACCAGCGCCCGGAGCTGTGGAGCCTCTACAACGGCCGCCTCCACGAGGGCGAGCACATGCGGATCTTCCCGATCTCCAACTGGACCGAGCTGGACATCTGGCACTACATCGGTCGCGAGGGCATCGAGATCCCCTCGATCTACTTCTCCCACCGACGCCGCGTCTTCGAGCGCGACGGCATGCTGCTGACGGAGTCGGAGTTCAACCCGCTGCGCTCGGGCGAGAGCGCCGAGGAGCGGACCGTCCGGTTCCGCACGGTCGGCGACCTGACGCTCACCGGCTGCGTGGCGTCCGAGGCCGACACCATCGACAAGATCATCGACGAGATCGCCATCGCCCGCGTGACCGAGCGCGGCGCGACCCGAGGCGACGACCGGTTCTCCGAGGCTGCCATGGAGGACCGGAAGAAGGAAGGCTACTTCTGATGGGCGACACCACCACCCCCGACGCTGGGCTCACCCAGGCCCAGGTCGCCCAGCAGACCCGCGACATGGACCTGCTCCGCTTCGCGACCGCGGGCTCCGTGGACGACGGCAAGTCCACGCTGATCGGCCGCCTGCTGCTCGACTCCAAGTCGATCTTCGAGGACCAGCTCGAGGCGGTCGAGGCCACCTCGCAGTCCAAGGGCTACGACTACACCGACCTGGCGCTGCTGACCGACGGCCTCCGCTCCGAGCGCGAGCAGGGCATCACGATCGACGTCGCGTACCGCTACTTCGCGACGCCCACCCGCAAGTTCATCATCGCGGACACCCCGGGCCACGTGCAGTACACCCGCAACATGGTCACCGGCGCCTCCACCGCCGACCTCGGCCTCGTGCTCGTCGACGCCCGCCAGGGCCTGACCGAGCAGTCCCGCCGGCACGCGGTGATCCTGTCGCTGCTCCGCGTCCCGCACCTCGTGCTCGCGGTCAACAAGATGGACCTCGTCGGGTTCGACCAGGACATCTACGAGAAGATCCACGCCGAGTTCACGGCGTTCGCGACCAAGCTCAACATCCCCGACCTCGAGGTCATCCCGATCTCCGCGCTCCAGGGCGACAACGTCGTCGAGCGGTCGGACAACATGAAGTGGTACTCCGGCCCCACGCTGATGCACCACCTCGAGCACGTCCACGTCGCCTCCGACCGCGACCTCGTCGACGTCCGCTTCCCGGTGCAGTACGTCGTACGCCCGAAGTCCGACGAGCACCACGACTACCGCGGCTACGGCGGCCAGGTCGCCGGTGGCGTCCTCAAGCCTGGCGACGAGGTCGTCGTGCTCCCCTCGGGCATGACCTCGAAGATCGCCGGCATCGACCTCTTCGACCAGGAGGTCACCGAGGCGTTCCCGCCGATGTCGGTCACCGTCCGCCTCGAGGACGACGTCGACGTCTCCCGCGGCGACCTGATCGCGCGCGTCAACAACGCCCCGAAGCCGTCGCAGGACATCGACGCGATGATCTGCTGGATGACCAACGAGCCGCTCCGCCCCCGGCAGAAGCTCGCCATCAAGCACACCACTCGCTCGGCCCGGGCGCTGGTGAAGGACATCCAGTACCGCCTGGACGTCAACACCCTGCACCGCGACCAGGACACCAAGGAGCTCGGCCTCAACGAGATCGGCCGCGTCCAGCTGCGCACCACCGTGCCGCTGCTGTGCGACCCCTACTCGAAGAACCGCACCACCGGCTCCTTCATCCTGATCGACGAGGCCACCGGCGTCACCGTCGGCGCCGGGATGATCAACTCCGGAAGCTGACCCCGCCTGTACGACGAGAGCCCGCTCGACCGACCGGTCGAGCGGGCTCTTCGCATGTTCACCGGCCGAGCCCTCCGAAGAACGCCCGGATGTCCGACGCGACCTCGCCCGGCACCTCCATCGCCGGGAAGTGCAGACCCCGCTGGTGCTCGGACCAGAACGCACCCTCCGGCGCGGGGACGAGCTTGCGGACCGTGTCGTCGGCGCCGAACACCGAGAACCCATGGGGCACGTTCGCCGGCGTGCCCCAGTCCGCGGAGTGGGCCTGGTCGTAGAGGACGTGGGCGGCACCCCCACCAGCGCGGTTGAACCAGTAGATGCCGACGTGGGTCAGGAGCAGGTCGCGGTCGATCTCGACCTCGGTCCATTCATGGAGCTTCTCGGCGATCCAGGCGAGCTGGAACACCGGCGAGTCGGCGAGCGCGTACCCGATCGTCCGCGGCCGCGTCTGCTGGATCGCGAGGTAGCCGGAACCGTCGTTCGTGAACGCGTCCATCCGCTCGAGGATCAGCGCGTCGGTCGGGTCGTCGACGTCCAGCCGGTCGGCCATGCCGGGGATGAAGGTCGCCGTGTTCGCAGCCGTCATCGGATCCGTGACGATGTGCACGCCGGTCACGTGCGCCTCGTCGTACCCCGCGATCATGCCGGCAACGCCGGCACCGATGTCGCCGCCGTGCACGCCGTACTGCTCGTAGCCGAGCCGGGCCATCAGCTCGACGAACGCTCGGGCGATGCGTCCCATCGTCCAGCCGGCGGACGCCAGCGGGGTCGAGAACCCGAACCCGGGCAGCGACGGCACGACCACGTGGAAGGCCGGCCCGTCCGCCGGCTCGACGAGGTCGTCGACGATCCCGGCGAACTCCGCGAACGAGCTCGGGTAACCGTGGAGCAGCAGCAGCGGGACCGCGTCGGTCCGGCCGGACCGGACGTGGGCGAAGTGGATCGGCTGGTCGTCGATCGTGGTGGTGAACTGCGGGAGCTCGTTGAGAGCGGCCTCGTGCGCGCGCCAGTCGTACGACGACCGCCAGTGCTCGAGGACCTCGGCAAGCTCGCCGTCGGGGATGCCGCGACTCCGGTCGGACGGGTCGGTCCCGTCGAGACGATCCGGCCAGCGGACACGGCCGAGCCGGTCGCGCAGGTCGTCCACGTCGGCCTGCGGAACCTCGATTCGGAAGGGGCGGATCTGGTCGTTCATGGTTCCTCCTCGTGCTGGCTGGGTGCTCCCAGGCTAGGAAGCAACGCGGAAAGGTTCGTTCCTCAATCGGATGCGATACTGCAGAGATGCTGGAGACGTCGGCCCGCCTGCTCCGCCTGCTGTCCCTGCTCCAGAGCCGCCCTGACTGGACGGGACACGAGCTGGCCGATCGACTCGAGGTCACCACCCGCACGATCCGGAACGACGTGGGTCGGCTCCGTGAGCTCGGCTATCCGGTCGAGGCCCGGTCCGGCGTCGCTGGCGGCTACCGGCTGGGCCCGGGTGGCTCGTTGCCGCCGTTGCTGCTCGACGACGAGGAGGCAGTGGCCGTTGCCGTGGGCCTGCGTACGGCGGCCGGCTCGGCGGTCGCCGGGATCGAGGATGCGTCGCTCCGGGCGCTGATGAAGCTCCAACAGGTGCTGCCGTCCCGGCTGCGCCACCGGACGCGAGCATTCGAGGCCGCCCTCCAGGCACCCGCCCCGGGCCCGCTCGTGGACGGGGAGATCCTGACGATGCTCGCCGGCGCGTGCCGCGACCGCGAGGTGGTCCGCCTCGACTACCAGGCGCATGACGGCCGGCGCGCTCGGCGCCGCGTCGAGCCGTACCGCCTGGTCAGCCACCGGCGGCGGTGGTACCTCGTCGCCTGGGACCTCGACCGCGACGGCTGGCGCACGTTCCGGGTGGACCGGATCACGCCGCGGACGCCGACCGGCCCCCGGTTCACGCCGCGGCTGATGCCGCCCGATGCCGAGGTCGTCGAGCGGGTCCAGCGGGCCGCCGGCGAGGCGATGTGGCGGTTCCGTGCGCGCGTCGTCGTCCATGCACCTGCTGCGCACGTGCGCGCCCGGATGCCGATCCCGGTGGACGTCGACGAGCTCGCGGAGGACCGGTGCGCGTTCGAGCCCGGCAGCGACGACCCGCGCGCTCTCGCGCTCTGGCTCGGCTTCCTCGACGCCGACTTCGAGGTCGAGTCCGAGGAGCTGGGCGACGCCCTCCGCGCCCTCGCCGACCGCCTGCGCAGGGCAGCGGGCTGAACCACGGCCGACCCACTGCGGTGGGCGAGGCCATGATCGCCCCGGCCGCGCAAGGTTCTCGCAAGGGAATCCGCGAGGTTCGGGTCGTCTGGGACACTCGTACCGTGCACCTGCTTGACTGCCCGGTCCGTGACTACGCCTGGGGTTCGCGCACCCACATCCCGAGGTTCCTCGGGCGGGACGCGACCGGCGACCCCCAGGCGGAGCTGTGGATCGGCGCCCACGACGGCGACCCGTCGCGGCTGCCGGACGGTCAGCTGCTGAACGACGCGATCCGCCAGGACCCCGACACGATGGTCGGCGGCCGGGTGCAGACGATGTTCGGCCCCCGGCTGCCCTTCCTGGTGAAGGCGCTCTCGGCGGCCGAGCCCCTGTCGCTCCAGGTGCACCCGACGACCGAGCGGGCTCGGATCGGGTACGACGCCGAGGACGCGGCCGGGATCCCGGTCGGGTCGCCGACCCGGTGCTACCAGGACAAGTTCCACAAGCCCGAGCTGATCCTCGCGGTCACCCGCTTCGAGGGCATGGCCGGCTTCCGGGACGTCGAGAGCTCGGCGCGCATCCTGCGGCTGCTCGACGTACCGTGGGCCGACGACGTCGCCTGGCGGCTCGAGGAGGGCTCCGCCTTCCAGACGCTGCGGGAGGTCGTCACCGAGATGCTCGCAATGGAGGGCCCGGGCCTCGCGAAGCTGCTGTCCGAGATCCGGACCGCGGCCGTGCGCGCCGAGGAGCGCGGCCACCGCGAGGACCTGCGCTCCGGTCGCCCGCGCCGGGAGCGCACCAGCGTCGCCCGCGAGGCCACCCGTGTCTTCGCCCAGACCGTCTCGCTCATCGATCACTACCCGTCGGATCCGGGGGTGCTGGTCACGCTGCTCCTCAACCACGTCGTGCTCGCGCCGGGCGAGGCGATGTTCCTCGACGCCGGCGTCATCCACGCCTACACGTCGGGCTTCGGGGTCGAGGTCATGGCGTCGTCCGACAACGTGCTGCGCGCGGGTCTCACGCCCAAGCACGTCGACGTGCCGGAGCTGCTCCAGGTCACGAACTTCACCCCGATCCCGCCGCCGCTGTGGCAGCCGATCATCCGCGGCGACGTCGCCCACTTCGATCCGCCGGTCACCGAGTTCGCGCTGCGCGTCGGCCCTGCGCCGATCGAGGCGCCCGCGGTCGACGGGCCCCGCATCGTGCTCGTCCTCGACGGCGAGGTGACCGTCGCGACCGCGGCCGAGACGCAGATCGTCTCGCGCGGCGAGGCGCTGTTCATCGCGCACGCCGACGGCGAGGCCAGCATCAGCGGCGAGGGCCAGGTCGCCATCGCCTCCGTCCCGGCCTGAGCCGGGACCGCTGGCTGCCGTCGAGCAGTCAGCGCCGGGCGGGACGGTAGCAGGTCAGGGTGTGGTCGCCGGCGGCCCAGGAGATGTCCGGCGGCCAGGTCGCGTACCAGTGAGCACCGGGGCACCGGCGCTCGGCGACGCGGAGGTACTTCCTGGTCGAAGGAACGTTCCGGCCCGACACGACGAGCACCTTGACGGCCCGGTAGTTGTGCCGGCTCGCGCACGAGGACGGCGTGAACCCACCGGTGCGATCCACGAGGACGCAGGCCCGCTCGGCGGCGGACAGGGTTCGGTCCGCCAGGGACAGGCCGGCGTTCGGGAGTGGGGCGAGCTTCTTGTACGCCGACAGGCCGACATCGCACCGCAGCCAGCTCGCGCCGTGCGCGCGCTGCTCCTCCGTCGGCTGCCAGAAGGCCCAGGTGTACGCCGACATGGCGCGCTCCCTGAAGCTCACGCCGAGCGCTTCCTTGACCGCGGGCACGCACGTCTCGGCCAGCGTCTTCCGGAACCCGGGGTCTTCCTCGTCCCAGCTGGTTCCGGCCGGGAGCGTGAAGACGGCGACGACCACGAGGTTGTGCGCGGCGGAGCACTCCACGGGCGCGGTCGTGTCGGACTCGGCCCGGACGGCCTTCCAGGAGAGGTTGTGACACTCCCCGACCGCCGGCATCTGGTACGTCGGACCTTCCTCGGACGACGCGACCGCGGGGCCCGACGTGACCGACGCGCCGGACACGATGAGCGCGACGGCCGTCGCCAACGGAGCGGAGACCCATCTGGGCAGGTTGCGCAACGGAGTCCCCTCTGTCGGGCTGATCGGACGGCGTCAGCCGCTACGCCGCGGCCGATGGTCGGCTCAGCCGGCCTCGCGCAGGCTGCCGACGTGCTCGCGGTACCACTCGACGGTGGACACGATGCCCTGGCGCAGGCTGATCTGGGCGTCCCAGCCGATGTCGTGGAGCTTGGTGACGTCGAGCAGCTTCTGCGGCGTCCCGTCGGGCTTGCTGGTGTCCCACTCGGTCGCGCCGTCGTAGCCCACCGCCTCGGCCACGATCGCGGCGATCTCGGCGATCGTCGCGTCGCGACCGGTGCCGACGTTGACCTGCTCCGGCCCGTCGTAGTGCTCCATCAGGAAGAGACAGGCCGCAGCCATGTCGTCGACGTGGAGGAACTCGCGGCGCGGGCTGCCCGTGCCCCAGTTCGTCACCGCGGTCGATCCGGCCGCGCGGGCCTCGTCGTACCGACGGATCAGCGCGGGCAGCACGTGGCTGCCGGTCGGCGAGAAGTTGTCGCCGGGCCCGTAGAGGTTGGTCGGCATCGCCGAGATCCACGGCCGGTCGTACTGCCGCCGCACGGCCTGGACCTGCATGATGCCGGCGATCTTGGCGATCGCGTAGGCGTCGTTGGTCGGCTCCAGGTGTCCGGTGAGGAGCGAGTCCTCCTTGATCGGCTGCGGCGCGAACTTCGGGTAGATGCACGACGAGCCGAGGAAGAGCAGCCGGTCGACGCCGTGCTCGAGCGCGGCGTCCATGACGTTGGTCTGGATCCGCAGGTTGTCGGAGAGGAAGTCGACCGGGTAGGTGTTGTTGGCCATGATGCCGCCGACCTTCGCGGCCGCGAGCACGACGTACGTCGGGCGCTCGGTCGCGAAGAAGTCGAAGACGGCGTCGCGGTCACGCAGGTCGACCTCGCTCGAGGACCGGCCCAGCAGGTTGCCGTGGCCGCGGCCTTCGAGCGCCCGCCAGATGGCGCCACCGACCAGGCCGCGATGTCCCGCGACGTAGAACGGTGCGTCCTTCTCGAGCGCGAACGCCGCGGCCTCGCTCATGCGCGGTTGCCCAGTGCCGGCCAGCCCTCGATGCCGCACTGGTCGATCCACGGCCGGCCGGCGTGCTTGAGCGACTCGATGTCGGCGTCGACCATGATCCGGGCGAGCTCGTCGGTCTGGACCTTCGGCTTCCAGCCGAGGATCTTCTCCGCCTTGCTGGCGTCGCCGATCAGCGCGTCGACCTCGGTGGGGCGCAGGTAGCGCTCGTCGAACTTGACGTGCTTCTCCCAGTCCAGGCCCGCGTGCTCGAAGGCGGTGACGACGAAGTCGCGGACCGTGAAGTTGCCGCCGGTCGCGAGCACGAAGTCCTCCGGCTCGTCGGCCTGCAGCATCCGCCACATGCCCTCGACGTACTCCGGCGCGTAACCCCAGTCGCGGACGGCGTCGAGGTTGCCCATGTAGACGTAGTCGTCGAGGCCCGCCTGGATCCGCGCGACCGCCCGGGTCACCTTGCGGGTCACGAACGTCTCGCCGCGGCGCGGGGACTCGTGGTTGAAGAGGATGCCGTTGACCGCGAACATGCCGTAGCCCTCGCGGTAGTTGCGGGTCACCCAGTAGGCGTAGACCTTCGCGGCGCCGTACGGCGAACGCGGGTAGAACGGGGTGTCCTCGTTCTGCGGCGGCGGCGTCGCGCCGAACATCTCCGAGGAGGACGCCTGGTAGTAGCGGCAGTCGACCCCGGCCATGCGCACGGCCTCGAGCAGCCGCATGGCGCCCATGCCGGTCGTGTCACCGGTGTGCTCGGGCTCGTCGAAGCTGACCCGCACGTGGGACTGCGCTGCGAGGTTGTAGACCTCGTCGGGGTTGATCTCGTGGAGCAGCGTCACCAGCCGCGCACCGTCGGACAGGTCGCCGTAGTGCAGGAAGAGCTTGGCGTCCGGGTCGTGCGGGTCCTGGTACAGGTGGTCGATGCGCGACGTGTTGAACGTCGACGCCCGCCTGATCAGGCCGTGCACCTCGTAGCCCTTGCCGAGCAGCAGCTCGGCGAGGTACGACCCGTCCTGACCGGTGATCCCGGTGATCAGTGCCTTCTTCACGGCGATGGTTCCTCGTCTCCACACTTCGTAGTTCTTCACGCGCGTCTACACGTAAGCCTAAAGGGCGAGCCGCGCCTTCGGGTCGCCCGCCCGGTCAAGTCACCGATGTCACGCCACAAGCGAGTGGTTGTCTTCGGTTGAGCAGTCGCCGTGTCATGAGTTGATCAGGGATGACCTGACAGGAAACGACCGCGATGCCCGCCCAAAGCGGTACGGCCACCGCGCCCCACGTGCTGGCCGTCATGGCCGCGCCCACCACGGCCACACATGCCATGGCGATCACGCAACCGGCCTGCCACCACAGTTCCCGCGGCTTGGTCAGCATCATGCCGGATGGGAGATGCATGGCCTGGGCGAGCAGGAGTAGGCCGAACGACGATCCGAGAGCGATGCTCACATCGACACGGCCTCCGGTCATGAGGCGCGCGACAGTCGGCGAGAGAAGTCCGAGAGCGGCTGCCCCGACGACTCCGATCGAGGAGAAGGCGATGGTCGCCTGTTGCCACTGTCGGAGAGAGTTGTCTGCGTCGGCTCGCAGACGTACGAAGGCCGGCCAGAGCGCCATCCCGGCCGCACTCATCACCCCCCAAGCCATCCCGTAGAACTGCGATCCGATCGCGAAGTTCGCCACGGCTCCGAGGTCGCTCGTGTGAGAGAGCAAGAGCCGCCCGCTCTGCAAGCCGAGAGGCAGGCCGATCGAGATCAGCAGCATCGCGCCACTGCCGGCAAGGAGCTTCGGTGGGTGGTCACCGACCGGGCGCGGCACGTGTTGACGCTTCAAGGCTCTGAGGGCCACGAGCAACATGACGGCGAAGGCGAGGCACACGCCCAGAGGCATGGCGATGCTCATCAAGATGGGCGGGGCTCCGACTGCGATGACCGCCAACGTCAACACGAGATTGACCAGGCTCGCGCCCGCTGGGATCAACGCCGCGACGTGGCTCTGATCCAGCCCGACAAGGATGCGTTGCGCCAGGCCGAACGGCACCGAGATGAAGAAGGCCGCCACAGCCAGGCCCGCGGCCATCTGGCCAAGTGTCGTGAGTTGCGCACCGAGCAGCCGCTCCCACTGCCCACTCAGGCTCACGGCTGCGCACACGAGCACCCCGGAGCAGGCGACGAGCGTCAGCCGAGTACGAGCCGCTCGCAGGGTCGCCCACATGGCTGCGGGCTCGCTGCGTCGATCGGCCACGGCCGTCGTGACAGCTGCCCCCAATCCGAGATCGGCGAAGGGAAGCAGCAAGGAGAGCGTGGAGATGACACTGATGAGCCCGTAGGTCTGGGCGCCTGCGTATCGAACCTGCGCAGCGGCCGTAAGCAAGCCGGTGGCGGCGATCAAGGGAACCGTGACCGTCCTGGCCGCTCCGCTCTTGAGAACGAGAGCGCGCGGCGAAGCGCCCTGCCCCGCCGAGCGCGACGCGGCCTCCCGCGTACCCACCTCGCCGCTACGAGGCGTCAACGGGTGCGACCGCCGAGTGCGCGCTTGGCCGTCGCGATCGACTGCTGAACGCCCGACCAGAAGGCATCCTCGACTTCCGAACCCGTCGCCGATATCCCCACCGCCCTTCGTGCCCGCCTCATGTCCTTGAAATGAGCACCGATCGAACGCGTCGATCCCGCGCCGCCCGTGTCGAAGTCACACACGATCTCGGGCAAGACTCGCGGAGACACCAGCGCAGCGCACCTGAGCATGAACAGTTGATCCGCTGCAAGCCCGTGATCGAGCTCGTAGTGGCCGACCTTGTCGATGATGGCGCGCGAGAAGAACGCGGCCTGGTGTGGGATCGGGTGGCCGCCGAGCGCGAACCGCCGCAGGCTGAACGGGATGTCTCCGAAGAGTCCGACACACTCGCCACGATCGTCGATCTTTCGAGCTATGCCGTATCCCCAGTAGGCCTGTCCCTCCAACCCCGACACAGCTTCGACCACCTGCTGCACCGCACGCGCAGATCCGAACGCATCGCCGGCGTGCATGAACCAGACGAGGTCTCCGTTCGAGGCCGCGATCCCCTTGTTCATGGCGTCGTACCGACCCTTGTCCGGCTCGGACATGGTCTGAACTCCCCGGAGCGACACGAGGAACCGCTCGGTCTCCTCGCCCGACCCGCCGTCAACGACGACGTGCTCGATGTCCCGCCAAGTCTGGGCCGCGACGCTCTGGCGCGTCTTGACGAGACCGGGCAGGTCCCGGTAGCTGATCGTGACGACTGTGACGCGCACGTGAGACTCTTCCCCTCGACTGGACTTCGATCAGGCGAGGCGGTCCACTCGAGCCGCACCGCCACTGGCGCAGGCTGGCTTGCCTCGCAACACACCTATGGGCCCGACCGGCGTCGCCGATCTGGGCCAAGAGCACTTCCACGCGCAGGCTGGTCGGGCCGGCTGATCGGGCCGGCGACGCCTGCACCACGCATTGTGTCGCGGGATCCGTCCTCGCGCCGACGTTTCACGCCTCCGTTGGCTGCGGCTGCCCCTGGCGGGACACCGCCGGGCCTCGAATGGGCTTCGACTTCTCGTTGCGTCTCGCCGACAAGGCCGGCCGGTGGCGACTGACTGAGGTTCGGCGCACCGGCCGGAGTAGAGAGCACGATGATCAGTAGCGGCAGCTGAGCGGCGAAGAACAGTGCTCCCCGATCGACCATGTTGACGGGGACCTCGAGGAGTCCGACTGCGGACACGCTGACGACCACTCCGAGCGCCGGCGCGCTAGGTGAAGCCAAGGCCGCTCGCCAGGCGAGCAGCAACCACGAGGCCAGGAGTGCCACCCCGAGAACGCCTCCGGTGACGAGCGTGTTGACGAAGAGGTTGTGCCCGTGGAAGGCGAGGCTGACCAGGTCGTTGTTGTAGTGAGAGATGGAGCTGTACCACGTGCTCCCGAGCCCCAGCCAGTGGTGCCCGCGCCAGTAGGACAGGCTTCCCGACCAGATCTGCCCGCGATCGCTGAAGCTGCTGGGGTCATCTGTCATCAAGGGCACCACGACAACGCACGCCGCGATGCAGAGGCCACCCAGGCCGATCAGCTGGCGACCCACTGCGCGCCGAACCGTGGACGTGATGATCAGCGTGAGCGCAACCAGCACGAACGCCAGCATCGATGCGCGGGACGCGGACCAGACGATCTGCGTGCCGACGGCGAGAAGGAGCGCCAATCCAACCCGACGTGACTTGGCGCTCAGGAACACGAGCCCGCTACCGAGGACCAGGACCTGACCGAGGGTGTTGGGATTGTTGAACGGTCCAGCAAGCAGTCCGCCCGGGAAGATCTGCTTCTCCGCCTGCACCAAGGCACCAGAGGGCGCGACGTAGAACGCGCGATCAGGTGAAAGCAGGACCATCGCGAAGGTGGCAACGACCAGGATTCCGACGAACCAGCCGACCACTCGCAGCGCATCCAGGTCCACGCGGGCTGTCCATAGGGCCACCGCCACCAACGGATACGTCAGGACGGCAACACTGATGCTCGTTCCTCGGTGGATGTCGTTGAGAAGGTAGAAGCCCCATGGCGCAAGGCATACCGCGAGCGAGGTCAACCTCTCGGATGGCAACTGCCGCAGATTCGAGGCGATGACCAACAGGCAGTAGCAGACGAGCAGCGCGCCGAAGATCTGGGAGGTGACCTGCGACAAGCCGCTCCCACCGTCGAATGCGGCAACGGTCACTTCGCCCTTGGCTCCCGTGAACGCTTGAACGTATGTCGGAAGCATGCTCGCGCACCACGCGAGGACGATGACACCGAGGACTTGGCCGCGCCGGCAGATTGCGGCTGGCCCCTGGGGACTGGTCGCGCTCATCAACAAGGCCCCGCCACGCCGTACACCGTCCGCAGCCGCGTCGACTGAGTGCGCCGGTTGTTGTCGGCGAGGACGTGTCGCCACGCCCTCTGATTGTCGGTCCGGCAATCACCGTCCGCGAGGACGGCCTGCAGGACATCTGCGAGTTCATCGGCATCTGACCCGACGACATCGTCCGGAAGCCCCTCGAACGCGGGGATTCGTCGGACGACGATCGGGAGTCCGAGCTCGTGAGCCTCGATGAGAAGGACCGGGAATCCTTCCCACGATGCCGTGTGAAGCAGGACCGTCGCCTCCTTGAGCTCGCGGACGACCTCGCTTCTCGGCAACCAACCCGTCACTTCGACGCCTGCCGACTCGAGCTCTGCACGAAGCTCGGGCGATCCGTCGCCGATCCACCGAACGGTCACCTCACCTGCAGATCCCACGCGCGCCGCGACCTTGCGGGCGACCTGCGCGAACAGCCGGGGATCCTTCTGGGCAGACAGCCGCCCGGCGCCCACGATCCTGATCGAGCGGTCGCTCGGCGCTCCTCGAACCTCGCCCGCTGAAAAGCCTGCGCGATTCGGCACGTAGTGGACACTTCGGTAGCCGAGCTTCCGCGCCAAGCGCTGTTCCCGGGGCGCGCACGCCACGAGGCTGTCCGTCCGCCGGCGCAGCAGTCGTTCCACCAGGAAGAAGGAGAGACGAACCGGCCCATTGACGTCTCTGCGCTCGAACGCAAAGCAATGCGGTGTGTAGAGAACGGCGGGGCCAGCAACTCGAGGAAGCAGTCGATAGCCGAGTGCTGCCCAACTCGAATGGAGGTGTACGAAGTCGGGGCCGAGGGTGCGGACGTAGGCTCGCGCCGTCCGGACACCGGTGACGCTGCGATCCACGTCGATCGTTGAATGGAACCGGGTGCGGTACTCATCGGTCACTCCCTCGCGGCTGGCCGCGACCAGGTGATGCTCGACCTCGGGGGTGGCGTCGACGTAGTCGCTGATGGCGCTCGCCGTGCCACCACCGAGGCTCTCGGTGATGTGAACAACGACGGTCCTTGCAGCCGGATCGTTCACGACGCGCCTCCCTGGTAGACGGAGCGGTACGACAGCACCCGCCCGCGTACGTCGAACTTGTCGATCGCTTGCGCGCGGGACCACTTCGACAGCTCGACACGTTCACCGACCGAGAGCGCCGCGAATGCCCGCAGCATCCTTGCCAAGGACTCCGTCGAACCAGGCGCAGCGACGGGCAACGATCCCGCCATGAGTGCGGGACCGCCGCCGACGGCTGTCGTCAGTACAGGTACGGCCATGCTCACGGCCTCGATCGCGACCATGGGCGACGCCTCGCCGTAGGTGCTGGAGATGACGAGCGCTGCGGCCCCCTCGAGGTATCGCTCAGGCTCGAGCGTCGGCCCCTCGAGCCGCAGGCGACCCTCAGACATCAGTTGCCTGACTCTGGGCATTTCGAGCACGTCGGCAAGGTCGCCGGCGTCGGGGGTCACACCCGACCCGACACACGTCAGGTTCCAACCGGGGAGTTCATCCGCGATCTCGGCGAAGGCGCGGACGAGGATCGCGTGCCCCTTCATCGGGTGTAGGCGAGCGAGGGACAGGAACATGGTCGAGTCAGGGTCGTAGCTCGTCGTAGCCGGAACTGGCAGCCCGTTCTCGATCACGTGCATGGTTGCGCGGTATCCCATCGAGCCCGTGTACCGCAGACAGGTCTCATTGCACGCGACGGCGGCAACGAACCCGCCGCTCAGGCGACCGACGACGCGTGCGACCGCCCGGCTGAGTACCGGGTCGGCCTTGCTCAACCCCGTCGTGTGAACAGTCGAGATCCTGCGGGCCCGCCTGGGCGTGAGGAGCAGGCTGACCAGATCCGACTGGAGCAGGTGGGAGTGCACGACGTCCGGTCGCAGCGTTCGAAGGACGCGGCGGTAGGTGAGCGCGGCACGAAGGGGGTTCCCCGCGACATCGAGGTAGGTGACCGACACGAACGCCTGCGAGTACCGGGCACTCAGCGAGTCGGCGCCACGCAGGACGACGAGGTGGAGCTCGTCACCGGTGATGTCCCAGTTGCCTGCGAGGCCCTCGACGAAGGTCTGGGCGCCTCCGATGGTGGCGTCGTTGATGACGTGGACGATCCTCACGACGATCTCTCCCCGCGGGTCCGTTCCAATGCTCGACGGATGAATCCTCGAGCGATTCGTGGAAGTGCAAGCAGCAGCGCAGGCAGTCCTGGCCTTCCGCCGACGAGCGCGAGGCGCACCAATCCAGCCATCTGGACGATGGACGCCTGCGTCGACGCGAACGAGAGTGTCACGGTCAGCAAGAAGTCACCCCTCGACCGCGGACTCAGTGGAGCATCTCCGCTCGTTGCCCAGTCGCGACTCTGCTGCCACTGCGTCCGCCTCGTGGCCGATCCGGATCGTCCATACCTGTAGACCGACAGCGGACGGTCGACGAACGCGACCTGGAACCCTTCCACGTCCACTGCGCGTACCAACCAGTCCCAGTCCTGGTGGATCGACAGTGCTTCGTCGAACCTGCACGCCAGAAAGGCTGACCGCGCCGCCATGATCGTGCTGGTTTGAAAGCCCACCGGCAGGCGGCGCACGGAGTCCTTCGTGAAGAGGTAGTCCCCCATCTGTTCCCCGGCTCGGGGCGGTCGGACGGGCCACACCTCATCGTCGTAGCGACCTTCAACGCGGTAGGCAGTTGCGCAGATCGTGCGGGCCGGCAGCGCTGCCGCTTCGAGCGCCGCCACCTGGACCCGGACCTTCTCCGGCTGCCAGTAGTCGTCGTCGTCCAAGAGCGCGATGTAATGCCCGGTGGCAGCCCCGATGCCCAGATTTCGGGCCACATTCGCATTGCACGGCTTGCCGGTCCCGATGACGACCACCTGCGGCGCAAGCCGGGTCCGCACGTCCTGAAGCAGTTCGTCGTCTCCGGAGACGACAACCACCACCTCCACGATCGTTCCCACCTGCGCCAGCGCGGACGCGACTGCATGCTCAAGGGTCGGTCTACCCGTCGTCGTGATCACGACGGTCACCACAGCGTCACCGCTCACGACGAAGTGGCGTCGCTCTCGGGGGCGTAGCCGTACCCGTATCCGTATCCGAACCCGTGTCCCTTGGCTGGCACCATGTTCATGACCACTCCGAACAGCCGGGCGTCGACCTGGGCCAGACGCTCAGCGCTCAGCTTGACCTGATCGCGCGTCACCTTTCCGTGCCGGACGACCAGGATGGCGCCATCACCGTGCGCCGCGAGCAAAGCCGCATCCGTGACGGGGAGGAGAGGGGGCGCGTCGACGATCACGACGTCATAGGCTGCCCGAGCGATCTCGAGCAGGTCCCGCATCGCATTCGACTGGAGGAGCTCAGCCGGATTGGGCGGCACCGGCCCTGCGGCAAGAAAGTCCAATCCAGTCGTCTCGTCGCGCTGAAGCGAGTCCTGGAACTTGAGGGTGCCTACCAGAACGCTGGTGAGCCCGACGGCGCCATCCATCCCCAGGCGCATCGCGGCGCGGGGTCGGCGCAGATCGCCTTCGACGAGAAGGGTGCGCGCACCCGCCTGCGCGAGGCTGACCGCGAGATTGACCGCCGTGGACGTCTTGCCCTCATCGGGCACGGCGGAGGAGAGAACGAAGACCTTGTGGCGCGAGTCGACATCGACGAACTGCAGATTGGTGCGCAGGACTCGAAACGCTTCGGCTCGGGGAGAGTGCGACGCAACCTCCGTGACGAGGGGGACACCGCGATTGCCTGGTTCGTAGCTGATCGCCCCGAGCACCGGCCGGTCCGTTATCTGCGCGATGTCTTCGATCGTCTTGATGCGGGTGTCAAGCGATTGCCGCAGCACGGCGAGGCCGAGCCCGAGCAGCAGACCGAGCACGATGCCGATGCCGACGGTCCGAACTGGTTTCGGAGCGACGGGGGTGTCGGAGAAGGACGCCGCGTCGACGATGGTCGCCTTCACGGGGGCCACCGTCTCGCCAGGCGGCGTCTCCAACTGCCGCACGAGGTCCGCGAGAGACTCGGCGTACGCCTGCGCGATCCGCTGAGCCTGGTGTGGATCAGCGTCCGTCACCGTCAGGGTCAGGTTGACCGTGTTCGCGGCGACCGAGCCGCTCACCTTGCGCGCCAGCTCCTCGGACGTCAGCTCGAGATCCAGGTCGTCGACCACTTCGGAGGCGAGCTCACGACTGGAGAGCAGGTCGGCGTAGGACTGGACTCGGGCAATCGAGAACTGCCCACCCTGGTTGATGCTGTAGGCGTCGCTACCGCTCTCCGTGGCGGTGGAGACGAAGAGCCGAGCATCCGACGCGTACTGCTTGGCCTGGACGGTCGTGTATCCGAGGGCGAGGAGCCCAACGAACAGTGCGCAACCGACGATCCACACCCATCGCTCTCGGACCACCTTGAGGTAGTCGCGCAGTTCCATCAGGCACTCCATTCCATGTCGCCGTGCCCGCCGAGTCGCACCTCGGCAGCCCGCAGCGATCCCCCCAAGGAGCCCAGGACGACTCCTGTCGTCCGGGCGCAGCGAACGCCGTTCACCTCGAACGATCTGGTCAGAGGTTCATCGGCCGCCGCGAGCGCGGCTGCCTTGGCCGCGGTTGGGCATCTCCCCCACCATCGAGCCGACGTCCCGGCTGATGCTATCCGGACCGACCGTCCCCTACAGGCCGTTTGGGAAGTACGCCCAGACACAGTCAGCATGCGGACTCAGCCGTGGCGGACGCGGCGCTGGCCTCTACGGACGGAGTCGCCGCCACGTCGATGTCACCGGTCTGGCCCTCACCGGTCTTCATGCGCCAGGTGAGGTCGACCTTCTGCTGCGGGTCGAGCAGCAGCGTCACGTTCTGCACCGGGCGGCCGCGATCGAGGATCGGGCCGGGTCCGCGCAGGGGCTTGCCGTTGAGGGCGAGGGCGGTGATCTCGCCGCCGACCGGGCCGTAGATGTAGACCTGCACGAGCTGGGAGCCGGGGTCGCCGCCGTACGTGGCGTAGCTGCCCGTGACGTAGTCCGGCAGGGATGACACGTTCTCCGGGGCGTCGGACAACAGCGTGGCGTGGCCGGTGAGGCCCTGCACGCCCTGGTTGCAGTACGTCGCGTCGACGCTGACGTCGTACCGGAGGTAGTAGGACATCTTCGAGGCGGTGCCGTCGTTGAGGTAGAAGCCGACCTGCGGTGCAGCCACGGGGTCGGTGACGAGGTCGCCGGCGACGGCCTGGCCGGCGATGGCGTCCTGCACGGTGTCGTCGAAGCTGTGCACGAGGACCCGGTGCTCGCGGACCCCCTTGGCGAGAGCACGCACGAGCCCCTGGGGCGAGCCGACTCCACTCGAGACCCTGTCGAAGACGGTGCGGGCGACCTGGCGGAACCAGCGGTCCTGGTCGGCCGGGTCGGGGAAGCGGAGGTAGGCCCGGGACAGCAGCTCGCCGACGGCGTTGTCCTCGGTGAGCTCGACGCCGCCGATCTCGACGGGGCCGGTCGCATCGAGCAGGTAGGAGATCGCCACGGGGTCGAGCGAGACGACGCCGTCGAGCCGCTCGGGGTAGACCTGCTCCCAGCGGGCCCGCCACAGGTCGGAGGCGCGGGAGAAGTCCGGCTGCAGGTTGGCGTCGAGGAAGTACGTGCCGAGGATCTCGTTGTAGATGGCCTGTTCGGGGTCCGTCAGCGGGAGCACGGGCTGCGCGGTGCGGCCGAAGGTGTTCGCGGCGACCTGGCGGGTCATCTCGACGCGACCGCCGTCGGTCCGCACGACCGAGACGGCGCCCGGCAGGCCGCCTGTCGCGCGGATCTCGGCGTTGTTCTGGAAGACGAGCAGGTAGTTCTGCGGGCCGTCGGCGCCGAGCATCGTGGGCAGCAGGTCGAGGGTGGTGCCGGCGTTCCGCAGCAGGTCGGCGGCGTCGGCGACCTGTCCGGCCAGGTCGCGGTACTCGGAGCGCAACCGCTCGACGTACCCCGTCGAGTCCTCCGCCGCCAGGCGCGCCTGCGCCGCGTCGAACGCCGAGAGGCCTGCGGCGACTGGGGTCTGGAGGTCCTCGAGGGCCGCCACGTCGACGCGCGCGTCGTCGGGCACGATGAGGTCGAGCTCGTCGGCGACCTGGACCAGCGGCTCGACACCGTCGTCGGCGAGATCGCGCGCCACCACGCTCGCGACGGCCACGCCGCGGGCGTCGTCGCCGTACGCCGGCAGCCGCTCGAGCACCGACCACGTGAGGCCTCCGGTGCGCTCGGCGGCGGCCGCGCTGTGGTCCTTCATGCCGCCGAGGGCCACCCGGACGGCGTCGTCATCGTCCTCGTCCACGGCCGCGCGCAGGGCCGCGGCGTCGTCGACGGCGGCGGTGAGGTCTCGGTTGACCTGGTACGTCGTCCATGCGGCCCACGCTCCGAAGGCCACCACGGCCCCGACGACGACGGTGAGCCCGATCAGGAGGGCGCGTCGGTTCACGGTTTGCACCTCGTGACGTCAGGCCCCGCGACGAGGTCGCGGGGCCCGGACGGTTGCGATCAGAGCGTCAGCGCTTCTTCTTGACGACGACGGTGATCGTGCCCTTCGAGGTCTCGAAGGTCGTGCCCTTCTTGGGCTGGAAGGTGTACTTGAAGGTGTACTTGCCGGGCTTGAGCTTCGGCAGCTCGACGACGACCTTGCCCTTCTTGACCTTGAAGTCGATGTCCTCGCCCCGGAGCTTCTTGGGGATGTTCTTGCCGTCGAGCTTGACCGTCACGGTGCCGGCCGGCTTCAGGTTGCCCGAGCTGCGGATCGTGATCGGCACCTCCGGCGCCTCGCCCGCCGGGACCGTCACGGTCTTCGGCGCCTGCGGCTTCGTCGGCACGCACGCCGGCTGGTACTGGGTGCCGCAGTCGGCGGCGGAGACGGGAGCGCCCGAGAACGCGACGAGGCCGGCCGACATCAGGAAGGCAGCGATCAGGCCGGACAGGTACTTCTTCATTCGGAAACTCCCCACGAGCGCTCAAGTTCAGGAGCGGCAATCCAATCACGCAGATTGGGGATGCGTACGACGAATCCGTGTGATCCACGCGTGATCTGGCGGCGTCGCGGCGATTGGTCGGGAGGTTTCCCTCAGGAGTGGCTCCCACGTGCCGATATTGACCTGTTCGGATCATGCGCGCTGGCCGACTCGGGCCATCTCCGGACACTGGGGTCGGCCCCTCGGTGGTCCAGACAGTCGGGTGCCTCCGTCCAGCACTCGGACGACGAAGCACCGCAGCCCCGCGCCGAGGGGGCGCGGGGCTGCGGGTGTGACTGCTCGTTCCGGCGTCAGATGGCGACGACCACCTCGGCGACGGAGCCCACGGCGGCGACGACCTTCTTGTCCACCGGGTCGGCCTTCGGGGCGAGGGTGCGCAGGGTCCACTCGCCGTCGCCTGCGAAGAACCGGAAGTGTCCGGTCGCCGAGGTCGGGACCTCGGCGGTGAACTCGCCGGTGCGGTCGAGGAGCCGCACGTAGGCGTTGCCCACCGGCTCGCCGTCGCGCACGACCTGGCCCTGGACGACCGCCTCCTTCTTGACGTCGATCCCGTCGAGGGAGAGACCGCCCTCAGTCGCGCCGCACATCAGGCACCCTGCCCATCTGCCTGGCCAGCCTCGTCGCCGAGCGCGACCGGGACGCCGACGAGGGAGCCGTACTCGGTCCACGAGCCGTCGTAGTTCTTCACGTTCTGCTGACCGAGCAGCTCCTTGAGCACGAACCAGGTGTGCGAGGAGCGCTCGCCGATGCGGCAGTAGGCGATGGTGTCCTTGTCCCAGTCGACGCCGGCCTCGGTGTAGATCTCGCGGAGCTCGTCGTCGGACTTGAAGGTGCCGTCGTCGTTCGCGGCCTTGCTCCACGGGACGTTCGCGGCCGTCGGGATGTGGCCAGCACGCTGGGCCTGCTCCTGCGGGAGGTGGGCCGGCGCGAGGAGGCGGCCGGCGTACTCGTCGGGGCTGCGCACGTCGACCAGGTTCTTCACGCCGATGGCCTCGACGGTCTCGTCGCGGAACGCGCGGATCGACGAGTCCTGCTCGGAGGCGGTGTACGACGTGCCGGCGCGGCTCGGCGCCTCGTCGGTGAGCTCGCGCGAGTCGAGCTCCCACTTCTTGCGGCCGCCGTCGAGGAGCTTGACGTCCTGGTGGCCGTAGAGCTTGAAGTACCAGTAGGCGTAGGCGGCGAACCAGTTGTTGTTGCCGCCGTAGAGCACCACGGTGTCGTCGTTCGCGACGCCGCGCTCGGAGAGCAGTGCCTCGAACTGCTGCTTGTTGACGAAGTCGCGACGGACCTGGTCCTGCAGGTCGGTCGTCCAGTCGAGCTTGATGGCGCCCCGGATGTGGCCCTTGTCGTAGGCCGTCGTGTCCTCGTCGACCTCGATCAGCACCACCTTCGGGTCGTCCAGGTGCTCTTCCACCCACTGGGCGGTGACGAGGGAGTTCTCGCGGGTCATGTGCTTCTACCTTTCTTGTGCGCCGAGGAAGGGGCGCGGGGGTCTGGGATTCAGTGCGCGGTCGCGCGCTTGATGAGCAGGTACATCTCGCAGCCGAGGCAGAACCGGAAGACGGCGTTGAGCAGTGCCGCGGCCAGCGCGAGACCGACGGCGACCATCCCGAGGAGGTCGACGCCGACGAGGAACGCCACCAGTCCGACGACCGCGAAGCCGAGGCCCACCGCCTGCGCGAACCGCGGCGGCGCCGGGTCCTCGAGCTCGTCAGGCGCGCCGAGGCGGGGTCGGACGACGATGCGGAAGAGCCACGAGTACGGCGTGCGCTGGACGCCCCGGGTGGCGCCGATCGCGAAGAGCACGGCTTGCGCGGCCAGCAGCACGGTGGCGGCCGGGCTCGGCGCCAGGAGCAGCACGGCGACCAGCACGACCGCGGTCAGGGCGGCGGCGAACTGCGGACCGCGCGGGTCGATGCCGGTGGCGGAACCGGCCTGCTGCGGCGACGTGGTCGTGGACATGTCTCTCCTGCTGACGAATGCGTGGGCGAAAGGGCCACGCAGGTCAGCAGAGAGCTGAGGCGCAGCCGATCAGTGCATTCGACACAGCGACGAGCGGACGCGGCAGTGGTCCACTGCGCGGCGCTTCGTCAGCATGGTCGAGGACATGGCAGACAGCGTAGGGAGTGATCCGCGGCCGCTCCCAACTGGTGTCCCAATTGGTGAGACGGTGGTCCGCGATGTGGACATCAGGCGTTCCCCAGGGCGGCGATGACCTGCTCCTTGCGCGGTGCGCCCGCGGACCGCGAGACCTCGTGGCCGGCGGCGTCGAGCACCAGCGTGGTCGGGGTGCGCAGCACGCCCAGGCGGCGTACCAGCTCCAGGTGGTGCTCGGCGTCGACCTCGAGGTGCACCACCCCGGGCACGACCGCCGCCACGTCGGTGAGGGTACGGCGCGTGGCCCGGCAGGGCGCGCAGAAGGCGGAGGAGAACTGCAGCAGGGTGGCCTTCTCCCCCAGCTCGGCGTCCGGGATCGCGGCGCGGACGTCCGTCCACACGGTCGGCGTCGGGGCCGCCGGCGCGGTGCCCGCGCCGTCCCGGACCTTGTGGGTGCCGCGGAAGCGGCCGTCGGTGAGCGCGCGGTAGAGCCCGAAGGCGACCGCCGCGAAGACCGCGACGACCACCACCCAC
Source organism: Nocardioides sp. GCM10030259 (assembly GCF_042666375.1). Taxonomy (NCBI): domain Bacteria; kingdom Bacillati; phylum Actinomycetota; class Actinomycetes; order Propionibacteriales; family Nocardioidaceae; genus Nocardioides; species Nocardioides sp. GCM10030259. Next base: position 114,698 of record NZ_JBHTDF010000003.1, on the reverse strand, counting down.
GCTCCCGTAGTCACGGCGAGGTAACCCGGATGGCGTACGACGCATTCCCAGCCGTGTGACAGCGTTTCGCCATGGGGCTCTCCGACCGCACGAGGCGCTGGCTGCTGGCCGCGCTCGTGACGTACGTCGCGCTGCTCGGGATCGCCCTGCTCGCGCCGACGTCGGGCACCCAGTCGGGCATGGCGGGGTTCGTGCGCGACGTGGGCGTGACGGTCGGCTTCGACCCGGCGACGGCGACCCAGGCGCGGGCGGAGTTCCTGTGCAACGCCCTCATCCTCGCGCCGGTCTCGGCGCTCGGTTCGGTGGTGTGGCCGCGGACCACCTGGCGGGACTGGGCGGGGTGGACGTTCGCGGCCGCCGCCGCGGTCGAGCTGGTGCAGGGCCTGCTGCTCTCGGCCCGCACCGCCTCGTGGATCGACGTCGCCGCCAACACGCTGGGCGGCATGATCGGGGCGCTCGTCGTCGCCGTCCCGAGGACGCTCCGAAAGTAGCCCACACGGGGCATGCTCCGTGCTCGGTAGGAGTCCTAGCGTCGGTGCATGAAGATCCCGCTCTCGAGACACACCCCGGTCATCGCGATCGTGGCCGGTTGTCTGCTGCTCGGAACCACCGGCGGAGCGATCGCCGCCTCGAAGATCACGAGCAAGGACATCAAGAACAACACGGTGGCCAGCAAGGACATCAAGGACGGCACGGTGGCCAGCAAGGACGTCAAGAACAAGACGCTCCTCAAGAAGGACCTGGCGGACAAGACGGTCAAGGCCCTCGCCGGGGCACGCGGCGCCAGCGCGTGGGACACGATCCCCGGTGGCGTCACCGTCACCGGACGCTTCTTCGACACCGGCCGCGAGTACGCGACCGCGACGCAGATCGTGGAGAACATCAACTTCCCGGGCATCGCGCCTGCCGCGCCCACCGCCTACGGCTTCGGCAACGACGCGTTCCCGGGGACGGCCACCGACCCGGCCTGCGCCGGCTCGGCGCTGACCCCGACCGCGCCCGCGGGCCGTGTCTGCGTCTACCTGGACGGGTTGGAGAACCTCACCGGTCCGAGCGTCCGGGCCTGGGACAACCCCACGCACGCCCCGTTCGTGTTCTTCCTGAACTTCACCTCGACGCCCAACACCGCCTGGCGCTACTGGGGAACGTGGGCCTACACGGCACCCTGACGCTCAGCCCCCGGCGAACGGAGGAAGGAACTCCACGGTCTCCCCGGGGCGCACCTCGACCCGGCCCGGATCATTCGAGCTGACCGGGCGGTCGCCCACGAGCGCCGAGCAGACCTTGAGCACGTCGGGGAGCCGGGTGCCGGGGTGGAGCGCGACGGCGCGGCGTACGACGTCCTCGAGGGTGATCGGCCCGTCGACCGCGATCTCGTCGACGCTCACGCCGGCGGCGGCGCGGGCCGACGCCCAGTAGTGGACTTCGATCGGGGCGACGCTCACACCCGGTATTCTTCCCGACCAGGACAACTGGCCGAAGCCCAGCGTCGCGTTTCGGTCCCCGCCCTGCCGGGAGGAGACCACCCATGAGCACGCTCCTGCTTCTCACGAGCGCGCTCCAGCCGTCGGCCGAGGTGCTGCCCGCCCTCTCACTGCTGGGTCACCAGGTGCGCGTGCTGCCGGCCGAGGGCAGCGCCCTGCTCGAGGCGCCCGACTCCGACCTGCTGCTCGTCGACGGCCGCCAGGACCTCGCCCACGCTCGGGATCTCTGCCGGCTGATCCGCACCACCGGCACCGAGATACCGGTGCTCCTGGTCTGCACCGAGGGCGGTCTCGCGGTCGTCATCCACGACTGGGGCATGGACGACGTCGTGCTGCACACCTGCGGTCCCGCCGAGCTCGAGGCGCGCATCAAGCTCGCCATCGGCCGGTTGCGCGCCCGCCGCGAGGCGGACGACCCCGAGTCCCACGTGATCCGCTCCGGCGAGGTCGTGGTCGACGACGCGACGTACACCGCCAAGGTCAGCGGCCGCTCGCTCGACCTGACCTTCAAGGAGTTCGAGCTGCTGAAGTTCCTGGCGCAACACCCGGGTCGGGTGTTCAGCCGCCAGCAGCTGCTCCAGGAGGTGTGGGGCTACGACTACTTCGGCGGCACCCGCACCGTCGACGTCCACGTACGCCGCCTCCGCGCCAAGCTCGGCCCCGAGAACGAGACCCTCATCGGCACCGTGCGCAACGTCGGCTACCGGTTCGTGCTGCCGGCCAAGGACCAGAAGGCCGCCGCCGAGGACGACTCGCTCACGCAGTCCACGCCCTAGGCTGGCCGCGTGCCCGAACTCGACGCCATCGCCAGGATCGCAGCGGAGGCGGAGGAGGCCGACGGGGCGGCACCGCTGGACGAGGCGACCTGGCGGGCGCTCCGGCACCGGCCGGAGACCGTGCGTGGGTGGATGGAGGACGACGGGTTCGCGCTGCTGATCGACGACCAGGTGCACCTGGTCGTGCGGCCGGCGGCGCGGAGGCACGGGATTGGCGGGCGGCTGCTCGGCGAGGCGCTCACGGCGTACGGCGCGGGTGGGCTGACGGCCTGGTCGCACGGCGACCACCCGGCGGCGGCGCGGCTGGCGGCCGGGCACGGGTTCGAGCGGGTGCGCTCACTGTGGGTGATGCGGCGGCCGACCACGCTCCCGCTGCCGGCGGTCACGGCGCCCGACGGGCTGACGATCCGCGGCTACACGCCCGCCGACGCGGACGAGGTGGTCCGGGTCAACGCGGCGGCGTTCGCGCACCACCCCGAGCAGGGCGCGATGGACACGGCGGAGCTGGCGGAGCGGATGGCGGAGCCGTGGTTCGACCCGGCCGGGCTGCTGCTCGCCTGGGACGGCGACCGCCTGCTCGCGTTCCACTGGACCAAGCAGCACGACGCGCGGAGCGGCGAGGTGTACGTCGTGGGCGTCGACCCGGCCGCGCAGGGACGCGGGCTGGGGAAGGTGATGACGCTCGCCGGCCTCCACCACCTGACGAACCTGGGCGTCGCCGAGATCCACCTCTACGTCGAGTCCGACAACGCGCCCGCGGTGGCGCTGTACGCCGGCCTCGGGTTCACGCACGCCGACGCCGACACGCACGTGATGTATCGGCGCGACTAGCGCAGCGGCCGCACGTGCAGGCCGACCTCGGGGTCGACGACGACCTCCTGGGCGGCCGGCATCTCCTCGACGACGAGCTGCGCGTCGAGGGGGACGTTGCGCTTGACCATCGCGAGCGCGATCGGGCCGAGCTCGTGGTGGCGGGCCGACGTGCCGACGAACCCGACGACCTTGTCGCCGTGGAGCAGGTCGGCGCCGACGGTGGGCAGCCGGTTCTCGGAGCCGTCGAGGTGCAGCAGCGTCAGCCGCCGCGGCGGGCGGCCGAGCGTGTGCACGCGGGCGACGGTCTCCTGGCCGCGGTAGCACCCCTTGTCGAGGTGGACCGCGGGGCCGATCCAGCCGGCCTCGTTGGGGATCGTGCGGTGGTCGGTGTCGAGCCCGAGCCGCGGCTCGCCCCGCGCGATGCGCAGCGCCTCGAACGCCCAGATGCCGCAGGCCGGCCCGGCCGCCTCGGCGTACGACGTCAGCTGGTCGCGCGGCACGAACTCGTAGTCGGCGTACGGGCCCTCGCCGGCGGACGACGGCCGCCAGGTGGTGGCCAGCTCGGCGGTCACGTCGGCGACCTCGACGCGCATCATGAAGCGCATCCGGTCGAGGAACTCGACGAGCGCGGCGGCCGTCCCCGGCTCGGTGTGAGCGGTGAAGGACTCGCCGTCGTCGTACCCGAAGAACGCGTGCTCGACGTGGCCCTGCGGGCTGAGGATCAGGACGCCGGTCCACACGTTCGGGCCGAGCGACTCGAGGTGCTGGGTCGTCAGCGAGTGCAGCCAGGTCAGCCGATCGGGGCCGGTCACACGGACGACGTCGCGGTGGGAGAGGTCGACGAACCCCTCCCCCGCCTCGAGCGTGCGCTGCTCGCCGTTGAACGAGCCGTAGTGGGCCGCGACGTCGTGGTCGACGCCGTCGGCGGCGACAGCGCCGGGCAGGTCGAGCAAGGGGCTAGGCATCCAGTTCACACTCCACGCAATTGCCGAAGATCGCCAAGTGGCCGACGTCCACCACGAACCCGTGCCGCTGCTCGAGCGCCTCGGACAGCGGGGCGACCACCTCTGGGTCAACGGAGATGACGCGGTGGCAATTCCGGCAGACGAGGTGGAAGTGCTCGTGGTCCGTCACGGAGTGGTACGTCGGGGCGCGGTCGGACAGGTGCGTGTGGCGCACCAGGCCGAGCTCCTCCAGGACCTCGAGCGTGCGGTAGATCGTCGAGATGTTGACCGCGCTCGCGTGCTGCTGCACCTCGGCGAGGATCTCGTCGGGGGTGGCGTGGCCGAGCTTCTCGACCGCGCGCAGCACGAGCTGGCGCTGCGGGGTGAGCCGGTAGCCGAGGCTGTGCAGCTTGGCGGCGAGGTCCTCGGTCACGGCGGGTCCTACTGGCGCTCGAGCGTCGCCCACAGGTGGGGCTGCAGGGGCTGGCCCATGGCGGCCATGTCGTAGGCGTACAGCAGCCGGCCCTCGACGTTGCCGTAGAGGCGCTTGCCGCCGACGTACTCCTTGGCGGTCGCGGTGCGCACCACCGCGTCGGTCGTCAGCTCGAGCTTGCCGCCCTCGGCCTCGCCGTACCAGACCTCGGCGAAGCCGGTGTTGTGCGTGAGCAGCAGCTCGACCTTGCCCTCGGGCCTGCAGCGCAGGAAGCCCGCCTCCTGCGCTGCCTCGCGCACCTTCTCGCCGTGGGAGTCGACGATCCAGGAGCGGGCGAAGTAGTGGAAGAACGGGCGGCCGTCGTGCGTGAAGACGAGCTCCTGGCCGTACTCGAACGGCTCGATCGTCGGGTAGTCACCCTTGCCCCGGCCACCCCACCGTCCCAGCAGCCAGGCGACCGGGGCGCAGTCGGGGTGCAGGTTGTCGGGGAGCTCGAACGGCATGACTCCCACTCTAGGGTGAGTGATATGACTCGCCCACTCGTCGTCAAGGTGACCTGCGGCTCCGACGAGCCGGAGCGGTGCAACCAGGGGTTGACCGTCGCCGCGACCGCCGTCAGCGCAGGCGCCGACGTGAGCCTGTGGCTGACCGGGGAGGGCGCGTGGCTGGGCGTGGCGGGGCGACCGGCGTTCGAGCTGCCGCACGCCGCCCCGGCGGCCGACCTCGTCGCGGCGGTCGCGGAGGGCGGCCGGGTCACGGTGTGCACCCAGTGCGCCCGGCGACGCGACATCACGGAGGCCGATCTGCTGCCGGGCGTGCGGATCGCGGGGGCCTCGGCGTACGTCGAGGAGGCGCTGGCCCTGGACGCGCAGGCTCTCGTCTACTGACCTGTCCCCTCCGCCAGACGCTCGAGAGGCCCTAGGCTGCACCACTGATGACTTCGAACGACCCGACTCCGACCCGCTGGTGGCAGCGCAAGGGCGAGCAGACGACCGAGGAGGGCGCGACGCCACCCGCGGCGCCGCCGACCGCGCCGCCCCAACGTCCGACCCAGCGCCCGACCGTCGCCGAGCCGGCCGTCCGCACGCCCGCGGACCTGCAGGCCGCGATCGAGCGCGCCGCGGAGCTGCGCCGCCGTGCCGAGCAGGCCGCGGCCGAGCAGGCCGCCGAGCGGCTGGTCGCCGAGGAGTCGGCCCAGGTCGCTGCTCGAGCCCGCATCGAGGCCGACCAGCGCGCGGCCGAGCACGCCGAGAAGGCGCAGGAGGCGTACGCCGCCCGCCAGGCCGCCGAGGAGGCCGGCGCCGCCCACGCGGAGGAGCGGGCCCGCCTGGAGGAGGCGGCGACCGAGGCCGTCCGGGCGCGGCAGGAGGCCGAGGAGGCCGCCCGCAAGCTCGTCGACTCCGCCAAGGTCGCGACCGCGCTCCGACTCGCCGCCGAGCAGGCCGCCGCGCAGCAGACCGTCGACCGGACGGCGGCCGAGGAGGCCGCCCGCGCTGCCGCCGAGCAGGCGGCCGGCGCCGACGAGGCCCGGGCCGCCGCCGAGGGGCGCGCCCGCGAGCACGCCGAGCAGGCGGCCGCCGCGCACGAGGCCCGGCTCGCGGCGGAGCAGGCTGCGCGGGACGCCGCGGCTGCCGCCGAGGAGTCGCTGAGGGAGCTCGCGTCGACCACCGAGCAGTCGCTCCGCGACACCGCCGCCGGGAGCGAGGGGTCGCTGCGCGAGCTCGCGTCGACCACCGAGCAGTCGCTCCGCGACACCGCCGCCGGGAGCGAGCAGTCGCTGCGCGACCTCGCCACCTCGACCGAGGATTCGCTGCGCGCGGCCCAGGCCTCGGCCGCGCAGGGCCTCCAGGACACGTCCGCCGCCACGCAGCAGTCGCTGCAGGAGGCCGCAGCCGGGGCCGAGGCGTCGCTCGCCGAGGCGACCGCCGCGGCCGAGGCGACGGTGCGCGCGGCCGAGGAGCGGGCACAGCAGGCCTTCGCCGACCGCGAGGTCGCCGAGGCACGCGCCGCCGACCTCGCCCGGGAGCTCGCCGAGGCGACCCGGGCGCACGACGACTTCGTGCGCGTCTCCCAGGAGTCCCGTGCGACGGCGGAGCAGGCGGCCGCCGACCAGGCCACCGCCCGCGCCGCCGCCGAGAGCGCCGCCGCCGAGGCGCTGGGCGCACGCACGACCGCCGACGAGGCCGCCGCCGAGCACGCGCGGCTCGCCGAGGAGGCGCACGCCGCCCGCACCGCCGCCGAGCAGACCGCCCGCGAGCAGTCGGCCGCGGCCGAGGCGGCCGGGGAGGCGCGCGTCCAGGCCGAGCAGGTCGCCGCCCGTCAGGCCGAGGCGACCGCAGCCGCCGCCGCGAGCGAGGAGGCGGCCCGTCGTACCGCTGCCGAGATGGCCGTGGCCCTCCAGGCCGCGCACGACGCCCGGATCGCGGCCGACGAGAACGCCCGCGACCAGGCCGCGCGCGCCGAGGAGGCCCACGCCGCCCGGCTGGCCGCCGAGGAGCAGGCCGCGGCCGCCGTCGCCGCCCGCGAGGAGGCCGAGGCGCAGGCCCGGGCCCAGATCGACGCCGCCGCGGCCGCCCACGGCGACCGGGTCGCCGCCGAGCGCGGCGCCGGCGAGGCCGCCGAGCGCGCCGAGCAGGCCCAGACCGCCCGCGAGCAGGCCGAGATGCGGGCGCGGGAGCAGGCCGAGGCCGCCGCCCACGCGGCGACCGACCAGACGACCGCCCACCAGCGCGCCGAGCAGCAGGCAGCGGCGGCCCAGCGTGCCCACGAGGAGCGCGTCGCCGCCGACACCCGCGCCCTGGAGCACGCGGCCGCGCGGGAGGCCGCCGAGCAGGCCGCCACGGAGGCGCTCGCGGCGCGTCGGGCCGCGGAGGAGGACGCGCGCACGCACGCCGAGCTCGCGGCCGCCGCCACCGCCGAGCGGCAGGAGGCCGAGCGCAGGCTCCGCGAGATCCTCGACAGCACCAGCGAGGCGACCGCACGCCAGTCCGAGGAGCTGCGGCAGGCGATCGCGGCCCGGGAGGCCGCCGAGCGCGAGGCCACCGAGCAGGCGCGGCTGCGCGCCGAGGCCGAGGCCGGCGCCACCCAGCGGGCGACCGACCGGAGCGCGGTCGAGGCCGCCGTACGCCACCAGGCCGAGATCGCCGAGGAAGCCATGCACGAGCGGGTCGCGGCCGAGGACAAGGCCCGCCAGCTCGCCCAGGAGCTCGAGCGGGTCAGCGCCGAGCTGCTGGAGCTCCAGAACCAGCGGCACTGGTGGCAGCGGAAGGGCTGACCGGCAGGGACTACGCCGGTGAGACCGCCAGGCCCGCCCGCAGCGCGGACGCGATCTCGGCGTTGGCGGCCGGGGAGGTGCGGCCGATCCCTACCACGTTGAAGAACCCGTGGATCTGGTCGGCGAACCTCCGCAGGTCCACCCGGACACCCGCAGCCTCGAGCTTGCGCGCGTAGGCCTCACCCTCGTCCCGGAGCGGGTCGAAGCCGGCGGTGGCGACGTACGCCGGGGCGAGTCCCGCGGGCAGGTCGGCGTACGTCGGGGAGACGCGTGGATCGCGGAGGTCGTGGTCGCGGATGTAGCTGGCGTTGGCGAGGTCCATGAAGGCCTGCGTGAGGTAGAACCCGTCGGCGAAGAGCCGCGCGCTCTCGGTGTCGCGCACCGCGTCGACCGCGGGGTAGACCAGCAGCTGGAAGGCCAGCGGCAGGTCCGCGCGCGCGGCCTCGATCGCGACGACCGCGGCGAGGTTGCCGCCGGCCGAGTCGCCGCCGACGGCGAGCCGGTCGCGGTCGGCGCCGAGGTCGCCGGCGTGGTCGACGACCCAGCGGTACGCCGCGACCGCGTCGTCGTAGGCCGCGGGGAACGGCTGCTCGGGGCCGAGCCGGTAGTCGATCGCCAGCACTCGCACGCCGGACCGCTCCGCGAGGAGACGGCACGCGGGGTCGTGCGAGTCCAGGTCGCCGTACATGAAGCCACCGCCGTGGAAGAACACCAGCAGCGCACCACGGTCGAGCGACGGCGTGTAGAGCCGGGCGCGGAGCCCGGCCACCGTCATCTCGCGCACCGATCCGATCGGCCGGTCCCCCGCGGCCAGGCGTGTGTGGCGCAGCACGGCCAGGCGACCCTCCGGGATCGGCAGCGTCTCGGCGCCCGCCTCGCGCGCCAGCCGCTGCATCCGCAGCATCAGCTGGGTGTCGACGGCCAGGGGCTCGCCGTCGATCACGACCGGGCGGCCGGCCAGCGCCCGCTGCAGTCGCGCCGGAAGCGCCATCGCGCCGTGCAGGGCCAGGGACTCGATCCGCTCGACAAGGCTCACGCGACGGCAACCTACCGATCGGGGCGAATCTCGCGTCACCCGCTGTTCACGGTTCGGTGCCACACTCGGACCATGACGATCGACAGCCTGCCGCCGGATGCCGTCGCCAGTCATGGGGAGGGCATCCCCGACCAGCCGTTCGACGTCGAGCCGCCGTACGAGCCCGACGACGAGGCGCTGGCGGCCGTCGAGAAGTACGCCGACCGGTTCCTCGACCGCGAGCTGTCGTGGCTGCGCTTCAACCAGCGGGTGCTGGAGCTGGCCGAGAACCCACAGCTGCCGCTGCTCGAGCGGGCTCGGTTCCTGGCGATCTTCACCAGCAACCTCGACGAGTTCTTCATGGTGCGGGTCGCCGGCCTCAAGCGCCGGATGGCCGCAGGGCTGGCCGTGGCCGCCGCCAGCGGGCTGATGCCGCGCGAGGTGCTCGACCAGATCCTCATCACCACCCGCGGGCTCGCGGAGCGGCAGGCGCGGATCTTCCGCGACGACGTCGTGCCGGCCCTGGCCGCCGCCGGCATCCAGCTGGTCCGCTGGCCCGACCTCGACCGCGAGGAGCAGCGGACGTGCAAGCGGCTCTTCAAGGAGCGCGTCTTCCCGGTGCTGACGCCGCTGGCGGTCGACCCGGCGCACCCGTTCCCCTACATCTCGGGCCTCTCGCTCAACCTCGCCGTGCTGATCCGCAACCCGAAGACCGGCAAGGAGCACTTCGCGCGCGTGAAGGTGCCGCCGATCTTCAGCCGGTTCGTCCCGGTCGGCAACCAGCGCTTCGTGCCGCTCGAGGACGTCATCGGCGAGCACCTCAAGCGCCTGTTCCCGGGCATGGACGTGCTCGAGGTGCACACCTTCCGGGTGACCCGCAACGAGGACCTCGAGGTCGAGGAGGACGACGCCGAGAACCTCCTCGCCGCCCTCGAGAAGGAGCTGCTGCGCCGCCGCTTCGGGCCGCCGGTGCGGCTGGAGGTCGAGGAGTCCATCGCCCCCCAGGTGCTCGAGCTGCTGATCTCCGAGCTCGGCATCTCGGAGGACGAGGTGTTCCGGCTGCCCGGCCCGCTCGACCTGCGCGGGCTCCACGACATCGCCGACCTGCCGCGCCAGGAGCTCAAGTACGCCGCGTTCGTGCCCTCGACGCACCCGCGGCTGGCGGAGGTCGAGTCGTCGGCTCCCGTCGACGTCTTCAAGGCGGCCAGGCGGCACGACGTACTCCTGCACCACCCGTACGACTCGTTCGCGACGTCGGTGCAGCGGTTCATCGAGCAGGCCGCCGCCGACCCGCACGTGCTCGCGATCAAGCAGACGCTCTACCGCACCTCCGGCGACAGCCCGATCATCGACGCCCTCATCGACGCGGCCGAGAGCGGCAAGCAGGTGCTGGTGATCGTCGAGATCAAGGCGCGCTTCGACGAGGAGGCGAACATCCGCTGGGCGCGCAAGCTCGAGCAGGCCGGCTGCCACGTCGTCTACGGCCTGGTCGGCCTCAAGACCCACTGCAAGCTCGCGATGGTGGTGCGCGACGAGGCCGACGGGATCCGCCGCTACACCCACATCGGGACCGGCAACTACAACCCGAAGACCTCGCGCCTGTACGAGGACATCGGGCTGATCACCACCGACGAGCGGATCGGCGAGGACGTCGCCCACCTCTTCAACAACCTGTCGGGATGGTCGCGCAACGCGAAGTACGACCAGCTCCTCGTCGCTCCCGACTCGGTGCGGTCCGGGCTGGTCGAGCAGATCCACCGCGAGATCGCGCACCACCAGGCGGGCCGGTCGGCGCGGATCCGGTTCAAGGCCAACTCCGTGGTCGACGAGGCGATCATCGACTCGCTCTACCTCGCCTCGCAGGCGGGCGTGCCCGTCGAGCTGCTCGTGCGGGGCATCTGCGCGCTGCGGCCCGGGGTACCCGGCCTGTCGGAGACGATCAAGGTGCGGTCGGTGCTGGGCCGCTACCTCGAGCACAGCCGGATCTTCTGGTTCGAGAACGCCGGCGAGCCCGTCGCGTGGATCGGCTCCGCCGACATGATGCACCGCAACCTCGACCGGCGCGTCGAGGTGCTGGTCCGGCTGCCCGGCGACGGCAACGTCTCCGCGATCGGCGATCTCCTCGACCTGGCGTTCGACGACGACACCAGCTCCTGGGACCTCGACAGCGAGGGCCTCTGGACGCGCAACCAGGGCAAGACCGATCTGCAGGACTCGCTCATCGAGGCGCAGCGCCGGCGCCGGTGACGCTGGACACGCTCCCACCCCGGGACCACCCCGCGCTTGCGCGATTCGGCAGGCGACCCCCTAGGCTGTTCGGCGGCCTTGTCCTCCTCATCAGGAGTTAACCGTGGGTTTGCGATTCCGCCCCGTCGACACCTCGTTCTACGACCTTCTCACCGAGTCAGCACAGCACCTCGTCACCGGCGCCTCGTTGCTCGCCGAGATGCTCGCCGACGGCGCCGACCACGACGACGTGGCCCGCCGGATGCGGGAGGCCGAGCACAACGCCGACGAGACGACGCACGCGATCGTCAAGCGGGTGAACTCGACCTTCGTCACGCCGTTCGACCGCGAGGACATCTACTCGCTGGCCTCGGGCCTGGACGACGTCATGGACATGATGGACGAGGTCGTCGACATGATCCTGCTCTACGAGGTCAAGCTGCTGCCGGCCGAGCTGTCCGGCCAGGTCGAGGTGCTCCAGCGCTGCGCGGAGCTGACCGCGGCATCGATGCCCAACCTCCGGTCGATGCAGTCGCTCGAGGAGTACTGGATCGAGGTCAACCGCCTCGAGAACGCCGGCGACAAGAACCACCGCCGCATCATCGCCAACATCTTCAGCGGCGACTTCAAGACCATCGAGGTGCTGAAGCTGAAGGACATCGCCGAGTCTCTCGAGGAGGCGATCGACGCGTTCGAGAAGGTCGCCAACACGGTGGAGCAGATCGCGGTCAAGGAGTCCTGACCCACCATGGACCTCGCGATCGTCATCGCGGTCGTCGTCGTTGCCCTGACGTTCGACTACACGAACGGCTTCCACGACGCGGCCAACGCCATCGCCACCTCGGTGTCGACGCGGGCGCTGACCCCGCGCATCGCGCTCGGCATGGCGGCGATCATGAACTTCGTCGGCGCCTTCCTCGGTCAGGAGGTCGCCAAGACGGTCAGCAGCGTGATCACGGTCCCCGATGACACACACGGCCTGGTGATCGTGATGGGCGGCCTCCTCGGTGCGATCGCCTGGAACCTGATCACCTGGTACTTCGGCCTGCCCTCGTCGTCCTCGCACGCCCTCATCGGCGGCCTCGTCGGCGCGGCCATCGCGTCCGGCTCGAGCGTCCAGTGGCACGTCATCCTGGACAAGATCGTCATCCCGATGATCGGCTCGCCGCTGTTCGGCTTCTTCGCGGCGTTCCTCCTGATGCTGGCGATCATGTGGATCTTCCGGAAGCGGAACCCGCACAAGGTCTACCGCGGCTTCCGCCTGGCCCAGACCGTCTCCGCCGCCGCGATGGCGCTCGGCCACGGCCTCCAGGACGCGCAGAAGACCATGGGCGTGATCTTCCTGGCCCTGCTCACCGGCGGCTACGTCTCCGCGGGCGACGACCTCCCGCTGTGGGTGATCTTCTCGGCCGCCGGCGCGATCTCCCTCGGCACCTGGTCGGGTGGCTGGCGGATCATGCGCACCCTCGGCCGCCGGATCATCCACCTCGACCCGGCCCGGGGCTTCGCGTCCGAGACCGTCGCCGCCGGCGTCCTCTACACCACGGCATTCGTCTTCGAGGCGCCGATCTCGACCACCCACACGATCACCTCCGCGATCATGGGCGCCGGCGCGACCAAGCGCTTCTCCGCCGTCCGCTGGGGCGTCGCCCGCTCGATCGTCGCCGCCTGGATCCTGACCTTCCCCATGGCCGGCATCGTCGCCGCGGCGTTCTACACCGTGATCCACCTGATCCTGGGTCAGTAGGGGTCGTCGGTGCTCGTGGGGCGGTGGGCCTCGCGGGCGGCTGCTGGCTGTAACGGGGTGTTGTGGCGTCTTCCGCGCCGTTGTGACGGGTGAGAAGTGGCCACAACACCCCGTTACAGCTGCGGCGACCCGAGGGCCTTGCAGTTGCCTTGCGAGATTCCGGCGAATTGGGCGACCGCCTTCTTGAGACCCGCCGCGTTAGATGACGGCATCAGGATGCAACCGCCGGGTCGTTGGGGGGCCGGCGGCTCCAGGGGGAGGGGACCCGATGCGCAGCAACACCGTTCGCCGCAACGCGACCAAGATCATGGCCAGCGTCGCGCTGGTCGCCGGGGCCGCCATGGTCGCCGGGATGGGCACGTTCGGTGCCTACACGGACACCACCACGGCCGATGCCGCGGTCAGCAGCGCCAAGGTCCAGATCCTCATGAACGGCGGCGACAACGGCGTCAGCGTGAACGCCAAGGACCTCCGGCCGGGCAGCGCGATCGTCGTCCCGGTCACCGTGACGCGAGGCGCCAACACCAGCCAGATCGACGACCTCCTCGTCCAGACCCGCGTCACGCAGAAGAACGCGTTCAGCGACGCCCTGCGTCTCAGCGTCGACACGTGCAGCGTCCCGTGGGTCGTGAGCGGCAGCCAGCTCACGTGCTCGGGCACCACCACTCTCGTCGCGAAGGACGCCCCGCTCGGCGACGTCCAGGGGTCGACGAAGTCCTGGGGAACGACCGCCAACTGGATCACGAGGCTGAACGAGGGCAACCCGGTCCACATCCGGGCGACGCTCGCCCTCCCGATGTCGGCCGGCAACGCGACGTCCGGCCTGAGCACCGACGTCAGCTGGTCGCTGACCGGCACGCTCGCCACCGGCGGCTCGACCGTCGTCACGCCGTCGGTCTCCTGACCACGCGCGAGGACTGACCGTCATGTCCGCCCGCGTGCTCGAGCTCCCGGTCGCCGGCGCTCACGCCCGGCACCGGAGCCGTACGCCGGTCGCACGCCGCGTCACCAGCGCGCTGATGACGCTGGTGCTCCTCACCGGAGCGGTGGCGTTCGTCGGCCTGGCGGTCGGCCCGCACCTGCTCGGCTACCGCACCGCGGTCATGCTCACCGGCTCGATGACCGGCACGATCGACACCGGCGACCTCGTCGTGTCGGTCCCCCGGCCCGCGGACGAGGTCGAGGTCGGCGACATCCTCACCTTCCACGCGCCGACGGCCGACCGCCACCTCGAGACCCACCGCGTCATCGCCGTCCGGCACACCGCGGACGGCGAGGTGGTCGTCCAGACCCAGGGCGACGCCAACGCGGCGCCGGACCCGTGGCGCGCCACGATCGAGGGCGACACCGTCTGGGAGACGCAGTACGTCGTGCCCCACGTCGGCAAGGCCGTCCAGGTGGTGCGCGGGACCGTCGTCCGGTACGGCGCCTTCTGGGTCGCGCTCGGCGGCGTGGTGCTGCTCGGCCTGAACCTGGTCTGGCGGCAGCCGGCCCACCGGGCGGGTGCCCGGAGCGCCGGACCGGAAGACGGGGACCGTCGACTCACGCTCGTCGAGTCGGAGCAGCGCCGATGATCACCGACGCGAGCGATTTCCGGCCCCTGGTGCCGCGGCGCCTGGTCTCGGCGGAGGCGAGCGCTGCCCTGGCCGGCCCGGGCACGCGCTTCCGCGCGGGCGACCTCGTCGAGGAGTCGGAGGGGACCGCCGGCGCGGTGCTGGTTCAGCTGGCGGCGCGCAAGCGGTAGCCCACGCCGCGCACGGTCTCCACGAACCGCACCTGCCCGCGCCGGTCGCCCAGCTTGCGCCGCAGGTTGCCCATGTGGACCTCGACGTGGTGGGTCTCCCCCCAGCTCTGGCCCCAGACCTCCTGCATCAGCAGGTTGCGCGACCACACCCGCGACGGCGCCCGCATCAGCGTGACCAGCAGGTCGAACTCGGTCGGCGTCAGCTCGATCTCCATGCCCGCGCAGGTGACCCGGTGGGCGTCGACGTCGACGACCAGGTCGCCGTGGCGCAGCACCTCGTGGTCGACCAGCTCGACGACCTTGCCGATCTCGTCGTAGGCCGGGACGTCCACGAGACGACGCGGCCGGCGGAACATCGCGTTGACGCGGGCCTTGAGCTCCCGGACGCTGATCGGCTTGGCCAGGTAGTCGTCCGCGCCGGTCTCGAGACCGATCAGCCGGTCGATCTCGTCGGCCTGCGCGGTCACCATGATCACGTAGGCGTCGGTCAGCGGGCGGATCCGCCGGCAGACCTCGAGACCGTCGATCCCGGGCAGCCCCACGTCGAGGGTCACGAGGTCAGGCGAGAGCTCGGTGACGAGGGCGACGCCGTGCTGGCCGTCGTTGGCGATCGTCACGTCGAAGCCCTGGGAGGTCAGGGCAGTCTCGAGGAGCGACGCGATGTCCACGTCGTCCTCGATCACGACTGCACTGCGCGGCACCCGTTCCCCCCCTGAGGCATGCAAAACGACACTTGTGACCGGTCCATCGGCCGTACGCCGGGGGACCTGAGGCGTCGCGGTCAGCCGATCTGGTGCGTCTCGGTCGCCACCACGGTGCCCTGGCGGAGGTGGACCACGACCATCCCGCCGGCCTCGAGCCCGGGATCCGGCAGGCCGAGCGCGTCGAAGACCGACGGCAGCACCGGCCGGTGCGTGCACAGGACCGCGGTGTCGTCGCCGGCGACGAGGGCGTCGACGGTCGCCAGCACCGACGCGTCGGTGGCGTCCTCCTCGCTGAGCCCGTCGTCGGGCTCGAGCCGCCAGCCGGTCGTGTCGGCGTACGGCGCGACGGTCTCCACGCAGCGGGCGCTGCTCGACGAGACGACGCGAGTCACGTCGAACGCCGCGAGCAGCGGCACCAGCAGCTCCGCCTGCGTGCGGCCGGCCAGCACCAGCGGCCGCAGGCGGTCGTCCTTCTTCCCCCAGCCCTTGCGCGACCGCGCGTGCCCGTGGCGCAGCACGATGACGGCATGCGTCTTGCGGCGCCGGGGCCGCGCCTCCTTGAGCGTCGCCCGGTCGCGCTCGTAGGTGAGCCGATCCATCGCCTCGTCGTACGCCACCCACTCGACGGCGTCGATCTCGGCGTTGGGGCGGTACGACGAGACGTCGTCGTCACCGACCGCCCGACCGATCCAGTAGGACACGTGCTTGGTGCGGCCCCCGCTCACGGGGTAGCGCTGCGGCGCGAGCGGCGGCCCCAGCCGGACGTGCAGCCCGGTCTCCTCCGCGACCTCGCGGACGGCGGCCGTCGCAGCGTGCTCGCCCCGGTCGAGCTTGCCCTTGGGGAAGGACCAGTCGTCGTAACGCGGGCGGTGGACGAGCAGCACCCGCTTGCCCGGGCGGAAGACGACGGCGCCGGCAGCGAGGACGTCCTTCGCGGGCATGACGCTAGTGTCACACCGACCGAGCCCCGATGAGGAGAGCAGTCCCCAGGTGTCGAGACGTGTGACGACCCTCGTGGTCGCCGTGCTCGTGGTCGCCCTGCTCGCCGCGGCGGCGCTCGTCGGCGTGCGGTGGTGGCGCGACCGCGGCCGGACGACGTTCGAGGAGGCCACGGCGTACGCGCCGCCGGACTCCGAGCGGCTGTCGTGGACCGACTGGTCGGCGGTCCGCGAACGGGTCGGTGGGATCGACGCCGACTCGTCGGGCGCGGACGTCGAGCGCTTCCTCGACGACGCCTTCGACGACGACCTGACCTCGGCGACGGCGCTCGTGGAGTCGGCGCCAAAGCTGCAGGACGACCTCGGGTTCTCCCCCGCCTCCGTGGAGTGGGAGCTGTTCAGCCAGTCGGGCGAGGGCGCCGTCGTCATCATGCGGCTGCCCGAGGAGTCCGACGTCGACGACGTCGCCGACCGCCTGGAGTCGAACGGCTTCGAGGAGCCGTCGTCCGACGACGGGGTCTGGACGGGCGACAGCGCGCTGCCGAAGATCGGCGCGAACCTCACGCCGGAGCTCCAGTACGTCGCGCTCGACGCCGACCGGCGGCTGGTGCTCACCAGCGACCGGGCCGGCTACCTCGAGCAGGTGGTCGAAGGCCTCGACGGCGACGGACCGTCCGAGGCGGTGCAGGACGTCGTCGGCGCGTCCGGGGAGCCGCTGTCGGCCGCGGTGTACGACGGCGACCACGCGTGCCGGGAGCTCGCGATGAGCCAGGCCGGGGTCGACGACCAGGACGCCGCGGACCGCCTGGTGGCGGAGGCCGGTGACGTCGACCCGCTGGCGGCGTTCGCGATGTCGGTGCAGCCCGGCGGCGACGTACGGGTGGTGATGGGGTTCGCCGACGACGACCAGGCCCAGACCAACGCCGACACCCGGGCGACCCTCGCCGCCGGCCCGGCGCCCGGCCAGGGCGGCGACTTCTCCGACCGGTTCACCGTCGAGTCGACGACCGCCGACGGCGACCTCGTGACCCTCGACCTCGCGCCGGTCGACGGCTCCTACGTGTTCTCGGACCTGTCGACCGGGCCGGTGCTCTTCGCGACCTGCTGAGGGAAGGTCGGGTCAGACGAGCTCGTAGCCCGCTTCCTCGACGGCGGCGGCGACGGCCGTACGGTCGAGCGGGGCGTCGCTGGTCACGGTGACCCGGCCGGTCTCCAGCTCGACGTCGACGTCGCGGACGCCCTCGACGGAGGAGACCTCCTCCCGGACGGCGGCGACGCAGTGACCGCAGGTCATGCCGGTGACGTGCAGCTCCGTGCTGGTCATGACTTCACCAGCCGGCTGATCGCCTCGACGGCCTCGTCGATCTTCGCCTTGGCCTCGTCGTCGCTGGACCGGGCCGCGTCTACCACGCAGTGGGAGAGGTGCTCCTCGACGAGCCCGATCGAGACCGCCTGGAGCGCCTTCGTCATGGCCGAGACCTGGGTGAGGATGTCGATGCAGTACTGCTCCTCCTCGACCATGCGCTGGAGGCCGCGGGCCTGGCCCTCGATCCGGCGCAGGCGGCGGAGGTAGTCATCCTTGCGATGGATGTACCCGTGCTGGTGCTCGCTCATGGGAGCATGATACCCCTGTGGGGTATCAGGATCCTAGTCAGGACTCCTGGCGGGGCTCGGGGACGACCCCGAGGATCCGGTCGATCTCGTCGACCGAGAGGGGTCCGTCGGTCTCACTGGCCGCAATGATCAGATTGGTCGTGAGCTCGACTTCACCGAGGAGGTCGGAGTCCTCGAGGGAGATGTCGAACTGGTCCTGCACGTGTTCACTCCCGATGCGCGTCGTCGTGGCTGCCCTCCACACAACGCCAAGCGTGCCCGACGGTCACGAGAAACAAACGCCAGAGCCGAAATCTGACCCGTCCGGGTCACCCGGGGTGCTCCGAGTGGACGGCCCCAAATTGATGAGAGGCCCCACCCGTAGGGGTGGAGCCTCTCGCGACGTCCGTGCAGGACGGCGTCAGATCACAGCGGGCGGACGTTCTCCGCCTGCGGGCCCTTCGGGCCCTGGGTGACCTCGAACTCGACCTTCTGGTTCTCGTCGAGGGACTTGTAGCCCTGCGACTGGATGGCCGAGTAGTGGACGAAGACGTCGTCGCCGCCGCCGTCCTGAGCGATGAAGCCGAAGCCCTTCTCGGCGTTGAACCACTTAACGGTGCCCTGAGCCATGTGCTCGTTACTCCTCTGTCGGGGCGAGAGACCGCCACTTCGACGGTCCCGCACCAGGTGCGGGTGACACGTCGCTCCGACTTCGCGTGAGTGGCAGGCCCACGAAAGAGGAAACGCCGTTGGATCACAAACTCCGCGGGCGTCAGACCTGCTGGAACTTGCACCTGTTGCGTGGCACACGTTACCAATCCCGGCTCCGGAGGAAACCGCCTCCGTCTGGTTTTTCTCACGTCGCGGATGAAGGTTGTGCTAAGCGCGCGTAACCGGGGGCGAGAGGAGGACCGGAAATAGAAACAAGCCGCGCTGGCGTCTCGGGTCACCAGCGCGGCTTGTAGGAGAAACTCTAGCCAGCCGGCAGGCCGCACCCAAGGCATTCCCGGACGTCTTGAGGAAACCTTGCAGATGCCCCGGCCCGGCCGGCGGCCGGCTCCGGACCAGCCCTGCTCGGTCCGCCCCCGGCGGGGCGAGGCAGTGGCGCAGACACGTGACCGCGCGAGAGCCTGTGGGCATGGTCTCGGAGGTGAATCGGGCGCCCGACGAGGAGCTGGAAGCCGTCGTCGAGGCACCCTGGGCGATCCCGCCGACCGCCGTGCTCACCGCCGTCGCCAGCACCGCCGGCGGACTGGACGCGGCGGAGGTCGAGCGCCGCACGGAGCGGTTCGGCCCCAACCGGCTGGCGCCACCGAAGCGGCCGCCGTGGTGGCGGCGCGTGCTGGCCCAGTTCGACGACATCCTGATCTACATCCTGCTGGTGGCGGCCGCCGCCAAGGCGGTCCTGGCCGACTGGGTCGACTTCGCGGTCATCCTCGCCGTCGCGGTCATCAACGCGCTCATCGGGTTGATCCAGGAGGGCCGCGCGGAGCGTGCCCTGGACGCGATCAAGGAGATGCTGTCGGTGCGGGCGCAGGTCGTCCGCTCGGGCACGGTGGCCGACGTGGACGCCGACGTGCTCGTGCCCGGTGACGTTGTACGCCTGCGCTCGGGTGACCGGGTGCCGGCCGACGTGCGGCTGCTCGAGGCGACCGGGCTCCAGGCCGAGGAGTCGGCGCTCACCGGCGAGTCGGTGCCGTCGGCGAAGGACGTCGCCGAGGTCCCCGCGGACGCCGGGCTGGGCGACCGGCGGAGCATGGTCTTCTCCGGCACCCTGATCGTCGCCGGCACGGGTACCGGGGTCGTCACCGCCACCGGGCAGAGCACCGAGATCGGCAAGATCCAGACGATGATCTCGCAGGTCGAGGGCATGGAGACGCCCCTGACCCGCTCGCTGGACGCGCTCGGCAAGAAGCTCGCGGTGGTCATCCTCGTGATGGCCCTGGTCATGATCCTGATCGGGCGCGGTCTGCACGACTTCTCGGCCTCACGGCTGCTCAGCGCGGCGATCGGCTTCGCGGTCGCGGCCGTCCCGGAGGGCCTCCCCGCGCTGGTCACGATCACGCTCGCCCTGGGCGTGCAGCAGATGGCCCGCCGGCGTGCGATCACCCGCCGCCTCCCGTCGGTCGAGACGCTCGGCGCCGTCTCGACGATCTGCTCGGACAAGACCGGCACCCTGACCCGCAACGAGATGACGGCGCGGATGGTGCGCACCATGGGCGCCCGCTTCGAGGTCAGCGGCCTGGGCTACGAGCCCCACGGGCAGGTGACGCTGGGACCCGAGGTGGTCACGGTCGCCGACCGGCGGGACCTTTCGCGGCTGATCGAGGACATGGCGATCTGCAACGACGCGACCGTCGTCGAGGACGGCGACCAGTGGCGCGTCGTGGGCGAGCCGACCGAGGGCGCCCTCGCCGTACTCGCCCCCAAGGCGGGGTTCGCGGCCGGCGCCTGGCGGCGGATCGCGGTGGTGCCGTTCGACCCGGCGACGAAGTACATGGGCGTGCTCGCCAGCGACCCGAACGGCGCTCCCCGGATCCTCGTGAAGGGCGCGCCGGACCGGGTCCTCGAGCGCTGCACCACCCAGACCGGGCCGGACGGCGGGTCCGAGCCGCTCGACCGGGAGCTCTGGGAGTCGCAGATCGACGAGATCGGCCTCGCCGGCCTGCGGGTGCTCGCCGCCGCCCACGCACCTGCCGACCCGTCCGCCACGACGCTGTCGCACGACGACCTCGAGGGCGGGCTCGAGCTGGCCGGGCTCGTCGGCATCGTCGACCCGCCGCGGCCGGAGGCCGTCGAGGCGATCGCCATGTGCGGCACCGCCGGGGTGCGGGTCAAGATGATCACCGGCGACCACGCGGGTACGGCGCTCGCGATCGGCCGGGAGATGGGGATCGTGCCCGACGCCGACAGCCCGGTGCTGACGGGCGCCGAGCTGGAGGCGATGTCGACCGACGAGCTCCGCGCCGTCGTGCGCGAGGTCGACATCTTCGCCAGGACCAGTCCCGAGCACAAGCTCCGCATCGTGGCGGCGCTCCAGGCGCACGGCGAGATCGTCGCCATGACCGGCGACGGAGTCAACGACGCACCCGCGCTGACTCGTGCGGACGTCGGGGTCGCGATGGGCATCAAGGGCACGGAGGCGACCAAGGAGGCCGCCGACATCGTGCTCGCCGACGACAACTTCGCCACGATCGAGCGGGCCGTGGAGGAGGGGCGGCGCATCTACGACAACGTGCGCAAGTCGCTGCTCTTCCTGCTGCCCACCAACGGCGCGCAGTCGCTGGTCATCCTCGTCGCGGTGCTCTTCGGCCTGACCATGCCGCTCGAGCCGGTGCAGGTGCTGTGGATCAACATGGTCACGGCCGTGACCCTCGCGCTGGCGCTCGCCAACGAGCAGGCCGAGCCGGACATCATGGCCCGCCCGCCCCGGCGGTCGCAGGAGTCGATCGTGCCCGCCTGGGCGCTGCGCCGCATCACGCTCGTCGCGGTGCTGATCGGCGGTGCCGCCATGGCTGTCTTCTACTACGAGTACGACCGCGGCGTACCTCTCGCCGAGGCGCAGACCACCGCCGTCACCATGCTCGCGCTCGGGCAGCTCGCGTACCTCTTCAACTGCCGCTTCATCGACCGGTCCAGCGTCACCTTCGACGTGCTCCGCGGCAACCGCGCCGTCTGGTGGGCGGCCGCAGCGATGATCGCGCTCCAGGCGCTCTTCGCCTACGCGCCCTTCGCCCACACGGCGTTCGGCTCCGCCGCGATCGACCTGCGGGCGTGGCTGCTCACCACCGCCCTGGCTGTCCTGGTCTTCCTGCTGACCGAGATCGCCAAGTGGGTGAACCGGGTGCGCTCGCGGCGCGTGGCACCGGCCCACGCAGCGCAGGACTGAGCGTGCCCGGGTGTCGAGCCGCCGCGGCCGACGGTGACATCGTTCCGCCGGCCACAGGCTCACCCTTGGGTTTCGGCACGACCGGCTCGAACCTGAGCAACCGCGGGGGACGGATCGACTCCCGTGGCCCGGACGCTCGCCCGGCAGGTAGGGTCTCCGCGATCAGGCTGGTGGAACTACATCGTCGTCCCGACGGTTCTCCCACCGAGGTCCTGATCTCCCCGGGCCTCTAGCTCAATTGGCAGAGCAGCGGACTTTTAATCCGCGGGTTGTGGGTTCGAGTCCCACGGGGCCTACCGAGCGCCTGTGTGATTTCGGTTGATGGGTGACACCTACTTCGGCTGATCGGTGACACTCCCGTATGAGGGAGTTGAGCGTGGCTGAGCAGCGGTATCAGGCTGTGTTGGCGGTGATCAGCGGCGGTGAGACGGTCACCGACGTGGCGGCCCGGTTCGCGGTGTCCCGCAAGACCGTGCATGGCTGGTTGGCCCGGTACGAGGCGGGCGGTCTGGAGGGGTTGACGGACCGGTCGCACCGGCCGCGGTCGTGTCCGCACCAGATCTGCAGCGAGGTCGAGGCTGCGATCGCGACGATGCGGACGGCGCATCCCTCGTGGGGGCCGCGGCGGCTGGTCTCGTCCTGCAGTTCTATGACGGCGATCAGCTGCTGCGCACCGAGCAGCGCACCAGCCGCGGGGAGGTGAGAGTCAAACGCGCACAGATCCCCGGCGGCCAACGAGCCCACCGGGACTAACCTGACCAGCGAGTGTCACGGATCAACCGAAGTAGATCCATCACCCAACAACCGAAGTAGTTCAGGCCTACCGAGCGCCGATCACCAGCCCGGCGTGCCCGCGGACATACTCCAGAAGGGCTACTTCTGGCCCCAGTTTCTCGCCAAGGGCTACCGGTGCGTAGCGGAGTCGCCTAACCTCGGGCCAGTTGAACCGTCGGTGACCCGAGACGCCGGCGGTTCACTCCATTTCCGGGACGTGTCGATCCAGTATCGGCGCTTGCCGTTGCGCGAGTCCTCGTAGACCCCGCCGCAGCGCTCGATCGTCAGCCGCGATCCGTCGTTGTCCTCGTCGCAGGTGACGAGGACGCGGTCGATCCCGAGGTCGGCCGAGGCGGCCAGGCTGAGCTCGAGGGCGCGCGCGGCGTGGCCCTGCCGGCGTCGGGACGGGCGTACGGCGTACCCGACGTGGCCGCCCTCCTCGAGCAGCCAGGCGTTGAGCGTGTGCCGGAGCGCGAGGAAGCCGACCACCTGGCGGTCGGCGCCGACGCCTTCGGTGATCCAGAAGTAGGAGCAGTGCACCTTGTCATCAGACAGCACCGTGGCGTGGTCGGCCTGCGCGAGCAGGTGCTCGACGACCGCCCGGCAGCCGGCCTCGGTGACGTCGAGCGTGTCGAACTCCCACAGCCCCGCACCGTGCACGTGCTGCTCGCCGGCGGCGTGGAACTCGCCGATGGTCTCGGCCCACGAGGCGGCGAGGGTGACGTCGGGGCGATCGAGCGAGGTCATGCCCCATTCCATCAAATGGAACGTGTTCTAGGATCGCCCGGTGGCCGGCTACGAACGCGACGAGATGACCGCCGAGCAGATCGAGCAGCAGAAGGCGGTCTACGGCCCGTTCACCCAGGCAGTGCGCAAGCTCGTCGACGCGACGATCCGCACCGAGGTCGACGACGACGAGATCCGCGCGGTCCAGGCCGAGGTCGAGGGCATCGTCGCGCGCCTGCGCCGGTCACAGCTCGAGGGGTCGTACGGCGTGCGCTTCGGCCGCACCGGGCGCGGTCGGCCCTGGGGCAACACGGTGGTCGGGCTGCGCAACGCGGTCGCTCCCCCGCTGGTCGTCGAGCGCGACGACACGGGTCGGGCGTGGTGCGACTTCCACCTGGGCGCGGCGTACGAGGGCCCGCCCGGGCTGGTGCACGGCGGTGTCTCCGCGCTGATCCTCGACCAGATGCTGGGTGAGGCGGCGGGCGCGGGCGGGAAGCCCGGGATGACCGCGACGCTCACGCTGCGCTACCGGCGCGGCACCCCGCTGGGCGACCTGCGCGCCGAGGCGTGGATCGAGCGCAGCGAGGGCATCAAGACGTGGGCGCGCGGGCAGGTCAGCGACGCCGAGGGCGTCACGGTCGAGGCCGAGGGCCTCTTCATCCTCCCGCGCTGGGCGCGCGAGGCGATGGCGGCACAGGAGTCGACGCCGACGTACTTCGAGTGACGTCCGCTCGTCGGCCGACGCCGCAACAACGCCAGCAGCCCGGCTCAGACCCGCTGCTCGGCGGGTACGCCGCGCTC
Organism: Nocardioides sp. GCM10030259; assembly: GCF_042666375.1. Taxonomy (NCBI): domain Bacteria; kingdom Bacillati; phylum Actinomycetota; class Actinomycetes; order Propionibacteriales; family Nocardioidaceae; genus Nocardioides; species Nocardioides sp. GCM10030259. Next base: position 90,817 of record NZ_JBHTDF010000003.1, on the reverse strand, counting down.
GCCGGCGTCGGTGAGCCGCGCCTCCTCCTCGGCGCGCTCCTCGAGCTCGGCCCGTCGGGTCGTCTCGAGCATCGCGCGGGCGGCGTCGTAGGCGCCCGGGTCGGACACCAGGTCGGCGGCGCCGCGCTTGAGCCGGCTGAGCGCGCTGCGCGCGAAGATCTGCTGCTCGGTGGTGGTGCGCTCGGAGCGGCCGCGGCCGATGAACGAGACGAACCAGTGCAGCAGCGCGGTGATCCGGTTCTTGAACCCGGTGATGTAGATGAGGTGCAGCGCCAGCCACATCAGCCAGGCGATCACGCCGGTGAACCGGAGCTTGCCGATCAGCGCGACCGCGCGGAACCGGCTGATGATCGCCATCGAGCCCTTGTCGAAGTAGCGGAAGGGGCCCTGAGACGGCTTCGACTTCAGGCGGTTGTCGATCTCCTTGGCGGCGTACTTGGCGCCCTGGATCGCGACCTGTGCGACGCCGGGGAGGTTGTCGAGCGAGATCATGTCGCCGACCACGAACACGTCGGGGTGGCCGGGCAGCGTGAGGTCGGGGTTGACGGCGATCCGGCCTGCGCGGTCGAGCGGGGCGCCGGTCTGCTCCGACAGCGTGCGCCCGAGGGGGTTCGCCGCGACGCCGGCGGCCCAGATCTTGGTGACGCTGTCGATCCGCTCGACGCGGCCGTCCTTGAACTTCATCTCGATGCCGCGCTCGTCGACGTCGGTCACCATCGCGCCGAGGATGACCTCGACGCCGAGCTTCTCGAGCTCGACCTTGGTCTTCTCGCCGAGCTTCCGGCCGAACGGCGGCAGCACCTGCGGCGCCGCGTCGACGAGGATCACGCGCGCGTGGCGGGTGTTGATCGCCCGGAAGTCCTTCTTGAGCGTGCGGTGGGCGAGCTCGGCGATCTGGCCGGCCATCTCGACGCCGGTCGGGCCGGCGCCGACGACCACGAAGGTCAGCAGGTGGTCGATGTTCTCGCCGCGGCTGGCGCCGAGCTCGGCCATCTCGAACGCGCCGAAGATGCGGCCGCGCAGCTCGAGCGCGTCGTCGATGCTCTTCATGCCGGGCGCGAACTCGGCGAAGTGGTCGTTGCCGAAGTAGGACTGGCCGGCGCCGGCGGCCACGATCAGGGAGTCGTACGCCGTGACGGTCGAGCGCCCCAGCACCTGGGACGTGACGGTGTGGGCGTCGAGGTCGATCGCGGTGACCTCACCGAGCAGCACCTTGGCGTTGTCCTGGCCGCTGAGGATCTCGCGGGTCGGCGGCGCGATCTCGCCCTGGGAGAGGATGCCGGTGGCGACCTGGTAGAGCAGCGGCTGGAAGAGGTGGTGGGTGGTCTTCGCGACCATCGTCACCTCGACGTCGGAACGCCGCAGTGCCTTGGTGCCGAAGAGCCCGCCGAACCCGGAGCCGATCACCACGACCCGGTGCTTGCCGGTGGACTGCTGGGACACCTCGGGGCTGGGCAACGTTGCCATCACGGACCTTTCACTACCGCTTCGGGATCGTGCTGGGAAAACACGCTCCGCGGTACCCATTGTTCCGTTCACGACCCGGATCGGCGTAATCCGGGGGCATCTCGTCCGTCACATCGAAGTCGGGCCACCAGTTTCGTTGCGCAAAGAGGACTGGACCGCCGAAAATCAACTGTGGCGACGAGGTTTCGGTGCAAATTCGCAGGGGTAGAGGCCCCGCGATGGCGCACCCTGATCAGGTGTGCCCTGATCAGCACTCCGTGGAGACGACCGTGCCGCTGAACAGGCCCGCCCTGTCCCTGGGCCCGGGTCCACGCGGCGTGCAGGACGCGCGCCGTTGGGTCGTCGGCACCTGCCACGACATCGGCCGCAACGACCTCGACGAGTGCGCGGAGCTCGGCGTCTCCGAGCTGGTCACCAACGCCCTGCTGCACGCCCGGCCGCCGCTGTCGGTGCGGGTCCGGGGCACCCGCGAGCACCCGCGCGTCGAGGTCCGCGACGGCTCCACGGAGGTGCCGCCGATGCCGAGCCTCGGCCCCCGCGAGGAGAACGACCTGCTGCTCACGTTCGGGCGCGGTCTCGGCATCGTCGCGCGCTGCTCGACCGCGTGGGGCGTCGACGTCGAGGAGGACGGCAAGACGGTCTGGTTCGCTCCCTCGACCCGGCCGGGCGGCGAGCCGGTCCTGGGCCGGGTGACCGGCGAGCTGCCGGCACCCCGGCGGACGCCCTCTCCCGACGAGATGCGCATCGACATCGTCGGCGTACCGCTGCGGCTCTTCGTGGAGTTCCAGCGGCACTACCGCGAGCTGCGCCGCGAGGTCCGGCTGCTGGCGCTCGCGCACGAGTCCGACTACCCGCTGGCGAAGGACCTCTCCGACCTCTTCGGCTCGCTCGAGCGGGACCTCCGCGAGGGCATCGGCGCCGACCAGATCGAGCGCGCGCTCGGCTCGGGCGCGGCGACCGCGGACCTCCACGTCGCCATGCCGCACCAGACCGCGGCCACGATCGGACGCTTCATCGAGCTGCTCGACCTGGCCGACGCGTTCTGCCGCGAGGAGCGGCTGCTGTCGCTGGCCCGGACCCAGGACCAGCGGCGCTTCCAGCGCTGGTTCCTGAGCGAGTTCGTGCGGCAGGAGCGCGGCGAGCCGGCGCTGTCGTGGAAGGATGCGCCCGTGTCGCGACCCCAGAGCAGCGTGTCCTGACGTTGGACGCTCCGATGTCGCGGCTGATCGCCGCGGTCGCGGTCGGCGGCGCCGTCGGAGCCCTGATCCGGTGGTGGCTCACCGAGGCGTTCCCCTCCGCCACCGACGCCTTCCCGTGGACGACGTTCGCGATCAACGTGAGCGGATCGTTCGTGCTGGCCCTCCTGCCCGGCATCGGTGCGGTACGTCGCAACCGGGTGCTCGCGGTCGGACTCGGGCCGGGCGTGCTCGGCGGCTACACGACGCTCTCGACGTACTCCGAGCAGACCCGCGCCCTCCTCGCGCACGGCGAGACGATCACGGCGGGCTGCTACGTGCTCGGCACCCTCGCGGCCTGCCTGATCGCCGTGGCCGTCGCCGACCACTGGTCGACCGGGCAGCAGCGCGGCATCTTCGAGGACGAGGGCGGAGACGAATGATCCCGGTCCTGGTCGCCCTCGGCGCCGCGGGCGGCGCGACCCTGCGCTTCCTGTTCGGCACGTGGTTCGACGCCGGCTGGCACCGCGGCACGTTCCTGGCCAACGTGCTGGGCTCGTTCCTGCTCGGCCTCTTCTCCGCGCTCGCGCTCGACGGTCACGCGTTCGCGCTGCTCGGCACCGGCTTCTGCGGCGGCTTCACGACGTACTCGTCCTTCGCTGTGCAGAGCCACGGCCACGGCCTGCGAGGCGGAGCGGCGTACGTCGTCGCGACGATCGGGCTCGGCCTGGGAGCCTGCACGCTGGGCTGGCTGCTCGCAGCCTGACGGCTGGGTCTCGACCCGCTCCGTCGCGGCTTCGCAAGCTCAGCCGCAGTCGCTTGCTCGACCACCAACGATCCGGGCCGCTGGCGCGTCCCGGATCAGGCATAGCCCAGGTCGTGCAGCCGCCGGTCGTCGATGCCGAAGTGGTGGGCGACCTCGTGCACGACGGTGATCCGCACCTCGTCCTCGAGCTGCTCGACGCTGTCGCACATGTCGAGGAGCGGGTTGCGGAAGACGAAGATCCGGTCGGGGAGGTCCATCATCGCACCGCCCCACCGCTCGGTCAGCGCGACGCCGTCGTACAGGCCGAGGAGGTCGTCGGGCTCGCCCTCGGGCGGCTCGGCCTCGACGAGGACGACGACGTTGCGCACGAGCGCGGCGATCTCGTCGGGGATGCCGTCGAGCGCGCGGTCGACGAGCGCGTCGAAGTCCTCGGGCGACATCTCCACCGGCATGGCGACATTGTGGCCCCGCCCCGGAAATGACGTGCGAAATGACGGATGCCCCGGACCAGTGGTCCGGGGCATCTGCGTCATGCTGATGGCGACCCCGACGGGACTCGAACCCGCGGCCTCCGCCGTGACAGGGCGGCGCGCTAACCAACTGCGCTACGGGGCCAGGCACTTCCTTGCGGAAGCGGTGGAACTCTAACCCACCCTCCTCCAACCTTCACAATCGGCGGCGGGCACTCTCCGGACGTCGCTCCGGACTCGGCACCCCCAACCGGATTCGAACCGGCGCTACCGCCGTGAAAGGGCGGGGTCCTGGGCCGCTAGACGATGGGGGCCTTGACGCACGCAGCAGCATAGGACGCAGCGCAACCGCAGCACGAACCAGCGGCCGCGACGCGGACGCTCAGTCGCACGTGGCCTTCGCGTCGTCGGCGGCCTTGCGGCCGGCGTCGAGCGCGGACGCCACCTGGTCGGCCGTGAGCACGTACGCCGTGTCGGGGTTCTCCCGCGAGAACGCCACGACGACCCCGAGCACCCGGCCGTCCGGGGCGACCATCGGGCCTCCGGAGTTGCCCGGGCGCACCTTCGTGCGCACCGCGTACGCCGAGTGGTCGTAGCGGCCGTCGCCGTAGATGTCGGCCGACTGCCAGTCGAGCTGCTCGCGCACGCGCGCCGGGGTGAGCTTGAGCGGACCGTTCTCCGGGAAGCCGATCACCGCCGCGGGGTCGCCCCCGTCGGCCGACGCGAACGCCAGGTCGACGCCGGACAGCCCGGGCACGGCGAGCACCGCGACGTCGTGGGTCGGGTCACAGAACACGACCGTCGCCGGCAGCCTCCCACCCTTCGCGTCGACCTCGATCCCGTCCGCGCGGGCGACGACGTGGGCCGCGGTCATCAGCCGCTCGGGGGCGACCAGGAAGCCCGTGCCCTCCGACCCGAACATGCCCGCGTCGTGGGTGAGGATGCGCCAGACCGACTTCGAGGCACGCTCCACCCCGACCTCGTCGACCACGTCCGCCGGCGGCGCCGGCACGTCCAGGATCTCCTCGGCGGTCAGCACGTCGACGTACCGCGGGAAGTCGGTGCGGTCGCCGAGCTCCTCGAACCGGCCGGCGATCAGGTGGCTCAGCGGCATCCGGCCGTCGAGCTGGCGGAGCACGCTCGAGCCGTTCGCGGCCGCGGACAGGTGCGGCAGGACCGACCCGGCGAGGGCGACGCCGACGAGCCAGCTGAAGCCGAGCCCCGTCAGCACCCCGAACACCGCACCCGCCGTGCGGTCCAGCCACGGCACGGGCCGCCACGACGACCGGGTGCGCACCCGCTGCTCGAGCCGGAGCACCAGGTAGCGGCCCACGGCGGCGCAGCCCACGACCACGCAGACCGAGATCAGGCCGAGCCACCACGACAGGCCGACGCCCTGGAACGCCAGCGGCACCACGACCAGGCCGATCGCCGTCCCGAGGAGGACGCCCACCAAGGCCCAGAGCGCCCGCACGAGACCGTCGCGGTAGCCCAGCACGCCGACGAGGGCCACGGCCACGAGGATCGCCGCGTCGAAGAGCGTCACCGGGACGCCCCGCACGCGTGGTCGCCGATGCGGGGCCCGCGATCGACGGCATGTATGCTTCCAGCCGTCCGGGACCTCCCGGGCGTGGGCAGGTAGCTCAGTTGGTACGAGCGTCCGCCTGAAAAGTGGAAGGTCGGCGGTTCGACCCCGCCCCTGCCCACCACCGAGCACGCAGGGCTCTGACCTGCAGGGAGGCCCCCGTCGCGAACCGGCGGGGGCCTCTTCATCTCTGCAGGGTGGCAGCGGCGTCCGCGCCTGTCGATGGCCCGAATTCACCATCCCCGCCGGGCGTCGGAGCCCTCAGGAGTCGGCCGGCCCCGCCGATCCCCGAGGCGTGCCCCTCCCGAGCGTCCGCGCGCGCCTCCTCGCCGCTGCAGCAGCCCTGTGCGCGCTGGTCGCCGGGCTCCCGGCGACCGACGCCGACGCAGCGGCCCGGTCGTCCCAGCTGCGGATCGGCACCTACAACGTCATCTCGCGGGCCCCGCTCGACACGTTCGAGGCGGCGGTGAGCCGGGTCAAGCCGCAGGTCGACCTCCTGGGCCTCCAGGAGATCGGGATGAACGAGAAGAACTGGTGGCTGCTCGGCGACCCGGCCTGGGGCTACTACCGGCCGCCGGCCCTCCAGCAGAACCCGGTGATCTGGAACCGCGGCCGGCTCGAGCTGGTCTCGGCCGAGGGCGTGCAGCTGTCCGAGGCAGGCTCGGTCGAGCCCCTCGACGGGCCGTACGACGAGACCAAGCTGCCCAACTGGGCCACCGTGGTCCGGCTGCGGGACCTGGCCACGGGCGAGCTCGTCACGGCGATCAACGTCCACCTGGTCGCCTACGCGATCAGCGCCGGCCGGTTCATCCCGGAGCGCCCGCGGACCGCGCGGCTCTACCGCAGCCAGCTGCGCGCCCTCGTCGGCGTCGTGGCCGCCGAGCGCCGGATCGCCGACGACGTCTACGTCCTCGGCGACTTCAACGCCGGCTACGAGGAGGACCTCCGCACGCGCCGCGGCGCCCTGCCCGTCCGCCAGCTCGGCGCGATCGGCTTCCGCTCGATGTGGGAGCACAGCCGCCTGCTCCCCCGCTCCTACGGCACCCACGACAACGGCGCGCTGATCGACCAGGTCTGGCACCCGACGCAGCCCGTCGCCACCCGGATCCTGCGCGGGGTCCGGGGCTCGGACCACCGACCCGTGGTCGCGACGTACGCCGCCGGCTAGCTAGGCGATCCGCTCCCGGGGTACGGCGAGCCGCGGGACGCCGCCGAGTCCGGGGCGGTAGCGCACGTGGTCGGCGTACTGCTCGAGCGTGCGGTAGAGCGTCTGGTGGGCGACCCACGGGAGCGGCTCGGCGCCGTCGTACCAGCTGTCTCCGAAGGAGATCCAGACCGGCGTCCACGTGGCAGCGACGTCCCACGCGCCGCGCCGGGACATCAGCATCCGGCGGCGCTCCTGGAAGGCGCGGCGCGGGCCGTCGGTGCAGATCGGGGCGGTCGCGATCGGCCACAGGCGCAGGTCGAGCGTCATCAGGTGCACTTCGAGCTCGTGCAGCAGCGCCGGGTCGACCAGCACGGTGGCGACGTTCTCGTGGGGCGCGCGCTCCATGGGGGCACGCTTCCCCGACCCACCCGTCGGCGTCAACACCCCGCTTGGTGACCGTGGACCCGGGGGCACGGACTGCGCCGACTCGCCCTCCCAGGCGGCGGATCTGGGGCACGATGTGGGCCGCAGCAGTCGGACGGCGGTCGGTGGGAGGGTGGCGTGCTGGATGTCGGCATCGCGCCCGCGACCGGGCGCGGACAGCGGGCGGCGGCCCTGGCCGTCGGCGCGGCCGTCTGCGCGCTCGGCCTCGCCTCCGTGGTGCTGGCGGTGGTCAACTTCGGGGCGCCGGGCCCGGAGTTCGAGGTCCACCGGGAGTTCTACGCCACCGACCTGCTGATCGCGCTGGTCTACGCGGCGTTCGGGGCGTTCGTCGTGGTGCGCAGCGGGCACGTCATCGGGTGGGCGCTGGAGCTGGTGGGGCTGGGGTTCTGCCTGACGGCGTTCGGGATCCAGTTCGCCGTGCTGGGCGTCGAGCACGCGGTGCCGGCGTACGACTGGGGCAGCCAGCTCGTCGTCGCCGGCTGGGTGACCGGCGTGCTGGCGAGCATCCTGCTCGTGCCCTGCCTCGTCGGGCCGGAGCCACCGGTGGGCGGGCGGCGCGTGCTGGCGGTGCTGGCCGCCGCGGTCGCGGTGTCGGCCGGGCTGGTGCGCTACCTGACGAAGGTCTCCGCGGTGGCGGAGTGGTACGACGCCTGGGCCATCCCCGGCTACGTCCTGCTCGGGCTCGGCGCGGTCGCGGGCCTCGCGGCGCGGGTCCGCCGCAGCGAGGGCGGCGACCGCCGGGCGCTGCGGTGGGTGCTGGTCAGCGTCCTGACCACGACCGTCGCCTACTTCGGGTTCGAGCTCGGACTGAGCCTCGGCCAGCCCATGCTCACCGTCGGCGCGGCGGCGCTGACCGCGGCGCTGGTGATGCTGCCGGTCGCCGTCTTCGTCGTCGTGCGCCGGCCGACGTGGAACCTCGACCTCGCCGTCTCCCGGGCGACGGTCGGCGCACTGCTGACGCTCTTCGTGATCGCGGCGTACGTCGTGCTCGTGTGGCTGGGCGCCCGGCTGCTGCCGGTCGGCCGCGAGGACGTGGGCCTGATCGCCGTCGCCCTGCTCGCGCTGGCCGCGATGCCGGTGCGCGCCTGGGTGCAGCGGCGCGTCGAGCGGCTGGTCTTCGGGTCCGCCGCCGACGCAGGTGAGCTGCTCGACCGCCTCGGCGCCGACGCCGGGTCGGTCGACGACCGCAACGTCCTCGACGACCTGGCCGGGAGCCTGCGGCGCAGCCTGCGGCTCGCCGCGGTCGTGGTCGAGTCCGCCGACGGCCGGGTCTCGGTGACGGCGGGCGCCCCGGCCGACGAGCTGGTCGCGGTCCCCCTGCACAGCCGGAGCCTCCCCGTCGGGACGCTGTGGCTCGGCCCGCCGGCCGGCGAGCGGCTCGACCTGCGCACCCTCCAGCTGGTCCGGCAGATCTCCGGGCTCGTCGCGAGCTCGCTCGACCTCGCGCTCGTCAACGCCGACCTCGAGGGCGCGCGCAGCCGGCTGCTCGACGTACGCCAGGAGGAGCGGCGACTGCTGCGCCGCGAGCTCCACGACAGCCTCGGGCCGTCGCTGGCGGGCATCTCGCTCGCGCTGGCGGGCATGGGCCGGACGGCGACGCTGGCTCCGCAGGACACCGAGCTGCTCGCGCACCTCCAGGAGGAGCTGGCGCACCGCGCGCAGGACGTCCGGCTGATGTCGCGGTCGCTGCTGCCGCCCGCGCTCGAGGAGGGGCGGCTCGGCGAGGCCCTCGAGGCGCTGGCCCGGCGGTTCGGCAGCGCCGGCCTGAGCATCCGGGTCGAGGCCGACGACCCGGACCTCGTCGACAGCCGGCGCCAGGTCACGATCTACCACGTGGCCGCGGAGGCGGTCCTCAACGCGCACCGGCACGCGGACGCGACGGCCTGCGTCGTACGCCTCGAACGGATCCCCGACGACGGACTGCGGCTGACCGTCGCCGACGACGGCCGCGGGCTCGACGGGTCGGATGGCGCCGGCATCGGGCTGCGCTCGATGCGCGAGCGTGCCGTCGAGCTGGGCGGCACCCTGACGGTGGTGTCCGTCGACGGCGGGACGACCGTCGAGATGGTGCTCCCGGGTTCGACGCGGTCCACTCCGTCGATGTCGACGCCACCGTCTTCCAGGTTCCGGTAGGAATGGGTCATGGCAGTGGTGGGGTCTGACGGACCGGGCGGCGATCCCGCCCTCCTCGGACGCCTGTTCGGGGCCATCCCCGACGGCCTGTGGCTCTTCGACGACGACGGCGTCACGACCTGGGCGAACGACGCGATGGCCCGCATCCTCGGACGCGACCCCAGCGAGATGCCCGGCCTCCGGGTCGTCGACACGATGGACGAGCAGGGCCAGAAGGACTTCGCGCGCCACCTCGCCGCGATGGTCGCCTCGGGCGCGGGGGCTGAGAACGTCGACTCCCACTTCCTGCGGCCGGACGGCACGACCGCCTGGGGCCTGATCAGCTATGCCCCGGTCCACGACGACGACGGCACCCGGATCGGCTGGCTGCACCGGGTCACGCCGTACACCGAGCGCAAGGAGCTCCTCGACGCGCTCCTCGAGAGCGAGCAGCAGCTCGCGGCCGCCCAGCGCATCGCCCACGTCGGCAGCTGGGAGTGGGACCTCGCGAGCGGTCGGGTGCAGTGGTCGGACGAGATGTGCCGGATCTTCGACGTGCCCCTCGGCACCAGCCCGGACTTCGACGGCTACCTGCGGCTGGTCCACCCCGACGACCGCGACCTCGCGGAGACGGCGATCCGGGGCGCCACCGAGGTCGGCGCCGAGAGCTACGAGTTCGACCACCGGGTGCTGCGGCAGGACGGTGAGGTGCGCTGGGTGCGCGGGCGCGGCATCGCCGAGCGCTCCCCCGAGGGTGACGTCACCGGGATGAGCGGCACCGCCCAGGACATCACCGACCTCCACAACGCGGACGAGCAGGCGGCGGAGGCGACCCGCCGGCTCTTCCTGCTCCAGCAGATGGCGATGGCCGCCAACCGCGCGGGGAGCCTGCGTGACGCGCTGCTGATGATGGGGGCCGGCGTCCCCGAGTACACCACCTGGGCGGCCGTCTGCGCCTTCGTGCACGACCTGCCGGACGACGCCCCGGAGCTGCTCGACCTGCGGGGCGTCGACGTCCTTGTCGAGCCGGACCGCGAGCTGGCGGAGTCCGCGCGGACCTCGCGCGCGGTCGCGGTCGGCGTACCGTCCGCCCTGGCCGAGACCCACCGGCTGGTCGCGCTGCCGATCCTCGTCGACGACGAGGTCGTCTGCGTCGTGGAGCTGATCGCCGACGAGATCCCGCCCGACGACAACTCCCACCAGCTGATGGCGCAGATCGCCCACCAGCTCGGCGTGGTCGCTGAGCGCGAGCGCAACGCCGCCCGGCTCGCCGAGGCGCGCGACGAGGCGATGGAGGCGTCGCGGCTGAAGTCGGAGTTCCTGGCCACGATGTCCCACGAGATCCGCACCCCGATGAACGGCGTCATCGGCCTCACCGACCTGCTGCTGCGCACCGACCTCGACGACCACCAGCGACGCCTGACCGCCAACCTCCAGAACGCCGGGATGACGCTGCTCGGGATCATCAACGACATCCTCGACCTCTCCAAGATCGAGGCGGGCAAGCTCGAGCTCGAGGTCGCCGACTTCGACGTGCGCGCCGCCTTCGACCAGGTGGCCTCGGTGCTGAGCGGCCCCGCCCACGAGAAGGGGCTCGAGCTCGTGGTGGCCTGCCATCCCGACGTCCCCCGGCTGCTGCGCGGCGACCCGGTGCGCTTCGGCCAGGTCGTCAGCAACCTCGGCAGCAACGCGGTGAAGTTCACCGACGCCGGCGAGGTCGTCGTCGAGGCGCGCATCGAGCGGCAGACGCCCCGCGACGTCGTGCTCCGCGTCGACGTGACCGACACCGGCGTCGGCATCGAACCCGCGGCGCGGGAGCGGCTCTTCGAGGCGTTCACCCAGGCGGACCCGTCGACGACGCGGCGCCACGGCGGCACCGGCCTCGGCCTCGCGATCTCCCGGCAGCTGGTCGACGCCCTCGGCGGAGAGCTGTGGGTCACCAGCGAGGCCGGCATCGGCAGCACGTTCTCCTTCACCGCGCGGCTCGGCCGCGTGTCCGGGGCGGGCAACCCCGACTTCGACGTACCCGTCCAGCTGCGCGACCGCCGGATCCTCGTCGTCGACGACAACGAGACCAACCGCATGATCCTCGAGGACCAGCTCGCGGCGTGGCACATGCGCGCGTTCGCGGTGCCGTCGGCCGAGGAGGCGATGCGGGTGCTGCACGAGGCCGCGCAGATCGAGGACCCCTTCGAGGTCGTGGTGCTCGACCTGCGGATGCCCGGCACCGACGGGCTCGAGCTCGCGCGGATGGTGCGCGCCGACCCCGGGATACCGGTCGCCGAGCTGGTGCTGCTGAGCTCCGACGACGTCCCGCGGCAGCAGGTCGCCGACGCGGGGATCCGGACCAGCCTGAGCAAGCCGGTGCGGCACGTCGAGCTCCACGACGTACTGCTCAGCGTGCTGGCGCCGCGGCCGTACGACGCGGCCAAGGCCGGCGCCACGCCCGGTGCCGACCTCGGCCTGCGGGTGCTCGTGGTCGAGGACAACCCCGTCAACCAGATGGTCGCGACCGGCCTCCTCGAGAACCTCGGCTGCATCGTCGACGTCGCCGACGACGGGAAGGCGGCCGCGGAGCGGCTGGCCGGGGAGCACGAGTACGCCGTGGTACTCATGGATTGCCGGATGCCGACGATGGACGGGTTCGACGCGACGCGCCTGATCCGCTCCCAGGAGCCGCCGGACCGCCGGGTCCCGATCATCGCGATGACCGCGTCGGCGCTCGAGGGCGAGCGGGAGCGCTGCCTGGCCGCCGGGATGGACGACTACCTGACCAAGCCCGTCGACGCCGGCGGGGTCGAGCGCGCGCTGCGCACGTGGGGCGGCCTGCCGCCGGCGCCGCCCGTCCCGGTCGTCCCGCCCGCCGTGCCCGACCTGACGTCGGTGGAGGCCGAGGCGCTGATCGGCGTGCTCGACCCGGAGCGGAGGCGCGTGCTGGAGGGGCTCGTCAAGGACGGCACGTCGTTCTTCGAGCGCACGGCCGCGTCCTTCATGGGTCGGGTGGGCGAGCAGCTGCTGACGATCCGGGCGGCCGTCGAGCGCGACAGCCCGAACGCGCTGCTCAACTCCGCCCACCAGCTCAAAGGCAGCGCGCTCAACCTCGGGCTGCCGCGGGTGGCCGCGGTCGCCGAGCGGCTCGAGTCGCTCGGCGCGGGTGACAGCACCGAGGGCGCCGACGAGATGCTCGACGAGCTCGCCGCCGAGGTCGACGTCGCCGTATCGGCGCTCCAGCAGGCCACCGCCCACGGTGACTGACAGCCACTCTGGAAGACTCCCCGCCGTGCTCGCCCTCCCCCGGTTCACCGAGGTGGGCCGCCGGCGACCCCTCGACCTGGTCGTGCCGGGGTCGTCGCTCGACGAGGTGGCCGCGCCGTACGCCGCCGTGGCCGGCCCGGGCTCGCTCGAGCTGGCGTCCGGCGCCGACCGCCTCGTCGCGAGGTACGACGACGGCGCGGTGTGGCTCGAGGTCACCACCGGCACGCGCACGACCGAGCACCGCTCCCGACGCCTCGCCCGGCCGGACGGAGCGGTGCACGAGGTCGCGCTGGCGCTCACCGGCACCCACGTCACCGCGCTCACGCGCGCGGACGACACGTGGACCGCCCGCGCCCGGGTCGACCTGCGGCAGCGCATCGACACCCGCGACGAGGCGTGGCTGGCCGGCCTGGCGAGTGACGCCCCGCGCGCCGGCCGGTTCGGGCAGCTCGGCCTGCGCGACATCCGCGCGGTGAGCAACGCCGACGGCTCGCCGTACCGGCTCGGCGACCGGTTCGTGCTGTCCGCCACCAGCGCGGGACCCGGGTTCTTCGACACCGCCCACACGTCGGTGTGGGCGCTGGACCCCGGGACGCTCGAGCTCGCGCACCTGTCGGACCTGTTCTTCCGCCGCCCGGACGCGCCCGGTGCGTACGGCGACCACGCGACCCACGTGCTGCGCGACGGCGAACGCTGGCTGGTGGCCACGAGCACCTGGGGCGACTTCGACCGACGCCGGCCGGGAGCGAGCGTCGGCGTGACGCTCGCGGAGACCGCGGCCGACCTGCTGGACGGGTCGCACCTGCTCGACACGCGACCGCTCGACCTGCCGACCGAGGGGCTGCGGTCGGTCGGGGTCTGGGACCCCCACCTGGTGCGGGACGGCGACCAGTGGCTGGTGGGGTTCGTGACCGCGCCGGCGTTCTTCACGTTCCACCCGGCCCTCGCCACGGGGCCCTCGCTGGACGCCCTCTCGCTGCGTGCGTCCGCGACCGGCCGGACCGCCACCGAGGGCACGACGCTGCTCCGGGTCGGCGACGAGTGGCAGGTCCTCGCCAGCGACGGCAGGGAGGGCCCGCGGCGGCTGCGGGAGCGCTACCCCGTCTTCGACCTGGACCTGCGCGAGGCCGGCACCCTGGCCGCGCCGTACCCCACCAACATCCCGTGGCCGACGCTGCTGCCGGTCGACGACTCGTGGCTGCTGGTCGCCTTCGATGGCACCCGCCACGGCGGCCGGATCGCCGGGTACGGGACCCACGGCGACGTGGTTTTCATGCGGCCGGAGTCCGGTACTACCGTGTGACTTGAAGCACGCGCCACCCCTGCGTGCTCCTCCGCACCGCCACACCACCCCGTGGCCGTCACACGAGAGAGCAGGACCATCCATGTCCGACGTCTTCGAGCTGGGATCCGAGCACGAGCAGGTCGTCTTCGCCAACGACCCCGCCACCGGCCTGACCGCCATCATCGCCATCCACTCGACCGCCCTGGGCCCCGCGCTCGGCGGCACCCGGTTCCACCCCTACGCCTCGACCGCAGACGCCCTGCGCGACGTCCTCAACCTGTCGCGCGGCATGTCGTACAAGGCCGCGCTCGCCGGCCTCGACCTCGGCGGCGGCAAGGCGGTCATCATCGGTGACCCCGCCACGACGAAGAACGAGGCGCTCCTGCGCGCCTACGGCCGGCACGTGCAGTCGCTCGGCGGCCGCTACTACACCGCCTGCGACGTCGGGACGTACTCCGAGGACATGGACCAGGTCGCGCGCGAGTGCTCCTTCGTCACCGGTCGCACCGTCGCCCACGGCGGCGCGGGCGACAGCTCCGTGCTCACGGCGTACGGCGTCTTCCAGGGCATGCGCGCGGCCGCGCAGGTCGCCTGGGGCAGCCCGTCGCTGGCCGGCCGCACCGTCGGCGTCGCCGGCGTCGGCAAGGTCGGTCGCCACCTGGTCCGCCACCTCGTCGACGACGGCGCCTCGGTCGTGGTGACCGACGTGTTCGCGCCCGCGGTGGAGCGGGTGCGCTCGGAGTACCCGACCGTGCGCGTCGTCGGCTCGGAGGCCGAGCTGGTCGCCTCGGAGCTCGACGTCTACGCGCCGTGTGCGATGGGCGACGCCATCACCGACGCCGTCGTCGACGTGCTGTCGGCGAAGATCGTCTGCGGCGCCGCCAACAACCAGCTCGCCCACCCGGGCATCGAGAAGGCGCTCGAGGAGCGCGGCATCCTCTACGCGCCCGACTACTGCGTCAACGCCGGCGGCCTGATCCAGGTCGCCGACGAGCTCGAGGGGTTCTCGTTCGACCGCGCGAAGCAGCGCGCCACGGGCATCTTCGACACGACGTTGCGGGTCTTCGAGCTCGCCGCGTCCGACGGCGTACCGCCGGCCATCGCCGCCGACCGGCTCGCCGAGCGGCGGATGCGTGAGGTCGGTCGGCTGCGCGGGGTGTGGCTGCCGCGCTGAGGCGGACGGCCGCGGGATCCCCGGTCCGCCGGGGATCCCGTCGCTTCACGGGCGATGCAACGCCCGCGGTGCGCCGTTCGGTCACCGACGACGCGGAACGACGGCGCGCCCACTCACCGGCCGAGCGGCCGGTGCCGAGTCGGGGTGGGACTCAGTCCCTGCGCGAGTCGGAGTAGTCCGACCACTTGTCGAGCTCATCCGGCTCGAGCTGGTCGGTGTCGTCGCTCTTGCTCTGCCCGTGCAGCTCGTTGGCCAGCGCCCCGAAGTCCGTCTCGTGAGTGCGGTACTTCAGGTCGCGTGCGACCTTCGTCTGCTTGGCTTTCGCTCGGCCGCGCCCCATAGGGTCAGCCCCCTCGCACACTCGGCCGGGGCGCTCAGGCTCCCGGACTGATTCTCAGAGTTCTCGTGGTGCCAACGCTACCTGCTGTGTGGCTGTTCCCGCACATCGGTTCGACCGTGAGTCGCGTCAATCCGCCGGAACTCACCCGAAATTCACCAGCCGGGGTGCTGTCCGACCATCCGGACGGTGCCTCCGCGCTCCGCGTCGACGGCCACTTCGCCCGCCGCCCAGGCCCGGACGCCGTGCTCCCCGAGCACCGCGATCGCCGTGTCGGCGTCGTCGGGGTTGGTGAGCGCGATCATGCCGACGCCGCAGTTCAGGGTCATCTCGAGGTCGGGCTGGGGAACGTCGCCGACGCGGCGGACCAGGTCGAAGACCGGGGCCGGGGTCCACGTCGAGCGGTCGACGGTCGCGGTCAGCTCGACCGGGAGGACCCGCTCGAGGTTCGCGGCCAGGCCGCCGCCGGTCACGTGGGACATCGCGTGGGTGCGGGTGCGGTCGGCGAGCGCCAGGCACGCCCGGGCGTAGATCCGGGTCGGCTCGAGGAGCTCCTCGCCGAGGGTGCGGCCGAGCTCGTCGACCTGCCGGTCGAGGGACCAGCCGGCGGTGGCGAGCAGCACGTGGCGCACCAGGGAGTAGCCGTTCGAGTGCAGCCCGGAGGACTCCATCGCGATCACGACGTCCCCGGGGCGGACCCGGCCGGGGCCGAGCAGCCGGTCGGCCTCGACCACGCCCGTGGTCGAGCCCGCGACGTCGTACTCGTCGGGCTCGAGGAGTCCGGGGTGCTCCGCCGTCTCGCCGCCGAGGAGGGCGCAGCCGGCCTCCACGCAGGCCTCGGCGATGCCCTTGACGATCGCGGCGATGCGCTCGGGGACGACCCGGCCGGTGGCGATGTAGTCGGTCAGGAAGAGCGGCTCGGCGCCGCACACGACGAGGTCGTCGACCAGCATCCCGACCAGGTCGAAGCCGATCGTGTCGTGCTTGTCGAGCGCCTGGGCGATCGCGACCTTGGTGCCGACGCCGTCGGCGGACGTCGCGAGCAGCGGCCGCTCGTAGGACTTCAGCGCGGAGGCGTCGAAGAGGCCCGCGAAGCCACCGATGCCGCCGATCATCTCGGGGCGCCGGGCCTTGTCGATCCAGACCTTCATCAGCTCGACGGCCTTGTCTCCGGCCTCGATCGAGACCCCGGCGGCGGCGTACGCGTTCTCGGACACGGAACTCCTACGGGTTGTTCAGGACGGGGAGCGCCTTGCCGTACGTCGGCGCCTTGATCGAGGACTCCAGGAGGTGCTTGCCGAGCAGGCTCTCGTCGGGCAGCGCGATCGGGTACTCGCCGGTGAAGCAGGCCCGGCAGAGCCGGTCCTCCGGCTGCCCGGTCGCCTCGATCATGCCCTCGAGGGAGATGTAGCCGAGGCTGTCGGCGCCGACGCTCGCGGCGATCTCGTCGACGTCGAGGCCGTTCGCGATCAGCTCCGCGCGGGTGGCGAAGTCGATGCCGTAGAAGCACGGCCACTTCACCGGCGGGCTGGAGATGCGGACGTGCACCTCCAGGGCGCCGGCCTCGCGCAGCATCCGCACCTGGGCGCGTTGGGTGTTGCCGCGGACGATCGAGTCGTCGACGACCACGATGCGCTTGCCGCGGATCATGTGCTCGAGCGCGTTGAGCTTCAGCCGGATGCCGAGCTGGCGCAGGGTCTGGCTGGGCTGGATGAACGTGCGGCCGACGTAGGCGTTCTTGACGAAGCCCTGACCGAAGGGGATGCCGGACTCCTGGGCGTAGCCCGAGGCCGCGGGCGTGCCGGACTCGGGCACGGGCATCACCAGGTCGGCGTCGACCGGGAACTCGCGGGCGAGGCGGCGGCCCATCTCGACCCGCGCCTCGTGGACGTTGCGGCCGCTGATCGTCGCGTCGGGGCGGGCCAGGTAGACGTACTCGAACACGCAGCCCTTGGGGGCCGGCTCGGCGAAGCGGTGCGACCGCAGGCCGTTCTCGTCGATGACGATCATCTCGCCCGGCTCGACCTCGCGGACGACGCTGGCGCCGATGGTCGCGAGGGCGGCGTCCTCGCTGGCGACCACCCAGCCGCGCTCGAGGCGACCGAGCACGAGCGGGCGGATGCCCTGCGGGTCGCGCGCGGCGTACAGGGTGTCCTCGTTCATCCAGACGAAGCAGAACGCGCCCTGCAGCTTCGGGAGGACCTCCAGCGCCCGCTGCTCGAGCGAGGTGTCGGGGTGGTGGGCGAGCAGCGCGGTGACGAGCCCGGTGTCGTTGGTCGACTCCTCGACCGGCCGCGTGTGCAGCTCGAGCTCGTCGTCCGGGCCGGGCAGGTCCACGACCATCTGCTTGAGCTCGTGGGTGTTGATCAGGTTGCCGTTGTGGCCGAGCGCGATCGAGCCGTCGGCGGTCGGGCGGAACGTCGGCTGGGCGTTCTGCCAGGTGCTGGCGCCGGTCGTCGAGTAGCGGCTGTGGCCGATCGCGAGGTGGCCCTTGAGCGACTCGAGCGTGGTCTCGTCGAAGACCTGCGAGACCAGGCCCATGTCCTTGTAGACGAGGATCTGGCGGCCGTTGCTCACCGCGATTCCGGCCGACTCCTGGCCGCGGTGCTGGAGCGCGTACAGTCCGAAGTACGTCAGCTTGGCGACGTCCTCACCGGGCGCCCAGACGCCGAACACGCCACAGGCGTCCTGGGGCCCCTGCTCGTGGGGGTCCAGAGCCGCCGTCAGCCTGCCGTCGCCGCCCTTGCGGGGGCTTGATTGGAAGGGCACGAGGCCGAGTCTAGGGCGGGGCGCCCGTCAAGCCCCATTCCGGGCACTTTCTCACATGCCCGACGAATCTCGCCGCGCGCCTCTACCATTCTCCGGAACCCTAGTGACGGACGAGGAACGATGCCTCGGGACATCCCAGCAGAGCCTGACGAGCGGCGGCCCAGCCTGGCTGACGCCGCGTCGAGGGATGCCCTGCAGCTGATCGCCGAGGGCGTGACGGAGCTCGCCGGGTTCGGGATCGCCGCGATCAGCGTCGTCCGCGAGAACGGCATGCTCGAGTCGGTGGCGATCGCCGGCAACGAGGAGGCGCGGGCCGAGCTCGAGGGCACCCGGACGCCCGTGGACCGGATGCTCGAAGAGCTCACCAAGGCCGATGACTGGGGCCTGCTGCGGTTCGTGCCGCACGAGCGCCTGGACTTCTCCGACGGCGACACCTGGGGCTGGGTGCCCGACATCGACCCGATCGACGACGCACCCGACGCCTGGCACCCGCTCGACCTGCTGATCGCACCGCTGTACGACGACGAGGGCGTGCTCCGCGGCAGCCTCGCGATGGACCTGCCGGTGACCGGGCGGCGCCCGACCGAGGCGCAGCGCGCCGTACTCAACCGGTACGCCGAGCAGGCGGGCCGCGCGGTCGTGGTCGCGCTCGAGCGCGAGGCGCTCGCCCACCAGGTGCGGATGGCCCAGGCCGCCCGCCGGATCGTGCGGCGGGCCACCGCCCAGCTCAGCCTGGGCCGGATCCTCGAGGACAGCCGCGAGGCGATGGTCGAGGGCTTCCGCTCGGCCGGGATGTGGATCCAGACCTTCAGCGGGCGCGGCGACAGCGTGGGCACGGTCTACTCGGCCACCGGCGGCGAGATCGAGCTGGGCGCCGACCTGAAGGCCATCGCGGAGGCCGCCGCCCACGCGGCCTGGCGCCTCCAGCAGGTGGTGGTCGTCGAGCCCGGGCGCCCGTTCGCGCCCCCGATCACCGAGGAGCAGGGCCAGCGGATCCTGTCCTTCCTCCAGGAGATCGGGATCGGGTCGCTGCTCTTCGTGCCGCTCGGCGCCGGACCCGAGTGCGTCGGCAACCTCGTGCTCACCCGCCTCCCCGGCGCGCCCGACTGGGCCGAGTCTGAGGCCACGACGGCGCTCGACATCGGGCACGACCTGGGCCGCGCGATCCTCAACGCGCGCACCTTCGAGCGCGAGCACCGTCTGGTCGAGGAGCTCCAGGCGCTCGACACCTACAAGGGCCAGCTGATCGCGACCGTCGCCCACGAGCTCAAGAACCCGCTGTCCTCGGTGCTGGGCCACCTGGAGATGCTCGAGTCCACCCCGGAGCTCCCGCTGGCGTCGGCGGGGTCCCTGGCGGCGATGGAGCGGGGCGCCCAGCGGATGGTCAAGGTCATCGACGACCTGCTGCTGCTCTCCAAGGTCGGCGACCCCGACAACCCCGTGATCGCACGCCCGGTCGACCTGCGCAAGGTCGTCGACGACGTGCTGGACCTGGTCGACCTGGCGGCCCGGCAGAAGCGCATCGACATCACGATCGAGCTGCCCAGCGAAGCCGTCATCGCCCTCGGTGACGCCGACGAGCTCGACCGCGTGTGCGCGAACCTGGCCAGCAACGCCGTCAAGTACACCCCCGAGGGCGGCACCGTGGTCCTGCGCCTGGAGCACGTCGGCCCGGAGGTCGTGCTGACCTGCGCCGACCAGGGCATCGGCATCTCGGCCGACGACCTCGAGCGCCTCGGCACCGAGTTCTTCCGCTCCTCCAACCCGCTCGCCGTCGCCCAGCCCGGCACCGGACTCGGGCTCGCCATCGTGCGCCGGATCGTCGAGCGCCACGCCGGCCGGCTCGAGATCGAGTCGGAGCTGGGGAAGGGCAGCACCTTCACGGTGCACCTCCCGGCCGCCTGAGCCATGGTCGGGCCATGAGCGACGCCGGCACCGATCAGCAGGTGCGCGGCACCCGCTGGTCCGACGACCAGTCGCGGGAGGCGCTGCAGTCGATCGTCGAGGCGATCGGCGAGATCGCCGGGTTCGACGCGGTCGCGGTGAGCGCGGTCCGCGACGACGGCCACCTCCAGACGCTGTGCGTGGTCGGCCCGGAGGAGGCCCGCGCACAGGTCCTCGACAGCATCTTCCCGGTGCAGGTGCTGCTCGACACGCTGGAGGGAGCCGATGACTGGGGCCGGCTCAAGTACGTGCGGCACGACCGCAACCCGGTCGACGTCGCCGGGTGGGCGTGGACCTCGGACGGACCGCGCGACGTACCCGACGGGGCCTGGCACCCCGAGGACCTCCTGCTCGCGCCGCTGTACGGCGACGACGGGAAGCTGGTCGCGATGCTCTCCTTCGACCTGCCCCGGGACGGCAAGGTCCCGGACTCGTCGAAGCGCTCGCTGCTCGAGCTCGCCGCCCGGCAGGCGTGCGGCGCCGTGCTCGCGACGCTCGAGCGGGAGCGGATGGCCGAGCAGGTGCGGCTCGCCGCGGCCGCCGCCGGCATCGTGCGCCGCGCCTCGGCGTCGATGTCGGCCGAGCGCGCCCTGGCCGAGTCCGCCGCCGCCATCGTGGACGGGTTCCGGGCGCAGGCGGTCTGGAAGCAGCTGGTCGGCGAGCAGCCGAACGCCGTCCACGACGAGGATCCGACCGCGCCACCGCCCGAGATCGTCGAGGGGTTCGAGCGCTCCGCCCGGGCGCTGTGGGAGCACCAGGAGGTCGCGGTGTTCGCGCCCCACCGCCCGCGGCCGCCCGCCGTCGGCGAGGACGACCACGCGGCGATGATGGCGTTCCTGGAGGAGACCCGGGCCGAGTCGCTGGTGGTGGCCCCGCTCGGCTCCGGGCAGGAGTGCCTGGGCTGGATCGCCCTGACCCGTGGCACCGGCGGCGCCGAGTGGACCGAGGCCGAGGCTGCGATGGCGCTCGACATCGGTCGCGACCTCGGGCGGGCGGTCGCGGGCGCCCGGATGTTCGAGCGCGAGCACCAGCTCGTCCGGGAGCTCCGGGAGGTCGCCGACTACAAGAGCCACCTGATCGCGACCGTCTCGCACGAGCTGCGCACGCCGCTGACGAGCATCGTCGGCTACCTCGAGCTGCTGGAGGGCGACCCGGGCCTCTCCGGCCTGTCGCACACCGCAGTCGCGGCGATCAAGCGCGGCAGCAGCCGGCTCTCCCGCGTCGTGGAGGAGCTGCTCGTCCTGCACCGCACCGCCGGCACCACCGGCCTCGACGAGGCCCAGCCGGTCGAGCTCGCCCCGCTCGTGGCCGACATCGTCGAGCTCAACCGGGGGCCGGCCGAGGCCCGGGGCATCACGATCTCGGCGACGCTCGCCGACGGCGGCGCCGTGGTGACCGGCGCCGCCCACGAGCTGGAGCACGTGGTCGCCAACCTCGTCGGCAACGGCGTGAAGTACTCGCGCGACCACGGCCACCTCGACGTACGCCTCGAGCGCGTCGGCGGCAACGTCGTACTCTCGTGCGCCGACGACGGGATCGGCATGTCCGAGGCCGACCAGGAGCACGTCTTCGAGGAGTTCTACCGCTCGACGAACCCCGACGCGGCGGAGCAGTCCGGGACCGGGCTCGGGCTGGCGATCGTGCTCCGGGTCGTCGAGCGGCACGGGGGCCGGGTGGAGCTGGAGTCCGAGCTCGGCGTGGGCAGCACCTTCCGGGTGCTGCTGCCGGTCAGCGTGCCAGGTTCCTGAGCAGCAGCGCCTCGGCCAGCACGACCCGCTCGAACTCCGCGAGGTGCAGGCCCTCGTTCGCGCCGTGCGCGCGGGTGTCCGGGTCCTCGACGCCGGTCACGAGGACGCTCGCCTCGGGGAAGGCCTCGAGGAACTCCGCGATGAACGGGATCGAGCCGCCGACACCCATGTCGACCGGCGCGGTGCCGTCCCAGGCCTCCGCGAACGCCGCGCGCGCCGCGTCGTACGCCGGGCCGTCGGCCGGCAGCGCGATCGGCTCGCCGGTGTCGACCACGGTGGTGCTCAGCGAGGCGCCCCACGGGACGTTCGCGCGCAGGTGCTCCTCGAGCCGGGCCACGGCGTTGTCGGCGGTGTCGCCGGGCGCGATCCGGATCGTGACGCGGGCCCGGGCGACCGGGCTGAGCGTGTTGGAGGCGCCGGCGACCTTCGGCGCGTCGAAGCCGGTGACGGTGATCGCCGGCTGGGTCCAGAGCCGCTCGACGGCGGAGCCGGTGCCGACCCACGACAGGCCGTCGATCGCGCCGGACTCGGCGCGCAGCCGGGCCTCGGGGTACTCCACCTCGGCGGCCGGGCCGCTCGCGAGGCCGGCGACGGCGGGCGCGCCGTCCTCGGTCCAGAGCGTGTCCAGGAGCCGGATCAGGCCCATGATCGCGTCGGGTGCCAGGCCGCCCCACATGCCGGAGTGGACGGCGTGGGTGAGCGTGCGGAGCTCGACGTCGACGCGGATCAGGCCGCGCAGGCTGGTCGTCAGCGCCGGCACGCCGATGTCCCAGTTGCCGGAGTCCGCGATCACGATGACGTCGGCCTTGAGGCGGTCCTGGTACTGCTCGAGCAGCTGCGGCAGGGTCGCGCTCGCGACCTCCTCCTCGCCCTCGATGAAGAGCCGTACCGTGACCGGCAGGTCGTCGCCGAGCGCCCGAAGCGCCCCGACGTGGGCCATGATCCCGGCCTTGTCGTCGGCCGCGCCGCGGCCGTAGAGGCGGCCGTCGCGCTCGGTCGGCTCCCACGGCGGGGAGTCCCAGTCGGCGTGGTCGTTCTCGGGCTGCACGTCGTGGTGGGCGTAGAGCAGCACGGTCGGCGCGCCCTCCGGACCCTTCTTCTCACCGACGACCGCCGGCGGGGCGCCGTCGAAGGCCCGCACGATCTCCACGTCGACGCCCTCGGCAGCGAAGAGTTCGGCCGTCCGCTGCGCACTCTTCTCGACCTCGCCGAGCCGCTCCGGGTCCGCGCTGACCGACTGGATCCGCACCAGGTCCTCGAGGTCCTTGCGGACGCTCGGGAGTACGGACTGGACCCGGCCGCGGAGATCGTCGCTCATGGGGGTGACCCTAGATCGTCGGGATACTCCCCGACGCTCTCGGGGTCTCCGGGGCGCTCTGACCCCGAGACGTCGGGGACTACCCCAGTGGGAGGTACGGCGAGAGGTCGGCCCGCTGCCCGCTGGCCCGGACGCGGGCGGTGTCCTCGGCGTCGTGCCAGGCGAGGTCGCCGGTGGCGAGGTCGATCCAGGTGGGAGCGTCCATCTCGACGACGGCCGGGGGTGTGCCGCGGGTGTGCCGGACGCCCGGGATGACCTGCACGGCGGCGTACGGCGGGACGCGCACCTCGACCGAGTGCCCGGGCGCGCGCTGCTCGAGCACGGCGAGGAAGTGCTTGGTCAGAAGCCGCAGGTCGGCCCGGTCGGGCCCGGAGTCGGGCTCGGCGTCGCGCACCCGCTCGAGCGCGCCGGCGACCTCGGCCGGGTCGGCGGGGCGGAGCCGGGCGGGCATCAGTCGTCCTTCGTTCGTACGTCGGGGTGGGGCTGGAGCACCGAGAACCACAGGTACGTGCGCCGCTCGTCGGTGCGGCCGCGGTTGCGCTCGGACCAGCTCGCGACCACCTGGTCGAGCTCCTGGGCGAGCTGCACCGCCTCGTCGCGGGTCAGCCGGACCGCGACCTCGTTGATGGTCCGGAAGTTGTCGTCGCCGCGACCCTCGTTGCTGTACGCCGCGTCGACGACGGCGTGGCCCCAGCTGGCGGCGT
The DNA here is from genome assembly GCF_042666375.1 of Nocardioides sp. GCM10030259. Classification (NCBI taxonomy): domain Bacteria; kingdom Bacillati; phylum Actinomycetota; class Actinomycetes; order Propionibacteriales; family Nocardioidaceae; genus Nocardioides; species Nocardioides sp. GCM10030259. The sequence goes on along the minus strand of NZ_JBHTDF010000003.1, from coordinate 67,117 downwards.
TCTGCCGGAAGACCGCGGAGGCGGCCTTGCCGCCCGGCTCCTTCTCGAGCTCGTCGAGCCGCACCGTCAGGCCCTGCTCGGACGTGGGCCGCCACACCCGGTCCCGCTTGTCGCGCGCGGCGTCGGGATCCTCCTCCACGAGGCCGTACTTGGCGAGCTGGCGGAGGTGGAAGCTCGCCTGGTTGGCCGGGATGTCCAGCTCGCGGGCGAGGTCGGCGGCTCGCATCGACCCGCCGGCGGTGAGCTCGGCCAGGATCCGGTTGCGCACCGGGTGCGCGATCGCACGCAGGATCTTCGGGTCGTGGACCTGCTGACCACGGGACTCGAACGCCATGCGACCCAGCCTAGCCGAATTACGCACGCACTATTGCGCAACTAACATTGCGCAATATATGTTGCGGGTATGACGAGCTACCGCAGCCTCACCCGGAACCACGACTTCACCGTGCTCTGGATCGGCCAGACGATCAGCGAGCTCGGCAGCCGGGTGAGCATGTTCGTCTTCCCGTTGATCACCTACGCGATGACGGGCTCGGCGCTGCTGGCCGCGCTCGCCGAGGCGCTGCACCTCCTCGGCCTGGCCGGGACGCTCCTCCCCGCGGGCGTGCTGGCCGACCGCCTCGACCGGCGCCGCATCATGCGGATCGCCAGCGGCTCGGGCGTGCTGCTCTACGCATCGCTCGCCGTGGCCGGCGCCGCCGGCGCGCTCACCGTGCCCCATCTGCTGGTCGTGGCACTGCTGACCGGGGCGGGCGCCGGCCTCTTCGCGCCGGCCGAGATCTCGGCGGTCCGGACCGTCGTGCCGACCGAGGACCTGCCGACCGCGCTGAGCCAGAACCAGGCTCGGCTGCACGTCGCCGGCCTGCTCGGCGCACCCGTCGGCGGCCTCCTGTACGCCGTGACGCGCTGGCTGCCCTTCGCGGCGGACGCCGTCAGCTTCGCCGTCTCCTGGGTGCTGCTGGGTCGGCTCCGCGCCGACCTGTCGGCGCCCCGCGTCGAGGGTCCGCGGCGGCGGCCGCGTCACGAGCTCGCCGAGGGCATCCGCTTCATCGTGTCCCGCCCGTTCTTCCGGGTCCTGACCGTGTGGGGCGCGCTGACCAACCTGGCGATCAACGCGCTCTTCTTCGTGGCGGTGCTGCGGTTGATCGAGGGCGGCTTCGACCCGCTGCACATCGGCCTCGTCGAGACGGCGGCCGGGGTCGCCGGGATCGTCGGCGCCGTCCTTGCGCCGTGGATCATCGACCGGATCGCCACCGGCTGGCTGACGATCGCGATCGCCTGGAGCTTCCTGCCGCTCGTCGTACCGATGGTCCTCTGGAACGACCCGGCCGTCGTCGCGGCCGCGCTCTCCCTGGGCCTGCTGCTCAACCCGGCCGGCAACGCCGGCATCGGCTCCTACCGGATCGCGATCACGCCCCCCGCGCTCCTCGGCCGGGTGCAGTCGACCTCGCAGTTCGTCTCGATGTCGGCGATGCCGCTCGCACCGGTGCTGGCGGGCGCCCTGCTCACCACCCTCGGCGGCGGCGCGGCGATCGCCGTGCTCGGCGCGCTCACGGCGCTGGTCGCCCTGATCCCCACGCTGTCGACCAGCGTCCGCTCGGTCCCCCGCCCGGCGGCGTGGGAGCGCTACGAGTCCGCGGCGGCGAGCGAGCCGCGCGCGGACGCGAAGGCCGGCACCATCGGCACCCCGAGCAGCAGCGCCGCTTAGGCGTAGAGCACCGGGATCGAGTGACCCACCCCTCAGGGTGAGTGGAAGCCTGCCGATCGTCAGGGCATGACGCCTCCCGCCGAGCAGCGTGCGGGACGCTCCTGGGTGCCTCGCGGCGCCCGTCTCTCGGAGGAACAGTTCCGCGCGCGTCACGATGCCCTGAGCCTGGTGCTCCTGCTCCACCTGCCCCTGCTGGGCGCCATCACGCTGTGGTGGCACCCCGAGGGCGGGCTCACCGGCCCCGGTGGCTGCGACTGCTCCTGGGTGCCGCCGGTCGGCATGGCGGCGATCGTCGCCCTGCTGCTCGTCGGCCGGGTCGCGACCTCGCAGGTCACCCGTGCGGCCGCGGTCAGCACCGGCCTGGTGCTGACGTCCTGCCTGCTCGTCCACATCTCGGGCGGCATGACCGACCTGCACCTGCACTTCTTCGTGACGGTCGCGCTGGTGGCGCTCTACCAGTCGTGGGTGCCCTTCCTCATCGCGATCGCGATGGTGGCCGTGCACCACGTCGGCATGGGGCTGGCCGCGCCGGAGATGGTGTTCTCCGACGGCCGTGCCCAGGACAACCCGATCGCCTTCGCGCTGCTGCACGCCGTGCTGCTGCTCGGCGAGTGTGCAGCCCTCGCGTGGTCGTGGAAGTACACCGAGGCCGCGGACGACGCCCGGCGCGCCGAGCACGCGCGCGCCGAGGAGACCGCGGCCGAGCAGCTGCACGCACAGGAGGCCCTTGCGGCCGAGCAGGCCAAGGTGGCCGAGCTCGCCCAGGCCGAGCTCGCGGCGCGTGCCGAGCGCACGCAGCAGCTCGAGACCCGGCTGGCCGGGCTCAACGCCGCCGGAGACACGCTGCGCGACGGCGTCACCCGCTCGGAGACCGTCATGGGCGACCTCGTCTCCGCTGCCGCCGAGATCGATGCCGCCGCCACGGGGGCGGCGGCCTCGGTCACGACGGCCACCTCGCGGATCGACGAGTCGAGCGCCGTGATGCGTCGCCTCGAGGCGTCCGCCAACCAGATCGCCACCATCGCGCAGACGATCACGGGCATCGCCGAGCAGACCAACCTGCTGGCGCTCAACGCCACGATCGAGGCGGCGCGCGCCGGCGAGGCCGGTCGCGGGTTCGCCGTGGTCGCGGGCGAGGTCAAGGAGCTCGCCACCGAGACCGCGCGGGCCACCGAGCTGATCGAGGGCGTCGTCGCCGAGGTCCGCGCCGGCACCCAGGACGTGCTCGTCAACGCCGGCCAGATCGAGTCGGTCTTCGCCGAGGTCAGCTCCGCCCAGTCCACGATCTCTGCGGCCGCCAGCGCGCAGCTCCTCGCCGCCGACTCCGCCCGGGTCGCGATCCGCGGCGTGGTGGAGACGACCCAGCAGGTCACCGACGAGGTCGCTCAGCTAGCGTCGACCCGGGACTGACCGGCCGCGGCCGCCCGGCCGAACCGCTCCCCCGCCCGCGCGACGGCGGCGGCCAGCTCGGGCGGCCCCTCGACGGTGAACTCGCGGTCGAGGTGGGCCAGCACCATCAGCGGCCAGTCCAGCCTGTCGCTGGGCATGTGCATGACGCAGCCGGTGCCGTCCGGCTCGACCGTGGCCCAGCGGCCGATGTACGCCGCGACCGTGTCGGCATCGGCGTCCCACCGCACGCGTACGTCGTAGCGCTGCGGCGCCGTGCGGACCCCGGACTGCACGAACGTCGCGGCATCGGCGGCCGGGAGCTGCCGGGGGCGGAAGCGCTGCCCGGTGGTCGCCACGTCGGACATCCGGTCCAGGCGGAAGGACCGCCAGTCCTGGCGGTCGCGGTCGTAGCCGACGAGGTACCAGCGCCGGCCGAGGGAGACCAGCCGGTGCGGCTCGACCCGGCGCGTCCCGGGCTCGGCGCCGCGGGCCGCGTAGGTGAAGCCGACCGGCTCGTCGTCGCGGCACGCCTGGGCCAGCGCCGACAGCACGGTGGCGTCGACGGCCGGGCCGCCGCCCCACGGGACGGCCTCGGTCTGCGAGCGCAGCGCATCCATGCGCCGGCGCAGCCGCGGCGGCATCAGCGCGATCACCTTCGCCAGCGCCTGGACCGCTGTGTCCTCCAGACCGGCGACGGCCCCGGAGGCCACGGTGTGCAGGCCGACGGCGATCGCGACGGCCTCGTCGTCCTCGAGCAGCAGCGGCGGCAGTGCGGTCCCCGCGCGCAGCTGGTAGCCGCCCGACACCCCGCGGACCGCGTCGACGTCGTACCCGAGGTCACGCAGCCGGTCGATGTCGCGGCGCAGGGTGCGCGCGCTGACCTCGAGCCGGTCGGCCAGCTCGCCGCCCGGCCAGTAGCGGTGGGTCTGCAGCAGGGACAGCAGCCGCAGCATCCGGGCGCTCGTGCTCATGGGCCGAGCCTACGGCCGATTCAGGCCAGGACGTGTCCTCAATCCTTGCGGCGACGTCGGCGCGGGCCGCTGTTGATCACGGCCTCGCACAGCCGGCCGTCGCCGAGCGGTGCGACGAACAGCGCGGTCGAGACGAAGCCCGAGCGCTCCAGCGTGTAGGTGGCGCCGGACGGGGGCAGCCGCCGGGACGAGCGGAACAGCAGGCTGAACTGGTCCTCGTGGCCGGCGATCCCGTCGGCCAGGTTGCGCACCTTCAGCAGCGTCACCCGGTAGGTGCCGGTCGCGTCGACGAGCCGGAACTGCCGACCGCGGCGGCGCTTGAACCGGCCGCGCCGGTAGAGCCGCCCGCCGGTGCGCCCGGCGGCGAAGGCGTGCACGGGCCGGAGCAGCGGCTGCGCCACTCCGGCCAGGGCGGTCGAGCCCAGCAGGACTCGGCGGGTCAGGGACGGCACGCGTCCTCCTCGGGTCGGGGGCAATAGCATCGGTGGGTGTCCGGACCTCAGTGGCTCACGCACGATCTCTTCGCGCCGCACGTCGGCGACTCCTTCGCCGTCGCCGGCGGACCCGGCGGCGAGGACGTCGCCCTCGTGCTCACCGACACCTGGGAGAGCCAGGAGGCCGGTGGCCCCGGACCCGACGGGCAGAGCCGCCGGCAGTTCTCGCTGTTCTTCTCGGGCCCGGTCGAGGCGCTCCTCCCGCAGGGCACCTACGTGCTGCGGCACCCGGGGCTGGGTGAGCTCGACCTCTTCCTGGTGCCGCTGGGGCCGGGGGAGGACGGGATGCGCTACGAGGCGGCCTTCGCCTGATCCTGACGCGTTCATCGCGACCTCCACTCCATCCGCCGGTAGACCCCGACCTCCTCCGCGACCTCGAACCCGAGGCGGGCGTAGAGAGCGGCGGCGGGGTTGTGGACCTCGACGTGGATGCTGGCCGTGCGGCCCGACGCCGCCGCCTCGTCGAGCACCGCGCGCACCAGGCGGGTGCCGAGCCCGTGGCCGCGGCACGCCGGCGCCAGCGCGATGTCGACGATGCGGATGTCGGTCGGCCGGCGGTCGACGTACAGCCGTCCGGCCGGACGGCCGTCGACCTCGACCACGTCGAACGTGCCGTGCGGGTTGTGCTGGCGGTACTGGCGGTCCTGGAGGTCGTACTGCATGACCACGAAGGCCTCCCGCTGCCCCGGCGGCCAGGCGACCTGGTCGAGCTCGTCGGCGCGGACCGAGGCGTAGAGCGCCACCAGGAACTCCCGGTCGGCGTCGGTGGCGGGCCGGAGGTCGACGCGCTGCGTGGTCGTGCTCATCCGCGCGGCGGGAAGACGCCCTGCAGGGCGATGTTGAAGTAGCAGGTCAGGTAGGGCTGCAGGTTGTTGTGCGGCTGGTCGCCGCCCGCCGGGGCGAGCGCGTTCGGCGAGAGCTCGGCGTTCGAGCTGTCCTGGTAGAGCCGCCCACCCGTGGAGGTGGCGAACGCGGACTCGGTGCTCGGCACGTTGGTGTCGGCCGGGTCGACGGCGTCCACCCGCAGCTGGTGCGAGTGCGACGGGATCTCGCTCTCGAGCAGCGTGACGGTCTCGCTGCCGCTCGACTCACCGAGGTCGCGCGGGCTCAGACCCGGCCCCTGACCGGGGTGCATCGGCACGCGGCCCTGGAGGTCGGGCAGCGCGAAGTTGGACATCCCGTTGCCGCCGTACGTCGTGCCGAGCAGCGAGAACAGCGCGGTGTTCTGCGACAGGGGCAGCAGCTGGCCGTCGCACCACGCCCACCCCTTCGGGGCGAAGTTGAACGGGAAGATCCGGATCTCGGCGACGAACGGGTCGGCCATGTCTCTCCTCAGGTGGGCGACGGGAAGATCCCGTAGAGCGAGATGATGAAGTGGACGCAGAGGTAGGGCTGCATGTTGCTGTGGGGCTGGCTGCCGCCGACCGGGGTGACCGCCGCCGCGGCCATCGTCTGCGCCGGCGCGAGGTTGGCGTACGGCGTCACGCTGGTCGACTGCGCCGGCAGCGTCCCGGCCGGGCTGGCCGTCGTGCCGGAGCGGTCGCCGGCCACGAGCCAGGGGTGGCTGTGGGCGGGGATCTGGCTGACGGTCAGCGTCACCTCCTCGGCACCGCCGGTCTCGGCCAGGATGTAGCCGTTGCCCTGGTGGATCGGGATCCGCCCACGCAGGTCGGGCAGGGCGAAGGTCGACTGGCCGTCACCGCCGTACGTGGTGCCGATGAGGTTGAACAGGGTCTCGTTCTCGGAGATCGGGACGAGCTGTCCGTCGCAGAACGCCCAGCCCGCGGGCGCGAAGTTGCCCGCGAACATGCGGACCTCGCCGACATACGGTTGTGCCACGGTGCTCCTCAGGTCGGGGACGGGAAGATGCCCTGCAGCGCGATGCAGAAGCTGAGGGTCAGGAAGGGCTGCAGGTTCAGGTGCGCCTGGGCACCGCCGACGTTCGTCACCGTGTCGGGTCGCAGGGTGGTGCTCGGCGAGCCGTCCGTGTAGACGTTGTTGCCGCGGCCCAGGTAGCGGCTCTCCGGGCTGGTCGAGCCGGCCTCGGTGCGTGTCGACGCCCGCACCACGTGCGTGTGCTCGGGGAGCTCGGCGACCGACAGGGTGTGCGCCGCCGCGCCACCCCGCTCGCCCAGGGTGTGCCAGCCGCCGACGTGCATCGGGGTGCGGGCCCGGTAGTCGGGGAGCGCGAAGTTGACCCGCCCGTCGCCACCGAAGCTGGTGCCGAGCAGGGAGAACAGCGCCTGGTTCTGGTTGATCGGCAACAGCTGCCCGTTGCACAGCGCCCAGCCCTTGGGCGCGAAGCTGAACGACATCAGCCGGATCTCGGCGAGGAAGGGTTCTGCCATGGGAGTGAGGTGTCCTCTCGTCAGGCCGGCGGCTGCGCGCAGGGGGCGCCGCCGACGACCCCACCCCCGGGCGCTCCGCTGATGTCGACCTGGACGACGTTGCCGCCCAGGTTGCCGGCGTTCACGAAGCTCGCGGCCGCGGTCGCGTCGGAGCTCGCCCCGGCGTACCCGGGCAGGGTGAGCGTCGTCGCGTAGCGCTGCCTGAGCCGGACGTCCGTGGCCGCCCCGCCGGCGCTGACCGTGTTGCCGGTGATCGCGGCGCAACCGGCGTACGCGTCCCCGGTCGTGGTGCCGAGGTTGACGTGGATGCCGTACGCCGCGGGGTTGCCCGCGTCGTGCTCGGCGATCGTGTTGTCGGCGATGGTCGCGTTGACTGCGCCCGCCGCCGCGGTGCCACCGCCGGCCACGACCTCGATGCCGGTCGCGCCGTACTGCCGGATCTGGTTGTTGCGGACGGCCCAGGTGCTCGTCCCCTGGCCGAGCGACTGGATCTTGAGCCCGTCGCCGACCGCGGAGCCCGAGCGGTAGCCGCCGGAGAGGCCGACCGTGTTGTTCGCGAACGTCCCGACCTGCACGGTCGGGCCGGCACCCTTGACCACGGCGACGGCGTTGCCGACGGCGTCCCGGAAGCTGTTGCCGGTGACGCTCAGGGTGGTCGTGCCGCTCGCGCCACCCTGGCTGAGGCTCACCCCGCCGCCGCCGTCGGAGATCGCCGGGTGCGCGTTGCTGAACGCGTTGCGGGCGACCACGACGTCCCCGGCGCCGGTTCCGTTGTGGTCCAGCTGCAGGAGGTCGCCGCCCGCGCTGAGGAACGTGCTGTCCTCGACCGTGACGTTCAGGACCGCGCTCCCCGTCGTCGACACCAGCAGGGCGTCGTTGGCGGGCGCGCTGCCGGCGACACCGAAGGTCACCTCGTCGACCACGAGTCGGTCGAGGCTCCCGCTGCTGTTGCCGATCCGGACGTTGTCGCTGAAGCCGCCGCCGACGTACGCACGCCTGATCGCCGCCGAGCCGGTCAGCCCGGTGAACGAGATCGCGGAGTCGAAGTACGGCCCGGCCGCGTTGTCGCCGTTGACGCCGTTGATCACGCTGTCGACCATCGTGAAGCCGACGACGCCGGTGCCCCGGATCGCGTAGTTCGCGTGGTCGTGCAGCCACATCCTGGTCAGTGACGGCTGGCGGGTCTGGTTCAGCACGATGCCGGTGCCGGCGGGGGTCGCGGTCGAGTCGTTGGCGCCGACGCCGTTCGCGATCGTCCCGCCGCTGCATCCCGAGCGGTTGCCGTCGGTGCAGGTGCCCCCGGTCCCCGTCACGGTCAGCGAACCGGCCGCGGCGGTCGTGCCGGTGTTGTCCAGGCGGATGCCGACCGGGGCGCCCACCGACGAGATCCTCTGGAACGTGAGGCCCGCGGCAGCGATGGTCGTGCCGGAGACGTCGAGCGCGGTGCCGGTCGTCGTGTCGATGGTGTTGACCTCGCCCGTGACCGCGACCGACTGGCTGCCGGTGGCGCGCAGCCCGGCGCCGCTGGTCGTGTCGATGTCGAGGCCGCCGCCCGTGAACGACAGCGCATGGCCCGCGCTGGCCGTCATCGTGACGGCGGGCTGGGTGCCGGTGTAGATCTCCTTGCGGGCGGCGGAGAACGTCGTCGAGCCGCCCGTGTTGCCGGAGAGGTTGATGCCGCCTCCGACGTTGGGGTCCTTGTCGACGAGGTCACCGCTGAGGGTCACCGCACCACCGGTGCGCCCGGTGATGTCGGCGATCGGCCCGGTGGCCTCGGCCAGGGTGCCGGCGAACGTCACCTCGCCCGAGCCGCCGTCGAGGTCGAAGGTGGTCCCGGCCGCGCGAAGGAGCCAGCTGGTGGGGTCGGTGGCGGAGAAGACGCCGCCGCCGAGGCCGGCGAGGTTCACTCCGTCCGTCGCGCTGTCGTTGGAGCGGACCCGGTCGAAGTTGAGCTGCGCTCCGCTCGTGCCGGTGACGTCGACAGCCGGCCCGCCGTACGCATGCACGTTGGCGGTGGCCTCGGGACGGATCCGCACGAAGCCCGAGTTGCTGACGGCGAAGGCGGCGGTCGGGCCACCGGACGTGTTCAGGTCCAGCGCCCCGAAGGTCGTCGACCCGGTCACGGCGCCCATCTGCACGGCGCCGGTGGTGGAGCCGGTGACGGAGATGGCGTCGAAGTGGGACCCGGCCCCCATGTTCACCTGGAGGGCGTACAGGGCGGGCGCGCCCTTCGTGGTGATCTGGACGGTGCCGGCATCCGCGAACGTCACGGTGCCGGCGTTGACCAGCCGCACGCCGTTCGCGTCGGCAGGCGGACTCGTCGCGGCACTGGTGTCGACGGTGAGGTCGGAGACCGTGAAGGTGCCCGCCGTGTTGTTCAGGTAGAGGCCGGGGGCAGTGCCGGCGACGCCGGTGTCGATGATCTCGAGGTCGGCCAGCGTGCCGCCGCCGGTGGCGCGCGCGCCGCCGGTCACGCCGCCGGCGCCGGCCGGGTCGACCCGGAGGCCACGGACGACGTTGGACGCGTTCAGCGCGATGACGGACTCGCCCGTCGCGGTGAGCCACGGGCGCTTGCCGGCCTCCGGCGCGACCAGGTCGACCCCGCCGACGGTCAGCCCGGCGGCCTGGCCCAGCAGCCGCTCGCCCGCGGCCAGGTCGTAGCCGGTGTCGAGGCCCGCGGTCGTGTCGTCGCCGGCGTAGACGAAGACGAAGTCGTCGGCCCCGGAGGCCGCCTCGGCCTCCGCCAGGGTGTCGAAGGGGCCGTCCGAGGTGCCGTCACCGCCGGCCGGCGCGGTGTTGTCGACGTACCAGACGCAGTCGGTCACCGCGATCTGGACGGTGCCGGTGGCGGTCGCCGGCATCGGGCTGGCGCCGTCGGACACGGCGTACTGGAACGAGTCGGAGCCGTCGCACGCGGCCGCTCCGCGCGGCTCGTAGAGGAACGAGCCGTCGGCCCGCAGGTCGACCGTGCCGCCGTCGGCGGTGGTGATCGTCGCGGGGGTGATCGCGAAGGGGGCCGGGCCGTCGACGTCGGTGACGGTCGCCAGCAGGTCGGCCGTGACGACCTTCGCCGGCCCGTCGACCGCGCCGTACGCAGCCGTCGGCGCGTCGACCACCAGGGACGTGTTGCCGATGGCGGCGCGCGTGCCCGACAGGGTGGTCGTGGCGACGACGGGCGCGTCGTTGACGCAAGTGACCGTGACGGCGACGGTCGCGGTATCGCCGCCGTTGAGCCGGTAGGTGAACTCGTCGGACCCGCAGTAGTCGGGCGCCGGCGTGTAGGTCAGGCCGGTGCCGCCGGTCACGACCGCGGTGCCGTGCGCCGGCGGGGTGACGATCGAGTCGACCTCCTTCGGGCCGGCGTCGATGTCGGTGTCGTTGGCGAGCACGTCGACCGCCGTCGCCGCGGCGTCCTCGGACACGGTGACGGTGTCGTCGATCGCGATCGGCGCGTCGTCGACGCAGGTGACGGTGACCTCTACGGTGGCGGTCGAGTCGCCGGGCGTCAGGGTGTACGTGAAGGTGTCCGCGCCGCAGTGGTCGGCGGCCGGCCGGTAGGTGACGTTCGCGCCGTCGGCCGCGACCACCACCGCGCCGTGGGCCGGCTGGGTCGCGCTGGCGACGGCCATCGGCCCACCGTCGGGGTCGGTGTCGTTGGCGCGCACCGCGATCACGGTCGCGGGCGCGTCCTCGGCGACGGTGGCGCTGTCGCCGACGGCGGTCGGCGCCTCGTCGACGCAGGTGACGGTCACGCGGACGGTGGCCGTCGAGCCACCCGGGACGAGCCGGTAGGTGAAGGCGTCCGGGGTGGCGGTCCGGGTGTTGCAGTAGCCCGCGTCCGGGGTGTAGGTGCCGGTGCCGTCGGCGTTGAGCACGAGCGTGCCGTTCTCCGGCGCGGAGACCAGCTCGGCGGCGCGCGGACCGCCGTCGACGTCGGTGTCGTTGGCCAGCAGGTCCAGGTCGGTCGCGACGTCAGCGGTCGTCGTGACGTCGTCGTCGCGAGCGGTGGGTGCGTCGTCGACGCAGGTCACCGTCACGTCGACCGTGACGCTGGTGTTGCCGGGCCACAGCGTGTAGGTGAAGCTGTCCGGCCCGCAGTAGTTCGCGACCGGGCGGTAGGAGATGTCGCCGGCGAGGAAGTCGATCTGGCCGTGGCTCGCGCCGGCCGCCCCCGTCGACGCCATCGGTCCACCGTCGACGTCGGTGTCGTTGGACAGCACGTCGACGCGGGTCCACGCCGAGTCCTCGGCGACCTCGAGAGAGTCGGCGACGCCGGCGGGCGCGTCGTCGACGCAGGCCACCTCCACGGCGACCCCGGCGGTCGACCCGCCGTTCAGGGTGTAGGTGAAGTCGTCGGCACCGCAGTAGTCGGCGTCCGGCTCGTAGGTCACTCCACCGGCGTCCGTCACGACGACCTCGCCGTGGTCGGCCGGAGTCGCGGAGACGACCGCCATCGGCCCGGCGTCGACGTCGGTGTCGTTGGCGCGTACGCCGGCCGCCGTCGCAGGATCGTCCTCGGTCAGGCCCAGGGTGTCGTCGACCGCGACCGGCGCGTCGTCGACGCAGGTGACGGTCACCGAGACCGTCGCGGTCGACGCGTCCGCGACAGCGTAGGTGAAGGTGTCCGACCCGCAGTAGTCCGTGGCCGGCGCGTAGGTCAGCGCGGTCCCGCCGCCGGTGATGACCACGGTGCCGTGGCCGGGCTGCACGACCGCGTCGATCGCGAGCGCCTCGCCGTCGGCGTCGCTGTCGTTGGCGAGCACGTCGATCGCGGTCGCCGAAGCGTCCTCGGCGATCGTGGCGGAGTCGTCGCGCACGACCGAGCCGTCGTCGGTGCACGAGACGGTCACCGAGACGGTGGCGGTCGACCCGCCGTTCAGCGTGTAGGCGAACGTGTCCGGTCCGCAGTAGTCCGCGGCCGGCTCGTAGGTGAGGTCGGTGCCGTCGGTCGCGACCACCACGACGCCGTGACCGGGGCGGGTGGTCGTGGCGATCCGCATCGGGCCGCCGTCAGCGTCGGTGTCGTTGGCGCGTACGGCGATCCGGGTCGCCGGGGCGTCCTCGGCGACGGTCACGGTGTCGTCGACCGCCGTCGGCGACCGGTCCTCGGCGACGTCGCCGACCTCGACCACGAGGACGGACGTCGCGGCGAGGCCTCCGCTGTCGGTAGCCCGGACCCGCACGGAGAGCCGCTGGGTTGCCTCGAAGTCGAACGCGCGCGCGGTCAGCAGGCGGTCGCCGGCCACGGTGAACGCGGCGTTGTCGGCGCCGGCGCCGTCGACCAGGGCGAACGCATGGGTGTCCGCGGCGTCCGGGTCGACGGCGGCCAGCCGCCCGACCTCGGTGCCCGCGGGCTGGTTCTCCGCGACGAGGGCGGGCGACAGGCGCAGCCCGGTGGGCGCGTGGTTGCGGCGTTCCGTCTCGCCGCCGCGGAGGGTGTCGGTGCCGCGGCCGCCGGCGAGCCGGTCGTCTCCGCGGTAGCCGTGCAGGTCGTCGTCGCCGTTCCCGCCCGAGAGGCGGTCGGCGCCGACGTACCCGCGCAGCTCGTCGTCGCCGCCGTCGCCGAAGAGGCGGTCGTCGCCGCGGCCGCCGCGGAGCAGGTCGTCACCCGGACCTCCGCGCAGGACGTCGTCGCCGCGGCCGCCGCGGATCACGTCGTTGCCGCCGGCTCCCTCGAGCACGTCGTCGCCGCCCCAGCCGCAGATCACGTCGCGGCCCGGGCCGCCGCGCAGGCGGTCGGGGCCGGGGGTGCCGTTGACGGTGCAGGCCGCGGAGTCGTCAGCGGCCGCTGGCAGCGCAGAGGCCGGGACGGGCGGCAGGACCGCCAGGGACATGCCGGCGACGACGCCGATCACGGCAGCCGGAAGCGTCCGGATTCCACGCGCGCTCAATCGCCCCACCGCTTCTCGACGCCCACGACACGGGCGACGAGCCCGCGATCCCCAATCTCGGGGAAGTCTGCCAGCGTGCGCGGCGAGGCACGGGCGTTCCCGGAAGCGGCCGGGGGCCGTCTAGACCAGCCGGCGAGCCACCAGCACGGCGTCGGTGACCTCGTGGGTCTCGTCGTTCCGCGTCTCGCTGCGCGGCCGCGCCTCGGCGCGGACCTCGAACCGGTCGGCGTCGACCGCCGGGACCAGCTCGTCGGCGGTGAACATCACCCCGGGCAGCGACCAGCGCAGCCCGGTGTGGGAGTCGTCGGGGTGGTGGCCGGCGACGAGCAGCGTGCCGCCGGGCGCGACGGCCTCGGCCATCCGCTCCGTCGCGGTCACCATCCCGTGGTCGAGCAGGTGCAGGAAGCACGACGTGACGAGGTCCCACTGCTCCCCGTCGGGTGCCCACGTGCGCAGGTCGGCGTGCCGGAACTCGATGCGGTCGGCGACCCCGCGCTCGGCAGCGTGCTCGGCGGCCTTGCGCAGCCCCGCATCGGAGAAGTCGATCGCGGTGACCTGCCAGCCCTGCTCGGCGAGCCAGATCGCGTCACCGCCCTCGCCACAGCCGAGGTCGACGGCCCGGCCCGGCGACAGGTCGCTCGCCTCGTCGACGAGCACGGCGTTCGGCCGGCCGCTCCAGGTGCGGCCCTCGCCGCCGTACCGCTCGTCCCAGGACTCCTGCTCGAAGTGCTCGCGGGTGATCTCGTCGTGCTGGTGCCGGTGCTCGCTGCTCATGCGTCGAGTATGGGCAGAGGGGTTGCCGATCAACAACATTCGTTGCCGTTCTGGCAAACTGGGCAACATGGACGAGCTCGCCCGGGTCGGACCGCGGCTGCGCGCACTGCGCCAGGAGCGCGGCGTCACGCTGCGCGACCTCGCCGACGAGACCGGTATCTCCGTCAGCACCCTGTCGCGACTGGAGTCGGGGCAGCGGCGACCGACACTCGAGCAGCTGCTCCCGCTCGCGCGGGCCCACCGGGTCTCGCTCGACGAGCTCGTGGACGCCCCGGCGACCGGCGACCCCCGCGTGCAGCTGCGCTCCTCGAAGCGCCACGGCCGCACCTACCTGCACCTCACCCAGCGCCCCGGCGGGTTGCAGGCCTACAAGATCGTCTTCCCCCCGGAGCCCACCTCGGTCGTCGACCTGCGGACCCACGAGGGCTACGACTGGATGTACGTCCTCTCCGGCCAGCTCCGGCTGGTGATCGGCGACCGCGACCTGCTGCTCGGCCCGGGCGAGGTCGTCGACTTCGACACCCGCACCCCGCACTGGATCGGCAACCCCGGACCGCACACCACCGAGGTGCTCGCGCTCTACGGTCCCCAGGGGGAGCGGATGCACGTCCACTGACGTGCGTGCGAGAGGCTGGAGGCGTGAGTACTGACGGCGAGCGACTCGCCACCTGGCTCGAGGACCTCGGCCTCGCCGACTCCCTGGCCGAGGCCGGGCTGCCGACCTTCACCCGCGACTCGTCGGGACGAGCCGTCTGGAGCGACCCCGACCGGCTGCCCGAGCTCGACCGGGCATTGCACAGCCAGGGCGACGAGCCCGAGCACGCCGTGCCGGTCGCACTGGTGCTGCTCGCCCGCCAGGCGCGACTGCGGGCGGCGCTCCTCGAGACGCCGTGGTTCACCTACGAGACGCTCGCCGAGGTGCGCGGAGCGTCGGTCGACGCGACCAGGTACGCCGTTCACAAGGCAGCCCAGATGCACCGCCTGCTCGTCGTACCCGTCGACGAGCGCAGCGTGGTCCCGGCCTTCCAGCTGACGCCCGAGGGTGAGCACCGGCCCGACCTCGCGCCGGTGCTCGAGCCGCTGCTCGCCGCGAGGATGGACCCCTGGCGCGCGTGGGCCTGGCTCACCCAGCCCGCCGCCCTCACGCTGGGCAAGGCCCCCGAGCGCGCCGTGACCGACCCCGGCCTCGCCGACCTCGTCCGGCACGCCGCCACCCGCCTCGCCGACCATCTCCGTTGAGTCGGGCCCGGTCCACGGGTGATTCAGGCCCAGCTCGACATGAGGTCGAGGGTGCGGGACCAGGCGGCGCCGTGGGGGTCGATCACCGTGAAGTGGTCGCCGTCGACCTCGACCAGGTCGGCGGTGCCGCCGGCGGCGCGGGCGGCCGCGACGTAGGACGTCGACTGGACGAACGGGACGTTGTCGTCGCCGCGGGCGTGCACGCACCAGACCGGTACGCCGAGCGGCAGCTGACGGATCGGGTCGACGTCGTCGTCGGCGTCGCCCGGCGGGTGGCCGAGGAACCGCTCGACGGCGCCTCCGCCGAGTCCGGCGTCGTGGGCCGCGCGCAGGTCGAGCACCCCTGCCTGGG
Organism: Nocardioides sp. GCM10030259; assembly: GCF_042666375.1. NCBI lineage: Bacteria > Bacillati > Actinomycetota > Actinomycetes > Propionibacteriales > Nocardioidaceae > Nocardioides > Nocardioides sp. GCM10030259. The sequence continues at coordinate 51,951 of NZ_JBHTDF010000003.1, read as the reverse complement.
AGATCACGTGGGTGAGGCCGCCGTGGGCCGCCGCCCACGTGACGAGGTGGCCGCCGGCGGAGTGCCCGATGCCGACGACGGTGCCGGCGTCGACCGGGCAGGCGTCGATGGCCGCCCGGACGTCGGCGAGCGTGTCGGTGGCGCCGGTGCCGCGGCGGTACTCGATCGCCCACGCCGCCCACCCGGCCGCGACCAGGCTCGGCACCAGCGGGCGGGCGAGCTCGACGCCGTACTCCGGCTTCCAGAATCCGCCGTGCACCACGACCGCGACTCCGCGGGGCGTGCCGGTCGGCAGCGTCAGCTCGGCGAGCTGCGCCGGGTCGTCGCCGTACCGGACGACAGTCACGCCAACGCCGCCGGGAGGGTCGCCGTCCACGCGGCGCGCAGCTCGTCGAGGGGGATCTCGAACTCGCCCTCGACGCCGAGCGAGTCGCCGCCGGTGACGCCGAGCGCGGCGATGGGTACGCCGTGCTGCTCCGCAAGCTCGACGAGCCGCTCGGCTCCGCCGTCGGGCACGGTCACCAGCACCCGGCCGGTCGACTCGCTGAAGAGCGAGAGGAACGCGTCGTCGGGCAGCGTGACCGAGACGCCGACGCCGTGGCGCAGCGCGGCCTCGGAGAGCGCCTGGGCGAGGCCGCCGTCGGAGAGGTCGTGGGCGGAGGTCAGCAGGCCGACGCCGGCGTGCAGCAGCTGCGCCAGCGCGCTCTCGGCCTCGAGGTCCACCTGCGGCGGCAGCCCGCCGAGGTGCCCGTGCACGACGTGCGCCCACTCCGAGCCCGAGAGCTCCTCGCGGGTCTCGCCGAGCAGGAAAACCCGCTCGCCGGAGGCCGACCAGGCCGACGGCGTACGACGGGTCACGTCCTCGATCACGCCGAGCACGGCGACGACCGGGGTCGGCAGGATCGCGGTCTCGCCGGTCTGGTTGTAGAGGCTGACGTTGCCGCCGGTGACCGGGATGCCGAGCTCGGCGCAGGCGTCCCGGAGGCCACGGCAGGCCTCGGCGAACTGCCACATCACGGCCGGGTCCTCGGGCGATCCGAAGTTGAGGCAGTCGGAGATCGCCAGCGGCACGGCTCCGCCGGTCGCCACGTTGCGGTAGCTCTCCGCGAGGGCGAGCTGCGCACCGGCGTACGGGTCGAGCTTGGCGAACCGCCCGTTGCAGTCCGTCGACACGGCGACGCCGAGGTTGGTCTCCTCGTCGACCCGGATCATGCCGCTGTCGCTGGGCTGCGCGAGCACGGTGTTGCCGCGGACGTAGCGGTCGTACTGGTCGGTGATCCACGACTTGTCGCACAGGTTGGGGCTCGCGACCAGGGTGAGCAGCGTCTTGCGCAGCTCGTCGCCCGCGGCCGGTCGCGGCAGCGACTCGGCCGCGTCGGCCTGGAGGTCGTCCTGCCAGTCGGGGCGGGCGAACGGGCGGTGGTACGTCGGTCCGTCGTGCGCGACCGAGCGCGGCGGGACGTCGACGACGCGCTCGCCGTGCCAGTCGATCTCGAGGCGACCGGTGTCGGTCACCTCGCCGACCACGACCGCCTCGACGTCCCACTTCTCGCAGATCGCCATGAACGCGTCGACGTCGCCGGGCTCGACGACCGCCATCATCCGCTCCTGCGACTCGCTCATGAGGATCTCCTCCGGGGCGAGCGTGGAGTCGCGCAGCGGCACCAGGTCGAGCTCGACGTGCATGCCGCCGTCGCCGGCGGACGCGAGCTCGGAGGTCGCGCAGGAGAGGCCGGCGCCACCGAGGTCCTGGATGCCGGCGACCAGGCCGGCCGCGAAGACCTCGAGCGTGCACTCGATGAGCAGCTTCTCCATGAACGGGTCGCCGACCTGGACGCTGGGCCGCTTCGCCGGGCCGTCGGCGTCGAACGTCTCCGACGCCAGCACCGAGACTCCGCCGATCCCGTCGCCGCCGGTGCGCGCGCCGTACAGGATCACCTTGTTGCCGACGCCGGACGCCTTCGCGAGGTGGAGGTCCTCGTGCTTGAGGACGCCGACGCAGAGCGCGTTGACGAGCGGGTTGCCGGCGTACGTCTCGTCGAAGACGGCCTCGCCGCCGATGTTGGGCAGGCCGAGGCAGTTGCCGTAGCCACCGACGCCGGCGACGATCCCGGGCAGCACCCGATGGGTGTCGTCGGCGTCGAGCGGGCCGAAGCGCAGCGGGTCCATGACCGCGACCGGGCGGGCGCCCATCGCGAGGATGTCGCGCACGATGCCGCCGACACCCGTCGCGGCACCCTGGTACGGCTCGACGTACGACGGGTGGTTGTGGCTCTCGACCTTGAACGTGACGGCGTAGCCCTGGCCGATGTCGATGACGCCGGCGTTCTCGCCGATGCCGGCGAGCATCTTGCCGACCGGCGTCTCCTGCGGGATCTCGCTGAACTGCTTGAGATGCACCTTGGAGCTCTTGTAGGAGCAGTGCTCGCTCCACATCACGGAGTACATCGCGAGCTCGGAGCTCGTGGGACGACGACCGAGGATCTCGCGGATCCGCTGGTACTCGTCGGCCTTGAGGCCGAGGTCGGCCCACGGCTGCTCGCGGTGGGGGTCTTCGGCGGCGACAGCGACGGTGTCCAGCACGCGCTCAATCTACCGGCGGGCGCTCTGCTGCTCACATCGTGGGCGACGGTGGTTTCGAGACGGGACTTCGTCCCTCCTCAACCACCGTCGCGGTGGTTGAGGAGGTTGCCCTGGCAACCGTCTCGAAACCACCGTCAGGTCGGCTACTTGAGCATCCCGTCGGCGACGACCTCGAGCATGGGGCGTACGGCGGCGGGGTCGAGCTCGGACTGGTCGGCCACGGTCGCGACGCCGCCGACGAGGCGGGCCACGTGGAGCGCCGTGACGTCCTCGCGGATGGCGTCCTGCTCCCGCAGCCGGTCGAGGACCCGGTCGCCGGCGCCGCGCAGCACCTCGCACTTGGTGCGGATCGGCGAGCCGTCGTCGCCCATCGCGCAGGTGATCTTCGCGGGGCCGCCCTTGTGGACGCTGATCAGCCGGACGTACTCCTCGAACCATGCGAGGAGCAGGTCGCGCGGGCTGCCCTCGTTGGCGAGCACCTTCTCCGCGGTCTCGTTGACCCCGTCGACCCAGCTCTGCATGACTGCGTCGATGAGGTCGTCGCGCTTCGGGAAGTGCCGGTAGAGCGTGCCCGGACCGACGCCGGCCTGCCTGGCGATCAGGTCCAGCGAGGCGTCGTACCCCTGCTCCCGGAAGACCTGGCGAGCGACCTCGACGATGCGGTCGTAGTTGCGCTTGGCGTCGGCGCGCACGGTTCCTCCGGATAAAAGGGGCTTGCTAAACGGAGACAGTCTCCGTATTGTTCTGGTCGAAGCGGAGTCATCCTCCGGATCTACTGTACCTCGGCCCGCCGGGCCAGAACAGGACTCACCCTCATGTCCCTGAACGCACCCTCCCGCACCGCCGACACGCGGGGCCGGGAGCTGCCGACCGAGCTGCCGCCGGACGCCGGCCGTGCCGCCGCCGGCATCGCGATCGTCCTGGTCGCGCAGCTGATGATCGTCCTCGACGCGACCGTCGTGAACGTCGCACTCCCCCAGATCGACGCCGACCTGGGCTTCGGCCCGGCGTCCCTCTCCTGGGTCCTCAACGCCTACACGCTCGCCTTCGGCGGCCTGCTGCTCCTCGGCGGCCGGCTCGGCGACGTCCTCGGCCGGCTCCGGGTCTTCGAGATCGGCCTGGCCGCCTTCACCCTGGGCTCGGCCCTCGGCGGGATCGCCCAGACCCCCGGGCAGCTGATCGCCGCCCGGACCTTCCAGGGCGTCGGCGCCGCGCTGGCAGCGCCGAGCGTCCTGGCCCTGCTCACCACGAGCGCGCCCGACGAGGCCGCGCGCAACCGGGCGCTGGCGCTCTTCGGCGCCGTCTCGTCCGGCGGCGCGTCGATCGGGCTCATCCTCGGCGGGCTGCTGACCGACGTCGGCTCCTGGCGCTGGACGCTCTTCATCAACGTGCCGATCGGCCTCGCGGTGATCCTGCTCGCGCCGCGCTTCGTCGCGGAGACGCCCCGCCGGTCGGGTCGCTTCGACGTCGTCGGCGCGCTGACCGCCACCGGCGGCGCGGTCGTGCTCGTCTGGACCCTGATCGGGACCCCCGAGCACGGCTGGCTCTCGGCCCGCACGATCCTCGGCTTCGTCGCCGGCATCGCACTGCTGGCCCTGCTCGCCCGCACCGAGATGCGGCACCCGCACCCACTGGTGCAGCCGCGACTCGTGCGCGACCGCAACCGCGTCGGGGCGCTGGCCGCCATGGCCCTGCTGATAGGCGCCAACCTCTCGATGTTCTTCCTGGTCGTCCAGTACGTCCAGGGCGTGCTCGGCTTCGGGCCGCTGCTGGCCGGCGTCGCGTTCCTGCCGTTCAGCCTCGGCATCTTCGCCACCTCGAGGGTCACCCCGGCCCTGCTGGGGAGGTTCGGCCCGCGGCGGATGATGCTGGTCGGCGCCACGACGCTCGCCCTCGCCTACGCGTGGCTCAGCACGATCGGCACGAGCGACACCTACCTGGCCGCGGTCTTCGGGCCGATGACGCTGGCCGGCGTCGCCTCCGCGCTGATCTTCATGCCGGTCACCGTGATCGTGCTGTCCGGTGTCGAGCCGGAGCACGCGGGCTCGGCATCCGGCCTGCTGCAGACCACGCAGCAGCTCGGCGGAGCCGTCGGCGTCGCCGTCATCGTGTCGGTGTACGCCGCCGGCGCGGTGCCCGGTCAGCTCGTCCCCGGCATGAGCGCGGCGTTCCTCACCTCGGCGTCGTTCGCTGCCCTGGCGCTGGTCGCCTCGGCCGTGGTCGTGCGCGCCGTCCGGCCGCCCCGGCCGGCCGAGGTCCTCGACCCCGACCTCGGCGCGGAGGCGATGGCCGACGCGGCCTGAGCCCGCTGCACCAACCGGATCGGCCGGCCTCAGCAACCGCTGGGGCCGGCCGATCTGTGTCGTGAACCAGCAGCGCGAATTACAGGGTGGTAGTTACCTGTGAAGCCTGTTACCAGTGTGATTTCTGAGGTTATGGTGACGTGGCCTCGCCGCGAGGCAACGCCACCGTCACCCGGCTTCCCGGCTTTCTTGGAGCACCACATGCCTCGCCCGGCTCGCACCACCGCCCGACGTACCTCTCCCCTCCGCGCCGCCCTCCTGGCCGTCGTCCTCGCCGTCGGCACGCTCGGCGTCGTCTCGGCCGCGCCGAGCGCCTCCGGGTCGGTCTCAGCCCCGGCCAAGGCAAAGCGCGCGAACGTCGTGACGCCCGGCAACTTCACCGGCCTCGGCTTCGACCAGTGCCACGCGCCGAGCCAGGCGGCCATGGACGCCTGGATGCAGAACTCACCGTTCCGCGCCGTCGGCATCTACATCGACGGCGCGTCGCGCTTCTGCCGCGAGCAGCCCAACCTGACGCCGCAGTGGATCAGCACCCAGCTGGCCGCCGGCTGGGCGCTGCTGCCGATCACGCTCGGCCCGCAGGCGTCGTGCCAGCCGCGCTTCCCGCGGTGGGGCAACGACCCGACCATCGACCCGACCCGCGACCCCGCGACGGGCACGTACGCCGCGGCGTACAACCAGGGCGTCGCCCAGGCCTCGCAGTCGGTCGCCGTCGCCGGCGGCCTCGGGATCGTCGCGGGCAGCACGCTCTGGTACGACCTCGAGGGCTTCAACATGGCGAACACGCCGTGCCGCGAGTCGGCCCTGTCGTTCCTCAGCGGCTGGACCACCCAGATCCGCGCGCTCGGCTACGTGTCGGGCGTCTACTCGAGCGCCGGCTCGGGCATCAAGATGCTCGACAACGCCCGGGTGAACCGACCCAGCGCCTTCGCCCTCCCCGACCAGATCTGGATCGCCCGGTGGGACGGCATCCAGAACACCAGCACGAGCTACATCCGCTCCGACGGCTGGCCGAACGCCCGGGTGAAGCAGTTCCAGGGTGGCCACAACGAGACGTACGGCGGCGTCACCATCAACATCGACCGCAACTACCTCCAGCTCGGCACGGGCGCGGTCGCCCCGCGCGAGATCAACTGCGGCGGCGTCCGGCTCGTCTCCCGCGCCTACGCCCCGCTCCGTCCGGCCAGCGCGTCGTACGTGCCGGCGGGCGCGCAGGTCAAGGCGCTGCAGTGCCTGCTCCAGCAGCACGGCCTCTACAACGGCAAGGTCCACGGCCGCTACGGCAAGGCCACGGTGGCCGCGATCAACGCGTGGCAGACCGCCCACGGCCAGAAGGTCCGCACGTCGTGGGGCCTGCGCAACTGGGTGACGCTGCTCAGCGCCGGCGACACCCCGGTGGTCAAGTTCGGCTCGACCGGGCCCGCCGTACGTCGCCTCCAGCGCGCGCTGGTCGCCGCCGGCAAGGGCAGCGCGGAGTCACGCGCCGTCCGCGCCACCGGCGTCTTCGACCCGAGGACGACCGCGGCGCTGCGCGCCTGGCAGAAGAAGGCGAAGGTCCACGTGACCGGCGTCGCCGGCACCGAGACCTGGGCCGCGATCCAGGCCGGGAGGCTCTGACCCGAAGGGCCTGCGGCGTCAGCCGGCCGGCGGTCCGACCAGGAGCGCCACGCCGGTCAGGGCAGCGACAGCCACCAGGCCCGCGGCGACGCCGCGGACCGGGTTGCGGAGCAGCCAGGCGACCGGCCGGTCGAGCGCGCGCCGCGGCTCCGACCCGGTGAGCCGCCAGGCGTCACCGAGGGCACCCCGCCGCTCGGCGTACCGATCGAAGAGCACGGTGCAGAACGGCGGCACGGCCGCCGCCAGCCCGAGCACGGTCCGGCCCGCCGACCAGCGCTGGTCGACGGCGACGAGCACGGTGGTCAGGCAGTAGGCGACGAAGACGACGCCGTGGGCCATCCCGAAGATCCGGACGCCGAGCTCGGTGGTCTCGGTGACGTACTTGAGGAACATGCCGAGGAGCAGCAGGCCCCAGGTGACCGCCTCGGCGATCGCGATGCGGCGGAAGAGGTTCAGCGGGTTCATGCGAAGGAGTGCTCCAGGAGGCTGGTGAAGAAGCCGAGGCCGTCGGTGCCGGTGCCGGTGAGGTCCTCGACCGAGTGCTCGGGGTGCGGCATCAGGCCGACGACGTTGCCGCGGTCGTTGCAGATGCCCGCGATGTCGCGCAGCGAGCCGTTGGGGTTGGCGCCCAGGTAGCGGGCGACGACCCGGCCCTCGCCCTCGAGCCGGTCGAGGGTCTCGGTGTCGGCGACGAACGAGCCCTCGCCGTTCTTGAGCGCGACGACGATCTCGGCGCCCTCGTCGTAGGCCGACGTCCAGGGCGTGCGGTTGTTCTCGATGCGCAGCGGCTGGTCGACGCAGAGGAACTTCTGCTGCTGGTTGCGGATCAGGGCACCCGGCAGGAGGTGGGACTCGCAGAGGATCTGGAAGCCGTTGCAGATGCCGAGCACCGGCATCCCCCTGCCGGCCGCCTCGATCACCTCGGTCATCACCGGGGAGAACCGCGAGATCGCGCCGCAGCGCAGGTAGTCGCCGTACGAGAAGCCGCCCGGGAGGATGACCGCGTCGACGCCGCGCAGGTCGTGGTCGCCGTGCCAGAGCGCGACGGCCTCGTGGCCGCCGAGCGCGACGGCGCGCTGCGCGTCGACGTCGTCGAGGGAGCCGGGGAAGGTGACGACCCCGACCTTCACGAGAGCGTCTCCACCGCGTCCGGGAGGGTCTCGACCGAGACCGTGAAGTCCTCGATCACCGGGTTGGACAGCAGCGTGGCCGCCATCTCGCGCACCTGGGCGACCACCTCGTCGGTGAGCTCGCCCTCGATCTCGAGCTCGAAGCGCTTGCCCTGACGGACGTCCGTCACGCCCTGGAACCCCAGCCGGGGCAGCGCGCCGAGGACGGCCTTCCCCTGGGGGTCGAGGATCTCGGGCTTGGGCATGACGTCGACGACTACGCGGGGCACGCGCTCAGTGTAGGAGGGTGCGGCAGACTGAGGCACATGACCTCCACCCCACGAAACTGCGGGCTTCCCCCGCTGCGCTCCTCCAGCCCACACTTCCGCGGGGACCCCGAATGAGCATGCCCGCACAGTCCCGCGGAGCCAACCCGCTGCCCCTCGAGTTCCCCCAGTCCCTGGCGGTGTACGACGACTACGCCGCGGCCCAGCGGACGGTCGACTACCTGTCCGACAACCACTTCCCGGTGCAGCACCTGATGATCGTCGGCACCGATCTCAAGCGGGTCGAGCGGATCACGGGCCGCCTCACCACGAGCCGGGTCGCCCTGGGCGGCGTCCTCTCCGGACTCTGGCTGGGCCTCTTCGTCGGCCTGATCTTCTCGTTCTTCGTCGACGAGAACGTCCTCGCGATGATCCTCTCCACCGTGCTGCTCGGCGCCGCGTTCGGCGTCATCTGGGCGCTGCTCGGCTACGCGCTCACCCGCGGCCAGCGCGACTTCTCCTCCATCACCCAGGTCGTCGCGACCCGCTACGAGGTGCTGGTCGAGCACAAGGTCGCCGCCCAGGCGCGCGAGACGCTCGCCGGGCTGCCCGGCGCCCTCCCCAACCCGTTCGAGTAGGGGTCCGGGACGGGCCCAGGACCGGGTTTACCGCCTGCGGCGGTCTGGGAATGAGGTCCCCGACCAGAGGAACATCCGCTTCGGGGGCCGTGATGACCGAGATCGTCCCGCAGGAAATCCGTGCAGCTGCGGACAAGATGGAGGCCGCGGTCACCGCGGTCGACGCCAACATCCCGACCGGGGTGAACGCCGTGAGCACGGCGCTCCCGGGGAGCCAGAGCGCAGGGGCAGCGACGTCCCTCACCGAGACCTGGCGCACGGCGTACCAGAGCTGGGTCAGCGACGGCACCACCCACGTCGCCGCCCTGCGCCGGCACGCCGACGACTGGGTCGAGACCGACCTGGCCCAGGCCGCGCGCATGGAGCGCCTCGCGCGGGAGGGCATGTGATGGTCACCATCGACCAGCTCAAGGAGTGGGACGCCGACCGTCTCGGCGTCGTCGCCGACGAGCTCCACACCCGCCGCGGCACTCTCACCGATCTCGCGGACGAGGTGGACGCCGGCCGGCCGCCGTCGTCCTGGGTCGGCGGCGCGTCGGTGTACGCCGAGCAGGACCACGACCAGCTCGCCACCCGGCTGACCGACCAGGTCGCCGAGCTCAACATGGTCATCTCCGCCCTCGACACCGCGAGCGGCCAGGTCCGCAGCGCCCGCACGATGCTCGACGACGCCCTCTCCCGGGCCAGCACCAACGGCTTCACCGTGTCGTCGACCGGCGCGGTGACCAGCAACCGCACCTACACCGACGCGGACGAGCGGGCCGACGCCCAGGGGGTCGCCGACGAGATCGCCCAGGCCATCACCGACGCGCTCACCAACGCGGCCGAGGCCGACAGCGCCCTGGCCGCCTCGCTGCGGTCGGCCCGTACGAGCGACGTCGACGCCGGCGGCGGCCTCGGCGACCAGGACGTGCCCGACGCGCTCCGCGGCCTGACCACCGAGGAGCAGGTCGACTACCTGCTCGACCACCCCGACCTCGCCGCCATCCTCGTGCCGAGCCTCCCCGACCCGCTCAAGCACGAGCTCGGCCAGGGCCTCTCCGACCTGCTCGACAGCGAGGTCAACGACGATGACTTCGACCTCGACGACGAGACCGTCGACCGGCTGTCGACCCTGCTGGACTCCTACGGCGGCGACCCGGAGATCGCGTCCTCGCTCTACGAGGACCTCGGCGCCGACGGCACCGTCGCCACCCTCGGCAGCATCGAGAGCTACCTGCGCCTCGGCGGCACCGACCCCGACAAGGTGGCGGACCTGGCCGCGGACATGCGACGCACCCTCGCCACCGCCGGCGAGGACACCTCGTTCGACGACCACGGCTTCGGCGAGGACCTGGTCCGGCACGCGACCTGGCAGCTCTCCGACGAGCAGCGCGACGCGTTCGAGGAGCGCTACCCCCACTACAGCGGCAGCGGCGCGTCGATCCTCACCTACCTGATGGAGGACCACAGCCTCGACGGCGACCTGGTGCGCGGGGTGGCCGAGCAGCTCGACGAGTTCGAGCGGTCCGGCAACGACCTCGGCGCGGAGTACTGGTACGGCCACAACGGGCACAGCCCGCTGACCGCCGACGACGAGTACGACGGCTGGTACGACGACCCGATGGCGGCGGCCCTGGGCAACCTCGGGTCGCACCCCGAGGACGGCTACCAGTTCCTCACCGACGACCCCGAGCGCCAGGACTACTACTTCCAGGAGCGCAACTGGGAGGCCGACGGGTTCGAGGGCATCACGCAGCTGGCCGAGGGCGTCGGCACCGACGAGGGTGTCAACGCCCAGCACCCCGAGCAGCAGGCCGAGCTGGTCTCGCGCTTCTTCCACGGCATCGCCGGCAACGAGTCCTTCAGCATCGAGAACGCCGAGGCCGGCTCGCCGCACCTCGCCGAGCTCATGAAGCACTACACGCCGGCGATGGACGCCGCGCTGCGGGCGCCGGGCGAGGGCGAGCCGGGCGCCGTGCCCTTCGAGGACGCCTTCCTCGGCACCGCCGAGCACTACCCCCGGCTGTTCGCCGGCGACCTCGAGGAGCTCATGCAGGTCGCGGTCAGCACCGACGACGGCGCCACCAGCATCGCGGAGGGCATCGGCGGATTCCAGCAGCAGCAGATCAACGGTGCCGCCGTCCAGATGGCCGACGACCCCGACGACTACCGGCTCGGCAACCAGCTGCGCGACTCGCTGGAGCGCTCGGCGAACCTGCAGGGGCTGGCCGAGTGGGCCGTCGGCTCCGTCGAGATCGGCGACGCCCAGGAGCACGACGCCCGGGTCCAGGCCTTCTCCGACCTGATCGGCGAGGCGGCCGGCCTGGTGCCGCTGCCGGGCGCCGACGTCGTCGGCGAGCTCGGCAGCCGGGCCCTCGACGCCGCGTGGGGCCAGGGCGTCGACCTCGGGACGGGCGCCCTCGGCGACGCGATGTCGCAGACCGAGGACGCGACCCGCGAGGCCGAGACGCGGGCGTCGTACGGCGTCACCCAGGCCAAGCTCGGCACCTTCCACGCGCTGGCCGAGGCCGGCGTGATCCCCGAGTCCGAGATCCCGCAGACCTGGCGCACCGAGAGCGGCGGCCTCATCGACATCGCCGACATCCCGCCCGAGGACCGCTCGGCGTACGCCCAGAGCGCGATGTCGGTGGCGTCGGGCTACGTGACCAACATGGACCTGGAGACGTCCTACAAGGACGCGTTCCTGGACTACTACGGCGACACCAGTGACTAGGCGGGTGCGCCTCGCGCTGGTCGCGCTCGTGGCCGCGCTGGCGCTCGTCGGCTGCTCCGATGACGAGGACCCGACCCTGCTGACGGACGACGACCTGCCCGAGGTCGAGTCGACCACGACCTTCGACAACGGCCAGCCGACGGCGACCACCTGCTCGGAGCTGACCACCCGGATCCCGTCGATCGGCATCCCGGACCCCGACGGGCCCGAGCCGCTGACGAAGTCCTACACGCTCGCGTCCGGCGACGTCGTGACGGCCTCGCTCTTCGTGCCGGCCCAGCGGTACGGCGACGTCGACGGCGCGCTCGCCGCCGTCGACGAGGCGGTGGCGGCGTGCGTCGAGAAGGGCGACGTCACCGCGATCACCGACGGCCTGCCCGAGGGCGCGGTCGGCTTCAGCGGCAGCACCACCGGCGACGACGTCGCCTTCCAGGCCCTCGCGCCCGCCGACGACGACCGCATCGTCTCGGTGACGGTCACCCACACCGGCGGGGGCGAGCCCGAGGTCGACGTCGCGGACCTGCTCGGCGCCGCCCTGGACCGTGCCGCCGAGGTGGAGCTGAGCGAGTAGCTCCCACCACCGACCCGCTCAGGATCGCGCCCGACCGGGGCGGCGGGCCGCGCGTGCGGGCGGCGGTGGATCAGGCTCGGCTCCGGCCGGGTCAAACCGAGCCGCAGCCACCGCCGGCCCGACGTCACCCGTGGTCAGCTGAGCTCCCGCTTCAGGATCTTGCCGGTCGAGGTCATCGGCAGGGCGTCGACGAACTGCACGACGCGCGGGTACTTGTACGCCGCCATCTGCTCCTTGCCCCACGCGACCAGCTCGTCCTCGGTGACCTCCGCCCCCGGTGCCTTGATCACCACGGCCTTGATCTCCTCGCCGTGGCTCTCGTGCGGCACACCGATGACCGCGGCCAGCGAGACCGCCGGGTGGGTCATCAGGACCTCCTCGATCTCGCGCGGGTACACGTTGTAGCCGCCGCGGATGATCATGTCCTTGGACCGGTCGACGATGTAGTACCAGCCGTCCTCGTCGCGGCGGGCCAGGTCGCCGGAGCGGAACCATCCGTCGTTGATGGCCTCGGCGGTCGCGTCGGGGCGGTCGTAGTAGCCCTTCATGATGTTGTGGCCCTTGATCGCGATCTCGCCGATCTCGTCGGCGCCCTCGACGTCGCGCCACTCCCCCGACGTCGACGCGGGGTCGATGAGCTTCATCTCCACGCCCGGGATCGGCACGCCGATCGAGCCGACCCGCACGGGCTCGCCGTGCGCCGAGAACGACGCGACGGGCGAGGTCTCCGAGAGGCCGTAGCCCTCGAGGATCGTGACGCCGAAGCGCTTCTCGAACTCCTTGTGCACCTCGACCGGCAGCGCCGAGCCGCCGGCGACGGCGACCCGCAGGTTGCGCGCGACCTCGGCGACGTCGAGGCCGTCGGCCTGAGCGTCCTCGAGCGCGCCGAGCAGGCCCCAGTACATCGTCGGGACGCCGGCGAAGAACGTGATCTGCTCCTGCTTCATGACGTCGAGCGCCGGCCGGGCCTCGAAGCGAGGGAGCATCACGACCGTGCCGCCATACGCGAACCCGCCGTTCTGGCAGACCGTCTGGCCGAAGGAGTGGAAGAGCGGCAGCACGCAGAGGTAGGTGTCCGGGTTGTCGGCGCCGGCGCCGAAGAGGGCCGCGCCCGACAGCGCGTTGTCGCGCATGTTGCGGTGCCGCAGCTCCGCGCCCTTGGGCTGGCCGGTGGTGCCGGAGGTGTAGAGGATGACCGCGGTGTCGTCCTCGTCGGTGGCGACGGTCTCGAACTCGGCCGCCTGGCCGCCCATCGCCTGCGCCATGGTCTCGGTGCCCTCGATCGGGGACGGCGCCGCGAGGTCCGCCGTGATCATGAAGAAGTGCTCGCAGCCGTCGGTCTGCCGGAAGCCGGCGTACCCCTCCTCGCCCATCGGCAGCTCGGGGGTGCCCTGGAAGCAGAAGTAGGCCTTCGCGTCGGAGTCGCCGAGGTGGTAGGCGACCTCGCGGCCCTTGAGCAGCACGTTGAGCGGCACCACGGTCGCGCCGGCCTTGAGGATGCCGTAGTAGACGATCGTGAAGTAGGGCAGGTTCGGGCAGGTCAGCGCGACCTTGTCGCCCGGCCGGATGCCGCGCGCGGCGAGCAGCCCCGCGACCATGTTGGCGAAGGTGTTCACCTCGGCGTACGACAGCCGGCGCTCGCCGAAGACGATCGCAGCCCGGTCGGGGTACGTCGCCGCGCTGTCCTCGAGGAGGCTGGCCAGGTTGTACGTCGTCATGGGGAGAACGTACTCGCAGCGCGGCGCAGGTCGGCGCGGACGGCGCACCGCGCCAGCAGCCGCAGCGGTCGCGGTGCCGCGATCGTGGCCGTGACGTCGCATCCGGTCGCGGTCTCGGCGAACGTCAGCGTCAGGGTCACGACGATGCGGCGCCAGGAGCCGCGCTCGGTCCAGCGGCGCGGCCGGTCGAGCTCGGTGGTCTCCATCCGGGGCCGCAGGCCGGGCCGCGTCACGTCGATCCAGGTCTGGCCGACGCCCACGTCGCCGACGACCTCCTCGACGCGCGCGAGGCTCGACTGCCAGCCGGGCCGGTTCCTCGGGTCCGCGAGGTAGTCGAACGCGACCTCACGGGGAGCGGGGAAGGAGACCGTTACCAACGCTCTCCGGTGAGCAGCTCGTAGGCCTCGAGGTAGCGGGCGCGGGTGCGCTCGACGACCTCGTCCGGCAGCGGCGGCGGGGCCTCGCCCGACGCGCGGTCCCACCCGGACTCCAGGGAGAGCGCCCAGTTGCGCACGATCTGCTTGTCGTACGACGGCTGCGCGCGGCCCGGCTGCCACTCGGAGAGCGGCCAGAAGCGGGACGAGTCGGGCGTGAGCACCTCGTCGGCGAGCACGGTGGTGCCGTCGGGGCGGGCACCGAACTCGAGCTTGGTGTCGGCCAGGATGATGCCGCGCTCGCGCGCGATCGACTCGGCCCGGGCGTAGACGCGCAGTGTCAGTTCGCGCAGCTCCACGGCCCGGTCGGCGCCGACGGTCGACACGACGGCGTCGTACGAGACGTTCTCGTCGTGGTCGCCGAGCTCGGCCTTGGTCGCGGGCGTGAAGATCGCCTCGGGCAGCCGGCTGCCGTCCTCGAGGCCGGCGGGCAGGGCGATCCCGCACACCTCACCCGTCGCGCGGTAGTCGAGGAGGCCGGAGCCGGTGAGGTAGCCGCGGGCCACGCACTCGACGGGGTACATCGCGAGCCGCTCGCAGACGACCGCGCGGCCGCGCACCTGGTCGGGGACGTCGGTGGAGATGACGTGGTTGGGGACCAGGTCGGCGAGCTGGTCGAACCACCACAGCGACATCCGGGTCAGGATCTCGCCCTTGTCCGGGATCGTCGTGTCGAGCACGAAGTCGAAGATCGAGATCCGGTCGCTGGCGACCATCAGCAGGTCGCCGTTCGGCAGCTCGTAGAGGTCGCGCACCTTGCCGGAGTGGAGGTGGGTGGTGCCCTCGACGGCGGGCGCGGGCGGGATGTTCAGCGCGGGCACGGTCCCACTCTAGGGGCGCACCACGGTGGTTGAGGAAGGCGCCCTGGCGCCTGTCTCGAAACCACCGTGGTTTCGAGACGGTTGCTTCACGACCTGCTCAACCACCGGTCCGCCAGGGCGCGGGCCGACCCTGCAGCCACCACTCCATCCGCTTCGTGACCCACGGCAGGGCGAGGTAGGTCATCACCGGCGTCAGCACGACCACACTGGCGAGCACCCGCAGCGGCAGCGGCCAGTCGCCGATCGTGTGGCCGGCGGCCCAGTTGGCGAGCAGGCTCAGCGGGAAGAACACCAGGAAGATCGTGCAGGCCTGCTTCCACCGGGGCGGCGCCGGAGCCGGCGGGCGCAGGTCCTCCTCGTCGTACGCCGCGGGCGGGTCGAACCAGCCCTCGATGCCGGTCCGGCGCTCGACCCGGGACTCGCCGACCAGTCCCTGGGCGGCGCCCAGCCACCACTGTCGCTGCGGCGAGGCCTCCCACACCGCGAGCGAGTCGTCGTCCGCGAAGCGGTAGAGCATGTGCCACTCCTCGGAGTGCGTCGCCGGCCGCACCCACCCGGAGCCGAGGAAGCCGTCGAAGCGCGCGGCGAGCGCCGAGCCCGCGCGGATCCAGGCCACCATCTCGTCGTGGTGGCCGGGGCTGACGGTCCGGGTGATCGACACGGTGACGGGGCTGCCCATCGGGCGATCGTCCGGGGGTGCCGCCCGTCGGCGCAAGTCGGACTGGCAGAGTTGTGGCCATGCCGGAGCCTGCATCCGAGTTCCACGCCCGCGTCCTCGCCATCGCTGCCGACGGCCGGCTGCCCGCGCCCGACATGTCCGGGTGGGACATCTTCCCGTGGGACGTCGTCGACGGCGCGGTCGTGCCCAAGCCGCTCGAGGCCCCCGGCCCCGAGGCCCCCCGTGAGGGCGAGGACGGCGGTCGCCCGTGCTGGGCCTGCGCCGGCTTCGGGTCGGACCGCATCATCTGGGAGGACGAGCGCTGGGTCCTCACCCGCAGCGAGGAGCCCACCGGACTGCCGCTGGTGCTCACGCTGTGGACCCGCGAGCACCTCGACACCGGCGACCTCGACGACGACCAGGCCTCGGAGTTCGGGCGGATGGCCAACCGGCTGGTCCGGATCATGCAGGGCCTGCCGCACATCGGCCGCGTGCACGTCAACCGCTGGGGCGACGGGTGCTCGCACTTCCACGTGTGGTTCGTCGCCCGGCCGGAGGGGTTCAGCCAGATCAAGGGCTCGTACGCCGTCGAGTGGGACGACATCCTGCCGCCGGTCGACGCAGAGGTGTGGCGCGCCGACCTGCACACGGTCGCGACGAAGCTCGCCAACTGGGGCGGCCACGCACGCGCCTAGCGCACCTCGAACGACCTGGTCCCCGTCGGCATCGCCGGCGTGACCTCGACCCGGTCGACCGACGCCAGCGCCGGGCCGCGGTGCAGCCAGCCGAGCATGGCGTCGACGGCCTCCGGCTCACCCTCCAGGTGCGCCGCGACGGAGCCGTCGGGCTCGTTGCTCACCCACCCCGTCACGCCGAGCCGGCTCGCGGTGCGCTCGGTGTGGAAGCGGAACGAGACTCCCTGCACGCGGCCGGTCACGACGACGTCGACGACACGGTTCTCGGGCATGCCACCATGATGCCCGGGGAACGTCGTCGGGGTGACCGAGGAACCCGTGGCGAACCCTGAGGAGGACGCCCGGACCGAGCAGCCGCACCCCCATCGCTGGCGCATCTTCGGAGTGTCGCTCGTCATCGGGTTCATGGCGCTCCTGGACGTCACGATCGTCAACGTCGCCATCCCGTCGATCCAGGACGGGCTGGGGACCTCGCCCGCGACCGTGCAGTGGGTGGTGTCCGGCTATGCCTTGGCATTCGGCCTCACCCTCGTGACCGGCGGACGGCTCGGCGACGCCCTCGGGCGACGGCGGATGATGCTGGTCGGGCTCGCGGGCTTCATCGTGGCCAGCGGCTTCGTCGGGTTCGCCCCCGACGCGACCTGGGTCGTCGCCGGCCGGCTGGCGCAGGGCGCGAGCGCCGGGCTGCTGACGCCCCAGAACTCCGGCCTGATCCAGCAGCTCTTCCGTGGCCGGGAGCGGGCGCGCGCGTTCGGCCTCTTCGGCCTCGTCGTGTCGATCTCGTCGGCAACCGGACCGGTGCTCGGAGGGCTGATCATCGCGGCGTTCGGGGAGGAGCACGGATGGCGCTACATCTTCCTGGTCAACATCCCGATCGGCGTGCTCGCGATGATCGCCGTGGTCCGGATGGTCCCGCAACGGCCGCGCGACCAGCGCGAGACCGGGGCGCGGCTGGACCTCACCGGCGCGGCGCTCCTGGGCGCCGCCGTGCTGTGCGTCCTGCTTCCGACGGTGGCGATCCAGGGCGGCGACCTGCTGCCCCTGCTCCTGCTCGTCGGGGTCGTCCCGCTCGCGTGGGCGTTCGTCCGCCGCGAGCGACGGCTGGTCCGCACCGGCGGTGCCCCGCTTCTCGACATCGGCCTGCTGCGGCGTACACCGGGCTACGCCAACGGAGTGGCGGTCGGCACGCTCTACTTCACCGGCTTCACGGGCTTCCTGCTGGTGCTCTCGGTCTACTTCCAGCAGGAGGCCGGGCTCTCGCCGTTGCAGGCCGGTCTGCTGATGTGCCCGTTCGCGATCGGCTCCGCGATCACCGCGCCGCTCTCGGGACGGGTCGTCTCCGACCTGCACCGGAAGGTGACCGTGACTGCCCTGGCGGTGATGATGACCGGTGTCGTCCTCGTCGCAGCGCTGGTCCCGCCCGCCACCGGTGGCGGGCTGTGGGCCGCAGCGGTGCCGGCGATGTTCGTCGCCGGGCTGGGCGGAGGCGGAGTCGTCTCGCCGAACATGACGCTCTCGCTCGAGGACGTGCCGCCCCGGATGGGCGGCGCAGCCGGCGGCGCGCTACAGACCGGCCAGCGCATGGGCGCGTCGATCGGCGCCGCGCTCGCCATGAGCGTCTACCACCTCACGACCACGGCGCACGGCGGAGGCGCCGGCCTGCGCGCGGCGCTGATGACCGGGTTCGTGCTGCTCTCCGCCTCATTGGTGATGGCCGTGCGCGCACTGCGCCAGCACACTGAGGCATGACCTTCCTGAGCGAGCCGGAGATGACGCCGCGGGTCCGGGCGATCTACGACGGTGACGTCGAGTCCGACGGGTACGTGATGAACCTGAGCCGGGTCTGGGCGCACGACCCCGACGCCAACCATGCGTTCGGCGGCCTGGTCCGCGCGGTCGCCGAGAACGCCGGGCTGACGATGCGCGAGAAGGGGATCCTCGTGACCGCGTGCGCCTCCACGCTGGGCGACTCCTACTGCGCGATCGCCTGGGGTGCGCGGCTCGGCCGCGAGGCCGGTCAGGACGTCGCCGCCGCCGTCCTGACGGGCGCGGACGAGGGGCTGACCGAGGCGGAGCGGGCGCTGGCCCAGTGGGCCCGGCTGCTCGCCGCCGACCCCAACGCCACGGCCGCGTCGGACGTCGAGAGCCTGCGCGAGCACGGGTACGACGACGCGAGGATCTTCGCGATCACCGCCTACGTCGCGCTCCGCGTGGCGTTCTCGACCGTGAACGACGCGCTCGGGGCACTGCCCGACGAGCAGCTGTGCGCCGAGGCGCCGCCGGAGGTGCTCCGGGTGGTGACCTGGGGTCGTCAGCCCGCGCAGCCCAGCGCGTCGGCGTAGCCCTCGGGCACCTGCCCCCGCCCGACCTGTCGCGCGAAGTCCCAGATCACGTCGGGGTACTCACCGGTCGCGGCCATCTCCTGCAGCACGGGCCACTGGCGCGACGTGGCCAGGGCCTCGGCTGCGCGGTCGGCGCGGGCCTGGTCGCCCGCCTCGCTCGCGGCCTCGAAGTCGGCGAGCCACTCGCAGGCGACGGCGCCGGCGACGTCGGCGCCGAGGTGGTAGGGATCGGTCTCGTCCGACGAGACCCCCACGCGCTGGCTGCCCTCCGGGAACACCGGGTCGACGTACTCGCCGATGGCCGCGAGCATCGACTCGATCGTCGCCTGGCGCTCCGAGCTGTCGACGAACGACGCCGGCATCGCGGCCTCGAACCCGGCCTTGTCGACCAGCCGGAGGTGCCCGAGCAGCTCGCGGTACGCCGCCTCGCCCATGCCGCCGGCACGGATCTCGAGCCAGTGGCCGGCCTGGATCTCGCGGATCGCGGTGTGGTCGGTGGCGCTGTACGCCCAGGTCTGTGCGCCGAGGCCGAGCACCTCGATGGGCTCGCCGTCGCGGGGCGGCTCGGTGATGTGCCGCCGGTCCACGATGTAGGAGTCGTAGGCGTCGGCGGGGTACCAGCTGATCTCGAGGTAGCGGTCGCCGCTCGCGTAGGAGACCTCCCCGAAGTCCCGGTCGGCGTAGGCGTTGTCGACCGTCCAGCCCTCCGCGTCCAGCACGGCGCGGAAGTCGGCCGGGTCGCTCGCGACGGGCGGCTGCGGCTCCGGGGTGGCGTCGGGGCGGCCGGCCCACCAGGCGGTGGTCGCGGCGAGGAGCGCGACCACGGCGGCCGCGATCACGGGCGCGAGCCAGGCGCGGCGACGCGCGTGGGCGATGTCGGTGACCGGGCTGTCGTCGAGGACGGGAGTGCGCATGATCTCCTCCAGGAGCTCGGCCCGCCCGCGGTGGAGCGGCAGGTCGGCCACGGCGTCGTCGGTGAGGCGGGGGTTCACGGCTGCTCCTTCCGGGCGAGCTGGGGGCGTCTGGAGGAGTGATGTCCGGACGGCTCCGGATCGTTGCCGAGGAGCTCGCGGAGCCGGGCGCGGGCGCGTGACAGCCGCGGGCGCACGACGACCGTGGTCAGCCCGAGCACCTCGGCGATCTCGCGCGGTTCGAGCCCCTCCCACAGGTGCAGCTCGAGCACCTCCTGGTCGCGTGCGCTCAGGCGGCGCATCGCGGCGGTGACGTCCGCGCGCTGCACGACGTCGTCGGCGGGGTCGGGCATCGCGGCGGCGAGCTCGCGGCGCAGCCGGTCGCCGAGGGAGGAGCGCCGCCGCTCACCGCGCCGCTGGTTGGCGAGCACGCGGCGCGCCACGCCGTACAGCCACGGGCGCTGGTCCGGCCCCGTCGGCACGTGCTGGAGGCGCCGCCACGCCACGAGGAACGTCTCCGCGGTGGCGTCCGCGGCGTCCTCGGGCCGATCGGTGCGGCGTACCGCGAACCCGAGCACCGCGTCGAAGTGGCTCGAGTACAGCCGCCGGAAGGTCTCCTCGCGCCCCTCGCTCATGACTGCTCCATGTCCGGCAGCATGCCGTGCGTTGCAGGCGATCGCGGACGAATACTGCCATGCTCGGCACGGACGAGAGGAGCCCATGGCCGACTTCACCTTCGCGCCGCTGACTCCAGCCGCGTTCCTCGACCGAGGCGCAGCCTCGTTCGCCGACCGGACGGCGGTGGTCGACGGCGCGGTCCGGCTGACGTACCGGGACTTCGCTGACCGGTGCGCGCGGCTCGTCTCGACGCTCGCCGGCCACGGCGTCGGGCGTGGCGACCGGGTCGCCGCGCTGTGCGCGAACAGCCACGTGATGCTCGAGCTGCACCACGCCGTGCCCGCCCGCGGCGCGGCGCTGGTGTCCCTCAACATCCGGCTGACCGCGGACGAGATGGCCTACATCGTCGGCCACTCCGAGCCGCGGCTGCTGGTCGCCACCGAGGAGTACGCCGAGCTCGCGACGCGGCTCGGCGAGCGCGCCCGCATCCCGGTGCTGGTGGCGGCCGGCGGCGGGTCGCCGTACGAGACCGCGCTGGCCGAGCACTCCGGGGACGCCGCCGACCGGGTGGAGGTGGAGGAGCACGAGCTGCTCGCGATCAACTACACGTCCGGCACCACCGGGCGCCCCAAGGGCGTGATGTACCACCACCGCGGGGCGGCGCTCCAGGCGGTCGCCATGGCCTACCACGCCCGGCTCGGCACGGAGTCGCGCTACCTGTGGACGCTGCCGATGTTCCATTGCAACGGCTGGTGCTTCACCTGGGCCGTCACCGCCGCGGGTGGCACCCACGTCTGCCTGCGGGCGGTGGATCCCGGCGAGATCTGGCGCCTGCTGCGCGCCGAGGGCGTCACGCACTTCAGCGCCGCCCCGACGGTGCTGACGATGATCGGCGAGCACGCCGACGCCGGTCCGCTCGAGCGGCGGGTGCACGTCGACACGGGCGGGTCGCCGCCGTCCCCGGCACTGCTGGCGAGGCTCGAGCCGTTCGGCATGGACGTCACGCACCTCTACGGCCTCACCGAGACGTTCGGCCCGATCGCGATCAACGAGTGGCAGGCCGAGTGGGACGACCTCGACGCCGACCGGCGCTCCCGGCTGCGGGCCCGGCAGGGCATCGGCAACATCATCGCCCGGCCGCTGCGCGTGCTGGACGTCGAGGGCGCCGACGTACCGGCCGACGGTCGCACGATCGGCGAGATCGCGGCGCGCGGCAACGACCTGATGCTCGGCTACTACCGCGACGACGAGGCGACCGCGGCCGTCACCCGCTCCGGCTGCTTCCTCACCGGAGACCTCGGCGTCATGCACCCCGACGGCTACGTCGAGATCCGCGATCGCAGCAAGGACATCATCATCTCCGGCGGCGAGAACATCGCGTCGGTCGAGGTCGAGCAGGTCCTCGACGCCCACCCCGCCGTCATCGAGTCTGCCGTGGTCGCCATGCCCGACGAGCGCTGGGGCGAGGTGCCCGTCGCGTTCGTCACCGTGCGTGCCGGGCGCGACCTGGACGCCGCCGAGCTGCTGGCGTTCGCGCGCGAGCGCCTCGCGGGGTTCAAGGTGCCCAAGCGGGTCGTCGTCGAGGAGCTGCCCCGCACGTCGACCGGCAAGATCCGCAAGAACGTCCTCCGCCGACGGGCGGCCGACCTCGCGGGGTCCTAGAGGATCGAGCCGGGCGAGTACGCCGCTGCCTCGGGGTGGCGGGCGGTGACCTCCGCGACCCGGCGTACGACGAGCTCGACCTGGTCGACGGCCGCGCCGGTGAACGTGATCGGCTCCGCCACCAGGGTCGCGAGCTGGTCCGCGGTCAGGCCGAGGCGCTCGTCGGCGGCGAGGCGCGCGAAGACGTCGTTGTCGGCCCGCCCCTTCCGCATGTCGAGGGCCGTGCCGACGGCGGCCTCCTTGATCGCCTCGTGCGCCGCCTCGCGGCCGACGCCGTTGCGGACCGCGGCCATCAGCACCTTGGTGGTCGCCAGGAACGGCAGGTAGCGGTCGAGCTCGCGCTGGATCACCGCCGGGAACGCGCCGAACTCGTCGAGGATCGTCAGGAACGTCTCGAAGAGGCCGTCGGCGGCGAAGAACGCGTCGGGCAGCGCGACCCGGCGTACGACGGAGTCGGAGACGTCGCCCTCGTTCCACTGGTCGCCCGCGAGCTCGCTGACCATCGACAGGTGGCCGCGGAGCACGACGGAGAGCCCGTTGACCCGCTCGGCGGAGCGGCTGTTCATCTTGTGGGGCATCGCCGAGGACCCGACCTGGCCCTCCTGGAAGCCCTCGGTGACCAGCTCGTTGCCCGCCATCAAGCGGATCGTGGTCGCGAGGTTGGACGGTCCGGAGACCAGCTGCACCAGGGCGCTGACGACGTCGAGGTCGAGGCTGCGCGGGTAGACCTGGCCGACGCTGGTCAGCACGCGCTCGAAGCCGAGGTGACGGGCCACCCGCTCCTCGAGCTGCTGGAGCTTCGACGCGTCTCCGTCGAGCAGGTCGAGCATGTCCTGCGCGGTGCCCATCGGGCCCTTGATGCCGCGCAGCGGGTAGCGCGCCAGCAGGTCCTCGACGCGGTCGACCGCGATCAGCATCTCGTCGGCGATCGTCGCGAACCGCTTGCCGAGCGTGGTCGCCTGGGCGGCCACGTTGTGGGAGCGGCCGGCCATCACGGTGGTCTCGTGCTCGGCGGCCAGCCGGCCCAGCCGGGCGAGCGCGGCGACCGCGCGGTCGCGGACGAGCGCGAGGCTCTGGCGCACCTGGAGCTGCTCGACGTTCTCGGTCAGGTCGCGCGAGGTCATGCCCTTGTGGATGTGCTCGTGCCCGGCGAGCGCGGAGAACTCCTCGATCCGCGCCTTCACGTCGTGGCGGGTCACCCGCTCCCGGGCCGCGATCGACTCGAGGTCGACCTTGTCGACCACGTCGCGGTACGCCTCGACCACGCCTTCAGGAACGTCGATCCCGAGGTCACGCTGCGCCTCCAGCACGGCGATCCACAGCTGCCGCTCGAGCACGATCTTGTGCTCCGGCGACCAGATCCGCGCGAGCTCGGCGGAGGCGTAGCGGGTGGCCAGGATGTTGGGCACAGTCACGTGCCTCATTCTCCCATGCTCACCGACGCACCCTCGACGACGCCGAGGGGCTCGGACGCGATGTCGGTGCGGCGCTGGAGGCCGTCGAACGTGATCAGGTCCGCGGCGGCGTACGCCTTGGATCGCGCGTCGGCGACGTCGGTGCCGAGGGCGCGTACGGCGAGCACGCGGCCGCCCGCCGTGACCAGGTCGTCGCCCGAGAGCGAGGTGCCGGCGTGGATCACGTCGACGTCGTCACGCGCGCCCGCTGCGTCGACGCCGGTGATGACGTCGCCCTTCGACGACGACTCCGGGTAGCCCGCGGAGGCGAGGACGACGGTGACCGCGGCGGCGTCGCGGAAGGAGGGCGGCAGCACCTCGGCGAGCCGCCCGTCCGCGGCCGCGGCCAGCATCGTTCCCAGCGGCGACTCCAGCACGGCCAGCACCGGCTGGATGTCGGGGTCGCCGAAGCGGACGTTGAACTCGATGACGCGCGGCCCTGACGCCGTGAGCGCCAGCCCGACGTACAGGCACCCGACGAACGGCGCGCCGCGCCGCGACATCTCGGCGAGCGTCGGCCGGACGACCGTGTCGAGCACGACCTCGGCGAGGTCGGGCTGCGCCCAGGTGAGCGGCGTGTAGGAGCCCATGCCGCCGGTGTTCGGGCCGCGGCCGCCGTCGAAGATCCGCTTGAAGTCCTGGGCGGGCTGCAGGGCGTAGGCTTCCGTGCCGTCGCAGATCGCGAAGAGCGACACCTCGGGACCGTCGAGGAACTCCTCCACCACCACGCGTCCGCAGGCCGTGGCGTGCGCCAGTGCCTCCGCGCGGTCGCGGGTCACGACCACGCCCTTGCCGGCGGCGAGCGCGTCGTCCTTCACGACGTACGGCGCGCCGAGCTCGTCGAGGGCGGCCTCCGCCTCGGCCGGCGTCTCGCACGTGCGGGCCCGCGCCGTCGGCACGCCCGCCGCCTCCATCACGTCCTTGGAGAACGCCTTCGACCCCTCCAGTCGCGCCGCGGCCTGCGACGGCCCGAAGACCGCGATCCCCCGCCCGCGCACCGCGTCGGCGACCCCGGCGACCAGCGGCGCCTCGGGGCCGGGGACGACGAGGTCGACGCCGAGCGACTCGGCCAGGTCGGCGACGGACGCACCGGACATCGCGTCGACGTCGTGCAGGGTCGCGACGGCCGCCATGCCGGGGTTGCCCGGTGCGGCGTGCACCTCGCCGACCTCCGGGTCCCGGGCCAGCGCCAGGGCCAGCGCGTGCTCGCGGCCGCCGGTTCCGATGACGAGGATCCTCACGACGGCGACCTCAGATCAGCTCGTGGCGGACGACGGTCGCGTCGCGCGACGGCCCGACGCCGACCGCCGAGATGCGGGCGCCCGACATCGCCTCGACAGCCTCGACGTACCGCTGCGCGTTGGCCGGCAGGTCGTCGAACGTGCGGGCACCGGAGATGTCCTCCCACCAGCCGTCGAGGTACTCGTAGATCGGTACGGCGTGGTGGAAGTCGGTCTGGTTGACCGGCATCTCGTCGTGGCGGGTGCCGTCGACGTCGTACGCCACGCAGACGGGCACCCGCTCCAGGCCGGTGAGCACGTCGAGCTTGGTGAGCACGAAGTCGGTGACGCCGTTGACCCGGGCGGCGTAGCGGGCGATGACCGCGTCGTACCAGCCGCACCGGCGGGGGCGACCGGTGGTGGTGCCGTACTCCGCGCCGACCTTGCGCAGGTGCTCGCCGCTGTCGTCGTGGAGCTCGGTCGGGAACGGCCCCTCCCCGACGCGCGTGGTGTAGGCCTTGACGATCCCGATGACCTGCTCGAGCCGCGTCGGCGGGATGCCGGAGCCGGTGCACGCGCCGCCGGACGTCGCCGACGACGACGTGACGAACGGGTAGGTGCCGTGGTCGACGTCGAGCAGCGTCGCCTGGCCGGCCTCGAGGAGCACGGTCTCGCCGCGGTCGAGCGCCTGGTTGAGCAGCAGCCCCGTGTCGCAGACCATCGGCGCGAGCCGGTCGGCGAAGGCGAGCAGCTCCTCGACGGTCTCGTCGACGGTGGCGGGCCGGCGGTTGTAGATCTTGGTGAGGACCTGGGCCTTGAGGTCGAGGACGCCCTCGACCTTCTGGCGCAGGATCTTCTCGTCGAAGATGTCCTGGATGCGGATGCCGATCCGGTTCATCTTGTCCGCGTACGTCGGGCCGATCCCGCGCCCCGTCGTCCCGATCCGGCGTGAGCCCAGGAACCGCTCGGTCACCTTGTCGAGGGTGCGGTTGTAGTCGGCGATGACGTGCGCGTTGGCGCTGATCCGCAGGCGGCTGGTGTCGACGCCGCGGGCCTCGAGGTCCTCCAGCTCGTGGAAGAGCACCGCGAGGTCGACGACGACGCCGTTGCCGATGACCGGGATGCAGCCGGGCGTGAGGATGCCGCTCGGCAGCAGGTGCAGCGCGTACTTCTCGCTCTTCCCGTCGTCGCCGGTGATCACGACCGTGTGGCCCGCGTTGTTGCCGCCGTTGAACTTCACGACGTGGTCGACGCGGCTGCCGAGGAGGTCGGTCGCCTTGCCCTTCCCCTCGTCGCCCCACTGGGCACCGATGATGGCGATCGCCGGCATGCACTGCTCCCTAGAAAAAGAAAAACCCCGGCACAAGTGCACCGGGGCTCTTGCGGCCACACGCTACCAAAGGGTGGTTTGGGCCCATCCGGCGTCGGCTATGGTCCGCCTCGTGGACCCGCTTCTCGTGATCACGAACTCCGAGGCCGGCACCTCGGACGAGGAGCGGCTGGCGGCGGCTCTCGCCGTGCTCCGCGAACGCGCCTCGGTCGAGGTCGCCTCGACGAGCAAGCCCGGCGAGCTCGACGGGGTGCTGCACCGCGCCGGCTCGCGCCGGATCGTCGTGGCGGGCGGCGACGGGAGCCTGCACGCCGTCGTGGCCGCGCTGCACCGGCGCCGGGAGCTCAAGAACGCCGTGCTCGGCCTGGTCCCGCTCGGCACCGGCAACGACTTCGCCCGCGGCACCGACATCCCGCTCGACCCCGAGGAGGCCGCGCGGGTCGTGCTCGACGGCGTGCCGCGGCCGATGGACCTGGTCGTCGACGAGGTCGGCGAGGTCGTGGTCAACAGCGTGCACGTCGGAGCCGGCGCCGAGGCCAGCCGGCGGGGCGAGCGCTGGAAGAAGCGGCTGGGGCGGATCGGCTACCCGATCGGCGCCGCCATGACGGCGATCAACCCGTCCACCGTGCGCCTGCACGTGGAGGTCGACGGCGAGGCCGTGTGCGACGTCGACGAGCCCGTGCTCCAGGTGGCCGTCGGCAACGGCCCGTCGGTCGGCGGCGGCACCCATCTCACCCCCGAGGCCGACCCGCTCGACGGACGGCTCGACGTGATGGTCTCGCGGTCGACCGGACCGCTGGCGCGGGTGCTCTACGGCCTGCGGCTCGGCTTCGCCACCCACCACCACCGCGACGACGTGACCTACCTGCGCGGCGAGCGCGTCTCCGTCTCGGGCGGCCCCTTCTGGTGCAGCGCCGACGGCGAGCTCTACGGGCCGGAGCGGCAGCGCTCCTGGCGCGTGGAGCCGGCGGCGTACCACTTCCTGTTGCCGCGCGGCTAGAGCCACCCACGCCGCGCGGCTTCCACCCCTGCCTGGAACCGCGAGTCCGCACCGAGCTCGGTCATCATCGCGGCGACCCGGCGCCGCACGGTGCGCAGGCTCAGGCCGAGCTTGCGGGCGATCTGCTCGTCGTGGGCGCCGGCGGCGAGCTGCTCGAGCAGGAAGCGGCGCAGGTCGACCCGCGGCTCGGCGCCCTCGAGCACGGGCACCGCGGCCCGCCCCCACAGCTCCTCGAACCACATCCGCATCGACTCGACCACGCCGCGCTGCCGGACGACCGACAGCGGCAGGTCGGCCACGCCCAGCGGCTCCGGGAGGACGGCATGGGTGTCGCCGACGATCAGCATCCGGGTCGGGAGGTCGGGGAGCACCCGGATCTGCTCCCCGGCAGCCACGCGGGCCGACAGCACCTCGGGGGCGTCGTGCAGCGCGCGCACGGGATAGATCGCCCGGGAGCGGCACCCGGTGGCCACGACCTCGGCGACCAGGTCGATCATCCGGTCCTCGCGCGGCCCGCGCCACTGGTCGGGGCGCAGCCAGGCGAGGTCGCCGCCGGCCCCGGCGTCCAGCACCAGGCTTCGCACCCGTCCGAACACGTCGCCGCCGACCCAGATCTCGCCGCGCACCGGTTCGGTGATCGCGTCGCTGCTGGACAGGTGCTGCTCGGCGGCCAGCACCTCGATCGCCGGGCCGACGCCGGCGAGCAGCCGCTGGGCGCGACCGGCGTACGCCGCCTGCGCCTCGACGACGCCGCGCAGCACCTCGACCGGCGTCGCGACCACGAGACGGGTGTCGTCCACGCGCACCACCCCGGCCTCGATCAGGGGCGCGACCTCGGCGAGCAGCTCCGTGCGGCTGCGGAGCATGTCGGCCGCGACCCGGTCCAGCGTGCGACCGGACTGCGGCCGCAGCCGCTGGTAGAGCCGGTCGAGCTCGACCGGATGGCCGAGGGCGGCGAGCAGCGTGGTGGAACGCGGCATGGTGGCATCTTAGTGCCAGCGGCCACTTCGCTACCTATGGCAGGGAGATGTCACGGCATGATGCCGGGAAGTGCGCCCCGGTGGACGACCCACATCGGGGGATGAGGTCGAGCACCGAGCGGGCGCGCAGCACGAGGCGCCGGGGCCGCCACTGGGCGGTGGTCCCGGCACTCCTCGACCTCCCTCGGCTCAGGCCTCGGGCTTGAGGTGCGGGAACAGGATCGTCTCCCGGATCCCGACGCCGGTGAACAGCATGATGAGCCGGTCGATGCCGAGCCCCATGCCGCCCATCGGCGGCGCGCCGTACTCCAGCGCGCGGAGGAAGTCCTCGTCGAGCTGCATCGCCTCGACGTCGCCCCCGGCCGCCTGCCGGGACTGCTCGGTCAGCACCTCGCGCTGGATGACCGGGTCCACGAGCTCGCTGAACCCGGTGCCGCGCTCGACCCCGCCGACGATCAGGTCCCAGGCCTCGATCAGCCGCGGGTCCGACCGGTGCGGGCGGGCGAGGGGCTGCGCGGACGGCGGGTAGTCGCAGACGAACGTCGGCTGCAGCAGCTTCGGCTCGACCAGCTCGCTGAGCAGCTCGAGGACCAGCTTCTCGGTGCCCCACGCGTCGTCGTACTCGAGATCGTGCTCGTCCATCACCGCGCGCAGCGTCGCCAGGTCGGTGTCCGGCGTGATCTCCCGACCGACCGACTCGCTGACGCCGGTGTAGACGGGCAGCCAGCGCCACTCGCCGTCGAGGTCGATGGTGCCGGCCGGTGTCTCGATCTGCCGCGACCCGGTCGCGTCGGCGGCGGCGAGGATCATGTCCTTGGTCAGCTCCGCGATGGTGTGCTGGTCGCCGTACGCCTGGTAGGCCTCGAGCATCGTGAACTCCGGGCTGTGCGTGGAGTCCACGCCCTCGTTGCGGAAGATCCGGCCGAACTCGAAGACGCGGTCGACGCCGCCGACGACGGCCTTCTTCAGGTTCAGCTCCAGGGCGATCCGGAGCACCATCTCCTGGTCGAACGCGTTGATGTGCGTCCGGAACGGCCGCGCCCGCGCGCCGCCGTGGATGAGCTGGAGCACCGGCGTCTCGATCTCGAGGTACCCCTGGTCCTCGAGCGTCCGGCGGACGGCGCGCACGATCGCGGCGCGGGTGCGGACCATGTCGCGGGCCTCCTGGCGCACGATCATGTCGGCGTACCGCTGGCGGACCCGCGACTCCTCGGAGAGCTCCTTGTGCAGCACCGGCATCGGGCGCAGCGCCTTGCTCGCCATCTCCCAGCGGCCGGCCATCACGGACAGCTCGCCGCGCTTCGAGGAGATCACCCGCCCCTCGACGAACACGTGGTCGCCGAGGTCGACGGTGTGCTTCCAGTCGGCCAGCGACTCCTCGCCGACCTCGGCGAGGCTGAGCATCACCTGGAGGCGGGTGCCGATGCCCTCCTGGAGGGTCGCGAAGCAGAGCTTGCCGGTGTTGCGGACGAACACCACGCGCCCCGCGACCACGACGACGTCGTCGGTCTCTTCACCGGCCTCGAGGTGGCCCCACTTCTCACGGACCTCGGCCAGCGTGTGCGTGCGCGGCACCTCGACCGGGTAGGCCTGGCGGCCCTCCTCGAGCAGCCGCGCCCGCTTCTCCCGGCGGACCAGCATCTGGTCGTTGAGGTCGAGGTCGGGCTGGTGGGGCGTGTCGGTCACCCGGCAAGGCTACCGACGGCACTCCGGTCGTCCGCGACCGGATTCAGGCGTCGCCCAGCAGCTCGGCGTACCCGGTCGGGCTGGAGTCACGGAGGAACTCCGAGCACCGCTCCCACTCGGCGTCCTCGCCGATCGCGCGGGCGGCGAGGGCGAGAAGCGCGAGGCAGGTGAGGAAGCCGCGGTTGGGCTCGTGCTCCCACGGCACCGGGCCGTGGCCCTTCCAGCCGTTGCGGCGGAGCAGGTCGAGGCTGCGGTGGTAGCCGACCCGCGCGTAGGCGTAGATCGTCACCGGGTCGTCCTCGGCCTCCGCGGCCAGCGTCGCCAGGGTCGCCCAGGCGAGCGGCGACTCGGGGTGCCGGCGTACGACGTCCATGGCGTCCGCGCCCGGTGTCAGCTCCGCGGCCGCCGGGTCCTCGGGGAGGTGGGTGGGCGGGGGTCCCGCCATCAGGTCCTGTCCGCTGAAGCCACTCATGCGCGTACTCGCTTCGCTCCGTGCGCGCATGAGGCACAGGTCGCGCTGCCTTGGATGATTCGCTCGCTCCGCTCGCTCATGGAAGCAATTGTCCATGGTCGGGTGTTGAGTGGGGACGTGACTCAGCCCCAGGCCACCGCGCCGACCACCGACCCGACCGGCGGGAAGGAGCCGTGGCCGGCGCTCTTCGCGCTGTGCATCGGCTTCTTCATGATCCTGGTCGACACCACGATCGTCTCCGTCGCGACGCCGGCGGTGATCGAGGACCTGAACGCCGAGGTCAACGACGTCGTGTGGGTGACGAGCGCCTACCTGCTCGCGTACGCCGTACCGGTGCTCATCACCGGCCGGCTGGGCGACCGCTACGGGCCGAAGAACCTCTACCTCGTCGGACTGACGGTCTTCACGCTCGCGTCGCTGTGGTGCGGCCTGACGAGCTCGATCGAGATGCTCATCGCGGCGCGGGTCCTCCAGGGCATCGGCGCGTCGATGATCACGCCGCAGACGATGGCGATCATCACCCGCATCTTCCCGCCCGACCGACGCGGCGCCGCGATGGCGCTGTGGGGCGCCACGGCGGGCGTGGCCACCCTGGTCGGCCCGATCCTGGGCGGCCTGCTGGTCGACGGGCTCGGCTGGGAGTGGATCTTCTTCATCAACGTGCCGGTCGGCGTCGTCGGCTTCGTGCTGGCGGTCCGGCTGGTGCCGACCCTGCCGACGCACAGCCACCGGTTCGACTGGCTCGGTGTGGTGCTGAGCGGCGCCGGCATGTTCCTGCTGGTGTTCGGCATCCAGGAGGGCCACCAGTTCTCCTGGAACGCCGTCATCTGGGCGATGATCGTCGGCGGCCTGGTCACCCTCGGCCTGTTCGTGTTCTGGCAGTCGCGCAACCGGGACGAGCCGCTGGTGCCGCTCCACCTCTTCCGCGACCGGAACTTCTCGATCGCGAACGTCGCGATCTCGGTGATGGGCTTCTCGATCACGGCCGTCGCGATCCCGATCATGATCTGGGCCCAGGTGGTGCGCGGGTTGAGCCCGACGAAGTCGGCGCTGATCCTCGTCCCGATGGCGCTGATGACCATCGTGCTGGCCCGGATGGTCGGCGGGCTCACGGACCGGGTGCACCCGCGGCTGCTGACGGCGTTCGGCTTCGTGTGCCTCTTCAGCGGCCTGCTGTGGCTGACGTTCGTGATGACGCCCGACACCTCGATCTGGTGGACCGTGCCCCCGATGGCGGTCTTCGGCGTCGGCAACGCGTTCGTCTGGGCACCCAACAGCGCGACCGCGACGCGCAACCTGCCGGTCCAGCTCGCCGGTGCCGGCGCGGGCGTCTACAACGCCACCCGCCAGGTCGGCGCCGTGCTCGGCTCCGCCGCGATCGCGGTCGCCATCGACGCCCGCCTCGCGGCCGAGGGCCTGCCGGCGTTCCAGGGTGGCGGCGAGTCAGCCTCCGCCGTCTCCCTGCCGCCCGCCGTGGCGGAGTCCTTCAGCGACGCGATGGCGACGTCGGTCCTGCTGCCGGTCGCCGCGTTCGCCCTCGGCTTCGTCGCGGTGCTGTTCTTCGAGAAGCCGCGTCACGCGGGCTACGCGAGCGCTGCCGCCCCGGCGGACTGACGAGTCGGTGGTCGAGCCTGCCGAGACCACCAATCGAGCAGTCCGCTGGCGCGTCCTGCTCAGCCGATCGACTTCCCCGCGGAGCGCAGGTTCTCGCAGGCCTCGACGACGCGGGCGGCCATGCCGGCCTCGGCGGCCTTGCCCCAGGCG
The DNA here is from genome assembly GCF_042666375.1 of Nocardioides sp. GCM10030259. Classification (NCBI taxonomy): domain Bacteria; kingdom Bacillati; phylum Actinomycetota; class Actinomycetes; order Propionibacteriales; family Nocardioidaceae; genus Nocardioides; species Nocardioides sp. GCM10030259. The sequence goes on along the minus strand of NZ_JBHTDF010000003.1, from coordinate 20,383 downwards.
CGCGGGTCGTACTGCTTCTTGTTGCCGACCTCGCCGTCGACCTTCAGCACGCCGTCGTAGTTCTGGAACATGTGCGTGGCGACCGGCCGGGTGAAGGCGTACTGGGTGTCGGTGTCGACGTTCATCTTGACGACGCCGTAGTCGACGGCCGCGCCGATCTCCTCGGCCGAGGAGCCTGAGCCGCCGTGGAAGACCAGGTGGAAGGGCTTCGCGCCGGTTTCGAGGCCGAACTCCTTCACGACCGCAGCCTGGGCGTCCTGGAGCACCTCCGGGCGGAGCTTGACGTTGCCGGGCTTGTAGACGCCGTGCACGTTGCCGAAGGTCAGCGCGGTCATGTAGTAGCCGCGGTCGCCGTACCCGAGGGCCCGCGCGGTGGCGATGGCGTCCTCGGGGGTCGAGTAGAGCTTGTCGTTGATCTCGTGGGCGACGCCGTCCTCCTCGCCGCCGACGACGCCGACCTCGATCTCGAGGATCACCTTCGCCTTGATGCAGCGGTCGAGGAGCTCCTCGGCGATGACCAGGTTCTCGTCGAGCGGCACGGCCGAGCCGTCCCACATGTGCGACTGGAAGAGCGGCGCCTCGCCGCGCGCGACCCGCTCCTCGGAGATCGCCAGCAGCGGGCGGACGAAGCCGTCGAGCTTGTCCTTGGGGCAGTGGTCGGTGTGCAGTGCGATGTTGACCGGGTAGTTCTTCGCGACCTCGGCGGCGTACGCCGCGAACGCGGCGGACCCGGTGACCATGTCCTTCACCGATGGGCCGGAGAGGTACTCCGCCCCACCGGTCGAGACCTGGATGATGCCGTCGGAGCCGGCGTCGGCGAAGCCCTTGAGGGCAGCGTTGAGGGTCTGCGAGGAGGACACGTTGATCGCCGGGAACGCGAACGCTCCCGCCTTGGCGGTGTCCAGCATCTCGGCGTACTTCTCGGGGGTCACGATGGGCATCTGACTGCGCTCCTCCAGCGAACGGCGTATCTCTGCCATCGACCCTAGTGGCTACCCGTCCGTCGCCCGAAGGCCGTTCGTCCCTCAGGAGCTCCCGATCCGGCCTACGGTGACAACCGATCGTCCGGGCGCTCCGTTCTGGGGGTGTCGGGACGACGGACGGGAGACACCATGAGCGCGGGGATCGACGAGCTGATCGGGGTGGAGGTCGAGCGGTCCTTCGGGGGCGAGCCACCGCTGCGCGACCCCCGGGAGTACGTCGCGCGGGGGCGGCGAGCCCGCCGCCGACGCACCGGGGGCGCGGTGGGCACGGTCGTCGCCGGCGCCGTCGTCGCCGCCGTTGCCATCGGCGGCATCCAACCGCTCGCCACCTCCGACCGCGAGGTCGAGCCGGCCGGCCCCACGACCACCGCGGTGAAGGTGGCGACGCCGGTGCCGGTCGACCCGGAGACGGCCGCCAAGTGCGAAACGGACTCCCTCGGCCCCTGCGGCCGTCGCGGCATCGGATGGGATGACATCCACCTCGACGGCTCCGGCAAGGTCGTGCGGGGATACGCAGACGTCGAGGTGACCGGCTACTACGACAACGTGCTCGGCGATGCCTACGGCGTCTCGGCAGCCCTGGAGGTCTCAGCCGACGGCGAGACCGTCTGGATGCTGCTCACCGCGACGAAGGACTTCGGCGAGAGCGGATTCCAGTCGGACGTCCCCGATCCCGACCGCACCTTCGACGAATGGGTGCGCGACAGCCTCTCGCTGGGCGGCGGGTGGTTCGGCTACACCCACGACCCGATGATCCCCAGCCGGACGTCGTCGTGAAGGCCTCGCTGGAGGACGAGTACGTCGCGTTCGTCGCCGCCCGTCAGCAGCACCTGCGCCGGATCGCCTACGCGATCTGCGGCGACTGGCACCGCGCCGAGGACCTCCTCCAGACCGCGCTCACGAAGCTCTACCTGGCCTGGCCGCGGCTGCGGCGCGAGGGCGCCGAGGAGGCATACGTCCGCACGATCCTGGTGCGTGCCGACATCGACGAGCACCGGCGACCCTGGCGTCGGGAGCGGGCGAGCGCGACCCCACCGGATGCCGTCGCCCCAGCGCTGCCGGCGTACGAGGAGACGTCGGCGCTGCTCGACGCTCTCCGGCGGCTCCCGGACATGCAGCGCCGCACGGTGCTGCTGCGGCACTGGCTGGGGCTCTCGGTGGAGGAGACCGCGACGGAGCTCCGCATCAGCCCGGGCACGGTCAAGAGCCACACGTCACGTGCGCTCGAGTCGCTGCGCTCGCTGCTCGTGGAGGACACCACGCCGTAGCGTGAGGCCATGTCGCTGGCAGGCCGGTACGTCGCGGTGGTCGGCCCGGCCGACGGCGCCCGGCCGTCCGACCTCGCCCACGCCGAGGAGGCCGGACGACGCCTCGCCGGGGCGGGCGCCGTGCTGCTGACCGGCGGCCACCACGGCGTGATGCAGGCGGCCGCCCGCGGCGCCCGCGACGCGGGCGGGGTCTCGATCGGGTTGATGCCCGGTCACGACCGCGCCGAGGGGACCTCCGAGCACACCTACCTGCTGCCCACCGGGCTCGGTGAGCTCCGCAACGGGCTGATCGTGCGGGCCGCCGACGCCGTCCTGGCGATCGGGTGCAGCTGGGGCACGCTGAGCGAGATCGCCCTCGCGCGGCGTACCGGCGTCCCGCTCGTGCTCATCGACCCGTGGGAGCTGCCGGAGGACGTCGGCACCGTCGTCACCGACGCACCCGACGCGGTCGCGGCGCTGCAGAATCTCCTCGCCGGCTGACAACCGACGGCCGACGATCTGCGTATCCCCTGCATGGACACCGACATCCGCGACGAGATCGACCGTTCGTTCGGCGACGGGCCGCCCGTGACCGGACCGGAGCTGCTGGTGACCCGGGGCCGCGCGGCGCTGCGCCGCCGGCGTCTGGTCGAGGCGGGGTCGATGCTCGCCGTGGCCGTCATCGCCGTCGGAGCCACCGCGATCGTCACCAGTGGCGGTGGCGGCGACCGCGCGACGCCGCAGCCCGCCGCGCCGTCGCCGAGCGCGACCTCATCCGACGCTGTCGACGCGACGCCACCTCCGACCCGTCCGGAAGTCCCGGTCATCGTCGACCGTGGCCTGCCCCTGGACTGGCCGCTCGCCGCCCAGCCCGACGGCCTGCACGTGTCGCCCCGGGTGAAGCTCCTGAAGGTCGTCGACGATCCCTTGCACGTCCGCCCGGACGGTGGCTGGTCCGTGGCGGTGTCCTACCGCGGTGCCCGGGGCGAGATCACCTGGTGGGTCGGCTACGTCGACGACGAGGGCAGCGGCTCCTCGAGCAGCATGCCCGCGCGGTTCATCCACACGGACTTCGACAGCTGGGTCGCGCGGGAGAAGACCACGTTCCTGCTCGACGGCGACGCACCGACAGCGCCGACGACCCCCGACGGAGGGTGGCCCGGTCGCACCGACGTGCCGCTGGTCCGGTTCGCCGGTGACACCGAGGGGCTGGAACCGCTCGATGGTGTCACGGTCCTCCGGCAGCGTCCGCACCCCGACCTTCCGGCCAGCTGGGCGACCGCCCGCGATCGCAGCGCCGTCGCCGAGGTCCGCCTCGACGGCAGCCGCTACTACGTGCTCGCTCGCAGCACGGCGGACGCCGCGAAGCCCGAGTTCATCGCGGTGGAGGCGAGGCCCGAGGTGGGCGCGACGCTCGACGCGTTCCTCGACTTCGCACGTGGCCGGTACGCCGAGGGCGGCGGTGGCCTGCTGTGAGGGCCGCGGAGCGCGACGCGGCGTTCTCGGAGTTCGTCCGCGCCCGCCGCACCCACCTGCGCCGGATCGCGTACGCGATCTGTGGCGACTGGCACCGTGCCGACGATCTCGTCCAGACCGCGCTGACGAAGCTCTACGTCGCGTGGCCGCGGATCAACCGCGACGGACGGGAGGAGGCCTACGTCAGGACGATCATCGTGCGGGCCGGTATCGACGAGGCGCGGCGCCCGTGGCGGCGGGAGTCCGCGGGGCTCCCGGAGCGTGACCGGCCGGCACCCGCCGGGGTGCCGGTCGAGGAGCGGTCCGCGCTCTTCGACGCCCTCCAGGCGCTCCCGGTGATGCAGCGCAAGGTCGTCGTGCTCCGCCACTGGCTGGGGCTCTCCGTCGCCGAGACCGCGGCCGAGCTGCGGATCAGCGAGGGCACGGTGAAGTCACATGGCCACCGCGGCCTCGAGGCGCTCCGCACCGCCCTCGCCAGCAACCACTGACGGCGACCGATCCGCGGGCCTAGCGTCGGTGCATGCCGAAGGTCATCTACTTCACCGCCTGCACCCTCGACGGATTCATCGCGGACGAGCACAACTCCCTCGACTGGCTCTTCGAGACTCCGCGCGGCGACCGTCGAGGGCGGCATCTGGGTCGTCGGCGGTGGCGACCTGGTCGGCCAGTTCGACGACGCCGGGCTGCTCGACGAGATCGTGCTCGGCATGTGCCCGGTGACGCTCGGCGCGGGCGCGCCGCTGCTCCCCCGCCGGATCACGAGCGGCCGGCTGCGGGTCGCTGCCGTGACGCAGGACGGCGCGCGGGTGCGGATCCGGCTCGCGGTCGACCGGCGTCAGCCGGCCCGAGGCTGAGGCTCAGCCGCGCCAGGCGTCCTCGCCGGACAGGTCGGCGTACTGCCGTACCCAGGCGTGCATGGCGATGGCGGCCGCGGCGGAGGCGTTGATCGACCGGGTGGAGCCGAACTGGGCGATCGAGAACGTCGCATCACACGCCTCGCGGGCGCCGTCGGAGAGGCCGGGCCCCTCCTGGCCGAAGAGGAAGCAGACCCGGCGCGGCAGCGAGGTCGTCTCCAGGTGGAGCGAGCCGGGCAGGTTGTCGACGCCGTACAGGACGACGCCGCGCCCGTGGAGGTACGCCGCCAGGTCGGCCACGGTCGGGTGGTGCCGCACGTGCTGGTAGCGGTCGGTCACCATGGCGCCTCGGCGGTTCCAGCGGCGGTTGCCGACGATGTGCACCTCGGCGGCCAGGAAGGCGTTCGCGGAGCGGACGATCGTCCCGATGTTGAAGTCGTGCTGCCAGTTCTCGATCGCGACGTGGAAGTCGTGCCGCCGGGCGTCCAGGTCGGCCACGATGGCCTCGACGGTCCAGTAGCGGTACCGGTCGACGACGTTGCGCCGGTCCCCCTCGGCGAGCAGGCGCGCGTCGTACTGCTCCCCCTCCGGCCACGGGCCGACCCACGGCCCGACACCCACCTCGGCCGGGCCGTGCGGCATCGGGTCGTACGGCGCGCGGGTCTCGTCGTCGGCGCCCACGCGCGCGACCCTAACCCGCCGAGAGGTAACCATTGGCTAACGGGCCATCCCGTCGATACCAAAACGCGTTGAGCCGACAGGTACCGTTGTCGCGTGATCGATGTCCTGCTCGTGCAGCCGATGTTGCTCGGCATGGACTGGATGGATCCCAACTGGCTCCTCGACAAGTTCGGAGGAGCCTTCTACTGGGTCAGCCTCCTCATCGTGTTCATCGAGTGCGGGCTCTTCTTCCCGTTCCTCCCCGGCGACACGCTGCTCTTCGCGCTCGGCCTCTTCCTCAACTCCGGCCGCATCGACATGTTCGGCACCCCGCCGGTCGTGGAGCTCCTCATCGCGTCCGTGCTGCTGACGATCGCGGCCTTCCTCGGCAACGTCGTCGGCTACGAGATCGGCCGCGCCATCGGGCCACCGCTCTACGAGCGCGACGGCCGGCTCCTCAAGAAGAAGTACTTCGACCAGACCCACGCGTTCTTCGAGAAGCACGGCAACAAGGCGCTGGTCATCGGCCGCTTCGTCCCGTTCGTGCGCACCTTCATCACCGTCGTCGCCGGCGTCACCCGTATGGACCGCCGCCGGTTCCTGGTGTGGAGCTTCATCGGCGCGGTCCTCTGGGTCGGCAGCATCCTGCTGCTCGGGTTCACCCTCGGCCAGGCGTTCCCGGGCCTCGGCGAGAACATCGACAAGGCGATCCTCGTCATCCTCGCCTTCACGGTCGTCCCGATCGCCTACGAGTGGTGGCGGCACCGTCGTACGTCGAGCCGTCGCGCCGACGACAACGACGGCGACGGCGTGCCGGACCTCGACATCATGGGGATGCCGACGACGACCCACCAGCGCGGCGGCGACGGCGCCTGACCCGGCGCACCAGCCACCAGCCGAACCCCGCGGCGACCAGCGCCACCACGGCGTACTGGAGCCAGCCGGCGGCCTCCTCGACCAGGTGCCACTCCTCCCCGAGGAGGTAGCCGGCCCCGATGAAGACGGTGTTCCAGATCGCGCTGCCGACGGTGGTGAGCAGCACGAAACGGCCGAGGGGCATCCGATGCGTCCCGGCCGGGATCGAGATCAGGCTGCGGAAGATCGGCACCATCCGGCCGAGGAGGACGGCCTTCTGGCCGTGCCGGTCGAACCACTCCTCCGTGCGCACGAAGTCGTCCTCGTCCACGAGCGGGAGGCGCACCCAGAGCGCCAGGGCCCGGTCGCGGCCGAACCGCCGTCCGCCCCCGTAGAGCAGCAGTGCTCCGGCGAGCGACCCCAGGATCGACCAGGCCAGCGCAGCCGCCAGCGAGAAGGTGCCCCGGTTGGCCGCGAAGCCCGCCAGCGGCAGCACGATCTCGCTGGGGATGGGCGGGAAGAGCGCCTCGACCGCGAGCAGCAGACCGACGCCGGGCGCACCGATCGCCTGCATCAGGTCGACAGCCGCCTCCCCGACGACGCCGAGGTCGTCCGAGGCCGCCACCGCGACCATCAGCCCCGAGCGGCGTCCAGCTGTGCCTTGGTGAGGACCGGCCGCACCTCGAGCCCGACGTCGGCGAGCGGGTTCTCGCCCGCGGGACTTCGGTCGATCGCGCAGACCACGACCTCGACCGTGGCGCCGGCCTCGCGGAGCGCCCGCGTCGCGTCGCGTACGGCGCCGCCGGTGGTGATCACGTCCTCGACCAGGGTCACCCGGCGCCCGGCGACGTCCGGGCCCTCGGCCAGCTTGCAGGTGCCGTACTCCTTGGCCTTCTTGCGCACGAAGAGGGCCGGCCGGCCGGTCAGGCTGCTGACCATCGTCGCGATCGGCACCCCGCCGAGCTCGAGCCCGCCGAGCAGGTCGGTGTCGGGCGGCAGCAGCGAGATCATCTCGCGGGCCACGCGGAGCAGCAGCTGCGGATCGGCCTCGAACAGGTACTTGTCGAAGTACTCGGTGGCCTGCTGGCCCGAGCGGAGCGTGAACTCCCCGGTCAGTCGGCAGATCGCGTCGATGTCGGCAGCGAGGGTCTCGTCCACGCCTCCAGAGCCTAGCTACTGTCGGCTGCATGCTCGCGCAGCGTCTCGACGGCATCCCCCCGACGATCTTCTCCGAGATGTCGGCGCTCGCCGTGCGGACCCAGTCGGTCAACCTCGGGCAGGGCTTCCCCGACGTCGACGGTCCTCCGGAGGTCATCGCCCGCGCCGTGCACGCGCTCGAGAGCGGGCAGAACCAGTACGCGCCCGGCCCCGGCGTACCCGCCCTCCGGCAGGCGATCGCCCGCCACCAGCTGCGCCACTACGGGCTCGAGCTCGACCCGGACAGCCAGGTCGTCGTCACCACCGGTTGCACCGAGGGCGTCGCGGCCGCGCTGCTCGGGCTGGTGAACCCCGGCGACGAGGTGGTCGTGCTCGAGCCCTACTACGACTCCTACACGGCGATGATCCAGATGGCCGGCGGCGTCCGCCGTCCCGTGACGCTGCGGTCCCCCGGCTTCCGGCTGGACGCCGACGAGCTGCGGGCGGCGGTCACGCCGCGTGCCCGCTTCGTGCTGCTGAACTCGCCGCACAACCCGACCGGCACGGTCCTCACCCCCGCCGAGCTCCGGGCCGTCGCCGAGGTCGCGATCGAGCACGACCTCGTGGTCATCACCGACGAGGTCTACGAGCACCTGGTGTACGACGGCCACGACCACGTCCCGCTGGCGACGATGCCCGGGATGTTCGAGCGGACGCTCAGCCTCTCGAGCGCCGGCAAGTCCTACTCGTTCACCGGCTGGAAGGTCGGCTGGGCGACCGGCCCGGCCGAGCTCGTCGGGGCCGTGCTCGCCGCAAAGCAGTGGCTGACGTTCACGTCGGGGTCACCGCTCCAGCCGGCCGTCGCCCACGCCCTCGACGAGGAGCCGGACTTCCCGGCCGCGCTGGCCGCCGACCTCAGGGCGCGTCGCGACCTGCTCTGCGCGGGGCTGGCCGACGTCGGCCTCGACGTACGCGTGCCCGAGGGGACCTACTTCGCCAGCACCGACATCTCCGCCCTCGGCTGGGAGGACGGCATGGCCTTCTGCCGCGCCCTCCCCGAGCGCGCCGGCGTCGTCGCGATCCCCACCCAGGGCTTCTACGACTCCGACGCCGGTCGCCACCTGGTCCGCTGGGCGTTCTGCAAGGACCTGGCGGTCATCGAGGAGGGCATCGCGCGGCTCTCGAAGGCCGACCTGTCGCGGTAGTCCCTGACGATTTCGGGGTCGTTCGGGCCGGGACACCCCGAAGACGTCAGGGGGTATCCCGACGATCCGCGAACCAGGCGCGGGTCTCGGGGCGCACCAGGAAGCCGATGCAGAGCGCGCTGGCGAGCAGCGGGAGGGCGAGCAGGACCGCGCCGAGGAGCGAGCCGAGCAGGCTGAGGGCCCCGGCGGTGGCGGCGGAGATGATCAGCACGATGCGCGCCCAGTCGGCGCGGCGCAGCACCAGTGCGGCCAGGACCGCCGCGGCGACGCACCACAGGACGATGACCGCCATCATCAGGTACGTCGCCGTCAGCAGCAGGTCGTCGGAGATCCCCTGCTCGGCCAGCTCCGGGTTGTCGCGGTGCATCTGGTCGAGCAGCGGGTCGGGCGAGACCGCGAGCACGACGGCGCTCGCGACCAGGCCGACCACGGTCGCGGCGGTGCAGATCCAGGTCAGCACACAGGCCCAGAGCACGGCTGCCGGACGGCCGGTGGGCGCGGGCCGGGCCGCCGGACCGGCGTACGCCGTGGGCTGCACCGGAGGCGGGGAGGTCGGGGTCGCCGAGGGCGCCGGCCGCCGATCCGGCGGGGCCGTGCCGCCGAACCCTTGGGTTGAGGAGCTCCCGAGGGACGAGGGAGCGTCTCGAAACCACGCGCGCGACGGCTGGAGCCACAGGATCGCCGCCGACGCGGCGACGACCGACGTGAGGAACCCGCCGGTCACCAGGCCGGCGAAGAAGAGCGGCACCGCGAGCACGCTCACCGCGAGCCGGGCGCTCCGGCTGCGGCGCAGCACCTGGTAGCCCAGGATGCCCGCGGCCGCCGCGCACCCACCGGTCACCATCGCGAGCGTGCGCATCACGGAGATCACCGTGTCGTCGGAGACGCCGAGGTCGGAGCCCGGCGGCTCGGACAGGAATCGGTCGACCGCCGCCTGCGTCTCGAGCGAGTGCAGGGAGCCGACGCGCTGGTACACGAGCAGGACGACGAACCCCGACCCGACCATCAGCAGCCAGCCCGCCAGCGTCACCTGGCGGGGTCGATCGCGCACCGGTTCGCCCACGCCGTCATTCCATCACGGGGACGGTCGCGCTCAGATCACGGTTCAGACGTCATCGCGGACGATGGTGTCCGTCCCACGTGAGCCGACGCAGGGGTCACGTGCGGATCTCGAGACCGGCGTCACCCCTGTCGACGGTCACCGACCCGCCGTCGGCGACCTGCCCGCCGATCAGCATCCTCGCCAGCGGGTCGCCGATGGCGGTCTGGATCAGGCGGCGCAGCGGCCGCGCGCCGTACGCCGGGTCGTAGCCGGTGTCGGCGAGCCAGCGCTTCGCGTCCTCGGTGACCGAGATCGTGATCCGCCGGACGGCGAGCCGCTTCTCGAGCAGGCCGAGCTGGAGGTCGACGATGTGCGTCAGCTCGTCGAGCGTCAGCGCCTCGAAGATCACGACCTCGTCGAGCCGGTTGAGGAACTCCGGCTTGAACGACGCCCGCACCGTCGCCATCACGGACTCGCGCTTCTTCTCCAGGTCGAGCGTGGGGTCGACGAGGAAGCTCGAGCCGAGGTTGCTGGTCAGGATCAGCAGCGTGTTGCGGAAGTCGACCGTGCGGCCCTGGCCGTCGGTGAGCCGTCCGTCGTCGAGCACCTGCAGCAGGATGTCGAAGACCTCGGGGTGGGCCTTCTCGACCTCGTCGAGCAGCACCACCGAGTACGGACGGCGCCGCACGGCCTCGGTGAGCTGGCCGCCCTCGTCGTACCCGACGTAGCCCGGAGGGGCGCCGACCAGGCGGGCCACCGAGTGCTTCTCGGAGTACTCGCTCATGTCGATGCGCACGATCGCGCGCTCGTCGTCGAAGAGGAAGTCGGCCAGCGACTTCGCGAGCTCGGTCTTGCCGGTGCCGGTCGGGCCGAGGAAGAGGAACGAGCCCGTCGGCCGGTTGGGGTCGGAGAGGCCGGCCCGCGATCGGCGTACGGCGTCGCTGACGGCCGTGACCGCGGCGCGCTGGCCGATCAGGCGCTCGCCGATGACCTCCTCCATGCGGAGCAGCTTGGCGGTCTCGCCCTCGAGCATCCGGCCGACCGGGATGCCGGTCCAAGCCTCGACGACCTCGGCGACCTGCTCGGCGCCGACCTCGTCACCGACCAGCGGCTCGACGTCGGCCTTCTCGGCCGCGACGACCTCGCTGATCTTCCGCTCGAGCGACGGGATCGACTCGTAGTTGATCCGGCTCGCGCCCTCGAGGTTGCCCTCGCGCAGCAGCCGGTCGGCCTCCATGCGCAGCTGGTCGAGCTGGCGGCGCAGCTCGCCCTCGCCCTCGAGCGACTGCTTCTCGAGGTCCCACCGGGCCTCGAGCGCGCGCAGCTGCTCCTCCTGGTCGGCGAGGTCCTGGCGCAGCGCGTCGAGCCGCTCGCGGGAGGCGTCGTCGGTCTCCTTCTCGAGCGCGAACTGCTCCATCTTGAGCCGGTCGACCTGCCGGCGGAGCTGGTCGATCTCCTCCGGCGACGACTCGATCTCCATGCGCAGCCGCGACGCGGCCTCGTCGATCAGGTCGATCGCCTTGTCGGGCAGCTGGCGGCCGCTGATGTAGCGGTCGGACAGGGTGGACGCGGCGACCAGCGCGGCATCGGTGATGCGGACGCCGTGGTGCGCCTCGTACTTCTCCTGGATGCCGCGCAGGATCTGGATGGTGTCCTCGACACTCGGCTCGCCGACGAAGACCTGCTGGAAGCGACGCTCGAGCGCGGGGTCCTTCTCGATGCGCTCGCGGAACTCGTCGAGCGTGGTCGCGCCGATCATGTGCAGCTCGCCGCGGGCGAGCATCGGCTTGAGCATGTTGCCGGCGTCCATCGCGGAGTCGCCGCCGGCGCCGGCGCCGACGACCGTGTGGAGCTCGTCGATGAACGTGATGACCTGGCCCTCGGCCGACTTGATCTCGTCGAGCACGGCCTTGAGCCGCTCCTCGAACTCGCCGCGGTACTTCGCGCCCGCGACCATCGCGGTCAGGTCGAGGCTGAGCACCCGGCGGCCCTTGAGCGAGTCGGGCACGTCGCCGGCGACGACGCGCTGGGCGAGGCCCTCGACGACGGCGGTCTTGCCGACGCCGGGCTCGCCGATCAGCACCGGGTTGTTCTTCGTACGCCGCGACAGCACCTGCACCACGCGGCGGATCTCGGCGTCGCGGCCGATGACCGGGTCGAGCCGGCCCTCCTCGGCCGCGGCGGTCAGGTCGACGGAGTACTTCTCCAGCGCCTCGTACGTCGACTCCGCGTCCTCGCTCGTCACCCGCCGGTTGCCGCGCACGGCCGTCAGGCCCTCGCGCAGGCCGTCGGCGGTCAGGCCCGCGTCGGTGAGCACCTTCTGCGCCGGGCTCTCGACGGTCGCGATCGCGATCAGCAGGTGCTCCGTCGCGACGTAGTCGTCGTTGAGACTGCCCGCGAGGTCGAGCGCGCTCGCCAGCACGCGGGTCAGCGCCGGCGACGCCTTCGGCGCCTGCACGCTCGCGCCACTGGCGCTGGGCAGGCCGTCGCGGACGGCGACCGCCGCGCGCACCAGCGCTGCAGGGTCCGCGCCGGACTTGCTCACCAGCGAGGCGGGGGTGCCCCCCTCCTGGAGGAGCAGGGCGACGAGGAGGTGGACGGGCTCGACGGCGGAGTTGCCTGCGGTGGTCGCTGCCACCTGGGCGGCCTCGATCGCCTCGCGGCTGCGGGTCGTGAACTTCTCGGCGCCGAACTGGCTCATGGGCGTGATTCTCCTGCTGATCTCGTGCGTGGGCCACCACCGGGTGACGTTCCATCGGAACAACATCAGAAAAGTTGAGTCCATTCCACTCAACTCTTGAAAGGCCCCCATGGTTCCCGCGGACTGGACTAGACCACCTGTTTGCCCCACCCGCCCCACGGGCAGCACCACCACGTCACAACGGGGGACATCTCGGGGGCCATCCGCTCCAGGGAGTTCCGATCAACTCCCGATGCAGAGAGCAGAGCGCATGAACCTCATCAGTCGCACCGCCACGGCGTTCGTCGCGGCGCTGGCCCTGAGCGTGCCCACGGCCGCCATCACCACGGCCGCGAACGCCACGCCGGGCGCCACCAGCCAGGTCGAGCAGCACACGCAGGTGGCCGCCAAGGCCAAGAAGAAGCTCAAGATCAAGCTGAGCAAGGGCAAGAAGGGCTACTCCCACTACGGGCAGCCCGGCGTGAAGGTCACCGCGACCGTCGCCAAGGGCAAGAAGAAGGCCAAGGGCAAGGTCACGTTCCTGCTCAACGGGACGGCCGTGCGCACCGCCAAGCTCAAGAAGGGCAAGGCGTCATACCAGCTGGCGAGCACCACCGCGCCCGGCTCGTACAAGGTCACGGCGAAGTACAAGAGCAAGAAGAAGACCACCAGCGTCCGGGTCTACAACTCCGCGATCGCCGTCTCGGCGACCTCGCTGACCTACTCCCAGGCCGCCATCGACGCCTACCAGTACTCCGGCACCGCGATCACCGGCACCGTGAACTTCAAGGACGCGGTCGCCACCAAGGGCTGGGTCGACATCTACAAGGACGGCAACATCAAGGGTGGCTCGTCGTCCCCGGACTACTGCTGCATGGCGCCGGTGGGCACGAACGGCGCCTTCGAGTTCAGCCACTACGAGTTCATGAGCGATCTCGAGAAGCGTGGCATCACGCCCGGCACCACCGTCACCTACTACGCGTACTACACCGACGACGCCGGGTTCGACGACTACATCTACTCCGCCCCGATCACCGTGACGCTGGTCCCCTGAGGTCCCGCACTCACCGCTGACAGACCGCTGACCCGCCCGGATCCCCGGGCGGGTCAGCGTCGTCTCAGGGCATGCCCGACTCAGCGGCTCCGGCGCCAGACCACCAGCGACTGATCGGGGTCCGGCGGTCGCAGGGCGGGCAGCCGGCTCGGCGGCGCCTGGGTACGCCGGGCGGTCATCGCCTGGCGCAGGGCCTCGCGGGTCGCGGCGAGCTCGGCCTGGAGCTCCTCGTTGCGCGCCGCCAGCGCGGCGGCCCGGTGCTCGAGCTCGAGGATGCGGCGCACGCCCTCGATGCCGATGCCCGACGACGTCAGGTCGCTGATCTCGCGCAGCAGCTCGATGTCACGGGCGGAGTAGCGCCGGCCGCCACCGCCGGTGCGACCGGGCGTGATCAGCCCCATCCGCTCGTAGGTGCGCAGGGTCTGCGGGTGCAGTCCGCTGAGCTCGGCCGCGACGCTGATCACGAAGACCGCGGCGTCGGGCGACGGCGGCTCGAAGGGCGTGCGGCCGCGCATCATGCGTCCTCGAAGAGCTTGGTGCGCAACGGCCGACCGGCCATCGCGGTCCGGTAGGCCTCGATGGCGTCGCGGGCCGGGCCCTCGACGGACGCCGGCACCGTGACCTGGACCGTCGCGAGCAGGTCGCCCTTGCTCCCGTCGGCCTTCGGGGCACCGCGCCCGCGGACCCGGAAGGTGCGGCCGTTGGGCGTGCCCGGCGGGACCTTGAGCGTCACCGGGGCGCCGCCCAGCGTGGGGATCCTGATGTCGGCGCCGAGCGCGAGCTCGTCGAACGAGACCGGCACGTCGAGCGTGAGGTTGTGGTCCTTGCGCCCGAAGAGGCGGTGCGAGGACACCTTCACGGTGACGTAGAGGTCGCCCGCCGGTCCGCCGCTCTCGCCGGGCGCGCCCTTGCCGCGCAGCCGGATCCGCTGGCCGTCCTTGACGCCGGCGGGGATCCGCGCCTGGATCGTGCGCGACGAGACGCCGCGGCCGCTGCCGCTGCAGGTCGGGCACGGCTCGTCGTAGACGAGCTGCCGCCCACCGCACATCGGGCACGTCTCGTTGATCGAGAACGCGCCGCCCGCGGACGCCACGATGAAGCCGGCGCCCTCGCACTCGGGGCAGACGTGCGGCTTCGTGCCCGGCTTGCCGCCCGTGCCCTTGCAGTCGGGGCAGGCGGAGTCGGCGGTCAGCCGCAGCGACACCGTCACGCCCTCGATGGCGTCGGTGAAGCTGATCGTCGCCGTGGTCTCAACGTCGGCGCCCTTCTGCGCGCGCGCCGTACGCCGGGAGCCGCGGCCGCCGCGGCCGCCACCGAAGAGGTCGCCGAACATGTCGCCGAAGCCGCCACCACCGGCCGCGCGGTCGCGGAGCAGGTCGTTGATGTCGAAGCCTCCGGCGCCACCACCGCCCGGGAACCCTCCGCCGCCGAAGCCGCCGAAGCCGCCGGCGTAGGCCGACCGCATCTCGTCGTACTTCTTGCGCTTCTCGGGGTCGCCGACGACGTCGTAGGCCTCGGCGACCGCCTTGAAGGTGTCGTGCTTGGCGGTGTCGCCGGGGTTGGAGTCGGGGTGGTTGGCGCGCGCGAGCTTGCGGTAGGCCTTCTTGACCTCGTCGTTGGTCGCGTCCTTGGGGACGCCGAGCACCTTGTAGAAGTCCTTCTGCGCCCAGTCGGCACGGAATCCGTCACTGCTCATCGCACACCTCCCTCCCTGCTGTCGTCGGCGGTCAGCTCGACGCCGGGTCGACGACGAGCACCTGCGCGGCGCGGACGACCCGGTCGCCGATCCGGTACCCGGCCTTGGCGATCACCTTGCAGGTGGTCACCTCGACCTCGGGGTCCTCGCCGATGTGGCTCAGCGCCTCGTGGATCGTGGGGTCGAACGCCTCGCCGGGCGCGCCGAACTTCGCGAGCCCGACCCCGGCGACGACCCGCTCGAGCTGGTCGGCGACGGCCCGGAACCCCGGGTCGAGGTCGCCGTGCTCACGGGCCCGGTCGACGGTGTCGAGGACGTCGACGATCGGGGCGAGCGCGGCGAACGTCGCGTTCTCCTTGATCAGCTCGCGGTCCCGCTCGACCCGGCGCTTGTAGTTGACGAACTCGGCCTGCAGCCGCTGGAGGTCGTTGGTGCGCTCCGCCAGCTGGCGGCGGGCGACGGCGAGCTCGTCCTCCACGGCCTCGTCGGTGGTTGAGGAAGGCGCGCTGGCGCCCGCCTCGAAACCATCGACCTCGGACTCCTCCGTAGGGCTCTCGGGGTTTCGAGACGGTTGCTGCGCAACCTCCTCGACCGCCGAGAGCTCCTCGTCGGCGTGACTCTCTTCGGTCACTTGTTCTCGCCCTCGTTGGTGTCCTCGTCGACGATCTCGGCGTCGACGACGTCGTCGTCGGCCTCGCCCGTCGAGCCGTCCGTGCCGCCCGCGGCGGCCTGGTCGGCCTCGGCCGCGGCGTACATCGCCGCGCCCATCTTCTGGCTGGACTCGCCGAGCTTGGTGATGCCGGCCTGGAGGTCCTCGGCGGACGCGTCGTCCTTCTCGAGGACCGCCTTGAGCGCGTCGACGTCGGCCTGCACCTCGGTCTTCACGTCCTCGGGCAGCTTCTCGGCGTTGTCGGCGAGGAACTTCTCGGTCGTGTAGACGAGCTGGTCGGCCTGGTTGCGGGTCTCGACCGCGGCGCGACGCTGGGCGTCCTCCTCGGCGTACTGCTCGGCCTCCTTGACCATCCGGTCGATGTCGTCCTTCGACAGCGCGGAGCCGCCGGAGATCGTCATCGACTGCTCCTTGCCGGAGGCCTGGTCCTTCGCGGTCACGTGCACGATGCCGTTGGCGTCGATGTCGAAGGTGACCTCGATCTTCGGCACGCCGCGCGGGGCCGGCGGGAGGCCGGTCAGCTCGAAGTTGCCGAGCGGCTGGTTCTGCGACCACATCTGGCGCTCGCCCTGGGCGACCTTGATCTCGACCGACGGCTGGTTGTCGTCGGCGGTCGTGAAGATCTCGGACCGCTTGGTCGGGATGGTGGTGTTGCGCTCGATGAGGGTGGTCATCACGCCGCCCTTGGTCTCGATGCCGAGCGACAGCGGGGTGACGTCGAGGAGCAGCACGTCCTTGACCTCGCCCTTGAGCACGCCGGCCTGCAGGGCCGCGCCGACGGCGACGACCTCGTCCGGGTTGACGCCCTTGTTGGGCTCCTTGCCGCCGAGCAGCTCCTTCACCACGTCGGTCACCGCGGGCATGCGGGTGGAGCCGCCGACGAGCACGACGTGGTCGATGCCGCTGACGTTGACTCCGGCGTCCTTGAGCACGCTCTGGAACGGCGCCTTGGTGCGGTCGAGCAGGTCGGAGGTGAGCTTCTGGAACTCGCTGCGGGTGAGCTTCTCCTCGAAGTGCAGCGGGCCGGACTCGCCGTGGGTGATGTAGGGCAGGTGGATCGTGGTCTCGCTCGAGGAGGAGAGCTCGATCTTCGCCTTCTCCGCGGCCTCCTGGAGGCGCTGCTTGGCGATCTTGTCGGCACCGAGGTCGACGCCGTTGTTGTCCTTGAACTTCTTGACCATCCACTCGACGATCCGGGCGTCCCAGTCGTCACCACCGAGGTGGTTGTCGCCGGAGGTCGCCTTGACCTCGACCACGCCCTCGCCGATCTCGAGGAGGGACACGTCGAACGTGCCGCCGCCGAGGTCGAAGACGAGGATGGTCTGGTCGTCGCCCTTGTCGAGGCCGTAGGCCAGCGCGGCCGCGGTGGGCTCGTTGACGATGCGGGAGACGTTGAGGCCCGCGATCTCGCCGGCCTCCTTGGTGGCCTGGCGCTGGGAGTCGGAGAAGTACGCCGGGACCGTGATCACCGCGTCGGTGACCGGCTCGCCGAGGTAGGCCTCGGCGTCGCGCTTCAGCTTCTGCAGCACGAACGCGCTGATCTGCTGAGGCGTGAAGTCCTTGTCGTCGATCTTCTGCTTCCAGTCGGTGCCCATGTGGCGCTTGACCGACCGGATGGTCCGGTCGACGTTGGTGACGGCCTGCCGCTTGGCCACCTCGCCGACCAGCACCTCGCCGGACTTGGCGAAGGCCACGACGGACGGAGTGGTGCGCGCACCCTCCGCGTTCGCGATGACGGTGGGCTCGCCACCCTCCAGGACGGCCACGACGCTGTTCGTCGTGCCCAGGTCGATGCCGACCGCACGTGCCATGTCTTTCCTACCTCCGGTGTTGGGTCCTGCTTCGCAGCCATCGTGCGCTGCCGCAGTGAGTCTGACAAATTAGTTGAGTCGACTCAACTCAAGTTTGCTCACTCGGCCCAACGGAGGTCGAGCCGACATTGTTCCCCGCTCGACCGACGAACCTCAGCCGACGAACCTCAGCCGACGAACCTCAGCCGACGAACCGGGCCACCATCTGCTCCCGGGTCAGCCCGGGGACGTCGGCGATCGGGATCCATCGGGCCTCGTCGGTGGTGCCGTCGACCTCGGCAGCCAGGTCGCCGCCGGAGATCGTCGCCTCGTAGACGACCCGGACGTTCTTCTGCCAGCGGTCCGACGGGACGAAGCGGTCCCCGGGTGCGCTCACCCGCGTGTCGACACCGAGCAGCCGGCCGAGCAGGACGTCGTACCCGGTCTCCTCCCGGACCTCGCGCACCGCGCCGTCCTCGAGTGACTCGTGCAGCTCGACGCCGCCGCCGGGCAGGGTCCAGGTCGGCACCTCGGGCTCGTTCCAGAGCGCGAGCAGCACGTGGTCGTCGCGGGCGATGACGGCGTACGCGCCGAGGCGGGTGTCGTACTCGGTGAAGTCGGGTCCGGGCTCCATGCGGCTCATCCTCGCGTACGGCGGCCGTGTCCGATCTCCCGCGGAGATGCAGAAACTTTCCGGCCAGATACCCAAAATCGACGAAGACGTCTAGACCAGTCCGACTGAGGGTGGCCCGATGCTGGGGGGCAAATACAACACGACATTTCACCTGCGCTCTCACGGTCACGCGTCCTCGCGTTCCGACCGTGGGACACCTCGGATCCTCGCGATCCTGACACGGCTGGGAGCACTGCTCCTGGTCTCGCTGGGGCTCGTCGCCGTCGGCGGCAGCCCGGCTTCTGCACACACCGCCTCGGTCGACGCGAGCTGCGAGCAGCTGACCGTCGACCTGACCCGATACGTGGCGTCGGGCGGGCCCAACACGGTCCGGGTCGTGGTCGACGGGGAGACCCGCGCCGAGACGACCTTCGGCTCGTCGTACGGCCAGGCCTTCGCGCTCGGCGACGCCGCGACGCCGCACAGCTGGACCGTCTCGGTGACCGCCTGGGACGACCCGGACGGCGCGCGTGGCTGGACCTTCGAGCGCTCGGGCACGTCGTCGCCGTGCGAGCCACCGGACGCCTGCCCGGAGATGCCGGACGATCAGCCGCCGGGCACCGACTGCGCACAGCCGCCGGACGACGTGGAGCACCGATGGCTGCACGGCGCGCCGGACTGCACGACACACACCATCACGAAGACGAAGCAGTCGCGGTTCCGCAGCTACAGCTGGAACGGCACGGCCTGGACGGCCGGACCGTGGTCGGAGTGGACGACCGTCGAGACCAAGGCCTGGCCCACGTCGCCGGAGCAGTGCCCGGGCACCCAGGTGACCGCGACGGCTCCGGGTTACTCGCCCCCGGACTGCGCGACCGGCCCGAGCCTCACCCACGCGGACGGGCCGGGCTACCACTGGGAGTCGAGCGGGCCGCCCGAGGCACTCGTCCTCACCGCGGTCGCCGACGCCGGCCACACGCTCGTCGGCCGGACGGTCTTCGGGCCGTACGACACGACCCCGTGGACCGACGAGGAGAAGGTCCGGCACGGCTGCGTCGCCCCGCTGGCGGACCCGGTCGTGACCCCGGCGGCGAGCTGCGGCGTGCCCGCCGCGATCACCCCGATGTCCGGTGACCACGTCGCGTACTCGATCTCGGGCGGGAGCTGGAGCGGCCTCGCGGCCGGTGACTACGTCATCACCGCGACCCTGACCGACGGGGCGGTGGCGTTCGACAACGCGGCGGCGTCGGGCTGGCGGGTCGACGGCAGTACGGCGACCAGGGTCGTCACGGTCGCCGCACCGGCGACCTGCGTGACCCCGGACGTCGGGATCACCTCCGGGGTCTGCGTGCCCGGGCCGGACGCCGCGGCGACCGGCGGCGGCATCGTCGTGCCGGTGCAGCAGGGCGTCACGTACGTGACGCGGGACGCCGCCGGCTCGGTGGTCGACCCCCGCACCCTGGGCTCGCTCGCGCCCGGCACCTACACCGTCACCGCCACGCCGGCCGACGGCTACCAGGTGACCGACGCCAACGGGTTCGTCGACGGGGTGCGAACGGTGGTGATCGAACCGGTCGGCACGGGCTGCCAGCCGGTCGCCGTACCGGTGCAGCCGACGGTCCGCGCGGTCGACCCGTGCTACTCCGCGAACGACCGCGTCGTCTTCGACCGGGAGAACGAGTACTGGACCGCCGAGATCACCGACGACTCGCACGTCACGTTCACCGCGAAGGGAGACACCCTGCTCGAGGACCGCGACGGCAACCTGGCGGACCGGCTGGTGCTGTCCTACCCGCCGCTCACGGACGAGCAGTGCCCGCTGGAGCCGGGCGGCGTCGATGCGACCTGCGTCGACACGGTGCCGTACCTGAGCTACGCGGTCGACCTGCCGGCCGGCTTCGCGACCGACGACCCGCGACCGTTGCGGATCACGTTCGTGAATCCCGACGGGCCCGACCACGTCGTCCGCGACCTGCCGCTCACGGGCCGGTTGCTGTGGCCGGGCGCCTCGGCGACGGAGCCACTGATGTGGCCGGGCTGGGACCTCGTCGACGGGCGGTACGTCGACGTGGGCGACCGCAACTTCGGCTGGACCCGGGGCGGCATCACGGTCTCGTTCGACGTCAACCCGCACTACGCGACGAGCGTGACCTATCCGCCCGCCACCGTGGCGTGCGCCAACCCGCAGCAGCCGGAGCGCCCACCCGGGCTGAACCGGCCGCCGGCGACGACCGCTCCGCCGCTGCCCGATGCCGGTGGTCCGAGCGGGCTGCTCGCCGCACTGGCGGGCCTGCTGCTGGTCTCCGGGTGCGCGCTGGTCCGGATCGGACGGGGGGACGCCTGAGAGCCCTATGTCAAGCAGCCTCCTGAGTGAGGGTGCTGAGCCGGCCGTGTAGGTCGGGGTTGTAGGGCACCTGGTCG